>CAZNYS010000001.1:0-2798 GCA_964577305.1 uncultured Rikenellaceae bacterium
AAAGCAGGGTAAATCCCCACCACGGCGCGCGCCCTGATAATCTGCCTGTCGATTATCTCGTCCAGGTAATACCGGGCATCGTCATACAGTCTGCGTGCTTCCTCGCCTTTCACCGGGTCGTCAAACACCGCCGGGTACTTACCGTTGATCTTCCACGCAAAGAAGAAAAATGTCCAGTCAATGTATTCAGCTATCTTTTTCAGGTCGTAGTTGTCGAATATGTGCAGCCCGGGCCTTGCAGGCGCAGGCACAAAAGTATTTTTCCAGTCGATCACAGCCCTGTTGGCACGGGCCTCTTCTATCCCTGCCAGCACACGGGCACTTTTCTTTTTAAGGAATTCATCCCGTATCCCGCTGTACTTACTGTTCACTTCCCGCACCCAGGAGTCATCCTTACCGCGCATGCCCAGTTTCTGAAGCACCGAGGCCGACCGCGAGGCGTCTTTTACGTACACCACGGGATACTTATACACGGGTGCTATCTTCACGGCCGTATGTATCTCTGATGTTGTTGCCCCTCCTATCAGCAGCGGTATCTGCAGTCCGCGACGCTGCATCTCCGCAGCCACATTAACCATTTCTTCCAGCGATGGTGTTATCAGTCCGCTCAGCCCTATGAAGTCGGCTTTTTCTTCCACCGCCCTGTCGATGATCTTCTCTGCCGGGGTCATCACCCCCAGGTCTGTTATCTCGTAATTATTGCATGCCATCACCACGCCCACGATATTTTTTCCTATATCGTGCACATCACCCTTCACCGTGGCCAGCAGCACCTTGCCTGCCGTGCTCCTGCTTCCCGCCGCGTTTTCTTCCTCGATAAAAGGGGTAAGCCATGCCACTGCTTTTTTCATTACCCTGGCGCTCCTCACCACCTGCGGGAGGAACATCTTCCCCGATCCGAACAGGTCGCCCACCTCGTTCATGGCATCCATCAGCGGACCTTCTATCACCTGCAGGGCCCGGTCGAACCTTTTCCGTGCTTCCTCAACATCATCAACTATATGGCTGTCGATGCCTTTTATCATCGCATGCCTGATCCTCTCCAGCACCGGCTGTTCCCTCCACGCTTCTGCCCTGGCCTCACCGGCCACCTCATCTTTCACCTTCCCGGCAAAAGCTACCAGCCTCTCCGTGGCATCCTTTCTCCTGTTCAGCACCACATCCTCCGTCAACTCAAGCAGGTCAGGCGGTATCTCGCTGTACACCTGGAGCATGCCCGGGTTAACGATGCCCATGTCCATACCAGCCTTGATGGCATGGTAAAGGAATACCGAGTGCATGGCTTCGCGCACGGTGTTATTACCCCTGAACGAGAACGACAGGTTACTCACCCCGCCGCTCACCTTGACCCCGGGCAGGTTGTCCTTTATCCATGCTGCCGACCTGATAAAATCAACGGCATAGTTATTATGTTCATCTATCCCCGTAGCTATAGCCAGCACGTTGGGGTCAATAATTATATCGTACGGGTCCACCCCGGCTTTTTCCGTCAGCAGCTTATACGACCGCCCGGCCACTTCAATCTTCCTCTCGTACGTATCGGCCTGTCCTCTGTCATCAAAGAGCATCACCACCATGGCCGCGCCGTATTTGCGCAGTATGCGCGCATGTTCCAGGAATTCCTTTTCCCCTTCCTTGAGGCTTATCGAGTTCACTATTGATTTTCCCGGTGTACATTTCAGCCCGGCCTCTATCACGCTCCATTTTGAAGAATCAATCATCAGGGGCACCCTCGCTATATCCGGGTCGGCCAGCACGTGGTTTATGAAAGTCACCATCGCCTTTTCGGCATCCAGCAGGGCTTCATCCATACAAATATCAATAGCCTGGGCACCGTTCTCCACCTGGTCGCGCGCCACCATCACCGCCTCATCATATTTTCCCTCCTTCACCAGGCGTGCAAACTTTTTTGATCCTGCCACATTTGTCCTTTCCCCTATATTAACGAAGTTTATTTCTGATGTGACATGCAATGGTTCAAGCCCTGAAAGGCTGGTGGTCTTTGTCGCGGAGGGTATCTGCCGGGGGCTGTACTCCTTACAAAGGGATGTCAGCCGCCGGATATGCTCTTCCGTGGTGCCGCAGCACCCACCTATAATATTGACAAGCCCTTCGTCAAGGTATTCCTTCATCAGGTCAGCCATCTCTTCGGCCGACTGGTCATATCCTCCAAACTGGTTTGGCAATCCGGCATTGGGATGCACCGATAACGGGTATGGTGCTTTGGCTGCCAGCTCCCTGGCAAAGGGAAGCAGGTTTTCTGCACCGAACGAGCAGTTCAGGCCTATGCTGAACAGCGGGAAATGGGATACCGATACAAGAAAGGCGCCGATGGTCTGCCCCGTGAGCATCCTGCCGCCGGTGTCGGTGATGGTTCCCGAAAGCATCACGGGAAGGGATATCTTTTTTTCTTCAAAGATCTCGTCCAGGGCAAAAAGGGCTGCCTTGGCATTGAGGGTATCAAAAACAGTTTCTATAAGCAGCAGGTCGGCACCCCCGTCAATTAGCCCCCGCGCCTGTTCCGCGTATGCTTCTTTCAGCCCATCAAAAGTAACCGAACGGGCAGATGGATCAGACACCTCGGCCGACATCGACGCTGTCTTGTTGGTGGGTCCCATCGACCCGGCCACCCACACCCTGTGCTCCGTGCCCCGGGCCCCCTGCTCCCTGCGCCCTGCTCCCTGCTCCTCCACAGCCTCCCTTGCCAGCTGAACCGATGCTTTATTGATCTCGTACACCAGGTCCTCCATTTTGTAGTCGGCCATTGATATTGCATTGGCATTGAAGGTATTGGTGGA
>CAZNYS010000001.1:2898-8721 GCA_964577305.1 uncultured Rikenellaceae bacterium
GGGGTCAGTCAACCCTATGCGAAATTGATGCGAACTAATGTTAACTGAGGCATGGATCTTGAGATACACAGGGTCATTGTTCATATAACTACTATAAAACCATTGATGTCTGGTAACTCTTCGCGTAGATCGTATAGTCTTTCCAGGTTGACGGTACCGATGACATATTTATACTCTTTACCTACAAAGCTTTCGGTTATTTCATTGAACCGGAGCTTTTTCATGTCATTATCATCCCTGTACCTGAAATATATTTCGAGCTCAGTGTTGCGGGTATATCTTGTCACGACCCGTTGTTCTCGCTTCTTATATTCATATTTATAGTTGTATGAATTAGCCGATATATCAGACAATACAGCGCAGCCGGTTGCATGCCCTCCCGCGCCTTTGCCATAGAAGAACTGCCTGTCGGCAAAGGCAGCCTCAGCGATAACTCCATTGTATTCGTTATCGACACCATACAGGTATTTATCCCTTGATATGAATCGGGGTAGCACATAACTGGTTATCGTGTTGTCGTCTGTTTTGCCCACATATGGCACAAGCTTGATCTTATATCCCTTTTCGCGGGCGTATTTGATATCGAAGCGGTTCACCTGCCGGATGCCATAGTTGAATACCTCACCGGGATCCATAAGCAAACCATAAGCATGAAGGGTAATGATATTAAGCTTATACTTCGCATCCCAGCCGTCTATGTCAAGCGTCGGATCTGTTTCAACAAATCCTTTTTCCCGGGCTTTCCTGAGCACTTCGTCGAAGTCAGCTCCATTATTATACATCTCCGTAAGGATATAATTGGTGGATCCGTTAAAGATACCCCGTAGTGAGTTAAGCAGTTCATTGTCATAATATTCCTCGAGGTTCCTGATAATGGGGATACTGGCACATGCTGATGCCTCATACAGTAATGATACTCCATATTCCTGCTGCAACTCGACAAGCTCTTTCAGGTTACAGCTTAACATGCGCTTATTGGCGGTTACCACATTCTTGCCTTTTTTCATGGCTGTGGTTACGATATTGTATGCCTCTTCTGCATCATCAATCAATTCAACAACAAGGTCTATCTCCGGGTCGTTCAGTATATCGTTTTTATCAAATGTGAAATGCGACATATCTATCCTTCTCGGTTTAGCCCTGTCCTTAACACATATCTTAATAATATCGGCTTTGAATCCTTTTGAGTTGTTGAGTACATCGTGGAGTCCCTGGCCTACACAGCCATAGCCGAAGAGCCCTATCCTGATTTTTTTATTGTTCATTGTTGTGTGTTTAAGAATTATGAATAACCGCCCCTCCCTTCGGCAGGCTGACCGCATGCCTTTTTAAAGCAGGGGATAGGGGAGTTGATAAAAAATCCTTGATTAACCTTGTTAGCTGTTCTGTTTCGAGAAGAAATCCATCATGGCCGTAGAGGGAGTCAATCTCTTCGTAACAAGCATCCGGGATATGCTCTGCCACAAATTTCTGCTCTTTGACGGGGAAGAGGATATCCGAGCTGATGCCTATGCACAGGGTTTGGGCTCTGATGCTTCGCAGGGCTTTTATAACACCTCCTCTGCCACGGCCGACATTATGGCTATCAGATAGCTGAGTAAGTGTGTAATATGACCATGCATTGAAACGATGGACTAGTTTATCTCCCTGGTAATCCTGATAAGATGATGCTCTGAATCCGTCTAGTTTGTCATCGGTCTCTTCTGCCTGGGTTTTATTGTATGCCTGCTGATTCCGGTAACTGAGCAGTGCTATTGATCTCGCTGCCCGGAGACCCCGGCTGCCTCCTTCAGGATCATCGCCAAAGAATTCAGGATCAGCTTCAATTGCCAATCGCTGCGATTCGTTAAATGCAATTGCCCAGGGCGATTGTAACGCATTGGATGCGATAAAGACCAGTTTTTCAATAATACCGGGAAACATGATACTATATTCCAATGCCTGGTGGGCGCCGATGGACGATCCTATCACCGTATGGATACTATTAATTCCAAGGTATTCTCTCAGGATTTCATGGGCTCTTACATGGTCTCGGTTGGTAATCATGGGAAAATCCGAGAGCCATGGTTTGCCTGTTGCAGGATTTATATCCAGTGGACCTGTGCTGCCATAACATGATCCTATAACATTGGCACAGATGATAAAATAATCGGAAGGATCCAGCATCAGTCCTTTACCAACCATTCCCGGCCACCATTCAGCAACATCCGAATTGGCGGTAAAGGCATGACATACCCAGATAACATTATCACGTTCTTCATTAAGTTCGCCCCACGTATGATAGGCTATATCCAGATACGAAAAGGTCTCTCCTGTTTCTGTTATAAACTTATTGTTATACCTGTATTTTTTCATCCTTATCAGATTATAAATTTTAATGCCTGATCAAAATCGGCTATTATATCACTGATATGTTCAATTCCCACTGATACCCTGAACAAACCCGGATGTATACCTGCCGCTTTCTGTTCATTATCACTGAGCTGTGCGTGAGTGGTGGCAGATGGTTGAATGATCAGGGATTTAGCATCACCTACGTTAGCAAGGTGGCTTACAAGATTAAATCTATTAACCAGTCCGGATGCATTTACCTTATCAGCAAGGATAAAGCTAAGCACTCCACCGAAGCCGTTCTTCAGGTATTTCAGTGCCAGCTCATGGTGTGGGCTATTCTCAAGCCCGGGGTAATTAACCTTTTCCACAGCAGGGTGTTTTTCGAGCCATCTGGCAAGTTCAAGAGCATTACTGGTGTGTCGTTCCATTCTGAGCGATAGTGTTTCGAGACCCTGCAGGAGCAGGAATGAATTAAAAGGACTTATTGACGGACCAAAATCCCTCAGTCCTTCAACCCGTGCCCTGATAATGAAAGCAATATTTCCGCGCGGTGATGACTTGCCGAAATTATCGGTATAAACCAGTCCGTGATACCCCGGCGAGGGCTCACTCAGATTGCCAAAGCGCCCGTTATCCCAGTCGAAATTGCCTGAATCGGTGATAACACCGCCGATGCTGGTTCCGTGTCCCCCTATCCATTTGGTGGCTGATTCAACAACAATATCTGCCCCGTATTCTATTGGTCTGCAAAGGTAACCACAGGCAGCAAAGGTATTATCCACTATTAGTGGGATACCATGTGTATGTGCTGTCCCGGCAAGCTTTTCGATATCAGGGATATTGAACCCCGGGTTTCCTATTGTTTCAACATATATAGCTTTGGTCCTCTCATTAATCAGCTCCTCAAAGGATGAAGGGTTCAGATTTTGAGCGAACTTTACTTCCAGACCAATATTGGCAAATGTAACCTTGAACTGGTTATAACTGCCCCCGTAAAGGAAGGGTGAACTGATAAAATTATCACCCCTGTTCATTATGGTTGTCAGGGCAATGAACTGAGCAGCATGTCCTGAGGATACTGCCAGTGAGGCTATTCCTCCCTCCAGGGCAGCTACCCGTTTCTCGAATACATCTGTAGTGGGATTATTTATCCGTGTATAGATATTTCCGGGCTCGTTTAACGCAAAAAGGTTAGCAGCATGTTCCGCCGAGTCGAATACATATGATGTTGTCTGGTAAACAGGCACAGCCCTTGATTTTGTATCTGTATCCGGTGTATGCCCTGCATGCACCTGTAGTGTTTCAAAGTTCATGATAAACTTTTTTAGTGATTAGAAAATGAATAATAAAGTGGGATGGGTACAGAAAAATCGTACCATCTGATGACCGTATTAATTCTCAGAGAGCACTGAGAATCATTGCATGCACATAGGCGGGATGGGTCTGTTTAGTTCTCTTTTCATAGTGAAAAGTGCTTATGTTCTTATTATCATTCCTGTTTCTTTCAGGAATCCAGGTATTGGCACCTTTTACCTCATGGTTTGGTTGCCAGGGTTTCATGGAGCCTGGTCTCTCCACCCTTCTGAATAAGAATCAAACACCCTCTGTAAGGAAGGAATGCTCAACTCGAAATGCAATTTTATGAAGAATTTTTGAATTCACCAAGGAAGATACGAAAAAAATGCGAACTGGAGGAGGGCAGGAAAATCTGACCGGTTTGATCGGTTTGATCGTTTGAGCGTTTGTTTTTTGTACCTGCACACATCAAACATTCAAACACTCAAACACTCAAACGGTCTTATGTCAACTTATTCAAATAATGCAGCAAGATTGTTATAACCCTGTTCAATCGGTACCTCCTCTCAGAAATAGGATGTATTTTCACAGGCCGCACAAGCCGGTGCCCTTTGTATATCGCTTCCACGCGCCCTGCTATCATGTCCAGTGTTACCGGTTTGTCTGATGACCTGCAGCTGTCGCCGCGGGTGATATAGTATCTTTTTTCATCTGATTCGTAGGCCAGAACCAGCCGGTGCACCACCAGGTCGTTTTCCCTTTTCCATGCTATTATCATTCCGCACTTCAGCTCATCCGGGGGCATGGGTTTTATTATGATGGTATTGCCCGGTTTGATGGCCGGGTACATGCTGTAACCCGATGCTGTGATGCGTATGGATGTCCCCCTGTCGAGCAGCTCATCTGCCAGGTCGCGCAGTACTTTTCTCTGGTCTTCTTCAGTGTTCATCGTTTTCAATAAATGACACAATTGTGCTGTCGGGCACAAATTGAAGTGTTTTTACGTTTACAAGGTTTATCATTTTCAATATGGCTCCCGTCAGCTTAGCTATCAACCCGGTGTCCCAGTGGTGCTGTATGCAGTTTGCCATAATGGCTGTTACAGCATCTGTATGACCCGGACGGGTTGTGAAATTCTGGTCGCCATGGTCAATAATATATATTGACGACAGTTCGGCTTTCCTGAACCTGTCACCCTCGTATACCGGGGTGTTATACATAAATACCTTATTGTTTTTCAGCCTCAGTATAAGCCTGTCGTCATGCACCACCTCTGATCCGCTGTTCCTGAAAATACCTGCAATGGTTGATTTTCCCTTTCCCGACCTGCCCGTGAAGAGGTAGCCTTTCCCCTTATGGCTTATTCCTGATCCATGGATAAAGATATCATCATTCAATGCCGTGAGATAGTATAACAGCAGCCCGTCAATGGGGTAGCACATGGGATCGGCAGTGCCAGTTGAGGAATCGATAATGATATCCCAGCTTTTTTCTTCGGGCCTTATCACCAGCAAGGCTTCCTTACAGTCCTTTGAAACGGGGCAACTGGTACGTATGAGGATGTACTCGCCCAGACGGTACACTGTCCAGAACTCATCGCTCTTTTTTACCCTTATACTGTTTATCTCCTCTATATAAGGTGCCCTGAAGACGGCTGATGCTTCTTCCGTGACCACCACCGGCCCGGTAAACACGTTTACGGCAAGGTCATAATCTGAGCTCTTTGTAATAAATAACTTCTGTGATGGTGACGGGCGGAGGGTAATACCATCGGTCATCCCGTTAAAAAGAATGTTATAGTCTGCTATTTTAAGCGAATAGTTGGTCATTCGACAATGATAAGGTACTCTTTCATATCGTGGAAAATTGCCAGCACATCGTCAAGGGCCTGTTTGCTATCCACATCAAATTCCTTTTCCACCTCATCGACAATATCCCTTACTGTTTTTGAGCCGTCAAGCCTGTTCCAGATAAAAGCACCGGTGCTGTTCAGAGTATAAACGGATTTCATGTCTGCTATATTGTCGGTTACCGGTACCAGTACATATTCATCGCCTGTATCGCGTGCCACTATTCGCGGCGAACGAAAGTAGACTGTGTGCAAGTTGATCATCGGGGTGTCAGGTTTAAAACAAAGATAGAAAAATTAAGGTTAAGGCTAAGGTTTTCGTCTTCACCACTGTTCCCGCGGAG
>CAZNYS010000001.1:8821-12163 GCA_964577305.1 uncultured Rikenellaceae bacterium
GGGTGAATAGTAATAGCCCGGGTTACACCCCGGGATTAAAAACCGTACAAAAAATCCCCTCCGCGCGCCGGCAGGAGATGAATAATTTCTTAACTTTGAGTTAATCGCTGTATTAATTAAACCATTTATTATGTCAACCTATACGCAAATCCTTTACCAGGTTGTGTTTGGAAGTAAAAAATGTACCCCTTTCCTTACCCGGACCAACCAGGATGAATTATTCCGGTACATAGCCGGGATACTGAAAAACAGGAAATGTTTCACCTACATTGTAGGTGGTCATTCCAATCACATCCACCTTGTTTTCAGTCTTCACCGCACTGTTACACTTTCCGATCTTGTTCGGGATGTAAAAAAAGCATCAGAGGATATGATGCTTAAAACAAAAGGTAAATTTATCAGATTCACCGGATGGCAGGCAGGTTACGGTGGATTCACATATTCATATGAATCTCGAGAACAACTGATTAAATATGTAGAAAACCAGGCGGAACACCACAGAAGAATTAGTTTCAGGGAGGAATTAATTGGATTCCTCAGGGAGTTTGGTGTGGAATATAATGAGAAATACCTGTTTGTATGATCACTATTCACCAGCTCCGGCGGTGATGGTATTTATTGTCGGCTTCCTGATCCACAGGTGTGACTGTGGCTATTGTTATTAACCACCTCCGGTGGTATTGTTAGAAAACACCCGCTGAGCGGGTGAATAGTAATAGCCCGGGTATCTCCCCGGGGTACGGATGGATCCACAACACAACAACACCCGCGGAGCGGGTGAATAATAATAGCCCCGGTATCACCCGGGGATTAAAACCGTACAAAAAACCCCCTCCGCGCGCCGGGGATTTATTCACCCCCTCCAGGGGTGCAATGGGTGGTTGTTGATACCTTACCCACAGGTGTGACTGTGGCTATTATTATTCACCACCTCCGGTGGTATTGGTATAAAAAATCCGCGAAACGGGTGAATAGTAATAGCCCGGATCACACCCCGTTATAGCACGGGGCATGGGGCATGAGGCATGGGGCATGGAACAGGGAGGTGTTATATCTGGGAACACGATAAAAACATTTCTACACCCTGCTCCCTGCCCCCTGCTACACACCCCCGGAGGGAGTAGTTTAATTATCCGCAAGGGCGTAGTCAAGCTGTTTTTTCTGGAGGTCGGCTTTTACTACGGTTACATTGACGGTGTTGCCGAGGGTATATTCAGTTCCCTTGTAGCGCCCGCGGATGCAATAGTTCTTTTCGTCATACTCGTAAAAATCATCATCGAGGTCGCGGATGGGAATCATGCCCTCGCACTGGTTCTCGATAATCTCCACGTAAATGCCCCAATCTGTTACTCCTGATATAACTCCTTCGAACACCTCACCCAGCTTATCCTGCATAAACTCAACCTGCTTGTACTTTATTGATGCCCTTTCGGCCTCAACAGCCAGTCGCTCCATTTTGGAGGCATGCTCACAGAGCTTTTCATATTTCATCCTGTCCTTTGAGGATTCACCATCAAGGTATGCCGTGAGCAGCCGGTGCACCATCATGTCGGGGTATCTCCTGATAGGGGAGGTGAAGTGTGTATAATGTTTGAAGGACAGCCCGTAATGTCCGATATTATCGGTTGAATAAACTGCCTTGGCCATCGACCGCAGTGCCAGGGTCTCAATAATATTCTGTTCTTTCCTGCCATTCACCTGCTTGATAAGCTTGTTTATGGAGTGTGCCAGCGAACCCTGGCTCTTATTGTCGAGCTTATAGCCAAAACGGTGTATGAATGAGCTGAAGTTTTCTATCTTTTCAGGATCGGGTTTATCATGTACCCTGTAGACGAAGGTCTTTGTTTTTTCAGCCTTCCTGGCACCAATAAATTCAGCCACCCTCCTGTTGGCCAGCAGCATAAATTCCTCTATCAGCTGGTTGGCCGTTCCGCTCTCCCTGAAGTGTATGCCCAGGGGGTAGCCTGTTTCATCGAGGGCAAACTGCACTTCAGTACGTTCAAAAGAGAAAGCTCCCGAGTCGAACCGTCGTGATCTCAGCTTCTGCGCCATGTCATGCAGCTTAAGCAGGATATCCTTCATTGGTCCTCCGTCCCCGTCGATTATTTTCTGAGCCTCCCCGTACGAAAAGCGCTGATCGGAATTGATGATAGTACGTCCGAACCACTGCTCCGTAACATTGGCTTTGTCATCCATTATAAAGACGGTTGAATAGGTAAGCTTATCCTTCCCGGGGTTGAGGGAGCACACATTATTGGACAATCGTTCCGGCAGCATGGGCACCACGCGATCGACCAGATATACTGATGTGCCTCGGTTTTCTGCCTCACTGTCGATTATAGTTTCCGTTTTGACATAATGGGTAACATCAGCGATATGTATGCCCACTTCCCACAGACCGTTCTTCAGCTTACGTAATGAGAGGGCGTCGTCGAAATCTTTTGCATCCACCGGGTCAATGGTAAAGGTGGGTACTTTCCTGAAATCACGCCGCCTGCTTATTTCTTCCCCTGTTATTTCAACAGGTATTTTCTGAGCAGCTGATTTAACCTTTGCAGAGAATTCGTAGGGCAGTTCAAATTCGGCCAGTATGGCATGCATCTCTGTTTCATGCTCCCCGGGCATGCCCAGCACCTTCACTATCTCGGCCACGGGGTTTTTCTGCCGGCTATCCCAGTGAGTGATACGTGCCACAGCTTTCATACCCTGTTTTGCACCGTTAAGGTTTTCGTTGGGGATGAAGAGGTCGAATGGCATTCCCTTATTATCGGGTATAAGGAAGGAGAATTGGGGCATCACTTCCACTGTCCCCACGAATGTCTCACGTACCCTTTCAATAATTTCTATTACCTCACCTTCGGGCCTGTTGCCTTTCCTGCGTACCATCAGCCTCACCTTCACCTTATCGCCATGGAGGGCTGTGTTAAGGTTACGGTTAGAAACGAATACATCTTCTTCGATATCGGAACTGGTGATAAATCCGTAACCCATACGGGTCATATCCACGGTTCCTGTTATATATGCACCTGCCTGCCTTGAACGGTAGCGTCCTTTATTTACCTCTTCTATATATCCTTTGCTTTTAAGATCGTACAATACTTTTGATACCAGATTGCGCTGTACAGTATCGGTGATATTCAAGCGTGCTGATACCTGTTTATAATTGAATATTTTACCGGGTTCACCCTGGAATACTTCTTTTACCTGTCCGGCAAGCTTCTTCATCATCTTTGCCGGCTTTTTCTTCTTAGCCATAAAATTTTTTTTGCAAAGATAAGACTTATTTGATGATTGATAGGAACATGATTACTAATTGGAATAATGGAATAATGGAATAATGGA
>CAZNYS010000001.1:12263-32245 GCA_964577305.1 uncultured Rikenellaceae bacterium
TGGAATAATGGAATAATGGAATAATGGATTATCCACCTTCGCTGGCGCGAGTCTTTGACCCGTGCCATGCTTCGGCAGACAATGATGGATTGATGGAATGATGGATTATTAGTTATGGGTTGAAGGAAGATTGGTAGATCTCATTTGACTCTTTAACTACGTGGCTATCTTTCCAAGTACCGGTATATTTCTTTACTTCGAGGCTTTCAATCAACTTTTTCAGTCCATTCTCCAGTTTATATGCTAATGAATCCCATTCTTCATAATCGGTTTTCTTAACCAGATCGGAATAATAATATGTATTAGTTCCTGATACCGATTCACCAAGTGAAGACTGAGAAAAATTTAGAAAGTTCAAATACTCAGAAATACTCTTTCTACAATAACCTTCAGCAATATTTCTGTGAATAGAATCTACAGAAGATATTTGATTTGCAGCCACTTTTTTTAATACGAATGGGAAGTCCTTAAATATTTTCCATGTTAGCTTGTACAAATCCCTGGCATCCTGCCATACAATAAGTTTCATATAACCCCTATTAAGGTTTTTTCTTTCATTCATAGTAAACGAGTTTTATTCAAATACAGCGAGAATAGTACATGACAAGTTACCAGATAATATCAAATTATTCAAATTAATTAATAAAGGAATCAAATCCCATTATTGACTCACTCCGCTTACGCGGAGATTCGTCGAGCTCACAGGACTCGCATCCCGAGTACTCGGGATACTCGTCTTATTCGGTTCCAATATTCCATCATTCCATTAATCCATTCTTCCAGTGGGCAGATCCTTTGCTGTGTTCAGGATGCCAAATAATTTGTATCTTCAGGTTATGAAATCCAGGATCAGTCTGTTCAGGAAATCTCTTCAGCTGGTGCGGCGTTCGGCCCCGGGATGGACGGCCGCCAATATATTCCTGTCACTGGTAAGCAGCTTTATGCCGCTTGCACTGATATGGTATATAAAGAAGCTTATTGATGCTGTGACGGTAGCTGCGGGTGATGTCAGTGCCACCAATACAAAGATGGTACTGTTAATGATACTGGCCATAGCAATAATATATTTCATTGATGAGGCTGCACAATCGCTCGGTAACCTGGTAAGGAGAAAGCAGGCCTACAACCTGGAGTCGTATATGTACAGGCTGATACATAAGAAATCTGTATCCCTTGACCTGCAGCATTTCGAGAACCCTGATTATTATGATCACCTTACAAGGGCTTCCCGTGAGGCTCCGTTCAGGCCTGCATCGATAGTAAACAATCTGGTATCGATTCTGAGGTCAGGTATCTCTTTAGTACTGATGGCCGGATTGCTGGCAACGCTTAACTGGTGGCTTGTAGTGATACTTATTGTTGCCAATATACCGGGAATATGGCTCAGGATATATTATTCAGACGTGCTGTATAATTTTCGCAGGGAGCTTACACCTGTTGCACGAAAGGCTGCATATTTCAACTGGTTGCTGACCGGGGACAGGCCATCGCGTGAACTACGGTTATTCGGACTGGGTGATTTTTTCTCGACTCTCTTCCGTGAGAATTTTGATATACAGAAGAAGGAGGAGCTGGACATTGTAAGAAAGCGCTCACTCATTGAACTGATTTCGGGTATCTTCAAGGCTGCTGCCGTAATGATAACCCTTTATTATATTGTTATGCATACCATCAGCTCGGATATTGGCCTGGGTGACCTGGCTATGTTCCTGCTGGCTTTCAGGATGGGCATGACATATATAAAACAAATACTGGGCGCCACGGCGGGATTATACGAAGACAGCCTTTTCATAAGTGATGTATTTGAGTTTCTTGACCTGAAGGAAAAGGTAGTTGTGATGCCGCCAATAATAGATGTTGACAGGTTCAGGAGCAATATAAGAATAGAAAACCTTTATTTCAGGTATCCTTCCTCCGGTAATGATGTATTAAGAGGGATTGATATAAAGATCAATAAAGGGGAAACGATGGCACTTGTTGGAGCTAACGGTGCAGGCAAAACAACACTGGTGAGACTCCTGTGCAGGCTGTATGACCCGCAGGCAGGGAAAATACTGATAGATGGTAATGATATAAGGAATATTGACCCGGAGAAGTACCGCAGGTTCTTCTCAGTGGTATTCCAGGATTTTATGCTTTACAATCTCAGCGCAGGTGATAATATCAGGGCAGGGGATATATTCTCGGAGAAGGATAAGGAGAGGATGCATCAATCGGCTGTAAAGGCTGGGATTCATGACCTGCTGAACGGCTTACCCAGAAAATATGACACAGTTATAGGAAGGTTGTTTGACGACAGCAGGGAGCTGAGCTGGGGTGAGTGGCAAAAGATAGCCCTTGCACGTGCCCTGTACAGGGATTCAGAGATACTCATACTGGATGAGCCGACAAGTGCACTGGATGCAAACGCAGAATATGAGATATTTACCCGCTTCAGTGAACTGGCAGCAGGACGCACCTGCATACTGATAAGTCACAGGCTGGCCAACGTGAGTATTGCCGACAGGATAATCGTGATTGACAGGGGAGGGGTGATTGAAACGGGCTCGCATACTGAGCTGCTAAAGGCAGGTGGTACTTACAGTAAGCTGTACAAGCAGCAGAAAAGTATGTACCACTGATGGGATGTTATACCTAAAAATTCACTTGAGATATAATTATGGTTTGAATGTTTGAAAGTTTGAAAGGTTTGAAAGCATACAGAACCGGATCAAAAGCTCAAACATTCAAACCTGTCTGCCGTCAGGCAGGCGCTCAAACGGTTCAAACAAATTTTCCAATTTCTTTAACTTTAAAAACACGCCGTTGTGATTTTTCACCTATCTGATTAAATTAGTGGATTAAAAAACCGGTGGACTATGGAACACCAGGTACAGATAGTGGGAAGTCTTACAATAGTGTTCTTCTTCTTTTTCTACGTGGGGGCACAATTCCTTGGAGGGGGCAAGACATTACATACAATGTTTAATATCGATGCCCGCCTGCTCTCGCAGCGGTGCTGATCACGGGGGCTATAGCAGCCATGATATCAACGGCTGATTCATTGCTTATCCTGTCAGCTACCGAGTTGTCAGAAAACCTTCTCAAAACGGAAGGACCGGAAGCCGCAAGGTTGAAAAAGGCATCCCGGCACGCCTGCTGACATTCCTTGTGGCGTTATTCGTGGCGGTGAGCTGCACATACCTTGTGCCCAAAAAACGGCAATAAGCATCAACCGTTCAATTAACCTGCATTAGCGAATGAAATGGTTTGATTATTTACGAAAAGAGTTTAACTTTACCTTAGATATAATACTACATAAATCATGGAAAAGGAAAAGGAAATTATTGTTGTCCCATGGGATTTTACAGTAAAAGCTGAATGTGCACTTGCACATGCAGCCAAGATATCCAAGATGATAAATGCCCGTATTCACATGCTTCATATTGTCGAGAGAAAAATAAAAACCGGGGAATATAAAAAGATAGAAGCCAAACTGGGCAAGGTGGCTAATAATGGGATGGAGCTTTATGATATAGAGATAAATACAGCCCTTATCCCGGGGACTATCTTTACAGCTATCGCCGAGTTTGTGAATGAAGAAGGGGCCAGCCTAGTTGTTATGGGAACACATGGCATGAAAGGTATGCAGAAGTTAACGGGAAGCTGGGCTCTGAAGGTGCTGGTAGGATCAAAGGTGCCTTTTATCGTGGTCCAGGATATGCCAAAGGATATGGAGAAATACCAGAATATTGTTTTCCCTGTTGATTTCAGGGCGGAGAATAAGGAAAAACTCAAGATGACCATCTTCATGGGTAAATATTTTGACTCTAAAGTTCATATCATAAAGACAGTTATCTCTGATAAGAGCCTGTTAAAAAAGACCAATATAAACCTGAATTTTGCAATTAAATATCTTATACAGAATAATATCGAGTACGAGATACATGAGATGAAAAAGGGCCACCTGGCACAGCAGACCATCACCTTTGCAGAGAGCATTAATGCAGACCTGATATTGATAATGACAACAAAAAATATCACCGTTGCTGATTATATGCTCGGAGCACAGGAACAACAGATCATTGCTAACAGCTCAAAAATACCCGTATGCTGTGTGAATCCGAGAGCAAGTTTTGCTTCAAAGGCTCAGTTCATGTACGGTTGATGCTGATTATCGCGAACGGCTCCCCCTTTGAACGGGGAATGGGGCTGTCCCAAAAGTACACCACCTCCCCCCGAGTACTCGGGGTACTCCTCCTCTAAAGAGGAGGAGAAAGTTATAGTGTTATAAATCAGCGGGGTGGTTAAAATTACTTTTGAGACAGCCCCAAGGGGGATGTTGGGCAAATTATCGCTAATTGAGTGGGGTTTACCTACAAAAATCATGCTAAATTAAATATTAGTTTTTATTTTTGTCATAACTTATAAATGACAAAAGCAGGATTTTTATGCGTAGAGAGAAAATAAAGCAGGTATTAAGTTCTGAGCCCGGCAGGGATGTTCTGGTTAAAGGATGGGTAAGAACAAGGAGGGGAAGCAGGCAGGTTTCCTTTATTGCCATGAATGACGGTTCGACTATACATAATATCCAGGTGGTAGTCGATATGCAGGCCTTTGATGAAGATAAGCTCAAGCTTATAACAACGGGAGCCTGCCTGGCCGTTGAAGGAAAACTTGTCCGGTCAGAAGGCAAGGGTCAGCATCTTGAGATACAGGCAAAGAAGATAGAAATATACGGACCTGCCGATCCGGAGAAATATCCCCTGCAGAAAAAGGGCCACTCGATGGAGTTCCTGCGCGAGATAGCACACCTGCGGTTCAGGACCAACACATTCGGCGCGGTATTCAGGATAAGGCATGCCCTGGCCTATGCCGTTCATAAATATTTCAATGATAAGGGATTCTATTACCTGCACACACCAATCATTACAGGTTCAGATGCAGAGGGTGCAGGCGAGATGTTCAGGGTTACAACATTTGACCTGAATGATGCACCAAAGGACGGGAATGGTAAAGTTGACTTTAGCAGGGATTTTTTCGGTAAGGAAACAAACCTGACCGTATCAGGCCAGCTTGAAGGTGAGCTGGGGGCACTCTCGCTGGGCGAGATATACACCTTTGGCCCGACCTTCAGGGCAGAAAACTCGAATACTCCCAGGCACCTTGCTGAATTCTGGATGATAGAACCGGAGATGGCCTTTTATGATATTAATGATAACATGGACCTGGCAGAGGAATTAACAAAATACCTGATAAGGTATGTGCTGGATAATTGCGGTGATGATCTTGAGTTTCTCAATGCTATGACAGATAAGGGGTTGATAGAGAGGCTGAATTTTGTGCTCGCAAATGATTATGCCCGGATAACCTATACCGAGGCCATTAATGTTCTCTCCAAAGCCGGTAAGGACTGGGAATTTCCCGTTGGCTGGGGCAAGGACCTGCAGGCTGAGCATGAGAGATACCTTGTTGAGCAGCATTACAAACGGCCGGTAATGGTGACTGATTATCCCATGGATATCAAGGCTTTTTATATGAAGCAGAATGATGACGGCAAGACAGTGAGGGCATTGGATGTTCTGTTCCCGCTGATAGGGGAAATAATAGGCGGGTCACAGAGGGAGGAAGAATATGATAAGCTGGAGGGCAGGATAAAAGAACTGGGTATACCCGAAAAGGAACTGTGGTGGTTCCTGGAGACACGCAAATTTGGTACTGCCCCGCATAGCGGTTTCGGGCTGGGTTTTGAAAGACTGATGCTGTTTGTTACGGGCATGAAGAATATAAGGGACGTGATCCCTTTCCCCCGTACGCCAAGGAATGCTGAATTTTAGTTTCGAGATGAGGAGAAGATGTTAAAACAGAAATTAACACAAAAGCTTTTACAGAAACTGTCGCCGCAGCAGATACAAATGATCAAGCTGCTGGAGATACCAACCATGCAGCTGGAGCAGAGGATTAAGAAGGAGATAGAGGAAAACCCGGCACTGGAGGAAGGTGATGAGGAAGATGAGAATGAAGTAACTCAGGATGATGATGATAATCTGAGTG
Source organism: uncultured Rikenellaceae bacterium (assembly GCA_964577305.1). Lineage (GTDB taxonomy): Bacteria > Bacteroidota > Bacteroidia > Bacteroidales > VadinHA17 > UBA9300. The sequence continues at coordinate 18,297 of CAZNYS010000001.1, forward strand.
ATAATGAACAGGATGAATTTTCACTGGATGATTACCTTGAGGACGAAGATATACCTGATTACAGGCTGGAATCAAGAAATTACAGCAGTGGAGAAGAGCAGAAACAGGAGATACCATTCTCGATAGGAACATCGTTCCATGAATTCCTTGCCAGCCAGGTAGGCCTGCGTTCGCTCGATGAGAAACAGGAGATACTGGTTGATTATATCCTGGGTAATATAGATGATGACGGATACCTGAGAAGGGAGATTGAGAATATTGTTGACGACCTTGCTTTTTCACAGAATATTACAACCACAGAGGAAGAGCTTCTGGAGATACTGGAGATTGTACAGGACCTTGAACCTGCCGGTGTGGGAGCCAGGGACCTGCGTGAATGCCTGATGCTGCAGATGGCAAGGAAAGACCATGATGACCCTGAAATAAAAAATGCTGTTGTTATACTGGATAAGTATTTTGATGAGTTCACAAGGAAGCATTATGAAAAGATAAAAACAAGGCTTGGATTAAGTGATGAGGAGTTAAAGGATGCCCTGGATATAGTACTCAAACTGAACCCGAAACCAGGAGGGTCATTCAGCGACCCGCTGCATAAAGACAGCTATCATATAATACCTGATTTTATGCTTGAATATAACGAAGACGGGCTGGAGATAAGCCTTAACAGCCGCAACGTGCCTGAGCTGAGGATCAACAGGACATATGCAGAAATGCTCGAAGCCTATTCGAGAAGTAAGGAAAAAACCAAAACACAGAAAGAAGCAGTATCATTTGTCAAGCAGAAACTGGATTCTGCCAAATGGTTTATCGACGCTATGAGGCAGAGACATAATACCCTGCTGCTTACCATGAATGCAATACTTGATTTTCAAAACGAATATTTTATAGAGGGTGATGAGACAAAGCTCAAGCCAATGATCCTTAAAGATATTGCCGACATGACGGGACTTGATATCTCGACAGTATCAAGGGTGGCAAACAGCAAGTATATACAGACTCATTTTGGCATCCTCCCCCTGAAATATTTCTTCTCTGAGGGATTGCAAACCGATAGCGGTGAAGAGGTATCGACCCGCGAGATAAAAAGTATACTGCAGGAATGTATTAAGAACGAGGAGAAAAAAAGGCCATTGACCGATGAGAAGTTAACAGAAATATTACAATCGAAAGGATATCAGATTGCCAGGCGCACGGTGGCCAAGTACCGTGAGCAGCTGAATATACCTGTCGCGAGATTAAGGAAGGAAGCATAATGAAAAATTTTTCGGATAATACATCGCTAAAGCTGAGTTCACAGATACTGTCTGTAATATTTTTCCCGGGATTTTTACCGGTATACGGATTACTGATAATATTCAATGCCCCAACCTTATTTGCCTATGAGCTGGCAGCAAGGTACGGAAGCCTGAAAGGTATTATCCTGTTACTGGCATTTGTTAATATGACCGTTGTTCCTGTAGCCCTCATGCCCCTGCTGAAATACAGGAACATCATATCATCATACAACATGAACACAAGGTCTGACAGGATCGTACCAATGGCTATCGGCAGCCTGATGTACCTGGTTACGACCATAATATTTTATTCATTCCAGATACCCGGGATCATAAAGTCGTTTATACTTGCCACAACCATATTGTCTGTACTTATACTGGTAATAACCTTCAGGTGGAAAATCTCGATTCATTCTGCCGGCCTGGGAAGCCTGCTGGCCACTGTCATGGCCCTGTCGGTGAGGATGTATGCCAACCTGGCGGCAATATGGATACCCCTGATACTGATTTCGGGCCTTGTAATGGCTTCAAGGTTATACCTTAATTCTCATAACCCGTCGCAAATATACGCCGGTTTTGCACTTGGCTTCCTTACCATCTGGCTTGTTATGGTAGTTTTCTAAGGAGCTGATCCAGAGCTTTATCCAGGAGGTTTTTATCTATTCCTGGCCATTGTATGTTATCATTGACAGCAGGTATATCACCATGCCGGGCCAGCTGCCTTTGCGTAATAGTGGTGAAATTATATCTCTCAGCCAGGTAACAGGCCAGGTATTCCTGTTCCGGTTGCCCGGGTGTGGGTACCAGGAGTGAAGTTTTCCCTGTATAAAAAAGGTCCATTATTGTGCTGTAGCCCGAGCGGCAAATAATAAGGTCCGCCTGTTCCATCAGCTGCTTCAGAGCTGCGCCATCAAGCCAGGAGTATCTCAGTATGTCATCATCAGCAGTTTGCTTATTATCTCCCGGTGTGCCGGCAACAATAATCAGCTTACCCGGTAATTTATCCTTTTGCAGGGTAATAATATTCTCAAAGATGGTGCGCTGTGGTTCGGGGCCGGATAGGAGAGCAAGGGTGAATTGAGATGGTAGAAACCCAAAGTCATGCACACCACCTCCCAAAGGTCTATTCTTGATAGGAACATCAAGCTTATAAAAGCGGCTGAGAGGGCCTATATACTTTGTATTGGAGGGCATCCTGCAATCATGCGAAAGCATGCCGCTGAGGTTATTCTCACCGGGGAAGTCGGGTACCCAACATTCATCATACCTGCCGGCAACAGAACGGTGGACGGCAGAAACGAGCGTTTCGACAAATCCAAGACCGCGGGGAAGCGCCACCCTCAACTGATGAGTGATATATATACTGTATGCTCCCCTGCTCCACAAGCCAAAACGGTTATCGCTGATAACAAGGTCGATACCATATTTGCGTATTATACCCGGCAGACGTAACCGGTCGGCAAAGAATGCCACCAGGAGCACAGGCATCTGGAACATCACTGCAATATACAGGGGGGTGAATCCCGGATAATACACTGATGGCGATCTTAAGGTTATAAGCTCATCATACACGGCTTTATCAAATGTTTCATGAAGACTCCGGGGTGCTGCAATGTATATCTTATAGCCTCTTTTTCTTAATTCCCATGCTATCACCTGTACCCTTGTTGCATGACCGGCTCCCCAGTTAAGTGGACAGATAAGGATGTTTTTTCTTTTATTGTTTTTCATGAGACAGCTGGTGACAGAACTGTGGACGGTAAATATACAGGTGATAATTACTAACAAAAATAGTATAATTTGAAAGATGTACAGAATTCAATTGCAGCCATGATTATTGTCATTTTATTAGCATTACCGTGTTGTATATTTACATCCTGAAGGACAAGGCAAGAATTATTAAAATATATCTCATGGAAAAATCAATTAGTCCTGATCCATATACCTGGAAGAAGGAGTATGAGTTGCATAATGAGCTGTATGATGAACAGGCTAAGAAATTCCTTGAAATCATCAACCAGATGAAAAGAATTATCGCAGGGGGTGTTAAGGATCGCGATATATCAGATATTTTCTTCCAGCTCACTTATTATTATGAGCAATACATGATCAGGGAGGAAATAAATATGAAGGAGCTTAATTATAATAATCTGGAAAATCACAGGAAATCGCATAAGGAGTTTATTGACCATATACTGGCTTTCAGGGAAGGGTACGAGAGGGGTGATGATGATGTATGTGACGATATGTATTTTTACCTCGAGAGATGGTTTGATGATCATATGATGGTTGATGACAGGAATGCCGTAGATTATATTTCAGGCACCAGGGATTAGCTTTATATCAACCGTATAGACCTGCTCTCAGCTGTAAGCCTCATATTTGCGAGGTCAGCATTTTCAATCAGTACCAGCCCGGGTGTTTTCCCGGTTTCTATACTACCGTAATCACCATCTATCTTAAGTGCCCTGGCCCCGTTGATGGTAGACCAGGCTACAAGTTCTTCCAGTGGTACGGCAGGGAAGTGACTGCTGATGATCTTTATTTCCTCAAGCATGTTCAGGCTTATATTTGATGCAAGGCTGTCGGTACCAATCACTATTGCTGATCGCCGGTCAATAAGTCTATTTACGGATGGCAGTGCATTTTCAATATACATGTTTGACCGGGGGCACAGGCAGAAGAAGCAATTACCTCTTTCAGCGGCTGCTTCAATATCTTCTTCACCTGCAAATGTATTATGAACAAGTATAAGGTTACCATTACCGGTAATATATTCCCTGATACCGGTAATATGATCAGGTATACGGTCATGCAGCATACCCGGGCTTATACCCATTGCCCTGTATGATTCAATAAGCTCACCCCCGGCATTTTTCAACAGTTTAATCTCCTGCTCCGACTCCTTAAAATGCACTGTGGTAATCTCATTGGCTGATGTCAGCTCTTTGATCTTTTTCATCAGTGTTGCTGACATTGAGTAAAAAGAGTGAGGGACTATATACGAGGCTGAAGAATATTTATCTGCTTCCTTTTTGAGCTCCTTCACCTCGCTGATCCTTTTACCGGCTTTCACTGGGTCTATGCCAAATACTTCAAGGAAGTTAATATATTTTACGGGGCTTTCCTCTTTTATTCTGAAGCTGATGCTGCTGTTGCATATATCACCGCAGGCAGAGATACCTGTATTATACATCATGGTGTCGGCCTCAGCAATTAATTTTGCGTTTTCAGTGTTTTCCTGTGGCCGTGTTTCCCTTACATTTTTTATAAAGGCACCCAGGCCCGTATGGGCATTTAACTTTTTATGCATTCCCGATAGTTCGAGGTGGCAATGGCAATTCACGAAACCGGGAATGATGATCCCGTTATAGAATTCAGTTTTTGATAATTCAGGAGGATCGCCTCCTGTATCAATAATCCCGGTGATACGTCCCTGGTCGCCAGTTGTTATTATACCTCTTTTGAGTATTTTGCCGGTACCGGTAATAATATATTGTGCCGAGAATCTTCTCATCCGGTTGGTTTTAGTCAGTATCCCTGGTATTCCTTGTAATAGTTATGTTTGTCACCATTGCATGTTTTTCCCAGTGGCCCGGCTGAGCGGTATGGTTAAGAAATTTTCCCTTTATATGTGTAACTCGAGGATTTTCCAGTTCCTTTTTCATTGTTATTACTTCGGGTCTACCGCTTTTTGCCAGGTTTATTCTTTCCCATGGTATTTTCATTCCTTCTTCCGTTCCGTCATCATACCAGAACCATACCTCTGAATGCGGGTCGATACTCTGGTCATCTTCATAAAGCATTATCCGTGCTTTAATAACATATTCGCCCAATCCTCTGGTACGTACGCTGAATTCAATCGGATCAGTTACACCCACATCAGGGAGGCTATAGCTTCTTTCACCTTCCCACAGGTTCAGGTTGGGATCAGTACTCTGTGATAAATGCGCTATCACATCAGCTTCCATACCTGACAACTTTTCTATCACCCTATCGTAAATTGCCTCATATATTTTTGGTTTATCGATAAAGTAGTACTTCATGCTATTATCTACTTTTTCTTTTGTGTAGCCATGCTCACGGATGACGTCACTATAATTCTCAGTAGAGTCTTTCCCGGAAAATTCGCTTCTTATTGGAGGATAGTTAAGCAGGCCATCAACCAGATAAAGCTCGCTCAGTATTTCAACCATTTCTTTTTCAGGAATGACCTCCGACCGTTTAATACCTGATTTAGTGGTTTTGTTGCATGACTGTACCATTAACAGTAACAGGATGATCAGAAGGCCTGTATTTCTAATTACCATTTTCATGCTTCAGATATTTTTTTGACATATAATGAGCAGGGTACCACGCTGCAATATATCCTATCAACAGTACAGTTCCAAGCACGGCAAAGAAATCAGCCAGCTTCATTGTAACAGGGTATGCATCCAATAGAAGTGTTTCCCCCTGCAGTTTTACCACCCCGAATTCCTGTTGCAGCCAGCATATAAGCAATCCGAGCAACAGGCCACTTACTGCACCTATAACTGATATCATCCATCCTTCGATTATGAATATTCTCTTAATGAGTTTATTATCGGCTCCCAGGTTACGTAATATACCTATATCCCTTTCTTTCTCAATTATCAACATTGTAAGTGATCCGATAATATTGAATGAAGCAATAATAAGTATGAAGGTAAGTATAAAAAATATGGCCAGCCGTTCCGATTTCATTACTTTATAGAATATCTCCTGTTGCTGATATTTATTCCTGACGGTATACCCGTGGCCGAATAATTTCTCAACTGCTGGCTGAACGTCCTCTGCTGCTGTCCCCTCCGTGAATTTTATCTCGAGGGATGATACTTCATCATTGTACATCAGTAATTCCCTCATTACATCTATTGGCACATAGATAAAACGCGAATCGTATTCCTGTTCAACGCAGAATATGCCCGAGGGGAATATTACTTTTCTGACAAAGGCATTGGCTGGATTAGTCACGTTACCCACCCGTTCAGGGACATAGATTATCAATGGAGTAATAAAGCTGAGACCTATGCCGAGGTTGTTAGCCACACCCAGTCCTACCACTGCATATGGTCTGCCATTGTCTGCTTTCAGGAGAAATGATCCATCCCACATCGCGCTGTCGAGGCCGGTAATATCAGGATAGTTATCGTTCACCCCTTTCACAGTGGCAATATATTGCTTTTCGTCGTAGTGGAGGAGAGCATTTTCTTCGAGCACGAGTGAGTAATCAGCTATTCCCTCCATCTCATCCAGGGCTTTGAGTTGATCAGTCCCGGGAACAAATACCTTACCCCTGCTTATTTTTACCTCGAGGTCGGGATCGAAGGTTGAGAAGAGGGTATTAACCATATCTTCCAGTCCGTTAAAGACTGAGAGTACTATTATAAGTACCATGGTACCTATGGTTACACCAGCTGCCGAGATACCAGAAATAACATTTATTGCATTACGCGATTTTTTCGCGAACAGGTACCTTTTTGCTATGTATAACGACAGTTTCAATTGTCTTATTTTTTTGCAATAACCAGCAGGCCTGTGCCCTCACTGTGTTTTAAACGCACATCCAAATAATTAAGTATAAGAGCAAAGGGCATTGCTAAAATATAATAAAACGGCAGTATAATGGCAAGGATTATTGAAGTATTAAGCATGAGTATCGGGTATTTCATTGATATCTTCCATGATATTTTACCCGGGCGTCCGTAGGTATAGATGGTTTCTACATTACTGAACCCTGCCGACTGCAGTTTTTCCGTTATCTCATCCCTGCCGTAGCCGTCCCTCACATGTTCTTCAATAAATGAATGGTCATCTTCATTATGCACATCAGATCCGCCTTTATCGGATGGTGTTGATATTATGAGCCACCCGTTTCTACTCAGTGAGCTGAAGAAATTGCGGAATACCGTCCTGTCATCTTCAATATGTTCCATAACATCCACAGACAATACCAGGTTATATTTTTCATCTTCTTTATAGGTGGTGAGGTCAGCAAGCCTGAATGACACTTTGCCGGCAGCTTTTGTATTGCTTATAAATTTATTGCAGTCGTTTATCTGTTCCTCCTTGATGTCGAGGCCAAGGATATTCCAGTTCTTATTTATCTTCCACATCCTCCATGTGTACTGACCGAATCCTGATCCGGCATCCAGTATATTTTCAGCCCCGGCATTTTGTGCAGCGTACTGCCTGAGGATTCTTTTCACATGCCATGTACGCAGCAGCAGGATATCCAGTACGGTGTAGAATATTTTCCTGAGCAATACCGACCTGTTGACTATCTTACCAATACGGCTTTTTACCGGATCATATTTCATTATGTCAGTATTAGTCCTTGTTCAGGATGGAGTCAATATTATCGATATAATCAAGGCTGTTGTCAAGATAGAATGCTATTTCGGGTATTATCCTCAGCTGTTTACGTATTTTGTTTCCCAGTTCGTTTCTTATCCTGGGTGTATTGTCAGTTATACGCCCCAGTGCAGTTTCACTGTTATCAGAAGGGAATATGCTGAGGTATATTTTAGCCAGGCTGAGGTCAGGGCTTACCCTTACGGTTGTTACCGTTAACATTTTGCCCCTGGCCAGTTCTGTGGTTTTTTGTCTGAGTATCTCAGCCAGCTCTTTCTGCAATAATCTCGCTACTTTCTTCTGTCGTGTTGATTCCATAAGCATGCTGATTTCTGCAAAGATAGTAAAAGCTTAACGGGCCTGGAATCTTATATTGGTTATTTATTAAAAATAAAGTAGGTTTGCGTTGAAATTTAATTCTTCAGAGATGGATACGGTAGTAAGCGGCATCAGGTCAACAGGCAATCTGCACCTAGGTAATTATTTCGGCATGGTAAGCAATGCGTTAAAGATGCAGCACGAGAACAAGTGTTATTTCTTTATTGCAGATTATCATTCGCTTACCACACATCCCAACCCCACCGACCTGCATTGGAATATACGGCAGGTAATGACCGAATATCTGGCTTGCGGTATTGATCCTGACATAGCCACACTGTTTATCCAGAGTGATGTGCCGGAGGTATGCGAGCTGTACCTGCTGCTCAATATGAATGCCTATGTTGGTGAGCTTGAGCGCACCACATCATTCAAGGAGAAGGTGAGGAGGCAGCCGGGGAACGTGAATGCCGGACTGCTTACCTATCCTGTGCTCATGGCAGCCGATATAATTATTCACAGGGCCAACAAGGTCCCTGTGGGAAAGGACCAGGAGCAGCACCTGGAGATGACCCGTAAATTTGCCCGCCGCTTTAATACCATGTATAATGTTGATTATTTCCCTGAGCCTGATGCATATAATTTTGGTGAAGAGCTGATAAAGATACCCGGACTTGATGGTACCGGTAAGATGGGCAAGAGCGAGGGTAATGGCATTTTGCTGGTGGATGACCCGAAGACCATACGAAAAAAAGTTATGAGGGCTGTTACCGATACCGGCCCGGAGAAACCCAACCAGGAACCGTCGGATCCCATAAAAAACCTGTTTACACTGATGGAGGTGATGTCTGATCCTTCCACGGTGGAATTTTTCAGGGAAAAGCATGCTTCCTGCGAGATACGCTATGGCGACATGAAGAAGCAGCTTGCCGAGGACATAATTAATTTTACCACTCCCATACGCAAGAGGATAAATGAAATAACTGCAGATAATGCCTACCTGTCAAAGGTTGTCAGGGAAGGAGCGGAGAAAGCCAGGGAGAGCGCGGGGAAGACGATCCGGGATGTAAGGGAGATAATTGGATATAAAGAATTTTAGAGGATTTTTGACAGGGTGGGAATATAGAATATCGAATGACGAATTATGAATGATGAATAAATTCTGCATTCATTGATCATTATTCGATATTCGTTATTCAAAACCCTGCTATTACCAGTACAATGAATAGGTAATTAGGACTTTAGCTTCAACATATTTCCCTGAGCGGTTTTTACGCTTTTTACAAAAATTGAGATTAGTTCGTTACTCTCTTTTATTCCCTCCTCAAGAAGCGCTGAATCAGCCACCAGATTTGATTTCTTTAATATTTTCATACACACAAGACTTTCTCGAAGTTCTTTTAAGATAATACTGACCTTATGTATGAAGTCTTTTCTTGACTCAGCACTCTGGGCCTCACCATAATTAAGTGATGGAGAAGTTCCAGACTTCACCAGCTGATTTCCCAGATGCCGTCCCTCGACATTATTTGGAAGAAGCTTTACTATCTCAATCGACAAAACAGCATAATCGATAAGTCTTTCCTCTAGATCATATTTTTTCATAGGATGAATTATTTACAGCGAAACATTTGTTCTAATTTAAGAAATATCTGACATTATCAGCTGGGTTTACTTATGAAATGTTAGAATGCAGAATATCGAATAACGAATATAAAATTTATCACTTCATAATTCATTGTTCGATATTCGATATTCATAACCTGGCTAAGAGCTGTAACCAGGAAATAATAAACTCGGTATACAAAGTAAAAGCCAGGTAAGATCTTGTTTACCTGGCTGCCCTAAATTCGAGGTATATATTGGAGATTGCCTGTGTACAAAATAAGAAGCAAATAGTATGCCAAAACCCTATTTGCTTCTTTTAAATTATTTACCCTATCTTCTATAAATTACTTTTTAAAGAAAGAAAGGCGGTCGCAAACCCTAACAACCAGACTGTCGAATGGAAATGAAAATGGAAATGGAAATGAATCCATGTAGAAATAAACCTAACTCTTTGTAAAGAACCATTGACCGCCTTTCGTCCATTTTTTGGTTGGGATGACCGGACCTTTTTTTGGACATCCCATGCCTGCATGTCTTGGGGCAGGCTTTTTTTCCTGAAATAAAGGTACTTGTATATTATGTGACGGACAAATTCTCACAGTGATGTTCCTCATGGCTAATGGTAATTTGCATCATATTATCATGGTGATAAAGATCATTGTCGGTCCTTAATTGGTCCCGAATCTTCGATTCGAGGATCCTCGAAAAAGCAGATCTTTTTCGGGACAGTCCTCAGTCGGCATGTATCAATTACCAGACACAAGTGTTGAATCGGGTTCTGCAAATATGTCACGGTTTTCGCCACCTGACCATTCAGTTACTTGGCGTTCATATACATTATACCTGTCGCCGGCTCTCAGGAGGAAAAATTTTCCGCCGTTAGATAAAGGTGATTCACTGTTATCACCTTCATTCCACAGGCTATAGTCATATATTGCCACGAAACTTTTCCCGATAACTTCAAATTCATCACCCTGTACGATTATAGCGGTATTTTCATCCAGGCCTATACCCAGAAGGTGGGGGTGTGCCTCAATAACTTCGACAAGGTCGTGCTGGCGGTTACGTATCAGCAGGTGCTGATCGATAGCCGATGCAGTAAGGTAGTTGAAGCCTCTTTCATGATCACCCATCATAATTGTATTTGCCTTTGTATCTCCCCTGACAAGGTAGCTCCCCTGTATTGTTGCCCCGGCTGATGATCCTCCTATCACGCCTCCACGGTCAAGGATTTTTCTTATCTCTTGTTCGGTTATGGTTCCTCCATAGGCATCAACAATACGCCATTGTCTTCCGCCGGCAAACCATAATCCCGATGCCCTTTTTATTTGTTCTGTGAATTCCGGTGTATCTGCTTCAAGCGAATCGTATGTATGAACCACTGTGACATCAGTTGCCCCACGCGCTGTAAGAAATCGTGTTATTCTTTCGTGGTTGATCTCCTCTGCTCCCGATGCAGTAGGGATAACAACTATAGGAGCATCAATGCCTCCTGCCAGTTCAATGAACCGGTCGACAATAATAGTATCGTGCATCGCACCTCCAACAATAACAAGCGAACCGTTTTCGGGTCCGTGGGTGAGGGAAGTATCAATGATCTCTGATTTAGTTGTACCGGTTTCAGTGCAGGAATAAATTATTAAAGCCGATAATGTAAATGCAAACAGGATAAGATATAAATTTTTCATAGGTTGAGATTTAATATAAAAGAAGCAAAAATAAAAAGTAATTTCGAAAGATGACAATGTATTCAACGTAGAGACGCACCATGGTGCGTCTTTTTATTTGTCTGCAGTAGATTGGCGTGGGGTACAACCCCACACCATCGAAAGTTCAAAGGAAGATCCTATATTTTCAGCCTGAGTGCTATGATAAAGTTGCGGCCGGGGGCGACTATGCCGGAAGCATAGGGGCGATAACGATGATCGAGTATATTTTCAATACCTGCATTTATAAGTGCCATGTTACCCAGCTGGTAGGAAGCTTTCAGGTTTAAAGTGTACCATGAGGGTGAATATGGATTGCCATTATCATCTTCAGCATACATATGTGGTTTTTCTGCTTCAGATGGCGCCATATCTTCATACGACATCTCACCATTATAATTGGAATACAGGTCTACCTTAATCTTTTTGTTCTCATAGATAAAATGTGTTGATCCATAGGCTGGAGGCACATGCCTGAAAGGAACGCCTTCGTTATCCGTACCTTTTGTCAGGTTAAGGTTTGATTTGATCCTGAGGTTCCTGGCGGGAGCTAACTGGAGGCTTAAATGACCACCATATATGGTTGCACTGCCGGCATTAACAATAGCCAGCACCTGGCTCATCTCAGCCTGGTAAATTATTGAGTCGGCACCGTTAAATGAAAACTCGCGGCGGACCATAGCATTGTCAAGCCAGGTCAGGTAGCCTGTAAGCTCCAATCGCAGGATATCGAAGAGGTCACGGGATAAGCCAAGGTCGAGGTTGTAGGCATATTCGGATTTGAGGTCGGGGTTGGGTACAATCACTGCTCCGGGTTCTGAGTCGAAGACCTTGCCGGCATCATCAACATTGGGGGCCCTGAAGCCGGTTGAACCGTTAATATTGACCTTTGTTTTTTCATCTATCTGCCACACTGCTCCCACCGATCCTGTCAGTGCCCCGTTTTTTATGTCTATCTCGTCAAAGGGGAAATTATAGAAACTGTTATCAATAAAAGTAGAGTGCAGGGTGGTATAGTTATATCTCAGTCCACCGTTCAGGAAAACAGATTCTGACAACGGGTATTTAACTCCTGCATATGCAGAGAATGAGTTATAACGGTTATCTCCGTCAGGATAACGGCTTGATTCGGGGAATGTTTCTCCTGTTATGATATCCCTGCCTTCACCTGTTGAATTAACATCATTTGTTATTGCTTCAAGTCCGTAAAAAATAATCCTGCTGTCAAATTCCTTTTCGAAATCGGCACTCAGTGAATAGGCTATGACTTCTTCATATCTCTCTCTTATCACGCTGTCGTTAAATTTCCTGTCGTGGCGGCTTTCGGTGAAATCCTGCCGTGCTGCCACTATCTTCATGGCATCAAAAAGCCTGTTATCCGGTTTCCATTCAATGGTGGCATTATTCATCATCCATTTTTGCGGACCGTAATACCAGTCGCCGTAACGGAGGTTACCGCTACGGTACTCTACCAGCCTGTCATAGCGGGGCAAATTGGACGATATGCTGGTGTGATTAATGAACTGTATATTTAATTGTTCAGTAGGTTGAAATCTCAGTTTAGCCGTGAGATTATGCTGTGAATAACCTGATTCCACCTGAATATCAGGATCAGTGTTAGGGATAACAATATCATTGTTACCCTGCCATTCCTGGTACTCAGGCCTGCGGTAGCTCTCGTTACCTATGCTGCCCATTTCCAGGTCATCATATCCTGAGAATGTGTAACCTGCCATAAAGGCTATTTTTTGGCCACCAAGGTTGAAATCGACATGTGCTGTTTTTTCCCTGTTGGCAGTGGATGTCCTGGCCAGGGCATTTACTTTAAGGTTCATTTTATCACTTGTTGACAGGTGGGCTTTCTTTGAGTGGAAATCCATTACGCCCCCTATTGCATCACTGCCGTAGACCACGGCTCCCGGCCCGAATATTATTTCGCTGTTCTCGATGATATTTGGGTCAAGGACTATTACATTCTGCAGGTTCCCTTCCCTGAAGATGGCATTGTTCATGCGCACTCCATCAATAACAAGCAACACCCTGTGTGTAGCAAATCCCCTGATCATCGGGCTTCCCCCTCCAAGCTGGCTTTTTTGCACATACACTTCACCGGAAGTGCCCAGCAGGTCGGCAGCTGTTTGCGGATTAGCAAATTCGATCTGTGCCATCCTGATAGGAGTAATTTTGTTTGGTACCTCATCCTTATTCTGCTCCCACCTGTTAGCCGAAACAACAAATTCATCTATCTCGAATGTTTTGTATTGCAGGATAACCGTATAATCCATTTCCCTTAGCTGTTCCATCGATATGTCAATATTTTCATAGGAGGGATGCTGAAAATGCAGGCGATCCGATTCGCGGAAAGCATTTATCCTGAACTCACCGGCCAGGTCAGTGTACCCGAACCTGGTCTTTGACTGGTTGAAAACAGCCACATCCTTTATGGGTTTCCTGTCTTCAGAATCAATTACTTTAATGGTTTGCGCAGATAACAGGCTGGAAGTACATATACTTATAACAAGCGAAAAAAGCAAGTTTTTCATATTCCCGGGAATTTAGTCTACGGTGTGGGAATCTCAAAAACTGTACCATTGTTTTTGATTGAGAGTATATTATACAGCAGGGAGCAGGGGGAGATGAATTATGAACCGAACAGCATGAGTTTGCT
>CAZNYS010000001.1:32345-68724 GCA_964577305.1 uncultured Rikenellaceae bacterium
TATACAGCAGGGAGCAGGGGGAGATGAATTATGAACCGAACAGCATGAGTTTGCTATGCAAACTCAGGCTCCTCGGTTCCATTATTCCATTATTCCATTATTCCATTTTTCAGACAGATAATTTAATGAGTGATTGATTCTGTCGAAGAAGATAGCATATACTTTATACGACATTAAATTAATGTTTTAAGTCATCAATAATTTATTACTTTTGGATAAATGTAGAATAAACATAAAGAGCATAAGAGTGTCGAGGAACTGGACAATAATAATTATAGTTGTATTATTTGCAGGGATGGCTACACTGGCATATTTCCTGCAGCAAAAGAAGAGGGCTTATGCAGCGAGTCCATACGGCAGTATACCCATTGATGCGGGCATTATTATTGAAGCAGTTGATATGCCCGGCCTTTTTGAGTCGCTGGCTGCCGATAATGAAATGATTGAGGGTATGTCAGAAATACCTGAGCTGAAGCGTTTCACAAGTGCTGTCAACACTATTGATTCTCTTACACATAAGAGGGGTTACAGTCAAATAGCCGGCAACAACCCTGTTCTTATATCAATTCACCTGCTTGGCAAGAACAGGCTTACGCCTTTTTTTTCCTTTGCTGCCACGCCGGAAATACGCGATAAACACATAAGATCATTACTTGAAGATATACCGGGGTACAGATATACTGTGAAGGAGTACCAGGGCAGTAATGTTTATGAACTGGTGAAGGGATCAACCGGTGAATCATCTTTATTCATATCATTAGTAAGAGGAGTGATTATTATCAGCCCTTCACATATACTTGTTGAGGCAGGCATAAGGCAGGTTGAGCAGGAGATGGATATAAGAGACCTGCCGGGATTCAGGGCGGTGTCGGCAGCAGCCGGTAAAAATGAAAACAAGGTATACCTGTTATTTAATAACGTGGGAAAATTTATATCGCTGTTGAGCGGTAAAACGGATGAAGGGATAGCTTCTTATATTCCCGATCTGGCATCGTGCATGGAAACGGACCTCTACATTAAAGGATCGGGTTTTGTTTTCAGCGGGTATATTGAAACACGCGACTCAAGCCAGATATTATATAATTACCGCTTCCAGGAACCAGGATCATATGATATTTACAGGTATATCCCTGCGGGTGCTGCCTTGTTTGAAGTAATGACAAAGCCTGCCGGCAAGCCCGTAGCTGTCACCGGCGGTGAGACCAGGTATATATCTGACATACTGAAAAGCCAGCTTGCCGGAGAGGTGGCCAGGGTTTATCTTAATGTCAAGGGACAGGATACAGAAATGAATAAAATGGTGCTTTTCGACCTCAGAGGCAGCAATGCAACAGAAGAAGCGTTTGCAGAGGAACTGGAACAGTATTACAAGAGAAAAGGGGTCTCAGTTAATGAGTACATAATAAAGTATATGCCTGATGCCGAAACAGAATATACGATATACAGGTTGCCAGGGGATAAGCTCGGGTATGAACTGGGAGGCCGTTTCGGGGACTATGTTAAGTCAGGCTATGCAACCTTTTATAATGATGTATTAGTCTTAAGTAGTGCATCGGGGACCCTGTCAAAGTTTATCTATGATAATATTCTGAACAGGACCCTGGCAAATGATCTTTCATACCGGGAATTTGAAAGCACAATGCCCAGCAGAGCAGGGTATTACTTTTATTGTGTGCCCTCAAGGATAATCCCACTGCTGACCGGTGTGCTAAAAGAAGATATTGTGAAAGGATTAGAAAAAAATACAGAATCATTGCGCAAGCTGCAGGCCCTGGGATACCAGTTTGTTTCGAGCAATGATATGATCTATAATACATTGTCAGTAATGTACAAACCAAATGTAAGGGAAGAGGCAAAGGCTGTCTGGGAGAGCCTGCTGGACACCATTGCTCTCTCCAAACCTCTTTTCTTTACCAATCATTATACCGGTGGTAATGAAATTTTCATACAGGACATGAATAATAACCTGTACCTGATTAATTCGGCAGGAAGAATATTATGGAAGAGGCCGTTCAGTGAGGCTATCAAGGGGGATGCCTATATGATAGATTATTATAAGAATGGTAAGCTACAGATACTTTTTGCCACAACTAACTACCTGTATCTTATTGACCGCAACGGCAATAATGTTGAGAGGTATCCCGTTCAATTAAGGTCCCACTCCACCAACGGACTGGCTTTATTTGATTACGAGAACAATAAAGATTACAGGTTGTTTATCTGTGGTGCCGACAGGAAGGTTTACGCGTATGATAAAACTGGCAATACGGTCAGAGGATGGAAACAGTTCACTACGACCAGTACCGTTACCAGCGACATTGAATTCTTCAGGGTATCAGGGAAAGATTACCTGGTGGCGAATGATAATGACAATATGTATATTCTTGACAGGAGGGGCAATGTGAGGGTTGAGATGAAAGAACAGGTCTCAAGGTCAGACCGTTCAATGTTAAGGCTCACCACGGGAACGAGCCCACAGATGGTACTGGCCGCGGAAGATGGCTCAATAAAGATGATAAATTTTAACGGTGAGGTACAGACATACAGCGTAAATGAATTCTCGAAAGATCCTGTTTTTGAGTATTTTGACCTTGACGCTGATGGACTGGGAGAATATATCTTTATTGACGGGAACAAGGTATATGCATATGATAATAACAGGAACAGGATGTTCAGCATTACACTCAGTTCGGATGATATTATCGGTCCGTACGGGCTTGAGTTTTCGTCAAATGATAAAAAGATTGGATTTACAGACGCAGGTGCAAACAGGGTATATGTGGTTGATGAGAGGGGAAAGAACCTTAAGGGGTTCCCGCTGAACGGCACAACTTCTTTCTCGGTAGGAAAACTTAACAGGGGAAGTAGTTATAACCTTATTATAGGTGGGCGTGATAGTTTTTTATATAATTATGAGATAACAAGATAAATTAATAAACACATGAAAAGCAAAACAGTATTTATAGTTTTACTTTCCTTCCTTTTACTGTCGTCATGTATCAAAGAGACATATGATATGGACAAGTTATCGGGGGAAGTAGCTCTCAGCCCTGGTCTGGTCGTTAAGGCTGTTAAGGGAGACGTTACGCTGAGTGATGTTGTGGAACCAAACGATACCCTGGTTTTTGATAATGAGTTATTAAAATTTGTATTCAGGGAAGATTCGGTTTTTGAATATAATCTGGATGATTTTTATACTTCATTTGCACCGGCAACATTTGAAGGCACCACGCTGGTAACCAGCATATTGGTGACTGATGTTCGTGACACTATCGAGATTGATCCGGGCGATGATATAAAGATCAAAAAGATGAAAGTATTAACAGGACAGGCAAGCTATACGCTTACGTCATGGTGTTCGTTCGACGTCAGTATAGATATGCTGGCACCAGGCATTGAAGATGGAGGTGCACCACTTACTTTGTCAGAAGATGTCGCTGCCGGTTTGGTGGTTAATGGTACTATTGACCTGGATGATGTACTTATCAATTTTGATACTGACCAGGATCAGCCGTATAACCTGGTGCCATTTGAGTATGATATTAGTGTATTGTCTGGTTCTCCGGTTTTTGGACCCTCAGACAGTATAAAAGTTGTATTCGAGATAGAGGAACCAGACTTTGATTATGCAACAGGTTATTTTGGTTATCATGCCGAGGAATCGGAGAGAGATACCCTGGACCTGGGGATGGAGGATTTCTTTTCCAGGCTCACGGGATCAATATATCTTACCAGCCCGAGCATAACAGTGAATTATAAAAATTCTTTCGGATTACCCATGAGGATAGATACCCAGGTTAAAGGTATGAATGATGAAGAAGAGATATCACTTGACAGGGATCCCATTGACCTTGATTATCCTACTTCGCTTGATAACAGGGAGGTCAGCTCATCCTTTACCATTGATAAAACCAATTCAAGCCTGCCGGAGCTGATATCAATGCTACCTTACGAGATTGAATACTTTGGCTCAGCATCAATTAATCCTGATGGCGAAACAATGGAGGATAATATCATATTTGGTAACAGCCGGTTTATTGCAGATATGGAAGTTGAGGTACCCCTGGAGTTCAGGCTGGCAAACCTGCAATTATCGGACACAACAGAAAATTTCCTTATTAGTGATGATCCTGAAGAAGATGATCCCATTGATATGCTGGAGGAATTCAAGCTGGATCTTTACGTTGAGAATGGCTTCCCCCTGGAATTATCGGTGATGATAGAATTATATGACTCAACATCAATGACAGTACTGGAAACATTAAGTACCGGCAACCTGTTTTCAGCGGCACCCGTGGATTTGAATGGCAGGGTGACACAGCCCAGTATCGGTCCACCGGTACAGATAGAATTTACACCAGCTTTCATTGATGAAGCAAAGCTGGCTGATCAGATAATCTTTACTTTCACTCTCAATACCACTGATAATGGTACAAAGGATGTCAAGATATATTCCGATTACAGGATAGTATTCAGCGTCGGTGTTAAATTAAAGGCCGGCATAAATCTTAATTTTAATTCTGAAGACGAATGATTATGAAGACGAGAATAAAAACAGCGAGTATAATAGCAGTGATGCTGCTTGTGTCATCCGGTGTATTTGCGCAATATTTACAGACACAATATTTTCTCAATATTCCGCAATCATCACAGTTAAATCCTGCTTACAGGCCAGATGCAAATGTCTTTATTGGCATACCCGTTTTATCGGGTACCTACTTTGGGATGAGTAATAACCTGTTTAACGTTAGCAAGCTGATTCAGCCAATGCCTGGTGCTGATTCATTAATCACCATCCTGCATCCCGATTACGACAGGGATAGTTTCTTCAGGAGTATAGGGAACAAGGGTTTTATTTCAACCGAGGTTAATGTACCTCTCCTCAACGTTGGGTTTTTGGTCGCTGATGTATGGTGGGTTGATCTTGGCATATCAGTTAAAGGAATGGCAAGGGGCAGGTTACCTGCTGACCTGTTTACACTGGCCCTGGAGGGCAATGAAGGCTTCATAGGATCATCAGCTGATCTGTCAGGAACAGGGGTGCATGCACAGGCCTACCTCGAGACATATGCAGGACTGTCAAGGAATATTACCGACCGCCTTCGTGTTGGTGGCCGCCTGAAACTAATGCAGGGAGCATTAAGTGCTTCAATTATTGCTGATAAGCTTGAATTGAAGGTTAATAATGACTATTCACAATCACTGGACACGGAGGTGGCACTAAAACTGAACGGACCTTTTGATGTCACCCTCAATGATGACGGATTTATTGAAGATATCCTCTTCAGGGAAGATATCGGTTTCGGAGAAGTTGGTCCCAGTTTTAAAAATTTCGGACTGGGTGTTGATCTTGGTGCTGAATACATGCTGATGGATAACCTTCAGTTATCGGCCAGTATAATTGATTTAGGGTTTATCAGGTGGGGAAGAGAGTCTTATACCTTCACAGCCACCAACGATTTTACCTTTGACGGATTCGACATTTCGGAAGCCATTGAAGGGGATAAAGAGTTTGACCAGATAGTAGAGGAATTCGGTGATTCACTGCTTACCACTTTCGATTTTGTTGAAAGTGAAGAAGGATATACTACCGGACTCCCAACCAAACTATACCTGGCGGGGAGCTATAAGCCAGTGGATTTCCTTGCACTGGGGGCATTATCACGTACCACTATTGGTATGGGAGTAAGAGAATCCTTAACATTGTCGGCAACACTTTTTGCCGGTGATGTTCTTTCAACCAGCCTGAGTTATACCATGACCAACAGGAGCTTCAATAATTTTGGTTTCGGACTTGGAGTGAGGGGAGGTTTTTTCCAGTTTTATGCTGTTGTTGACCAGATACCAACATCGTGGGTAGAATTTACAGGTGATGGTGGTAACGACCGGGTGGTGTTACCGCAAAGGCTTGATTATATGAATGTGCGTTTTGGTATTAATCTTCTGTTCGGACGTATCAAAGAAAAGAAGACTGATACACCTATGTTAGTTGAATAGGAGGAGCTGTGTGGCTTAGGTTAATCTTAATAGGGATATTAATTTATCTTATTGTCAGCATTATTGGCAGGTATCTTTCCGGGGGAAAGAAGAAAGACAGGGATGAGAATGAAAGAACTGATGACGGGAATAAAGGCAGAAGAAAAGGTGTTCCCGATGATGTTGGGGAATATGTTGACTACGAAGAAATAGACGATGATTAGTGCTTCAACTGCCTGGCCAGTTTACTTGCAAAGATAAAATCATTGAGGGGCTTGCAGTCAGATTTCAGGATCTCACTGTTGGTCCCTTCCCAGTATTTAACACCGTGTGCAATAAATACAACTTTTTCCCCAATCTCCATCACGGAGTTCATATCGTGTGTATTAACTATTGTTGTCATTTTGAACTCATCCGTGATATCCTTTATCAGGTTATCGATCATAATTGCTGATTTGGGGTCGAGGCCAGAATTTGGTTCATCGCAGAAAAGGTAACGGGGATTAAGGACTATGGCCCTGGCTATAGCCACTCTTTTCCGCATGCCGCCTGACAATTCCGAAGGCAGCATCTTATTGGCATCCCTGATGTTTACACGTTCGAGGCAGAAATCAACCCGTTTTCTTTTCTCAGAATGATTCATGTTGGTGAACATATTGAGTTTGAACATCACATTTTCTTCAACCGTCATTGAATCGAAAAGGGCACTACCCTGAAAAAGCATGCCAATTTCCTTGCGGATTGATTTCCGGGATTTGAAATCAAGGGTATCGAACCGCGTATCATTATACCATATTTCACCTCTGTCGAGTTCAAGAAGACCAACTATTGATTTCAGCAATACTGTTTTTCCCGAACCACTGCGCCCTATAACCAGGTTGGTTTTTCCTGCCTCAAAGTCACTTGACACATTATCAAGTACTTTGTTTTCATTAAAGGATTTAGTGGCATTAATAACTCTGATCATGACAGCAGCAGTTGTGTTAGTATAAGGTTAAACAGTAATATTAATATACAGCTGTACACAACCGATCGTGTACTGGCTCTTCCCACTTCCAGGGAACCGCCGGAAACATAATATCCCTGGTATCCCGAGACAGAGCTTATAATAAAAGCAAAAACAACTGTTTTTATCAGCGAATAGGTTATATAATAAGGTATAAAAGCATATTGTATACCGTAAATAAAATCCCCTGATGATATAACACCCGTTGTGATACCTGCTAACCAGCCCCCGAAGATACCTACTGTTATGCTCATAAGCGTAAGGAAAGGATGGAAAATAACGGTGGCAACTATTTTTGGAAGGATAAGGTATGATGCTGTATTAACACCCATTATTTCAAGGGCATCAATCTGCTCTGTAACTCTCATGGTACCTATCTCGGATGCTATGTGTGATCCTACCTTGCCGGCAAGGATAAGGGCCACCACGGTGGATGAGAATTCGAGTATTATTGAATCGCGGCATCCCAGACCGATAAGGTAACGGGGATAGAGGGGGTTGTCTGTATTATATGCTGTCTGAAGTGTAATAACCGCACCCATGAAAACCGATATTATTATCACTATACCTATTGAATTTACACCAAGGTATATCAATTCCTTCATGGTCTGGTGGTAATAAACATAGTGTTTCTCAGGTTTCCTGAAGATCTTACCGAGAAGGATGAAGTAGCGGCCTGTGGAGGCGATCAGGTTCATGGGCTGTTGAATTTGATTATAAATGTACTAAAAAGCTGGAATACTGGAATAGTGGATTATTGGAATAATGGGTCGTTAATCCATTAATCCATTATTCCATCAATCCAATATTCCATTTTATATAATATTAGGCAGGCTATAAGCAGGGTATTTAGTATATTTGACACAGAATGAATCTAACCATTTAATAGAATGAAAAACAGATATATAGTTATCATGGCCGGGGGTGCTGGTACGCGTTTCTGGCCTTTGAGCCGTGATGTAAAACCCAAACAATTCCTTGATATACTAAATACCGGAACAACTTTATTACAGGATACCATTAACCGTTTTGACGGATTATGTCCGAGGGAGAACATAATGGTTGTCACCAATGAGAGCTACCGTGATCTGGTGCTTGAGCAGGTTGATATACCTGGGGAGAACATCCTGAGTGAACCAATGAGGCGCAATACTGCTCCCTGTATAGCCTATGCTGCTTTCAGGATATTAAAGAGGGATCCGGAGGCTGTCATGCTGGTTAGCCCGTCAGACCACCTGATAAAGCAGGAGGAAGAGTTCAAAAAAGTTATTGAGGAAGGCTTTGAATTTGTTGGCGGTAATGATGTATTGCTTACACTGGGGATGAAACCTGACAGACCGGAGACTGGTTACGGATATATACAGGCAAATACGAGGATGCCGGTTGAGGGTTATAAGAACCTGAGTAAAGTAAAGACCTTTACCGAAAAACCCAAACGTGAACTGGCCGAGATATTTCTTAAAAGTGGTGATTTTTATTGGAATTCAGGTATTTTTCTCTGGAAGGTGCAGTCTATTATTTCTGCTTTCGAGGTTCACCTGCATGATATGTATTCGGCCTTTGACCTGCATAAGGATAAGCTGGGAACTGAAGAAGAGGCCAAAATAATTCCAAGGATATATTCTGAATGCCTCAGTATATCGATTGACTACGGGATTATGGAAAAGGCGGATAATGTGTATATCAAATGTTCACATTTCGGGTGGTCAGACCTCGGTACATGGAGCTCTGTGCGTGAGCACAACCACAGCGATCGCAATGGTAATACCGGTAATCTTGATTCGGTCTTCTGCTACGAGGTAAGGGACAGTATTATCCAACTCCCAAAAGGCAAAATAGCGGTTGTCCAGGGCTTAAAGGACTATATAGTTGTTGATGCAGGTGATGTATTGCTTATAGTTCAGCGCAGCGAGGAACAGGATATAAAGAAATATATAGAGGATATCAGGGACAGGATGGGAGATGATCTTCTATAGAATATCGAATATCGAATTTTGAATTATGAACGAGAAATAAAAAAAGGCGTGGATCAAAGATCCACACCAGCAATTAAAGCGTATCAGAATTCCCAGAGGTCGTGTTCGAATTCTCGCAGCGAAGTTTCTATTTTCTCTGCTTCGTAAAGAGCTGACTTACCCACTTTATACTGGTTTATAAGCCTGTCGTCATAGACATTCGATTCGGCATAAATGGTACCAGAGAATCGTCGCTGCAGGAATAGATCATCAAATGATATCCGCTGCGCGTCATTAAACCAGTTAAATGCTTCATGCTTTGAGAATGTATCCCGGAAGTCCTCATATAGTATCCAGAAGAGCTGCACACGTGACATACGGTCGAGTTGTTCGTCAAAGAACACCCTGATAGGGCTTACCCCGATAATCCTTACATCCACCCTGGAATGTTTCTTATCGAAATACCATTCTTCCAGGACCATTATTTGTTTTACTTCTGTAGGATTGGGATCTTCATATATCACTGTGTCGTGCATAACTCCCTGCATATCGGGTATCTGAACAGTATCAGCGCCACCACCCATAGAAGATTCTATATCGGAGTAAGTAACACTTACATTCATTTCAATGGGGTCGTAGGCATTAAGGTTACCAGCTTTCACTTCGCCGAGTATTATTTGCATAAGGCTCTTTCTACCGTCGGGTCTGTATGTAAGCGGGTAATAGAGCGGTTGATTCATCTTTTCTCTCAGGTCGATCAGTCTCCACATACGTTTTGACCATGTTACGTCAGCCTCCCTGAGGAATGGATATGGTATTGCCTCGTTATTCTCTATTGACTTCTCGTAAATATCTCCAAATGACTGGCTAAAGCCTGCCGATGAGAAGAGCAATACAATTAATCCAAGAAGAAGTAATCTTTTCATGATCCTATGTTGTTTTTAATTTATCGTTAAAATTATCGGAGGCAGTCTCCTTGTTGACTCATCAGGGGCAATGGCCCTGATATTAATAATTGACAGTTTCTGCCCCCTGTTAAGAGATTCAATCAGGGCTCTCTGCTCCTGTGTTATCCTGTTGCTGTTAGATGTTTCACTCCTGTCAAATCCCCTTTGTTGTACTGATACAGTAAACTGTGTTATAGTGTATTCGAGGTCGAAGAGGAAATTTTCGAGTACGGCAAATACACCTGGTTGTGCCAGTGCAACATTTTTTGTCACTGTGCCTTCTGTCATATTAGCAAATTTGGCTACAGGGTCGGGTATTCTCTGCACCCTGAACTCATAGGGTGGGAATCGCATTCTTTCTCCGTTTATTGTGGCACTTACATTAATAGCTGCAGTCTGCCCTATATTCTGAGGCATGGCTGCCCATTCCCCACGGTACCCTTCAACGCGCCCCCTTCGGATATTCCCGTTTGTCATGGAGGCCTGTATGAGGTTGGATGCCACTCCCGGCACGGATATATCTATGGGGTTATCAATACCTAAATACAATACGTTCATAGCTGTTGGTGAAACAATTACATTAGGTGCACCCACATTATACGATTCCTCGAAGGGATATGCTACTGTTGATCCATCGGGAGCCAGAAGTTTTATAAGTCCTTTGTAAGTATGTTCACCCAGAGATGAAGTTGTTCTCCTGAAGATTCCACGTCCCCTCTCATTAACTTCGAGCTGGGTATAGTCGCCTACCATTTCATATGTCCTTGTACCGTCAGCATTCACTGTTTCGCGGTAATCACCGACGAGTATATCGGGCTTCTTGGTAGTATCGGAGGCAGCTATAAATACTTCTGCTTCGTAGGCATTACCCCGCATCACATAGCTGGAGCTAGACAGCACTGTTGCTTCAATATCAGTGAATTTAAAATCACCGGCAGTTATCTGGTCATCCAGGAACATAATTACATCTGTTTCTGAATTTCTTATATCGACCTGTATCTTTGACAGCATTACTATAGCAGCTATCAAAGGCAGTTCAGCAAGGGTATTTTCCTCCCAGTTCTCGGTTGTCCCGTCGGGTGCCACGCCGGGTTCTGTACTAAGAGTTTCGATTATGGATTGTTCAACCGAGATATTTTTCCCCTGAATTATATCTTCAATAAGCCATGTTCTGTATTCATCAATCAATGCACGAAGAGCATAAGCCTTTTGATCATGATTAGAGCCTATCAGTACTTCGGACGGTACGTTATTTTCATCATATCTTTTAACGGAATCGATAACTACCTGTCTTCCCCTGAGTCCATCTGTGTCTTCGCCGTCGGCTTTTAGAATGATTTCAATTTTCAGATCCTGAACGTATTCATACAATTCATCAGCTCTCTGCTTAACCTCATATGCTTTCCTCCTCCATTCTCCTGCTTTTGCCTCGTTTTCTGCTGCTGCCCTGTCAAATCCTTTATAGATCTCGTTATTCTTTTTTTCATAGTTGAAAAGAGTCTTTTCCAGTCCCTTTTCAACTTTTGCGAATGCATCCACGGCTTCTTTTGATACGTTGAGTGCCAGCAAAGCAGTAAGCACAAGGTACATCATGCCGATCATTTTTTGCCGTGGGGTTTCTTTTCCGTGAGCCATATTCCAGAGTTAATTTGGTTAGGGGATTGCTCTATTTAATATTCATGGCAGAAAGCATATTCCCGTAGACTGCATTCAATGAAGCCAGACTTTCACTCAGCTTACTTATTTCAGTACGGTATTTTGAAGCTTCATCGGCAGAATCTTTAAGGTCGGTCAACATACCCTGTACTCCTTTCATCATTTCCTCGGTATCTTTTACCTGCTCATTGGCACCTTTCAGTTGCAGTTCATACACTGCATTCAGTGCTGAAAGGTTTTTATTTACTGTTTCAAGCTGATCCTGGTATGACTTGCTGCTACCCTCAATTTGTGTAAGTGCTTCGGTCATATCCCTGTAGCTGCTACCTGTTTCGTTAATTATTTTAGCAGTACTGTGATAAGAATGCTCAAGTTTTTCGAGTGATGATCCAAGGTCTTCGCTTTTCTTGGCGTAGTTATCTGTTGTAGTGCTAAGGGTCTCTGCTGCTTTTTCCACTGAATCGACAAATCTGCCTGTTGCTGCTGTGGCATCACCCATAGCGTTTAGGCTTTCGGTTGTATTATTCAGTTTTTTAAGGCCTTTACCCAGTCTTTCGAAGACATCAGGTGTGATATCAGCGTTTAGGAGCATTTCATCGAACTTTGAAAGTGCTGTCGATCCGCCGCCTGGTATTGCTCCCAAATGTGCACGTGATGGCCCTGAAAGTCCCAGTTCATCTTCATCTTCGGGCATACCTGCCAGTTCAGGGTATACCAGTGACCAGTCAGGATCTTCATGCAGTGGTTCAAAGGCCGAGAAGAAGAAGATTATCGCTTCTGTGCAAAGTCCGATAAAAAGGAAAGTACCCGCCATACGATAGTGCTGGATTTTGAAAAGCGCTCCAATAATTACGATTGACGCTCCAATGCCGTAAAGCTTGGCCATGAAACTTTTCCAGCCGCTGCTTTGTACTATTTCTGATAAGCTCATATACCTGGATTTAAGGGTTTTATCTTAATTGGTTTATTAATATCTAGTCAACTCCAATATAGGTTCTTACATTACGGAAACCGATGAAGCATTTTGCTGAATCCTGATATTCGTAATCCCTGGAGCTTACCTGGAGGAAATATCCAATATCTTTCCAGGAGCCTCCCCTGATAACTTTACGTTTGAGAGGAGCAGGGTCGTCAGGTTTAGCATTATACTTATAATCGGGATTCAGGTCATGGGTAAATATGTATGATGATGGGTGATAGGCGCATGAAGTCCATTCAGACACGTTACCTGCCATATCATACAGTCCGAATTCATTTGGCTCGAAAGATGCTACGGCTGCAGTATATGCTGCTCCGTCGTCGATATAATTACCTCTGAGAGGTTTGAAATTAGCCAGGAAGCATCCTTCATAGTTACGTGTATAGGGTCCTCCCCAAGGGTACATCGACAGGTCGAGGCCTCCTCTTGCGGCATATTCCCATTCTGTTTCCAGGGGTAATCTGTAATTCTGTACATCTACCATTCCCTGTCCACGCAGTGCTGCATTCATAAAATCGGTTCTCCATACGCTGAAGGCCGATGCCTGTTTCCACGTAACGCCAACGACAGGATAATCGTCGAAGGATGGATGCCAGAAATAGATTGTTGCATGTGGTTCGTTGAATGAATAGGTAAAGTCGCGTATCCAAGCCAGTGTATCAGGGTATACATTAACCAGGTCCTGCATAATGAAAGACGAGCGGTCCTGAACGTCTGATTCTACACCATCCAGGTCATAAACTTTACCTTCATAGCGCTCATTTTCAAAGTCGTATCTGGCTTTTGCGGCCTGCTGTAAATCAACCCAGAAGTAGATATAGTTAAGTTTTCTTACATCAACCTGTTTCTTATTATTGAACCGTTCATTGGGTGGATAGTACATTTCTTCGACCACATCGGCAATTTCCAGCACATCCATATCTATTTTCTCATCCCAATTGATAACGGGAGGGTCAATCTCATTACCTTCTTCATCGACCTTGAAGAACTGGTAGTCAGGAATTTGTGCTTCGCCCAATTTGGTCCTCAGTATTGAATCACGTACCCAGTAAACAAACTGCCTGTATTTGTTATTAGTCATTTCAGTCTGGTCCATCCAGAATGCATTAACTGTAACCGAACGCGACAGTGTATTCATGGCGAATAGAGCGTCCTGGTCGCTTGGTCCTGTTATGAAATTACCAGCGGGAATAAAGGCCATCTCGAATGGTTCCGGCTCAAAAAATTTCTTTCTTCCGGGTACTCCGACAAGTTCTCCATTATTTCCGGGCCCGCATGCTGTAATTATTACTGTTACTGTTAAAACTAATAGGATTAACTTTTTCATATTGCAAGCTGATTTAATACTGCAAGTAAGTTATTTTTTTTTAATAATCATAAAAATCTAATACTTTTATAACGCTTGGAACTCCTCCCCAGGCTTATGTCAAAGCAATAATTAACCATGAATTCGTGACTGCCTGAAGTGCTTTTCCTGATGTCGTTCATCGGGAAATCGTAAGCATATCCAATACGTATTCCGTTATACAACTCTATACCTATCATTCCGGTAAGAGCGTCACCTGCTCTATAAGAAACGCCACCCCAGACTTTTTTATTGTATCTGACCGTGGCATTAAGTGTAAGCTGGAATATTTTACCGTCGCTGAACACAAAAGCAGATGGCAGCAGTTCAAAGTTTGGATTTGGCAATCTCACTGTATATCCGGCAGTTGCATAGTATTGCCTTGCAATATACGGTGAAGCCGTAGCATATTTTATTTTTGGTTCAGTGAGATGAGTCGCTGATATACCTGCATAGTAGTTTATTGCATTGTAGAACAGGCCGAAACTCATATCATAAGCCAGGTGGCTTTCCTTGCCATCTGGAATAAGCGGGTCGCCGTTAGGAGGGACGAAGATATCACCCGATGGTATATTCCAGGTGGGATCTATTGATTTGTTCAGTATCCCGGCATTTATTCCTATACCAAGGTTACCGTTTCCCAGGGGTGTAATATACGAGTAGGTAAGCAATAAGCTATTATCGCTGTCAAAGCCTGTCTTGTCACTGATAATGGTAAGACCAATGCCTGATCGGATTTTAAAGGGGCGCACTGCTGCATCAACATGGAATACCGTTGATGATGGTGCTCCCTCGAATCCTACCCATTGCTGCCTGTTTATGGCTGTGGCGCATATCCTTCCTGAACTCCCTGCTGAACCTGGATTATAGAGCATATTATTGAACATAAAAAGACTGCTTACAGGATCGTTCTGTGAGTAAGCGCCTGTTGTAATCATAAAAGCTAACAATATAGTTATCAGTATCTCTTTTTTCATAAATTAAATTCGTCCTTCAACTGCGGCTTGTTCAGCTTTATATATTAGTAAAGAAAATAAAAAATACATATCGTGACAAAATATTGTTCAAAAATTAAGCCAATGCTTCAGATGTTTACGATTAACGGAATAAATAAACGAAGGAAAAGCAAGAATGTTGCGATAAATGCACATTTTTTGACCAACATATCAGTTAAGGCGTTTAATGGCTTTCATATATCTTCTGGGTATTTCGTTTTCGCCTGCCTGCAGGTAATCGTTATATGAGCATGCAATAAAGTGTTTTTCACCCTTTTTGCTGGTATATTCTATCCACCAGCGGTTGGTGATATTACTTTTGATGAATACCAGATCTTCGTTACTATCTTCAATGCTGACATGGTAATTGATAAAGCGCCCCGAATTTTCTTTTTGCAGTACTGATGATTCATTTTGTTTCTGGGCGAATCCTTCGAGGAAGAACCATATCATCTGTGCAGCCATTGATGTCGTTTGCCTGCGGCTGTCGAGCAGGGGGTTTACCTCGAAGAATCCTGCAGCCTGCAAAGAGTCAGACAGTCCGGCATATCTTGAGAGCAGACATATTTCTTCACCGTAGAAGCCGTTGGGTGATGGCGCGAATGTTCCGGGTGCGTCCGCCTGCCGTACAGATGAAATATCAAAAGTAATAAGGCCTGCATCACGGAATGACGGTTCTATTTCGTGTATATCTTCCCTTACTTCTCCTATTCTTACGAGGTCATAGTTTAGTTTCCTGAAGCGATTAAGCACCTGCGGGTCGTTCAGGTATGACTGGTATCCCACAATCATGAAATTGTCGAGATTGTTGTTTCCAAGGATTATATCGGAGAGATAATTAAATGAATCTTTTTCTTTACGTTCATTGACCCAGTCGACGCGCGAATCGACAGAAGCATAGTTGAACTTACCGCGTATCTTTTTTGCGATGGCCGGTATTAATGTGCTGCTGCCTCCTATGATTAAGGGGAAAGTATTGGCAGCAATGAGGTATTCAACAACATCACTCAGTGCAGCGAGGCTGTCATCGAAGCTGACACCTTTCTTTAAATTGCCAAGGTCAGCTATTTTAATCTTTCCCGGCAGCCTTGACAGCTTATACAGGTCGGCCCTTATTTCATCGGGGGCACCTGCACATCCTTTATTTGGTGAACGCCTCTCATCAGGCACACCAACGATAGCGAGGCGGAAAGTGTTAAGGTCGGTGATCTGCTTGTTTTCGGTATTGATAACAAGGTTACGTGAGAAGCATGATGGTTCAGCCAGGTGAGACCAAAGGGGTTTATCTATACTCACGGGATCAAAATAGTCATTTAAATCAAGCATAGCCAGAATATTATTTCTTTTTACCTGAACCTGAATTTTTTTCTATGATTTTCATGCAATCCTCCTCCGACAATGCTTCAGGATCAGTGCCTTTAGGTATTTTATAGTTTTTCTTTTTATGGGATATGTAAGGCCCGTAACGGCCATGCAGCACCACTATATCACCAAAGCGCTTTATTTCTTTCTTTTTGTTTGATTCTTCTTTCTCCTTTATCAGCTCAATGGCACGATCACCAGTGATACTATAGGGGTCGTCTTTTCCTTTATTTAATGAATAGAATTTATTTTTATGTTTTACATAAGGTCCGAAGCGGCCAATGCCAATCAGGATCTCTTCACCCTCGTATTCACTCAGTTTGCGTGGCATATTAAACAGTTCCAGTGCTTCTTCCAGCTCTATTGTTTCAATCAGTTGTCCGTTTCTCAGGCTGGCAAAGCGGGGTTTTTTATCTTCTGAAGCATCACCTATCTGGATTACAGGGCCGAACCGGCCCATCTTGGCATATACCGGTTCACCCGAACCGGGATCAGTACCTAATTCCCTTACCCCCGTTTTTCGGTCGGCTTCCTTCAGGGTTGAGCTTACTCTTTTATGAAACGGACCATAGAACTCTTCAAGCATATTGTCCCATTCTTTCTCACCTTCAGCAATCTTATCGAACTGTATTTCTATGTTGGCGGTAAAATTATAGTCGACAATATTACTGAAATGTTCGACAAGGAAATCATTTACGATAATACCAATATCTTTTGGGAAAAGTTTTGATTTTTCATAACCGGTTTTTTCGGTTTTCACCATTGCCCTGATCTTACCCCCTGAAAGGATCAGGATATTCACCGGCCGTAATTCGCCCGGCCTGTCTTCACGGGCTACGTAGCCCCTGTTCTGTATTGTTGAGATTACAGGAGCATAGGTTGAAGGTCGTCCGATACCCAGCTCTTCCATTTTTTTAACCAGGCTGGCTTCGGTATAACGTGGGGCAGGTGACGTATATTTTTCCTGTGCGGTGATCTTTTCGTATTCCAGGGGCATACCTTTCTTAACCGGCGGTATTACTGTGTCGGATCCATTCTCACCGTTATTATCGCTTGACTCCCTGTAAACTTTCAGGAATCCGTCGAACTTAATTACTTCAGCCTGGGCAAGGAATGGAGTATCAGAATTTGACATTCCAATTTTAATACTTGTTTTTTCAATAGTTGCATTACTCATCTGTGAGGCGGCTGTTCTTTTCCAGATAAGCTCATACAAGTTCTTTTCCTGCTGGTTCCCCTGTATACTTTTCTTCTCCATATAGGCGGGTCTTATTGCCTCATGTGCTTCCTGTGCTCCTTTCGACCTTGTCTTGTACTGCCTCGGCCTTGAATAGTTATCACCATATTCTTCTTTAATTACTTTTGCAACTGTATTGATAGCCAGTTGCGAAAGGTTTGTTGAGTCGGTTCTCATATATGTGATCTTACCGCTTTCATACAGTCGCTGGGCTACAGACATTGTCTGGGACACCGAAAATCCGAGTTTCCTGTAAGCTTCCTGCTGAAGGGTTGAGGTTGTAAATGGAGGTGCCGGTGACCTGGTGCCGGGCTTTATATTTATATCTGCAATATTAAAAGCAGCACTGGCACAGAGCCGGAGAAAGGACTCTGCATCTTCTTCGCGGCTGAATTTTTTTGTTGCTTCAGCCTTTATTCTGGTCTCTTCGCCATTATCAGTATCAATTAGGAATTCACCGGTAATCCTGAATGATGACACAGGTTTGAAAGAGATGATCTCACGTTCTCTTTCAACGATCAGTCTCAGGGCAACAGACTGCACCCTTCCGGCCGACAGAGCCGGTTGTACTTTTTTCCATAATATTGGTGATATCTCAAAGCCCACGAGCCTGTCGAGCACACGTCTTGCCTGCTGGGCATTAACGAGTGAGTGGTTTATCCCGCGGGGTGAGCTGACCGCTTTCTCAATAGCTTCCCTTGTTATCTCGTGGAAAACTATTCTTTTGGTCTTTTCAGAAGGAAGGTTGAGTACCTGTGCCAGGTGCCAGGCAATAGCTTCTCCTTCACGGTCTTCATCAGAGGCCAGCCATACCAGGGAGGCGTTACCGGCCTGCTTCTTCAGTTCATCAACTATTTTCTTCTTGTCATCAGGTATAATATATTCCGGTTTAAAACCGTTTTCAATATCAATACCAATATTTTTTTTTGAAAGATCGCGTATATGACCAAAGCTGGATACTACCTTAAAATCTTTTCCAAGAAATTTTTCAATTGTTTTTGCTTTTGCAGGCGACTCTACAATTACGAGGTTCACACTCATGTCCATCTGAATTACTTTCCACAATTAGCTCGACAAAGTAAAGCATTTCTGTCCCATAGTTCAAAATTAATAAAGATAATTCTTTAATTAATATTTAGTACTTTTGGCTTAAAGACCACATCAAAATGGCAGAAAAAGAAGACAAATACAGGAAATACAAAATATGGTTCTGGGCAATATTTGCCACTCCTTTTGTATTGATAATAACAATTTTTATCCTTATCTCCTTTGATCTTTTCGGACCCATGCCATCATTCGAAGAACTGGAAAATCCGGAAAACAATCTGGCAGCCGAGGTCTATTCGGCCGACGGGGTATTACTGGGCAAGTTTTTTCTGCAGAACAGGACCTGGGTTGACTATGATGAGATATCACCATATGTGATAGGTGCTCTTATAGCCACCGAGGATATACGCTTCCATCGCCATTCCGGCATTGATATCAAGGGATTAATTCGGGTTGTGGTAAAAACAATAATACTCAGACAGGAAACTGGTGGCGGTTCAACCATAACGCAACAGCTTGCCAAGAACCTGTATAGTACTCGTGAGATGATGGAGGACGGTACTGTAAAAAGCCATTCAATAGGGCTGGGCCTGGCAAAATTCAAGGAATGGGCCACGGCAGTACGCCTGGAAAGGAACTATACCAAGGAAGAGATCATAGCCATGTACCTGAACCAGTATGATTTTCTTTATAATGCCGTTGGTATCACTTCTGCTTCATCAGTATATTTCAATACCACCCCTGACTCACTGAGTATTGAGCAGGCCGCCATAGTGGTTGGGATGTTAAAAAACCCCATAAGGTATAATCCTAAGAGGAATCCTGAGAATATGATAGAGAGGCGTAATATTGTCCTTTCCCAGATGGGCAAGTATGGTTACCTTAAAAGGCAGGTTGCTGATTCACTCCGTCAGCTGCCCATTGAAATCGATTTCAGGGAAGAAGGTCATGATACGGGCCTGGCTACTTATTTAAGAGAATATATAAGGACGACCATGATAGCGTATGAGCCCAGTCGCGACATGTTTTTCTCCGAGAACCAGTACCTTGACGCACTTAATCAATGGAATAATAATCCTTTATATGGCTGGTGCAGGAAGAACAAAAAACCTGACGGCTCAAACTATAACCTCTACAGTGATGGATTGAAGATATTCACAACCATTGATTCGAGGATGCAGCAGTATGCCGAGGAAGCTGTTGCCGAGCACCTGGCACTGGACCTGCAACCAGCTTTCAACAAGGTATCAGAACGGTTCCGGCGCCCTCCCTTCAGTAATGATCTGACAGCTGCACAGGTTAATGAGTTGATGGATATTTCAATAAGACGAACCGACAGGTACAAGAATATGTCAGGCCGGGTGTCGGAAGACTCTATAAGGAAAGCTTTTAATACACCCGTACCCATGGAGGTTTTCAGATGGAAAGGTGATATTGACACGGTGATGACCCCCTATGATTCGGTACTGTATTACAAGTATTTCGTCAGAGCGTCGATGATGGCCATGGATCCTCATACAGGCTATGTCAAAGCATACGTGGGCGGACCTGATTTCAGGTTCTTTAAGTATGATGCTGTGAACCAGCAAAGGAAACAGGTGGGATCAACAATAAAGCCGTTCCTGTACACTCTGGCCATGCAGGAGGGTTATTCGCCCTGCTACGAGGTTGAGAACATACCCAGGGATTTTGAGGATAACGATAGCATATGGTCACCAAGGAGCAGCGGCCCACGTGAATATCATGGTAAAATGGTTACCCTGAAATGGGGACTGGCAAATTCGGAAAATTATATCTCGGCCTGGCTGATGAAGCAGTTCACTCCACAGGCAGTGGTTGACCTTATGGCAAGGATGGGCATTAACAGGAGGTATATCGATCCTGTTAATTCCATATTCCTCGGGACTTCGATACTAACACTTAACGAGATGGTAGGGGCATTTGGTACTTATGCCAATAAAGGTGTTTTTACAGAGCCTATGGTAGTAAGCAGAATAGAGGATAAGAATGGTAATATTATTTCACTTTTTACCCCACGTATAGATGAAGTAATGAGCGAGGAACAGGCGTACCTTATGATAAGCCTGTTACGTGGTGTCATAGACCAGGGCACAGGCATCAGGCTCAGAATTAAGTATCAGCTGGGAAGCCAGATAGGTGGCAAGACGGGCACAACTCAGAATCATGCCAATGGCTGGTTCCTTGGGATCACTCCCAACCTGGTGGCAGGTGTATGGAGCGGATGGGAGGACCAGGCCATTCATTTTGAAGATATGACCCATGGTCAGGGTGCAAATATGGCGTTGCCTGTTTACGGCCTGTTTTTGCAAAAACTATACGCTGACGAGGAAATGGGAATAATGGAAGCGGATGTATTTGATGAACCACCGGGTTTTGATATAGAGCTTGACTGCGATAAAGTGAAGGACCAGAGGGGTCAAGGGGATATATATGACCTTGAAGAATTTTAGGGTTCAGGCAAAAAGTTCCTTCACAAGTGCCTCCACCTTACCCACCCTGACAATGTTAATCTTAGACCTGTCAGTCACGCCCGGGCGTGCATATTTTGAAATATAAATTTTACTGAAGCCCAGTTTAGAAGCTTCTTTGATCCTCTGATCAATATGACTCACAGGCCTGATCTCACCCGACAGGCCTGTTTCACCTGCAAAGCATACGGTACGGTCAACAGGTATATCAAGGTTTGATGACAATACTGCACTTATAACCGCCATATCTATTGCAGGGTCGTTTACTTTAAGGCCGCCGGCAATATTCATGAATACATCTTTTACACCCAGCCTGAAGCCTGCTCTTTTCTCTAGCACGGCAAGCAGCATGTTAAGTCTGCGGGTATCAAAGCCTGTCGAACTTCTTTGTGGTGTGCCGTAAACAGCACTGCTAACCAGCGCCTGTGTCTCGATCATAAAAGGTCGTATGCCGTCGATGGTGGCAGCTATGGCTATGCCGCTGAGCACTTCTTCATGCTGACTGATAAACATTTCGGAGGGATTGGATACTTCGCGCAGGCCTGTTGTTAGCATCTCAAAAATACCAATCTCAGTTGTGGCCCCGAACCGGTTCTTCACTGCCCTGAGTATACGATAGATATAGTTTTTGTCGCCTTCAAACTGCAGCACAACATCAACAATATGTTCCAGTATTTTTGGCCCGGCAAGGCTTCCGTCTTTTGTGATATGCCCGATAAGAATGATAGGGGTACCTGTTTGCTTGGCATACTTAAGCAGTATTGCAGCACATTCCCTTACCTGGCTTATTGTACCTGCCGATGAGTCAAGACTGGCAGTGCTGATGGTTTGTATACTGTCAATAATTATTATCTCGGGTTTGATACTTTCGGCAGTGTTGATTATTGCTTCAAGTGATGTTTCTGAATACACGTAACAGGATTCATTAATATAACCGAGTCGCCCGGCCCTTAGCTTTATCTGCTCACCACTTTCTTCCCCGGAGACATAAAGTATCTTCTTATTTTCAAGCTTCATGGCCAGTTGCAGGGCAAGAGTTGATTTTCCCACACCGGGTTCTCCACCGAGGAGTACTACGGAGCCAGGTACTATACCTCCTCCCAGAATGCGGTCGGTCTCTTCCATGCCCGACCTGATGCGGTTTTGCTCCAGGGCTGAAATATCATTTAACAACTGAGGCCTGGGCTGTTCATGACCGAAAGATGCAAACTCTTTCTTTTTAGCAGGTATTATTTCTTCCACGTAGGTGTTCCATTCACCACATGAATTGCATCGCCCTACCCATTTAGGCGATTCGGCCCCGCAGTTAGTGCATACATATATTGTTTTACTCTTTGCCATCAGTTATCCTGTTCAGGCTGTTTGTGCCTCCTTCGTGACTTCCCGAGTATCAGGTAAAAAGAAATTGTACCCAAGATAGCAATTAATATTAATTGTGATTCATGAGACAGGGTGGCATATGCCAGTCCGTCTTTTAGATCAATACCATACACAACATTCAGTCCGCGCGAGACAATCCAGTGAAAGGCACCTATTCCACCCTGCACCGGTGCTGCCATTCCCAGGCTGCCTATGACGAGTATAAATACGGCATCACCGAAATTCAGATGTGAGGTAGATGGTATGGCATAGAAAATCACCCAAGTCATGATAATATAAAAGGACCAGATAACGAGTGTATGAATAATAAACTCCAGTTTATCTTTCATCCTTACGAAG
The DNA here is from genome assembly GCA_964577305.1 of uncultured Rikenellaceae bacterium. Taxonomy (GTDB): domain Bacteria; phylum Bacteroidota; class Bacteroidia; order Bacteroidales; family VadinHA17; genus UBA9300. The sequence goes on from CAZNYS010000001.1 coordinate 55,059, forward strand.
GTTTTCAGACCGCTAAGAATACCTTTTATTATATCACCGATCTTTGCAAACATTTTTATCTTCATCAGTCTTTCCCTGTATATCGAAAGTATTATTATTGCTGCAATAATGAATAATATTGATATCACTATTACCGTCACAGGGGAAGTAAATACTGAAGATATCTTTATACCCAGTGGCTGAACTACATTTTCTTTAAGAAAGGAGTCCATAATATTTCCACTGGCGAATATCATGACGATCAGAATTATGAACATGCTAACCAGGTCGAATGCTCTTTCGGCGATAACGGTACCGAAGAGCCTGTCGACAGGTATTTTTTCTTTACGGCCCAGTGCCACACATCTTGTCAGTTCGCCAAGGCGCGGTGCTGCCAGATTGAAAAGGTAGCCTGTCATAAGGGCATGGTATGCAGAAGTGAGACCGGGATTATAACCCAGTGGTTTTATTAATAATATCCATCGCCTGGCCCTGCTGATAAAAGCCAGTACAGAAGCCGTAAAAGAGATCAGTACCCAGGAATATTTTGCATTTTTCAGTTCCTCAAAAACATCGGCAAGATCAATATTCCTGAAAGCTATTATTAAGAGTATTACACTGAGGCCTATAAAAATGCTCAGTTTAATTATCTGCTTAATTCTATCTTTCAAGATCAGATCAGTTTGTTTGTATCGGTATCGGGAAAAATAAGCCTTGGCTTGAATGTTTTGGCTTCTTTGTAATCGATTGAGGCATATGATATGATGATGATCACATCTCCTACTGCTGCTTTTCTTGCAGCAGGACCGTTGAGACAGACTGAACCGGATGCACGTTCTCCTTTAATCACGTAGGTTTCAAGCCTCTCACCGTTATTAATGTTAACGACCTGTACTTTTTCGTTTTCCAGAATATCCGCAGCCTCCATCAAATCCTCGTCGATGGAAATGCTTCCAACATACTGAAGGTTTGCTTCAGTAACCCTTACCTTGTGAATTTTGGATTTCACTACTTCTATAAACATGACTGCATTAAATTATTTAGAGTACAAAGTTAATTAACCTTTTTGAAACAGGAAAGAAAACTGAATATTATCAATCAGCCGCACTTCACCTGCATATACTGCAATGCATCCTGTATAACTGTTTTCCTTTTTTATATCATTAACAGACGTCAGTAGCTTAAGTTCATTGTCATCCACTATTTCGAAGTACTCAACATTAAACTGGTCGTTTGCATTTATCTCTTCTATTACTTTATTTTTCAGTTTGTTAATATCAAAGGGCACAGTCTGTTCATGGTACTTCTTCAGTGTATGATAAATAATACCGGCTTTTTGACGCATCGATGATGACAACCTGGTATTTCTTGAACTCATAGCCAGGCCACTATCTTCCCTGACAATAGGGCATCCAATTATCTTTGTTTTCAGGTCTTTTTGTTTAACCAATGTTCTTATCACTGCCAGTTGCTGGAAGTCTTTAAGTCCGAAATAAGCCCTGCCGGGGCGACAGAGATCCAGGAGTATATTTACTATGCGCACGACACCCATAAAATGGCCCGGACGGTGTTTACCTTCCATTATTTTTTCGAGGTGCCCCAGGTCGATCATCGGAATCTCTTCATCCCTGTAAATATCATCAGCTTCGGGAGTAAATACAATATCACATGGCCCTAATATATCAGATAGTATTTCCAGGTCGGAATTAATTGTGCGGGGATATTTCATAAGGTCATTGGCATCATTGAATTGAGTGGGATTAACGAATATGCTGACTAATGTAATTTCATTTTCACTTACTGATGTTACAACCAGTGATGTATGCCCGGAATGGAGGGCCCCCATTGTAGGAACCATACCGATGCTTTTCCCCTTTTTCTTCTTCATTTCGCTTTTCAGGCCGGCTGTAGTATTTATATGTTTCATTCCTGGTTAAAAATTTGATCGGGCTGGTAAATTTAGTCAAAATTGCTAAGAATGATAATGTTAATTAAATCAATAAGCTGATTCAGCAATTCAGGTATTGGAATATTTTTGTTATCTTTGCATTCTGTTATTAATAGGCCAAATGGATAGTAAGAAGGTATTATTCGTATCACAGGAAATTACCCCTTATTTGTCAGAGTCAGAGATTTCCAGCATCAGCCGATATTTACCACAGGGGATACAGGAAAGGGGGAAAGAGATCAGGACATTCATGCCACGATACGGTTGCATCAATGAGCGACGCAACCAGTTACATGAGGTGATACGTTTATCGGGGATGAATTTAATAATAGATGACACCGATCACCCTTTGATAATCAAGGTTGCAAGCATTCAGGCAGCGAGAATGCAGGTTTACTTCATTGATAATGAAGATTATTTCCATCGCAAACATGTAGTAAGAAATGCCAAAGGCGAGGAGTTCGCTGATAATGATGAGCGGGCAATATTTTTTGCCAGGGGGGTACTGGAAACAGTTAAGAAACTGAGGTGGACCCCCGATATAGTTCATTGTCATGGATGGATGTCTGCACTTGTACCTCTTTATTTACGAACAGTTTATGATGATGATCCTCTTTTTGCTGATGTAAAGATTATTTATTCTGTCTACAATAATGATTTTAAAAACCCGTTCAGAGAATCGTTCACCGATAAACTGGTTTCTGACGGAATAGATAAGAAGCGCCTGAATTTTCCTGGCGGGGCTACTTTTTATAATATTTCTAAATTGGCCATTGATAATTCAGATGGCATAATTATTGGTAGTAAGGATTTAAATAAAGAAGTTAAGAAATATATTGAATCACAGGAAAAGCTTTTACTGAAATATCAGGATGAAGAGGAATATATTGATGCGTATAATGAATTCTATGATAAAATTGTCTAAACACTCAGGCTCTGCAGCTACGATAATAAGATCACTTAAAAAACAAATTCACAAAATACTGGTACTACCGGTACTGGTATCTTTTATTGTTATCTCATGTGAGGACGATCCTGCATCCATAGGACAGGGGATGCTGCCCCAATCTGATTTTGACAGTATAGTGGCTATTGACACCATAGGTGTTGAGATGTACACTCTTTTCTCTGATTCTGCAACATCAATGATCCCCTCAATTAATTACCTGGGGAATATGCTTGATCCTTATTTTGGTCTCACAAGCGCTGATTTTGTAACTCAATTATGGCTTACAACTGAATGGCCAGGAGAGGGCTTCACTATCGATTCGGTTCAGTTGCGGATTGCAATAACAGACATTATAGGAGAGATGTTAGGTTCGGGTACCATGAATATATATGAACTTGGTGAAAAACTATCAGTAGACTCCACCTACCTGGTAGGCAGAGATGTTCCGGTTAAGGATATCCTGGCCACGGTTGCAATACCGTCAATGCCAGAAGGTACTGATACAGTTATTACCCTTAATCTTCCCTTATCTTTTGGTGAATATGTCCTTAGGGATACATCAAAGCTGTTCCTGCAAAGTGATACTGTTGACTTCAGAGACTATATGTACGGTCTTTATTTTGAATATCCCCAGACAGGCAACTATCATATGCTGGAGTTGAATGTACGGGGGAGCAGTACAATAATAGAGATTTATTATACCGATGCTTCAGGCTATGATAGAACGTACCAGCTGCTTATGAATACCAAATGTTTGAGCTATAACAGGTTCCTGCATGATTACGAACAGGCTGACCCGGATAAGAAAATAAAATATATCAATGAACCGATTAAGGATACGCTTGCTTATGTCCAGCCTATGGAGGGGGTATATTCAAGGCTGGCTATTCCAGGACTTGAGTTTCTAAGGTCAGTGCCCTATAATGTGGCAGTGAACAAGGCAAGGATCTACCTGCCGGTTTACATTAATGACATTGATTATACAGAAGAGATGGTACCTGATAATATTTATGTAAGATACGACAGTGCAGGGGTAAAGAGGTTACTGACTGATTACCTTGTGGACGAGGCATTTCTTGACGGTACTTATAATAAGGTTACGAACCTTTACAAGGTAAATATTTCGGATTTTGTGCAGAATTATATTGAAGGGAATATCGCTGAACCTGTTATAGAGATCTATTTACCTGAACTGAGCACAAAGAACCTGATAGTTAAAGCCAACAGGGAAAGTGAAGATGCTGTCAGGTTTGAGCTTACCTATACTGTTCTCAAGGAGTATTGATACCTTTAATTCCTTGATATGTTCATCTTTTAAGGTATTGCTCCTCGTAGTATTTCTCATAATCTCCTGAAAGTACATTCATCATCCATTCTTCGTTCAGCAGGTACCAGTCAATCGTTTTGCTCAATCCTTCCCTGAAGTTATGAGCCTGAGACCAGCCCAGTTCCTTAATTATTTTGGTTGAATCGATTGAATACCGCATATCATGGCCGGCACGGTCTTTAACAAATGTGATCAGCCTGGCTGATTCTCCTGCGGCCCTTCCCAGCTTTTTATCCATCAGTTCACAAAGAAGGTATATCAGGTCAATATTTTTCCACTCGTTATTACCTCCAATATTGTAGGTTTCCCCGTGTATTCCATTATGGAAAATAATATCAATTGCCCTTGCATGGTCTTCCACGTAAAGCCAGTCTCTTATATTTTCTCCTTTGCCGTATACAGGAATTTTTTTACCTGTCTTAATATTATTAATAGCCAGCGGGATAAGCTTTTCGGGGAACTGGTTTGGCCCGTAATTATTTGAACAGTTACTAATGACTACTGGAAGTCCGTAGGTATTGAAATAAGCACGCACAAAGTGATCTGACCCGGCTTTGGATGCAGAGTAAGGGCTGCGCGGATCGTACGGTGTGGTTTCGGTGAACAGTCCATCGGGACCAAGTGAGCCATAAACCTCATCAGTGGATATATGATAAAAAACTTTTCCTTCAGTATCAGCCCATGCTTTCCTTGATGCATTCAGAAGGTTAACGGTACCTATAATATTGGTATAAACAAATTCTTTGGGAGATGATATTGAACGGTCGACATGTGATTCTGCTGCCAGGTGTATCACACCATCAAATTTATATTTGTCGAACAGTTCGTTTACCGCGGTTTCATTTACTATATCAATTTTCTCAAACCTGTAATTGTCTGATTTTTCGATATCGGTGAGGTTCTGGAGGTTACCGGCATAGGTTAGTTTGTCGGCATTGACAACAAGGTAAGAAGGGTAATTCTTTACAAAATGACGCACGACATGAGAGCCAATAAACCCGGCTCCTCCTGTTATAAGTACTGATCTGTTCATTTTATGGAATAATATTCTGTTGTTTATTTCAGTTTGCGATAATTCAGTTCCCAGTCCCATGCTGATTTCATGGCATCATCGAGAGAATAGCGTGTTGACCAGCCCATTTCCTTATTGGCCAGTGAAGGGTCGGCCCAAATCTTTTCAATATCACCCGGCCGCCTGTCGACGACACGGTATTTCAGTTTTTCCCCCGATACTCTTTCAAAGGAGTCGATAATTTCAAAAACTGATACCCCCTTGCCCGTTCCCAGGTTAAATATTTCATAGTTGTCCTTATTCTTTCCTTCCAGGAGCCTTTTCAGGGCTACAACATGTGCCTGCGCCAGGTCGATAACGTGCAGGTAATCGCGTATGCACGATCCATCGGGAGTATCATAGTCATCGCCAAATACTCTAAGCTCATCCCTTATGCCGGCTGCTGTCTGTGTAATATAGGGCACAAGATTTTCCGGTATACCAATGGGGAGTTCACCGATATGTGACGAAGGATGTGCACCTATAGGATTGAAATACCTCAGGGAGATTGCCTTGAGCTCTTTACAGGAATGAAGTGTATCCCTTATTATTTCTTCGCCAATCTGTTTTGTATTTCCGTAAGGCGAAACAGCCTCCTGTACCGGGCTATACTCGGGAACAGGTAATGTATCAGGTTGGCCATACACTGTGCATGATGAAGAAAAAACCATTGAAGGGATATTAAAATCCTGCATGCACTTCATCAGGTTTAACAACGATACAAGGTTGTTATGATAATAAAGCACTGGTTTTTCCACTGATTCACCCACGGCTTTATAGGCAGCGAAGTGAATGATGGCTTCAATATCGGGATTAAGGGGAAAAAATCCCTGGAGCCTGTCAAAGTCACACAGGTCAATTTGTTCAAAAACAGGTTTTTTGCCTGTGATAAGTCTAATGCCGTCAAGTACTTTAATATCCGAATTAGCCAGGTTATCAATAATAAAGACTTCAAATCCTTCATTCTGCAGTTCAACAACAGTATGTGAACCGATATAACCTGTTCCTCCTGTAACCAGTACTTTTTTCTTCATGCCTATAGGCTCCAGTAAGTGAAATTCTTTATTTTACCCTTGTAGATACCTTTTATATCAACAAGTATTCCTTTTTTATTCAGCAGTCTGCCGAAATAATCTTCGTCAAGGTTAAGATACTGTTCATGATTCACGGCCACAATCACCGTATCATATTTGCCTTTTGGTTTATCCTTCAGTTCCAATCCGTATTCCTTATTTACCTCCGCAGGATCAGCGTTGGGATCTATCACATCAATTAAAAGACCAAAGTCGACCAATTCATCGATAACATCAACTACTTTGGAGTTTCTGATGTCAGTCACATTTTCTTTAAATGTAATTCCCATTATGAGCGCTCTGGCTCCTTTGGGGCTTTTTGAAGATGCAATAATTTTTTTAACGGTTTGTTTTCCAATATACCCTCCCATGCTATCGTTAACGAAGCGGCCTGAATCGATCATCTGGGGGTGATAACCAAGCTCTTTGGCTTTATAGGACAGGTAATAGGGATCGACACCTATACAGTGGCCACCCACCAGGCCGGGATAGAACTTCAGGAAGTTCCATTTTGTTCTGGCTGCTTCCAGCACTTCATAGGTATTGATGCCCATCCTGTTGAATATTATTGATAGCTCATTCATGAAAGCAATATTAATGTCGCGCTGGGTATTCTCTATAATTTTTGCAGCTTCCGCTACTTTAATTGAGCTTGCCCTGTGTATACCTGCACCAATTATCAGTTCATAAGTCTTAGCTATCTCTTCGGCAGATTCTTCATCGCAGCCACTTGTAACCTTAACTATCGAGGTGAGCGTATGAACCTTATCACCAGGATTTATTCTTTCAGGGGAGAATCCGGCCTTGAAATCTTCGCGGTATTTCAAAGAGGAAAATTTTTCAAGCACGGGCACACAGTCTTCCTCAGTACATCCCGGATAAACGGTTGATTCGTAAACCACGTAGTCTCCTTTTTTCAGTATTTTACCTACGGTTTCTGAGGCTGCCATAACAGGACCCAGATCGGGCAGGTTATGTCTATCGGTAGGTGTAGGCACTGCAATTATATGAAAAGAGGCTTCCTTAAGGTCTTCGGGGTCGGAAGTGAAATGTATATTGATATCATTAAAGGCTTCGTCAGGTACTTCTTCATTGGGATCCACTCCCTTTCTTATGCTCTCGACCCTGTCAGTACGTATATCAAAAGCTATTACATTGATTTTCTTTGCAAACTCCAGGGCTATTGGCAAACCAACATATCCGAGTCCTATAACTGATAATTTAGTTTTTCCTTCTATTAGTTTTCTGTACATTTTCAAGATTTATTTTACAATGCTAAATGCAAAAGGATGCATTTCCCCTTTCTTTATTTGTTTTTCGCTGTTTCGTATTTCGTATACTGTTTGCACTGAATTACGTGCATCATCCAATCCATATCCTCCACCTGCAAGGATCTGCCTGTATGTTTTGGTATGCAGGTCATTAAAGCCACCGCTGAATTCAATCTCATTACCTTCAACGCGTATTGACCTGTATGTTCTCTGTCCCTTCTGTTTTATTTCTTCCGGCAGGTCATTATAATCTATACTCAGGAACCACCTTATCCTTGCATTTTCCAGTTCGAGGTATCCTGCCGCCTTATCTTCTTCAAGGAGGTGGACATGATTTTCCTGTGTGTCACCGAATACCCAGCTGAGTAAATCAAAGAAATGAATACCTATATTGGTAGCCACCCCTCCTGATTTTTGCAGGTGCCCTTTCCATGAGAATTTGTACCAGTTTCCCCTGCTGGTGATATACGTAAGATCAATATTGTGTTTCTGATCTTTTTTCTCCTTCATTATTTTTTCTTTAAGGGCAATGATTGAAGGGTGAAGCCTCAGCTGCAGTACGGTATACACTTTCTTCCCTGTTTCTTTCTCTATCTCCTGTAATGCATCAATATTCCATGGGTTAAGGACTATCGGTTTTTCGCAGATGGCATCAGCCTGGTGCCTTAGTGCGAACCGTATATGTGAATCATGCAGGAAATTAGGTGAGCATATGCTTACGTAATCAATTTTTATACCTGATCTTTTAAGTTTCTCAAAATGGCGGTCGAACCGTTCAAACTCAACAAAAAAATCGCTGTCAGGGAAATATGAATCGATAATACCCACGCTGTCAAAAGGATCGAGGCTGGCAAGGAGGTTATTTCCGGTTTGTTTTATAGCGGCAAGGTGTCGCACTGCTATATAACCTGCCACGCCTATCAGGCCGAAGTTTTTTGACTTATCACTCATAGGTCCCTTTTTTAATCCTGTAAAACTAATCAATAATTTTAGAAACATCGTTTCCTGAAAGCCTGTATTTCTCTCCACTCTCAGGGCATACGGCTATGTTATCATCATTGAATTCAAGCCTGTGTCCGTATTCGCTCATCCACCCTGCATGCCTTGCGGGATTACCTATAACAAGCGAATATGGTTTAACCTCTCTGGTCACTACGGCACCGGCACCAATAAATGCATATTTACCTATATTATTACCACAGATGATGGTGGCGTTTGCTCCTATGCTTGCTCCTTTGCCAACAATTGTCTTTACGTACTGATCACGCCTCACCACTGCACTCCTGGGATTGACTATATTGGTAAAGACCATTGAAGGGCCGAGGAATACGTCATCTTCACATATTACACCTGTATATACTGATACATTATTCTGTACCTTGACATTTTTACCCAGAATAACACCCGGTGATATAACCACATTCTGCCCAAGGTTACATTTTTCACCCAGCTCGGCACCTGTCATAATATGGGAAAAATGCCATATTCGGCATCCCTTACCTATCCTGCAGCCTTCGTCTATCACTGCTGTTTCGTGAGCAAAATAATCATCCATAATTTACCTGTTGTCTTCAAAAAACTTATAAATATTATCACATATGTACTTTAGCTGGTCAATGTTAAGTTCTGTGTGCATTGGCAGTGACAGGACAGAGCTGCATAATGAACCGGTTACCGGGAATTCATCATCCTTGAAGCCCAGGTAGCTGTATGCTTTTTGTTTGTGCATGGGCACCGGGTAATATACCGTTGAAGGTATCTCCCTTTCTGCAAGGTAATTCTTCAGGTCATCCCTTGTTCCGGGATCTGTCTTTACGGTATACTGGTGAAAAATATGGGTTGACTTGTTTGATCTGAAAGGGGAGATTACCTTTTCAGTCTGGCTTAATTGCCTGTCATAGAATGAAGCGGCATTCCTGCGCGCATTATTATATTCATCGAGATACCTGAGTTTGACCCTGAGTATAGCAGCCTGGATGGCATCGAGCCTTGAATTAACTCCTATATCATCATGATAATATTTTTTTGTACTGCCATGGTTGGTAATACTGCGCATAAGTCTTGCAAGACTGTCATCATTCGTAAATATTGCACCGCCATCGCCGTAACATCCAAGATTCTTTGAGGGGAAGAATGATGTGCAACCAACATCGCCTATAGTACCTGCTTTTTGTCTTGTGCCGTCGGAAAATATATACTCGGTGCCTGCTGCCTGTGCGGCATCTTCAATAATGAACAGCTTGTGTTTGCGGGCTATTTTCAATATTTCTTCCATATCCGCCGATTGCCCGAAGAGATGAACCGGTATTATTGCCCTGGTCTTTGGGCTTATAGCTTTTTCAATGGCGGCGGGTGAAATATTGAATGTATCGGGTTCGGGCTCTGCAAAGACGGGTTTTAGCCCGAGCAATGCAATAACCTCCACGCTGGCAATAAAGGTGAAATCTGTGGTTATTACTTCATCACCCGGTTTTAAGTCCAGTCCCATCATTGCTACCTGAAGTGCATCGGTGCCGTTGGCACAGCTGATGACATGTTTGACGCCAAGATAAGAAGCCAGTTCCTCCTCGAAATGTATTACTTCCGGACCCCTGATAAAAACAGCGGAATCAATTACTGACTGTATAGCAGAGTCGATCTCGGTTTTTATTCTATCATATTGACCCTTAAGGTCAACCATTCTCAGTTCTTTCATTTTTTTCCTTATATTCAGAGATAGGAACAGCGAAGATAATATTTAGATTGCTGAGATGAAATAATTATTCAAAGACTTTTATTATTTTTGTATTCAACAGATGCGATTTATATGAAAGACCTTAGTCCATTTATCAGGGAGCTGTTATTCAGCCACGATTGTGTTATCCTTCCCGGCTTCGGTGGGTTTATAGGCAATTATACCCCTGCCAGGTTAGACAGGGACAGCCATACTTTTAACCCACCGGTAAAGGCAATATCCTTTAACAGCAGGCTTAGCCATAATGACGGTTTGCTTATCGGCAAGATATCCGAGAAAAGGAGTATAGGCTATGCTGATTCAAAGCGAATAGTTGAGGATTATATCAGCGAGTTGCGGAATACGCTAAACAGTGGTGAGCGTATACACCTGACTGGTATAGGTCATTTCCAGATGAACAGGGAAGGCAGTTTGCAGTTTGAACCCGACAATGATATTAATTATCTCCTTGATGCATATGGCCTGTCAACCTTTTACCGGGAACCGGTTGAGGATTATAATATATCAAAAGCTGTAATCAGGCGCCGCGACAAGGATCCCGTTATAATAGCCAGTCGGCGCAGGATGATTTGGAGAGCTGCAGTAGCACTACCATTTGTCCTTGCAATGATAGTTGTTCCGTTGAAGACAGATCTCTTTAAGTCAAAAATCACCCTTAATCCGCTTGCAGAAGTCGAATTTCAAGAAATACAGTCAGCACAGGAAGAATTATTCAGTGAAATGCCCGAAACTCACCAGGCAGGTGTAATAAGTCCTGTAACTGATTATGAACATGAGGGGATTGGTGTTACGGAGAATGCCGGTGAACCGGTAAATGTAATACAGGATGAACCCGGGGAAAGCCCTGTTAAGGATATACAGACACAGGGAACACGAGGGGCTGGTATATATCACCTTATAGTAGGAAGCTTTAAGGATGCTGACAATGCAAGCCGTCTGTTCAATGAACTTGCACTCAAGGGTTACAATGCTGAATTATTAAAGGCAGATAACGGTTATTACAGGGTTTCTGCCGAATCATTCGGTACCATGCAGGAAGCAATTGATGAACGCAACCGCCTCAATAAGTCGTTTGATCAAGTCTGGATCTGGGAGAAGAAATAACCTACCTGATCCTGCTCCCGTTTTTTGTTTTATCCGAAGGTGAGATAAACACCAGATTACCGTCGTCCTCTTCTGCCATAAGTATCATACCCTGTGATTCAATACCCTTAATCGTTCGTGGTTCAAGGTTAACCAGTACCGATACCTTTTTCCCTTTAACAGTTGATGGATCGAAGTATTCAGCTATACCGGCAACGACCTTCCTCTTATCTATCCCTGTATCCAGTGTCAGTTCAAGGAGTTTTTTTGTTTTAGGTACCCTGGTGGCATCAATAATGGTTGCTGTGCGTATATCAAGCTTTGCAAAATCGTCAAAGCTTATATTTTCTTTCACAGGTTCTGTTTCTTTTGCAGGGCTGTCGTTTTGTTTTTTCGTTTCCATAAGCTTATTGACCTGTTTTTCTACTTCTTCGTCTTCTATCTTCCTGAAAAGAAGCCCGGGTTTTTTGATCTTATGACCTGGCCTGAGAAGATCATCCCTTCCCGCATTATCCCATTTAAGGACTTCTATATTAAGCCATTCCCTTAATTTTTTCACTGAGAAGGGCAGGAACGGGTCCAGTATGATAGTAAGATTTGCGGTTATCTGAAGGGCTATATTAAGTATTGTCTTTACTTTTTCCCTGTCATTTTTTATCACTATCCATGGTTCGGTATCGGCAAGATATTTATTCCCCAGCCTTGCCAGGTTCATTGCTTCCTTCAGAGCCTCCCTGAATCGAAAAGCATCAAGTGCAGAAGCTACCTTTTCCTTCAATAGTGCTATTTCTGCAAGTACTTTCCTGTCATATTCATCTGTTCCTGACAGGGCGGGCACTTCACCATTGAAATAATTATCAGTAAGTATAAGGGTTCTGTTTACGAAATTGCCCAGTATGGCTACCAGCTCATTATTGTTCCTGGCCTGGAACTCTTTCCATGTAAAGTCATTATCTTTTGTTTCCGGGGCACTGGCACATAGCGCATAACGCAGCACATCCTGCTCACCCGGGAATTCTTCAAGGTATTCATGCAGCCATACGGCCCAGTTCCTTGAGGTGGATATTTTGTCATTCTCAAGATTCAGAAACTCGTTGGCGGGCACATTATCAGGGAGGATATATGAACCTTCAGCTTTAAGCATCACCGGGAAAATAATACAGTGAAATACAATGTTATCCTTGCCGATAAAATGCACCATCCTGGTGCCCGGGTCTTTCCAGTATTTTTCCCAGTCGTCGGTTAGCTCGCGTGTTGCCGATATATAACCAATGGGAGCATCAAACCATACATAAAGCACTTTACCCTCTGCTCCACTAACGGGCACAGGGACACCCCAGTCGAGATCCCTGCTGACTGCTCTGGGCTGCAGTCCCTGGTCGAGCCACGACTTACACTGTCCGTAAACATTGGTTTTCCACTCCTTGTGGTCTTCGAGGATCCATTGCCTGAGCCATCCTTGAAATTTATCAAGGGGGAGGTACCAGTGTTTTGTTTTTTTCATTACTGGTTTTGTCCCACTGACCATTGAGCGTGGCTTGATCAGGTCAGTAGGGCTTAATGATGTGCCGCAATTTTCGCACTGGTCGCCATAGGCACTATCATGACCACAATGCGGGCATGTACCTGTTATATAACGGTCGGCCAGGAAACATTCGGCTTCATTATCGTAATACTGCTCAGAGGATTTTTCAATGAATTCACCCTTTTTGTAAAGGGTGCTGAAGAAGTCTGAAGCTGTTTCGTAATGTATCTTGTTGCTTGTCCTTGAATAAATATCGAATTCTATGCCGAAATCCTCAAAAGACTTTTTGTTAAGGGCGTGATAATAATCGACTATCTCCTGTGGAGTAACACCTTCTTTCCTGGCTTTCAGTGTTATAGGCACTCCATGTTCATCAGATCCGCAAATGGAAATTACATCCTCCCCTTTTATTTTAAGGTACCTTGTATATATATCACTGGGCACATATACTCCTGCCAGGTGCCCGATATGTATAGGGCCATTGGCATATGGCAGGGCTGAAGTAATCAGGTGTCTGTCAGGCTTTTTCATTCTCGATTATAATATTGTGTCTCTGATCCGAAAATTGGAACAAAGATAAGAAAATATTTGCTCGCTGGCGGGAGCGTAATTAATCCCGCTAACGCGGGATGTAAATGGCCTCACTGAGTTCGGCGTAATTAATCCCGCTGACGCGGGATGTAATTTGCTCACTTCGTGAGCGTAATTATGTTGAATGTTGTGATA
>CAZNYS010000001.1:68824-200320 GCA_964577305.1 uncultured Rikenellaceae bacterium
ACGCGGGATGTAATTTGCTCACTTCGTGAGCGTAATTATGTTGAATGTTGTGATATGGATTTAAGGGAGTTAATGAATTTGTTAAGCTTAATTTTCTCTTCTGTTGTATGTTGTTGCATTTTATGAAAATGTTCTGGCAATATGAGATTTCTACTCTTTAATCTATCTGTCCAATATATTGCCTCGTACAGAGATCCTCTGGAGTTATAATAAAATTTCAGAGAGTCTTTATAGTGAAACCGCCCGAAACCTTCAGCTATATTTGCACCTATTGAATCGGAGGAATTAAGAAACTGCTGGCCTGTTTTAAATTTGAATTCACGAGGCAAGGTCTGGTATATTTCCCAGGCAAGATCACTTATTTTTAAAGCTATCCTATAAATATCAAGATCTTCTAAATTCATACAGCAAGATTTTAGTAATAATTACTCCACAGCATACTAATTTACGAAAATCATATTATTTTAAAAATTTCGCTCGTCTTAGCGAGCTAGTTACGCCCCGCGCTAGCGGGGTAAATTACGCACTGCATCAGCAGTGCCAATAACACTCCCGAAGGGAGCCATTTACGCCATGCGCAAGCATGGCCAATTACGTCGAGTGTAGCGAAACATAAAATCCTTATCTTTGAAGTATGATGAACAGAATGATCAAACCACCTGCGTTAAAGAAAGGTGACAGGGTAGCCGTGGTTGCTCCAGCAGGATTGGTTGAGCGGGATGTGATAGAACCTGCGATCAGTACCCTGGAATCGTGGGGGATGGTTGTGAGCAGAGGTGATGCCCTGTATGAGCGGCATGGTATATTTGCCGGCACCGATGCTCAGCGCATTGCTGACATGCAAAAGGCACTTGATGACCCGGGGATAAAAGCAATAATTTGTGCAAGAGGCGGTTATGGAGTATCGAGAATAATACGCGATATTAATTTCAGGGCTTTCAGGAAAAACCCGAAATGGATAGTAGGATACAGTGATATCAGCGTATTGCATCTTTTTATTAACTGTAAGCTAAGAATAAGCACTCTGCATGGGGAGATGCCACTGAATTATCATAAAAACAAAACGGGGTCGGCAACATTCGTAACATTAAAGAAATCACTCTTTGACAGTCCACAGGATTATGAATGGAATACCGGGCTGTCAAGAGAAGGGGAAGCAGAAGGCATACTGACAGGAGGCAACCTTTCCCTGATAAGTAATCTTATGGGTACTGAAATAAAGGAATGCCTGAAAGGGAAGATACTTTTCATTGAAGAGAGGGGCGAATATTTTTATTCACTGGACAGGATGATCACAGGGCTGCTCCTGGCAGATGTTTTCAAAGGGCTTAAAGGTTTAATTATAGGTGGTTTAACTGATATCAAGGAGTCTGACGTGAAGTATGCTTCAGGTGCAGCGGATATCATAATGGAGAGCGTGAGTAAATATGGTTATCCTGTAGCTTTCGGTTTTCCCGCAGGTCATATAAGAGACAACAGGGCACTGGTTCTCGGTGCATGTATAAAGCTTGAAGTATCGGATGGCATTGCTGGTTTGCAGTACCTTTAAGGTCAGAAAGCGGCCAGCAGCAGGTTAATATCCTTTGACAGCAGGTTAAACTTCTGTCCCAGGGTTTCATTTGTGAGTATACCCTTGTAAATATATACACCATAGTTAAGACCTGAATAGCTTTTCAGCATTGTATCCAGCCCACCCTGATCGGCCATTTCCTGTATCAATGAGGTAAACACATTACTTAATGCTATTGAAGCAGTCCTGGCCACCCTCGAAGGCAGGTTCCAGGCAGAGAAGTGTATCACACCATGTTTTTCATAAACAGGATCCTGCAGGTCACGGCATTCCATGGTTTCAATGCAACCACCCCTGTCAATGCTGAGATCTATCAGGAATGAACCTTTCTTCATTTTTTTCACCATATCTTCAGTGATATGGTACCAGGGCCTGAAATCTTCGATCTGTATTGCACCGATAAGAACATCTGCCGATTTTAGGGCTTTATTGAGCACCTGCGGATGGTATACTGATGTCTGCAGTCTCTGACCCAGTATTGACTGAAATTGCCTGAGCCTGTGTACCGAATTATCAAAGATCTTAACTTCAGCTCCCAGCCCGAGTGCAGCCCTTGCTGCATATTCACCGGCTGTACCGGCACCAATTATAACCACCTCTGTTGGTGTTACACCTGATACACCTCCCAGCATCACTCCCTTTCCTCCATACTGGTTGCTAAGGTATTCCGAAGCAATAAGTACTGCCGTGACACCGCTTATCTCACTCATTGATTCAACCACAGGTAACTCATCATGTTTGTCCCTGATCCTTTCGAATGCAATGGCAGTGATATTTTTGCGCATCATAGCGGTAAGCGTATCCTTGTCCTGTTTCAGTACTTTAAGGAATGAGAGGACCGTAGTACGCTCATGAAGCTTATCGACCTCCTTCTTTGAGAAGGGAGCTACCTTTATTACAAGGTCGCAGTTAAATACTTCATCACCTGTTTTGGTTATTAAGGCCCCGTTCTCACTGTAATCTTTATCTGAGTAGTTTGCACCTTTTCCTGATCCTTCCTGGACAAATATCTTGTTGCCTGCTTCAACGAGTATATTTACTGCTTCAGGAGTAAGGGCAACCCGTTTTTCATTCTCTTCGGATTCGCGTGGTATGCCAATAGTAATTTTTTTCTTTTTCAGACCTGTCTCCAGTTGTTCCTCCTGCGGCATAAGAGCCGTACTGGAAATATATTTTTCCTGTTTTTGTTTCTCCTGCATATGCCGGGTTTTTTTGATAAAACCAAAGGTAAAAAAATAATTGATCTGTGGCAATAGATGCTTTTTGGAATACTGGAATACTGGATTAATCCATAAAAAAGCAATTATATTTGCAGTGTGGTGTTATTTCTTTTCCACATTGATTTATGCAGATATTAATTGAAAATACTGACCAGCTGGGTAAAGCTGCAGATGAATTCATCAGGTATACCGGACGAAACAATATATTTGCTTTCTACGGTTCAATGGGAGCCGGCAAAACCAGCCTGATAAAAGCCATATGCGATAAGATGGGTAGTATTGATACAGCAACAAGCCCCAGTTTCACACTGGTGAATGAATATAAAACTCATAATGGTGATATATTATACCATTTCGACTTCTTCAGAATAAAAACGCAGGAAGAAGTTTTTGATTTTGGTTTCGAAGAATACCTGGATTCAGGAAGAAAATGTTTCATGGAATGGCCGGAAAAAGTTGAGTCACTACTACCGGAGGAAACTGTAAAAGTTTATATTACCGTTAATCCTGATAACAGCAGGATTGTTGAAGTGCCCGATTAGCCTCAGCCTTAGCCTTATATAATTCCTTTTACTTTGGTTCCAGTGTTGCCACGGGGATCAATAGTTCCTGCATCGAAATACCTCCATGCTGGAAGCTGTTCCTGTAATATTTTGCGTAATAATTATAGTTATTTTGGTAAATGAGGAAATCATAGTTGCGGGCAAAGATATACCTTGAGGATATATTTGATTTTGGCAGCCCTGCCTTGTGTGGGTCGGCAACATCAAACACTTCAGATGTCCGGTAATCAAGGTTCCTGCCCAGTTTATACCTGAGGTTGGGCGAGGTGTTCCTGTCGCCGGTTACTTTAACCGGGTTCGTAACCTTAATAGTACCATGGTCGGTACTGATTATAATCTTCACTTTTTCTGTGCTAAGGTTTTTAAGTAAATCATACAGGGGGGAATGTATAAACCACGAGTGTGTGAGAGTCCTGTATGCGGGTTCATCATTGGCGAGGTCCCTGATAATATCTATTTCGGTCCGTGCATGGGAGATAAGATCAACAAAATTGTAAACCAGCACGTTAAAGTCCATGCCGAGGAGATCAGGTAGTGTATCATTTATTTTTTTCCCTGCAGCATTACTGCTTACCTTATAATATTTCCACTTTATATCAAGGGAAAAGCGTGCCAGTTGTTTTTCCAGTAATTCGCTCTCATACTGGTTTTTCCCTTCATCTTCATCGTCGTAAACCCATAATTCGGGATATTGTCTCTGGATATCAAGGGGCATAAGGCCGCTAAACACGGAATTTCTTGAGTACTGGGTGGCGGAGGGCAGTATGCTGTAATATACTGACTCCCCTGAAATCCTGTACAGGGAGGTTAATTCTTCTGATATTATCTTCCACTGATCATACCTGAGGTTATCGATAAGTATAAAGAACAACGTATCCTGCTTCTTGAGATGAGGGAATACTTTTTCCTTCATCAGCGAGGGGCTCATAAGTGGTTTATCACTTTCATTACTGAGCCATGATAAATAATTGGCGGATATAAACTTGGAGAATGCATTATTTGCTTCCTGTTCCTGCATCAGGAATATTTCGCGCAGATTAATATCATTAGCCTTATCAAGCTGTATATCCCAGTAGACAAGCTTCTTATGAATCTCTATCCATTTTTCGGAATTATCAGCTTCACTTATCAGCTGTCTTATCTTACCGAAATCGCCCTGGTAACCACTTGTTGTTTTTTCGGTTACAAGTCTCTGGCTGTCAGTATTTTTTTTGAGGCAGAGGAGTATCTGGTTTGGCTTTACCGGCTTTATCAGGTAATCGGCTATCTGTGATCCTATAGCATCTTCCATGATATCCTCTTCCTCACTCTTGGTGATCATTACTACAGGAACAGTTGGTCTTATTTGTTTTATTTCCTTCAGGGTATCAATACCGCTCATTCCGGGCATATGTTCATCCAGGAATATTATGTCATAATTATTAGCACTGACCAGGTCGATGGTATCGTTACCGTTAGTACAGGTTTCGACTTCGTAACCCTTTTCCTGCAGGAAAATGATATGAGGCTGCAATATTTCAATTTCATCATCAGTCCAGAGAATTCTTATTTTTCTCATAGTGTGAAATATTAATTGACTAATACCTGCACAAAGTTATATCACTTAAGATAGTTTTCCCTGAAAAAGAGATAATATCTGTCGGCATCCTTATCAGCAGTAAAACTTTCAAAATTGGACGAGCTTATAATAAAGGTAAGCATTTCACCTCCTCCTGTGCTCCTGAGTATTTCAGAGGGTTGGAAATTATTATAGTATTCCATTGCAGTTGTGATATCTTCAAATGTGCCAACAGTTATCCTTATATATTTATTATCGACCAGTTCGCCACGTGTATTATAATTTTCATCGGTGTAATTATCAATATTATAGTTAATTACATCAAAGGTTAGCCTGTTCATGTCGAGGCCTGCTTCTTTCAATATAATAATAAACCTGTAAGGAGAGGAGTCAAGAGTATCGTACAGCTGGATCGCGATCTGTATTTCTTCTTCTTCCTTTAACCCGGGTACTTTTTTGTTTAGGTATGCAATCATTTCAGAGGCCCTGCCTGCTTCCTCTGATCCGGGGAAACTGGTTGTTATTGCAAGGAGTTCTTCCTTAAGGCTTTTTTCATCAACCGATGGAGCAAGTGCATATGCTTTCAGGAGCATAAATTTTGGAAGCAGGTTTGAGTCAGGGAATTCACCTTCCGCATTATCACAGATATCAATAACTGCTTCTGTATTTCCATTCTTCCATTCCCGGAATGCATTATTATATACCTGTTCAGCTCTGTTTTCCTCCTTTATCCGTGATTCAAGGTAACCGGGATCGGATAATATTTTTGCATACTCACTGTCGGGATACCTGTCAATAAGTCGCTGCTTGTATGAGTTTGCCAGTTGCAGATCGCTGTCTTCGTTTACCCGGTACAGGTTGTACAGTGCCTGCGGGACCCGGTAGTGGTTTGGGAACCGGTTCATATATTCTGCATATGACTGGCTTGCTTTTTCAGTATCATTGAATTTTTCGTGGTACACCATTGCAGAGTTATATAAAGCATCTGCGATCATTTTATCAGACACTTCAATGAGCGAATCGCTCATAGGCAGGTTTTTGAGATAGTATTCTTTTGATTTAATATCTGATTCGGGAACAATATTCTCTTCTGCCTGTTCCCCGCTGCCCTCCAATGTACTTTTTATAGCACCTGTTGTTGATTTGTTTCTTCGCCTCCAGTTGTCTTCCAGTTTTCTGTCGCCCCACCTGTTACGGAATTCTGTCCGTCCAAAAGTCAGGGCCGACTGGTTGTAAAAATACCATTGACCGCTTGCATCGATATTATCCCTGAACCTTCTCTGGTTTTCATAGAACTGGCCAAGGTTGTACCTGTCATCTGTGGATGTGCTGGCCAGCCTTTCTTCTTCTTCGATCTTTCTTATGATACCATTTATTATGTTATCAATCTCGGAAGGGCTCAGTGAAGCCAAATACTGCAGGCTGTCCTGGGTGCTTATGATATCGAGGTAACTGGTGAGTTCATTAAGGTTCAACGACCTTGCATAGTATTCATTGTACCCGGGGTAATCTTGATCAAGAAAAGTTACAGCACTGTCGTAAAACATCTGTGACTGCATGTAATCGGGTTTTTCAAAGTAGTACTCTGCCAGCATCAGGTATGATCTTCCCTTTTGATTATTGTTGGTTGTACTGGCGGCTGCTGATTCGTGATAATACTCAATTGCTTCATCCGTATTACCTTCACGCATTGACAGGTTACCCATAGCAAAGTATATCTGGTCGCGGTATTCCCTGTTTTTTGCGTCACGTAAAAGTTTATTCAGCTGTCTTCTTATATCACCAACATTACCTGATTCAACATCAAAGACTCCTGCCTGGCTGATCCTGGCATTAAACTCCATCTCGTATGGCGGTTTTAGTTTTATTACCTCCTTGTAATACTTTGTTGCCTGTTCGCTGTTTCCGGTTTCCTCATATAGCCTGGCAAGGATGTATGCAGGCCTGTTCATATCCTTTTTACCTGATAAATTATCAAGGGCAACAGTAAGCGGTTCAATAGCCCTTTCATATTGATTTTGCCTGATATGCAAGTCAGCGAGGGTAAGGTAATAATCTGCCCTGACCGAATTATCCAGCACCTGTGGGTCCATCTCAGTCAGCAGCCTGTTTGCCTCACGAAAATTACCCATTTCATTATAAGTCCTCGCCAGCCAGATATTTGATATGGCACGCATTTCTTCATCATGTGTTTCCCGTATATTATGTAATAATGTCACCCTTGCATCATCCAGTTCATTTTTAAGTAGCTGTGCTTTCCCCATTAAAAGGTAGCTGTCGTCAACCCAGTTGTTATATTCCTTACGATCATAAAACTCCTGCTCTTTTTCACTCAGGGTCTCATGACTATCCATTTCGGGTTTTGCCGTCAGTGAGTGCAGGCTTATCAGTTTTGATGCTTTTTGTATTGCCATGTCCATATCACCAATACCTGCACTTGCAGCGTTCTCATCGCTGTACTCAAAAACCGGTATCAGTGTGGAATAATCATCCTTATAGGCATCTTCTATCTTTTTTACTCCATTCAGGTATGCTTCACGTGCATTAAAGTAGATATTATAATTGGAAGTGAGGTTATGATAAAAGCGGCTCATATTGGTATTCTTTTCGACTGAGCATGAGGCAGCCATCAGGCCTGTGGCCAGCACAATAAGAACCTTATTTGACTTAAGATATTTTCCCAAATCAATTATTTTACTGTATTAACTGCTAAAATTAGTAAATAGTATATTAACAGCTGCGAATTTGATCAATAAAGGCTCATACTGCAGCCACCCCGGTAATATCCGGAACTTCTTTCATAAGAGCCTGTTCAACCCCTCCTTTCAGGGTCTGCATACTGAAAGGGCAGCCATGGCAGGCTCCTTCCAGTTTTACTTTTACGATGAAGTCATCTGTAATTTCAACAAGCTTAATATCCCCTCCGTCAGCCTGGAGGTAAGGTCTTAACTTATCGAGTGTTGCTTTAACCCTTGATTTAAGGCTTTCCATTTTATCTTCTTCCATTATTTCTTAATTTACATGTACTTTTTTTGTGGGATCCTGGTTCCTGTTTCTCTCTTCTGTTTTGGCAACCAGTTCTAATGCCAGTGTTTCAAATGCTTTTCCTACGGCATCATCCTCCAGAGCTACCGGTACTCCGCTGTCGCCGCTTTCACAGATACTCTGGATAACAGGTATTTGCCCGAGCAGCGGTATGTTCATCTCTTCCGCAAGTTTCTTGCATCCCTCTTTCCCGAAGATATAATATTTATTATCAGGAAGTTCAGCCGGTGTAAACCATGACATATTTTCTACCAGACCAAGAACGGGAACATTTATATTTTCATTACTGAACATAGATATTCCCTTTATTGCATCTGCCAGTGCAACTTTCTGGGGAGTGGATACGATAACTGCTCCTGTTACACCCACGCTCTGTACCAGGGTAAGATGTATATCGCTTGTTCCGGGTGGAAGATCTACAATAAGGTAGTCCAGCTCACCCCAGTCACCCTGTCCGAGCAGCTGTTTAAGGAAATTTGATGCCAGCGGTCCACGCCAGACAACAGCATCGTTCTGCGAAACAAAATAACCTACTGACAGCACTTTTATACCATACTTTTCAACCGGGATAACAAGTTCTTTTTCACCATCTTTTCTTACCTGCGGTCTTTCATTTTCAGTATGCAGCATTTTAGGTGCTGAAGGACCGAAAATATCAGCATCGAGTAATCCCGTGGTATATCCCTGGCGGGCCAGGGCAACAGCAGTATTGACAGCTATTGTTGATTTTCCTACACCGCCTTTGCCTGAGGCTATTGCTATAATATTTTTTACTCCAGGAACAAGATCCTGGTCAAGTGGCTTGGTCTGTACCTGGGGCCCCGGGCCTTTTATTTCAACTGAAGAGATCTCAGTATCGGGTCCGAAAGCATCTTTCAGTGCTTTTACGCATGCGTGCTTTAATGATGATGCCAGGGGGTCTTTGTGCTTGTCAGTCTTAAGTATTATAACGATCCCTTCAGCAGTATGTTCTGCTTTTTCAACCATACCCAGGGTAACGATGTCTTCTTTCCCCGGATATTTAACTTTTTTCAGTACTTTAATTAACTGTTGATGTGAGTACATTTTATTAAAGAATTTTACAGCTTGTTTTTATTTAAATCAAATACAAAGAAGCAAGTTTAAGGATTTTTTTTCTAAGCACAAAGGACTAATCAAGTTCAGTTGATGGATCCCAGAATTTCTCCTTAAAGTTGACAATCCGGTCGTTTTCAATCACTGCACCTTCATTTTCAAGCAGTTGTTGCATGGTGGTAGTATTTCCGAAATGATGTTTTCCTGTAAGAAGGCCGTTCCTGTTTACCACACGGTGTGCAGGTATATACTGTTCCATTGTATGACAGTTATTAAGTGCCCAGCCCACCATGCGTGCCGATCCGGCAGTGGCAATATAACGTGCGATGGCACCATATGATGTTACCTTTCCGTACGGGATTTTCGCCGTTACTTCATATACTCTTTGGAAAAATGAATATTCAGTCTTCATCAGCATTTATTTCGGTAATGGGTCTGTCGTTGTCAATTCTGAAGCAGATGTAGGTTATTTTTTCCCCTGCATCAAGGAACATTTGCTCATAATATGTGCGTATCAGAAGATTTTCGCCAAGGTTTTTTTCTGAATACAGGTCAGGAGTTTTAGTAATGACATCCAGGTTATTTTTATTGATCAGGTTCAGTGTATAGTCATACAATTCAGGACTATCGGTTTTCAGGTGTATAAGGCCACCTTTTTTTAGGAATGAACGGTAATGGTTAAGGAACCGTGGGCCGGTTAGTCTTTTCTTGTTTCTTCTTTTTTTAATTTGAGGATCGGGGAAAGTTATCCATATCTCATCTACTTCATCCCTGTCGAAAAAGGATTCTATTAGCTCAATCCTTGTTCTTAAGAATCCCACATTATCAATTGATTGCTGTTCTGCCGTTTTGGCACCTTTCCACATTCTGGCCCCTTTTATATCGATGCCGAGAAAATTTGTTCCGGGAAACTGCCTGGCCATTCCTATGGTATATTCACCCTTGCCACAGCCAAGTTCAAGAATAAGTGGATTATTATTACCAAAAAAAGCTTCCTTCCATTTGCCTTTCAGCTCATGATCTTTCCTGAATACATCTTCGAAATGAGGCTGTATAACGTGGGAATAATTGTCCATCTCAGCCCATTTCATCAGTTTACTTTTACCCAAAGCCTTCCGGTTTTATTGTTTTCTTTTCCTGATCTGTATTCCAATGTCAGTTACACCATCAAGGTTTTGATCCCTCATACCATGCTGGATATTAAAAGTATAAGTTCCTTCGTCGGGGAACAGGATATTGGTTTTATAAGGCACAGACAGGTCATTTACATCACCAAGACCTGATCCATACCAGTTACCTTTTTCATCTGCCAGGTAATACTCCACGGTATCTTTAATACTTATTTCTTCTGGCGATGTGGTTTTAATAAAGAGAAAAAGGTTACGATATGGATAAGATTTATCAGTTCGGATTATAAGGTTGATGTCAAAAGCGTTGGTTGTATCGTTTACAGTGGCCTCAAATGTAATTATGTTACTGGCATTCCAGGTATATCCCGGGATTTTTTCGATATCAGCATAAATATTTCCCGGGTTACATGATATAAGGCTGGCGGATGATATAAGGATAGCTGATATTAAAAGGACGATATTATCTTCTTTTTTCATTATTATTTCTTCTTTTTCCCTTTTCACGTCTTCTTTTCTTATTATCCTGTTTGTTTTCGAACCTGGTCACGCTGTCATTTCCAACAACGTCATTGAAGCTTATGGGATCAATATTATCAAAAGCTTTTTCAACCATTTTAGTAGGCTTTTCGCCATTACTGTTCATTTTCTGTATTTCTGCTACCCTTTCCACGGGTATGGCTGTCATATTAATAGGATTATCAGGGTCGAAGGAGTACCAGTACAGCCCTTTATATATTTCCATTTTGCAGAACCATGCTTTCCCTTCCTGTGTTTCGAGTGGATCTTTTGGAGGGAAGGATTTTTGTTTATCCACGTAGCAGTCAAGTTCATAGTTCAGGCAGCATTTTAGTTTCCCACATTGACCTGCCAGTTTCTGGGGATTAAGTGACAATTCCTGGCACCTGGCATATGCGGTAGTTACTGATATAAAATTCGAAAGATAGGAAGAACAGCACAATTCTCTTCCGCATGATCCTATACCTCCTATTCTGCCTGCTTCCTGGCGTGCTCCAATCTGGCGCATTTCAATTCTAACCCTGAACTGTTCTGCAAGTACTTTTATCAGTTGCCTGAAGTCAACCCTTTCGTCTGCTATATAGTAAAATATGGCTTTTGTCTTATCACCCTGATATTCAACATCTCCAATTTTCATACCAAGATCAAGATCCTGTGCTATCTTTCGGGATTTAAGCATTGCCGGGATTTCCTGCTTTCTGGCGTCCTCCCATTTTTCGATATCAACGGGTTTGACTTTACGGTATATCTTTTTTATATCTTCAGGCCCGGGAACTACTTTTTGTTGTTTTAATTTTAACTTTACCAGCCTGCCTGTCATTGATACCCTGCCAATGTCGTGTCCGGGGGATGATTCAACGGCAACAACATCGCCTTCTTCCAGCCTGAGATTATTTACATTACGGTAGAATCCTTTACGTGTGTTCTTGAAACTTATCTCGACAATGTCTGTCTCAAGGCCCGTATCAGGTATGTCTGAGAGCCAGTTTATAGAATTAAGCTTATGATTATCTTGCCGGTATATTGATTTTTCAGGAATATCGTTATCATCCTCTGTTATTTTGTTCTCTTCGCTATCCATTTTCTTTTCTTTTTAATCCCCCGCAACCATGGGAGTGCCTTTATGTAGTATATATAACTGTATTTTTACGGTCAGGCAAATTTAATTATATTTTGCCTTAATATCAATTATTTATTACCTGCAGATTAGGGGCCTAGCGTATCAACCCTGCTATCTTCAGTGCAAGGTCGAGAAAGACAATTTTAGGATTACCATTGGATGCTATATGAGAATACGCTTTTGAAAACTCATCATTGAGGCCTGCAATATTATTATTGTTTATAAAAGAATTGAATTTTTTTGCAAATTCAGCTTCCCTGCCTTCGAGTAATACCAGTTTATCTTTACTCCCGGTAATATTAAGGATATAGTTCTCACGCAACTGTGACAGGGAGAAACTAAGGAATCCTTTTTGAACTTCCCTTCCTTTTGCAGCTATCTCTTCAGACCACTCGGCCAGAGCGGGAATATCCTTCTTATATGCCAGCCTCATCAGTTCAATGAAATTTGAAAGATTAACTCTCCTGGATTCATTTTCTTCGATAAACTCAGTAGCCCGGAGATAGTTACCCTGTGAGAGATGAGCAATCATACCAGCTTTACGTTCATCGAGATTATATATTTTCTTAATATGATCACTGAGAGCATCATCGTTTATTGAAGGGATTCTTACAAACTGGCACCGTGACATAATAGTTGGCAGTATCAGGTCAGGTTCATCCGACACCAGGAGGAAGAGTGTTTTATCAGGCGGCTCCTCAATCAGTTTCAGTAACTTATTAGCCGTGGAAGGATGCATTCTTTCGGGCATCCAGATTATCATTATTTTATAGTCAGACTCATAAGTTTTGAGATTCAGTTTCTTAATTATTTCACCTGCCTCTGATGCATATATCAAGCCCTGCTGGTTCTCAACACCTATCTCTGCCAGCCACTGGTTCAGGTTGAAATAAGGTGATTTATTAACAAATGCTCTCCATTCTGAGATGAAATTATCACAGACTGTCTCACCTGATCCCTTGTTTATTACCGGAAACACAAAGTGCAGGTCGGGATGCACCAGCTTACCGTATTTGCTGCATGAAGGACATGTGCCACAGGAGTCATCCCCCTGCTTATTTTCACATGAAATGTATTGGGCAAAGGCAATAGCAAGAGCCAGTTTACCACATCCCTGCGGGCCCGCAAAAAACTGGGCATGACTGACCCTTTCCTCTTTAACTGACTTGGTGAGTTTATTTATAATTTCATCCTGTCCTATTACACCTGAAAACTTCATTTACATGTTTTTAGTAAGAACAAAAATAGAAAATTAGATTCATTTTTAATGAAAATATTGTAGGTTTGTATATCGTTGTAATAACATGGTTTTTAATATTTTAATAAGTATATATCATTAATTTACAGGCCTTTATTATTAATCCGGTTCTTAGGGATCCGATTTTCTAACATAAAATATACAGGTAATGAAAAACATTAGCAGTTATAGTTTCAAAGGTAAAAAAGCTATTGTGAGAGTAGATTTCAATGTTCCGCTTAACGGCGATTTCAGGGTAACAGATAATACAAGGATAAAGGGAGTTCTGCCTACAATAACTAAGATTGTAGAAGATGGGGGTGCAGCAGTTCTTATGTCGCACCTGGGGAGACCGAAAGAAGGGCCTGAAGGAAAATTTTCGCTGAAACATGTTATTCCTGAACTTAAAAAGCTTACAGGCAGGAATATCAAATTTGCACCTGACTGTATCGGGGATGAGACGTTGAAATCAAAGGAAAACCTGAAACCGGGAGATATTTTATTGCTTGAGAACCTAAGGTTCTACAAGGAAGAGACAAAGGGTGATGAAGGTTTTGCAGCCAAACTCGCAGAAGGATGTGATGTATATGTGAATGATGCCTTCGGTACAGCCCACAGGGCACATGCATCAACAACCATTATAGCCCGTTTCTTTCCTGATGAGAAACTCTTCGGGTTCCTTATTAACAAAGAACTTGAGAGCATGGATAAGGTTATGCACGATCCGGAAAAACCATTCACTGCTATTATGGGAGGAGCTAAAGTATCAGACAAGATACTTATAATTGAGAACCTGCTCGACAGGGTTGATAACCTCATAATAGGAGGAGGCATGGCTTATACATTCATCAAGGCACAGGGAGGTAAGATAGGAAATTCTCTTTGCGAGGAAGATAAGCTTGATATGGCTCTTGATATTATTAAATCAGCTCAGCGGAAGAACGTGACTATTTACCTGCCGGAAGACAGTATTAATGCTGATAAATTTGATGAAAAGGCCAATACCCGTAAATCTGACTCAGGCTCTATTGACGAAGGATGGATGGGTCTGGATATTGGCGAGAAAGCAATAAAGGAATACTCAGGGGTTATCAAGGCGTCAAAAACTATATTATGGAACGGTCCAATGGGAGTTTTCGAAATGGAAAAATTTTCCAGGGGGACAAGCGAAATTGCTAAGGCTATTGCAGAAACAACCAGTAAGGGTGCTTTCAGTCTTATAGGAGGAGGTGATTCGGTTGCGGCAATAAATAAGAACAAACTGGCCGATAAAGTAAGTTATGTCTCCACGGGTGGAGGTGCCATGCTCGAGTATATGGAAGGTAAGGTGCTTCCGGGTATTGCAGCCATCCGGGGCGATGAGGGATAATAAATATGTGGAAAACAACGCGAATATCATTATTGCTGGGCCTGGTTATTTTGTCAGGCATGGTTGTGTCATGCGATAAGGAACCTGAAAGTAAATATGCCGGGGAGTTTACTATTGATAATGTTCTTTACGGTTATGGGCCATATTATGCCATTGGCTATTCCTTTGAGCTGGGACGTAAGCTGAAAACAAGCGATTCGCCCCCGCCCGATATTACAGTTCACGCCAGGACCGATGCCCAGGGCAATGTCTCGGGGGCCTATCTCGACACACCCAACCTGATGGAATCCTATGCCCTGGCAGGGAATTTTAATACAGGTACTGAAGCAAAGAACTTTTTTGATAACCTGCTCCAGGTGGGTACATATACTTGGATGCTTTTTGCAGACAATATCAGCGAACACCAGGTTTACGTTTTTAAAACCAGGGAGGATAATTATGTTAAGTTCAGGATAAAAAACCTGGTGCTGAACGATACGGAAAACGGTCCATATGCAGAAGTTACCATTGAGTGGAGGATACAACCGGATGGCTCAACTACTTTTTCTCAGTAATGGATACACTGGTAAGTGATATATTTAATATATCATCAGGAACCGATTTTACTGAAACAACCCTTAAGATTTTCAGGTACCAGGCCGTGCATAATCCTGTTTATTCACGGTGGATTAATGAACTCGGGGTGGATTTTCAAAAAGTGGAAGGAATAACTGAAATACCATTTATGCCAATCTCACTTTTCAGGAATCATAAAGTGCTGGCAGGCGGACGTGAGGCTGAAAAAGTATTTGTTAGCAGTGGTACTACAGGGATGATGAGGAGCAGACATTATGTGGCTGACCTGAGTATATATGAGAGGAGCTTCATTACCTGCTTCAGTAATTTTTACGGTAAGATAAGTGATTATGTTATACTTGCCCTGCTTCCTTCTTACCTTGAACGGAAAGGATCATCACTGGTATATATGGCAAATGGCCTGATTGAACGGAGTGGTTCTGAAATGAGTGGCTTCTTCCTTGATGATTACAGATCACTTGTAAACAGGATACAATTCCTGGAGGATGAGGGGAAGAGAATTCTACTGCTGGGTGTGAGCTTTGCATTACTCGATCTTGCTGAATACAGAGATATAAACCTTGGAAATCATATTGTGATGGAGACCGGGGGAATGAAGGGCAGAAGGGAAGAAATGACAAGGCAAGAGCTTCATTCAATACTTAATGAAAGTTTTGGGCTTGACAATATTCATTCAGAGTATGGTATGACAGAATTGCTTAGCCAGGCTTATTCCAAAGGAGGAGGAGTATATAATACCCCTCCATGGATGAAAGTCATTATACGCGACCCTCATGATCCTTTTACTTTTTATGGCCATGGCAGGACAGGGGGTGTTAATATCATTGACATGGCAAATATTTATTCATGTTCATTTATTGAAACATCTGACCTTGGTATATCCCACCCTGACGGTAGTTTCGAGATCAGCGGCCGCTTCGACAACAGCGATATCAGGGGATGTAACCTGCTGGTATAGCATGGAGCAGGGGGCATGGGGCATGGAATCCCTGCTCCATGCTCCCTGCCCCATGCAGTTAAATTCCCAGTTTCTGCCTTATATCATCAGGCACTGCGTCCTTATGTACCATAATGAATATCACCTTTGCCTTAACATAGCTTTCAGACATATTGAGGTAACCCCCGAACTTATTCCGTTCAGTACCCCATGAATTTTTGGTGATATAATATTTTGTACCGTTCTGATCTTTGACTATACCCGTTACATGCATCAGGTGGTCATCAGTTGTTACAAATTTCTCATATCCTTCCTGCCTTATTCCCTGTGTAACATTCACTTCCGGGAATGGTTTCTCAAATTTATATACCTCTTCAAGCCGCTCGGCGGTTGACATATCCTCAAAGCGCGCCCTGTCTGTTTCTGAGAAATCTTCAGCTTTTGACACATCAGGATTTATAGCTACTCCATTGGTGTGAGAGAATCCTTTTTCGCTTACATCACCATCCCAGTCTACCGTATAACCGTTTTCCAGGGCATAATCCATTATTTCAACAAGCTCATCAATTGGAACATTGAACATTTCTTCATGCCTCCAGTTGTCCGGTACTTCAACCTGTCCTTTCGTATAGAAAGGGAAATGAGAGAAAGAAGTGATTTCAACATAATCGTCGGGATTTATTCCCAGGCTTTCGGCAAAACTTTTCGGTGTATATGATTGCCCCTTATAGGTGAAACTTTCAGGTATTTTGCCCAGGTATGCGTCAAGTACAGCATCGATAATCTCGTGGTATTCTTCGGATTCATTTCTCCTTTCAACGGGTACCGGGGCAATGGCATTGATGAAGCCCTGCAATTCGCTATGATTATGTGTTTCCGAATCATAGTTTATCCCGGAGTATACTTCCTCAGGCACCATTCCATGGTTTGAGTAAACCTCTATCCAGTCATGTGCAAGGCTTCCCGGGCCAAGGTTACCTTTACCCCTCCTGAGGTAATTATCCTGCAGCCTGTCAATATAATTATGACGTACGATGAACATCTCAGAAAGATCGTATTCGCCCTTGTTCATACGTATCAGTTCCGATTCAATAAATGAAGTTGTGGCGAAACACCAGCATGTGCCTGTTCGAGACTGGTTTTTTACGGGAGTAGCCTCATGGCTAACCACGGTTGTGAATTTGTAGCCTTCAGGCTGTTCATCAGTTTTTGCCTTTTTATTCTGTGCGCTTATATTAAGTGAAACTAAGGCAATAAGAAAAATGGAAATTATTCTTGATTTCATAGCAGTAATGAGTTTTTAATTTAAATGCCAAATTAAGATTTTATTATGATAATTGCAGATAATATGTTCATTAATATGATGATTCTATCTCTTTAATGAGTGAGATGCTGTAATCGCGGCATCATAAAAAAATATAATTCATTTAGGCACTTCCTTACCGGATTCAGCTGGATTAAATATAACTGGAAGCTGGGTAGTGATTAAATGCTCAAATAATCAAAGGATGGAATATCTTGCTATAACTTCAGAATAGCTTTCATCCAGCCAAGTATTTTTTCCTGTTCTTCTTTTTTGCACAGGTCAAGGCTCTGAACACAAAGGAACTTAATGTCATGGTTATTTTCGCAGAACCTTATCTTTTCCTCTATGTAGTTCGCAGGACGTTTATATGGTTTCAGATATGCTAATCCCGGACTTGCAATCTGCCTGTTGCCGGCCAGGAGCTGCAAATGATTAGAAAGTGCAATGAAAGTGAACTGTGCATGATTACGGAACCGGTATGCAATATTTTTTTCAAGCAGTGGAATATTATTACTGAAGAACTCTTCCATTGTTTTGCGTTCTACAGTGTGTGGGGTATGGCTGTTAGTAAAATACCTGATCCAGTAACCTGCTGCATACGCAGAATTCCACTGGCCCATATGGAAGGAAGCCCTTGGCTGGAAGCCTGGATTTCCAAGTAAATGCTTATTGACACCAATCCTGATATTATACCATAAAATTCTGGGTAATGGAACTGGCACCCACTTTCCGCGTATTACAGGCTTATGGTTTATAAACCAGTCTTCAGGTTGTATCATCTTTATCAAAAAGGTATCATCGTTGAAGTAGACAAAGTTATCGGAAAGACTTTTTATCCTCCAGATCATATTCCCTATTGATATGCTATTGAATGTTGGTAAAAAACTATCATAGCCAGCAAAAATTTCTTTGTGATCAACAATTCTGAAGGAGTTCAGTCTCTCAGGGAAATAGGTTCTGATATCATTGTAAAGATCAGGATCCTGTCCGTCGGTAACAATAAAGATATTTCTTACAAAGGGAGCAAACTTCATTATAGACAGAACACAATACCTGATTTCATTATTCGATGCAAAGCGTGTTGAATGTGCACCTGAACGGAGGCTGGCACTTGCGCCTTTAGTTATGTAACGATTCCTTTTTTCAGCCAGTTCAGGATCATTGCCATCAACCCATGCAATTACCACATCAATTGGATGGTTTTTTCTATGTTTAAAGTTTTCTGTCATCTGTGCCGGTGCTTAAAATACTGTCCATCCACTTAAATATTCTTTCCTGCACCTCATTATCCATCATTTCAAGGCTTTGAACGCATACAGATTTAATGCACGGGTCATTTTCGCACTTACTTATCTTTTTTTCCAAACGTTTGTTTGAATAGTATGGATGCAAATAGGCCAGGTTTAGTTTTGCGAACTGTTTATTCCCATTCAGAATCTCTAAATGGTAAGCCAGAGCAGGCATGATAAATTGATGCTCGCTTCTGAATCGGTAAGAAATGTTTTTTTCAAGTAGCTCTTTGTTTTCGGTGAAGAAATTTTCCAGCCTTTTCTTGTTTAAGGGATGAGGTATGTGGCAGTAAAAATAATATCTAAACTTCATTCCAACCAGCTTGGCAGCCTTCCACTGCCGAAGGTAAAATGACAGTCTTGGCTGGTAATTATGGTTTTTACGGATATTCTTGTTTATAACTATTTTTATAAAGTAACTCAGCATCTTTTTGTAAGGAGGGATTTTCCATTTCCCCCTGAGAACGGGTTTGCTATCACTAAACCAGTCTTCAGGCCTTATCTTTCTTATCAGGAATACATCATCGTTGAAATAGATAAAATTTTCGGACAGGCCATCTATTCTCCAGATCATTGATTCTATCGATGAGCTGTTAAAACTTGGCAGGTATTGCTCGAATCCACTGAATATTTCTTTGTGATCCACTATTCTTAACGTGTTTGATCTCCCGGGGAAATATCTGTCAATTTCTTTGTTTAGGTTGGGATCCTGGTCATCGGTGACGATGAATATATTCCTTACAAAACTGGCGAAAGTCAGAATTGACAGAACACAATATCTTATTTCATTATTAGATACAAATCGGGTTGGAAGAGCGCCGGAATGATTACTGGTTTTATTTTCTATGTTAAGGTAATTGTTCCGTTTCTCAGTCAGCACAGGGTCATTACCATCTACCCATATAACAACTGCATCAATTGGATGATCAGACTCTATGAGGTTGTTGGCTGACATTTTTTTTGTTTTAAAGGTATCCATTTTAATTTTTTTTCGCAATTTTGACCTGAACATACTTAAAGCTCAATGACCGGCACCAGTCTCCCAAAAATTGCGGTAATATCAATGGTAAGGAATGCCAATTTTTTTGCTTCCAGGTGGATTAAATATTATGGTCAGCAACTGGGGAATGAGAACCTGTTCCTTATTATAGATGGTCATGACCAGCCCCTTCCTGAAGGGCATGAACACATCAATTTAATCAGATTACCCGGTAGGGAGCAAAGCAGATCAAGGGGCGACCGAAGCAGGGCAGGATTAGTCTCATACCTGGCACGGTCTTTATTCCACAGGTATGATATCATCATCGCTCATGATATTGATGAATTCCTGGTAATTGATCCTGCTAAAAAAATGATCTTTACGGAATTCTTCAAGCGGCCAATACGAACAGCGTCTCTTTCAGCACTGGGATTAGATGTGGGACAGCATCTTGAGAAAGAACTGCCAATAGATTTTAACCTGCCTTTTCTTGAACAAAGGAGCTTCGCCCACGTTTCAGCACGGTATACAAAGGCAGTGGTTGCTACAAGACCTCTTACCTGGGGTTCAGGGTATCACAGGGTTAAAGGGAAAAACTTTCATATTGACCCTGATTTGTATCTTTTCCATTTTGGTATGGTTGATTATAATACCTCCATGGAAAAATTAAATGATCAGTCTCTTCTGAAAGAAGGATGGAAGGGGCATCTTAAAAGAAGATACGAGCTTTTTGACCTGATCCGGAAGAAAGATGCCATTGAAGGGGATGACTTTTTCAAACAGGCAAGGAGGAGACAAAGTCTTTTTCGTCCTCTTTATGCAATTAATAAGCCCGGGATGCTGAAGGAAAGGCCCATCATTAGAATTCCGGAACGATTCAGGACAATTGTGTAAGATTACAGATCTCACTTAAGTTAACATTAAGCAGGGTATCACTTTTTGAATTGGGTATATAAATCAAGGTATAAAGATCAATGCGATTTAATTATAAAGTTGGATAAAATGCATCCTTTATATGTTCCAATTCATGCCTGGGACCATCCACAACAATGGTAACTATATCAAATCTCGCCTCTTTATCAATATCATTTCTCTGGATATATGTTTGAGCTGCATAAATAATATTACGTTGCTTGGGCACGGAGACTGCATCACGGGGGTGCAACTGGAAATCTGCCATCCTGGTTTTTACTTCAATAAATATTATAAATTCATCATCTTCAGCTATAATATCTATTTCTTTACGTCCGGTAACCCAGTTTTTTTCAAGTACCCTGTAGCCGTTATCCCTGAGATAATTAATAGCCAGGCGCTCACCGGTTTTTCCTAAAGAATGAGATTTTGCCATGGGAACAGGTATAGTATATCAGGTCACACTTCTATTATCTTATTTTTTATTGCATACAGGATCAGGCTTGCAGTGTTTTTTGACTGTGTTTTACTGAGCAGGTTAGCCCTGTGTTTATCTACTGTTCTTTTACTTATAAACAGGTGGTCAGCTATTTCCTGGTTTGACAATCCCTCACATATCTTGAGTAATATTTCTTTCTCGCGCTTTGAGAGATTAGCTTGCCTTGTCTCGGTCTCCCTGGCCCTTATTTTTTGTATAACATGCTGGAGTAATTCCTGGGAGAAATAATTGCCTCCATTATTAACTGTTAAAATAGCATCCCTTACTTCGTTTATATCGGAGTCTTTCAACAGGAAGCCTTTAGCCCCGGCCTCGACCATTCTGTGGTAATAATCCTCCTCCCCATACATTGAAAGTGCAATAATTTTTATATCTGGGTTAATTTCAAGCACCTTCCGGGTAGCCTCAATACCATCAAGCACAGGCATGTTGATATCCATAAGGACTATATGGCATTTACAATTGGCGATTATCTTCAGGACTTCCTCCCCGTTACATGCCTCACCTGCAACCTCAAAATCATCGAATGCATCAAGTAATATCCTGAGGCCATTCCTGAATAGTTGATGATCATCCGCAAGGACTATCTTTATCTTACTCATAATTACCGGGTTCTTCTCTGATGTTGATTTTAATTAATGAGTGCATGCCCTCACCCATTTTACTGTCAAGTACAAATATACCATTTACTGATTTTACGCGGGTCTGAATATTCGAAAGTCCCATTCCCATATTCTCTTCACTGTCAAGTATCGCAGTATCGAATCCTCTTCCGTCATCATTATACTGCAAAATAATAAAATTTCCGTGTATATTGAGGTCAATTGATATGTTTGATGCTCCCGAATGTTTGAGTGAATTGTTGATCAGTTCACATACTGAACGATAGATTACAGCTTCAATATCGCTGTCAAGTCTTTTATCATCAACATTGCTGTTAAAAGTAAAATTAACATCTCTGGCTTTATTTATCTTTTTAATAAAAGAACTTGTGGCACTTACCAGTCCGAAATTGGTAAGCACGTGAGGGCTCAGTGTGTTGGAGATATCCTTAATGGCAGCAATTGCCTCATTGACCACATGACTTGTATTATCGATAATTTCCTTATTTACGGGATCGGTCACCCTTGCTGACATTGCTGTTATCGACATTTTAACTGTTGACAGCAAGGGGCCCAGATCATCATGCAGGTCTTTGGCAAATCGTTTTCTTTCATTTTCTTCAGTATTGATTATGGCATGCAGTAATTTTCTCTCTGATCTCAACCTGTCGATCTCAGCCTTTTTAAGGGATAAAAATAATTCCCTTATCAGGATTACTCCGCCGAATATCATTACCGAAATAAAAGCACCCATCCATTCATCGATTATGGCCATGTCCATTGTTCCTTCACCACGTGTCAGTTCAATGAGATGCATAATTTTCCTCGCTGCCATAAATGTGAAAGCGAGTGAAAGCAGTATCCACGAGAGGCGGTATTTTGTAAGCTTCATGAAGCGCAGGGCAATGGATGCCGCTACTATCTGAAGACCAATGGAAATTATAAGAGCAAGAAGGCGAATCATATTAAATTTGGTAGTTGGTGAATTATTACAAAATTATGAAATCATTTTACATTCCGGGATGCTAAGTTATTATTAGGCTAAGGCTAAGGCTAAGGCTAAGGCTAAAGCTGAGGGTTTAAGTCGTATTGGCGAGCAAATTTTCTAACCTTTGAGGTGGTTTTGGCAGGGGTATTCATAATATAATTGAAGCTGCTACCTGGGCTGTACCCGTATTGTTCGGCCCCAGGTATGCTAAGTTCAGGGAAGCTGTTGATCTTATTGAGCTGGGAGGGGCCAGGGTATTTAACAGTTATAGCAGTTTCGTTACTGCTGTAAATGAACTGTTCAGTAATCCCGAACTGTTGAAGGAAACAGGCAGGATAAGCATGACTTATATAAATAAAAACCTTGGAGCCACTGAAATGATTACATCCGAGTTATTAACATAATACAGTTAATAAACTGTTTATAAACCTCCCTGATATTGTACATAAAATGTAACCGAAATGTAAAAGGTATAGAGATACAAAGCCCTATATTAGAGCCTCATTTTAAATATATTTATTAATTAGATTAACTATAAGCGATAAAAACTTTTAAAATTACTAATGTAACTAATTTATAATCTAAATTTTAAAATTGATGAAAAAGAGATTCTTTTTGATGCCATTATTATTGGTATTTATGACTGCTTCCTCTCTGTTTGGTCAGGGAACAACAACATCGGGAATAAGCGGTCAAATTTTGGGTGAAAATGGTGAGCTGTTGCCCGGTGCAACGGTTATCATCGTGCATGAACCCTCGGGAACACAATACTCAACTGTTACAGATGTTGAAGGTAACTACAGAATACTGAATATGCGTGTAGGAGGCCCCTACACATTAACGGTATCCTTTGTAGGATTTGGCACAATGTCTTATAGTGAGATTTATCTTAAGCTTGGTGAAACATACGTTCAGAACGGTCTGTTAACTGAATCAACAACCGAACTGGAAGAGGTTATCGTATCGGCCGGCTATGGTAATTATATTCTTAATTCAGACAGGGCGGGAACCCAGTCCAACATCAGTAACCGTGAACTGAATACGTTACCTACGATCAGCCGAAGTATTACTGATTTCACAAAATATACACCGCAGGCGCAGGGAAATTATTTTGGAGGAAGGGATGGACGTTTTAATACCATCACTGTTGACGGTGCTGCTTTTAATAATAATTTTGGGCTGAGCAGTAATCCCCTGCCGGGCGGTAATGCGCAGCCAATTGCACTGGATGCCATTGAAGAAATAACAATAAATATGGCTCCTTTCGACGTACGACTTTCACAGTTTACTGGTGCCAGTATCAATGCTATTACCAGAAGTGGAGATAATACTTTTAAGGGATCTGTCTATACCTACCTCCGTCCCAAATCATTTACAGGGAACACTGTTGACGGGAATGAAGTGTCAGGAGCTAATGAGAGGAATTCACAGAATTATGGAATACGTCTTGGCGGCCCGATCATCAAGGATAAACTATTCTTTTTTGTCAGTGGTGAATATGAGAATGAATCAGTTCCAGGAGTATCCTGGAAGCCGAGTACCGATGGTGTGGCAGATCCTGATAATATGATTTCGCGTACCCTAGAGTCAGATATGATTCGAGTTAAAGATCACTTGCTTTCAACTTATGATTATGATCCGGGCAAATACAAGGATTTTGATCCTTTCAAGAATCAAAATACAAAGATACTTGTTCGTTTAGACTGGAATATCAGCAATGACCATAAGTTTACACTTCGTTACAATGATGTGGTTGGAACATCAGACCAGCAGACAAACCGTAACAGCGGACCTCCTAATAATATCAGGGCTAGTGGCCGGATAAGTAGTGAGTCACTTGCTTTTTCAAATGCTTTCTATGGATTTAAAAATACCGTTCGCTCAATAACCGGTGAACTGAACAGTAGCTTTGGAGTAAAAATCTCAAATAAACTACTTGCAAGCTGGACATTTATTCAAGATACACGTACAAGTAATTCAGAGCTATTCCCCTTTGTTGATATTTGGGAGGGTGGAGACCAGTATATGTCCTTTGGTTACGAACTGTTCAGCTACAATAATGATGTAACTAACAAAACACTAAGTATTAATGATAATGTAACCTTCCTGTTCGACAAGCATACAATTACCACAGGAGCTTCCTATGATCGCCTATTTTTTCGTAATTCCTACATACGGGAAGGCACAACATACTACCGTTATAACTCCGTTGACGATTTTATAAATGGCGCCGATCCTATAGGTTTTGGTGTTACATATGGCTATAATGGTGAAGCTGCTCCAGGTGCCGAACTTACCTTTGGTATGGCTGCACTTTATGCACAAGATGAATGGAAGGTTAACCATAATGTCAAAATAACATATGGTGTCAGGATGGAATTGCCTTTCTATCTTGATAATGTTGAGGAGAATCCTGCCATTACAGCTCTCACATTTGCTGATGGTTATAAAATGAGCATGGATACATGGCCAGAAAAACAGTTGTTGATTTCCCCACGACTGGGTTTTAACTGGGATGTTAAAGGAGACCGGTCGTTACAGTTGAGGGGAGGATCAGGTATATTTACCGGTTTCCTACCGTTTGTATGGTTTACTAACCAACCTACCAACTCGGGTATGATACAGGCCCCGGAAATAGGATGGGGCCCGGGTGATCCTAACCTGGCGGGACTGCAATTCAATTCCGATTTCAGATCATTTATTGAGGACAGGCCTGACTTGTTCCCTCAGAGCCCAAGTGACCTTCCTTCGGGCGCATCACTTGCAGAGGTTAGCAAAGACTTCAAATTCCCTCAAATATGGCGCACAACATTAGGTATTGATGTTAAACTGCCATGGAATATGGTTTTTACAGCCGAGGCCCTCTACTCAAAAGATATCAATGCGATTAAACAGATTAATGTTAATCTGGCTGACCCCATCGGTAATATGCCGGGACCTGATAACCGTCCTATTTATGATTATGATGAACGCAGAGTGGTAAATTCAATAAGCAGTGCTACCGTACTTACAAATACAAATAAGGGTTACCAGTATTCACTTACTGCTCAGCTTACAAAGAATTTCAGCATGGGGCTCTCAGGTATGATTGCTTATACATATACAATGGCAAAGGATATTACATCGAACCCAGGTTCTTCCGCATATTCAGCATATTCATCCAATACGGCAGTGGGAAGCCTTAATGACCCTGAACTGAGCTATTCAAACTTCGCTATACCTCACAGGATTATTGGACATATATCATACAGAAAAGAGTACGCTAATAATTTTGCTACTACAGTTTCAATCGTCTACCAGGGTTACCAGACGGGCCGCTGGTCTTATACATATTATAATGACCTTAATAATGATGGTGTTTCTTCAGACATGATGTATATACCGGCAAGTGAGGATGAACTGAACTTCGTAGATTACGGAGGTATGACCGCCGCAGAACAACAGGCAGCATTCTGGGAATACGTAAATGAAAATGAATACCTTAATGCACATAAAGGGGAATATGCGGAACGATTTGGTCATGTTGAGCCATGGCTTCACCGTTTCGACGTTAAAGTACTCCAGGATATATTTACCGATTTCGGGAAAAATCGAAGGTATACCTTGCAAATCAGTATCGACTTACTTAATGTTGGTAATATGATTAACGATAAATGGGGAACATACAACTATAATCCATTGGCTAATTATGATAATGTGCGGCCACTGAGAGTTGCAACATCTCCTGACGCAACAACGGAGCCTGCATTCAGGCTAAACGCTTCATCCATTGAGAATTTCAAGGAACTGACACAGCTTTCAAAAAGTGTGAGCACATCCAGTACCTGGGGTAGCCTTCTTGGAATTAGGTTTATTTTTTAATATATAATAGATAGTGAGAGAGGGTCTGAGGACCCTCTTTTTTTTATCTATGTACCGGAGAGTAGCCTTACTTTCTAGTTGAAGAATCATAATGCAGAAAGCTTATTGTGTCAAATAATTGTAACAACCAAAGCAGATCCGGATAGCTGTATCTTGATCGTATATTATACATTAATAAGCCATTACGATATACCGTTAATAAATAGGCCTGATTGTTAATAATTATGGCTTGCTTCTCCCTGAGGCCTTTCTTAATTTAGCAAAACCGCTAAGAGTTACTGATCATAATTCGAACTAGCTAATTTTCAAGTAGAATCCAAAAAATTGATCTGTCAATGGGAGAACTTTTTGTCGATGAATCTGTGCCCCCCGAGCAAACAGAAATGAAAGAAATGGAAAACGAATTACCTCTGAAGGTCGATAAAACAAAAGCTGATTCGGAAAAAATTCCTGAAAAAAAGTCCGGCAAAGAAGATCCTGTTGACAAGGGCAGAAGTAAAACATACACCCATGATGAGGTTATAAGTGCTTCAATAGAGTATTTTAATGGTGATGATCTTGCAGCAAGAGTATGGGCCAATAAATATGCGCTTAAGGATTCATTCGGCAGATTGTATGAAAAGACTCCCGATGATATGCACCACAGACTGGCAAAGGAGATACACAGGATTGAAAAAAAATATGCAGGGTCTTTAAGCGAGGGGAAAATCTATTCTGTATTAAAAGAATTCAGGTATATAGTTCCACAGGGCGGTCCGATGACGGGTATAGGTAATAATTATCAGATTGCATCCCTGTCAAACTGCTTCGTTATAGGCAATGAAGGTGAGTCTGATTCATATGGCGGTATACTAAAGATCGACCAGGAACAGGTGCAATTGATGAAGCGCAGGGGTGGTGTAGGACATGACCTGTCACATATACGCCCACAGGGATCACCGGTGCTTAACAGTGCACTTACTTCAACAGGTGTGGTACCTTTCATGGAAAGATACTCCAACTCAACAAGGGAAGTGGCACAGGATGGAAGGAGGGGAGCACTGATGCTCTCAATATCGATCAAACATCCTGATTCAGAAAAATTTATTGATGCAAAACTGGAAACAGGAAAGGTTACCGGAGCAAATGTGTCGGTTAAGATAACCGATGAGTTTATGGAGGCAGTTAAAAATGACCGCTCTTTCAAACAACAATACCCGGTCAACTCCGATAAGCCAACGTTTGTAAAAGAGATCAATGCAAGAGAACTCTGGAAAAAGATAGTCCATAATGCATGGCAATCAGCTGAGCCAGGCGTGCTCTTCTGGGATACCATCGAAAAAGAGAGTGTGCCCGATTGTTATGCAGACCTGGGCTACAAAACTGTTTCTACCAATCCATGCGGTGAAATACCACTTTGCCCCTATGATAGCTGCAGACTGCTCGCGTTAAACCTGTACAGCTACGTTGATAATCCGTTCACTGAAAAAGCAAAATTTGATTTTAACCTGTTCACAGAACACGTGCACCTGGCACAGAGAATAATGGATGATATTATTGATCTCGAACTGGAAAAGATAGAGAAGATACTGGATAAGATCAATAAAGACCCGGAACCGGAGGGAATCAAAGCTGTTGAAAGGACTCTATGGGAAAATATACATCATAAAACCGGGGAAGGAAGACGGACAGGAATAGGGATTACTGCAGAAGGCGATATGCTGGCTGCCCTGGGCCTGGAATATGGCAGTGAAATCGCAATTGAATTCTCAACGGAGATACATAAAACACTGGCAATTGAAGCATACCGGTCATCAACAATGCTGGCCAAAGAAAGAGGAGCGTTCAAAATATATGATCCTGACAGGGAGAAGAAAAATCCATTCATACAACGACTTAAAGAGACCGATAAAAACATTTATTATCATATGCTGGAGTATGGGCGCAGGAATATCGCCCTTCTTACAATAGCACCTACAGGCACTACAAGCCTTATGACACAGACAACTTCAGGAATAGAACCTGTGTTTATGCCAGTGTATAAGCGGAGAAGAAAGGTTAATCCAAACGATAGGGACATCAGGGTAACTTTTAAAGATGAAGTTGGTGACTCATGGGAAGAATACAATGTCTTTCATCATAAGTTTGTTGAATGGCTTAAAATAAATGGCTACAATCCCGAAGAAGTAAGAAATATGGATGATTATGATGTGGATGAGATAGTTAAAAAATCACCTTATCACAGGGCAACAGCCAATGATGTCGACTGGCTGGCAAAGGTCAGGATGCAAGGCCAGATACAGAAATGGGTCGATCATTCAATCAGTGTTACAATAAATATACCCGAGGATGTTAAGGAAGAACTTGTGAGTGATCTTTATATGACCGCGTGGGAATCAGGTTGTAAAGGAGCAACAGTATATCGTGACGGATCCCGCAGCGGGGTGCTTATCTCAGGAAAAAAGGACAAGGCCGAAGGGATAAAGAAAAGACCAAGGGTACTGGATGCCGATATTATACGGTTCAATAATAATGATGAGAAATGGATAGCCTTTGTAGGCCTGAAAGATGGCGTACCATATGAGATATTTACCGGATTGGCCGATAATGAAATCTTCCCGATTCCCGACTCGATAGTAAAAGGGAAAATAGTGAAAACCAAGGATGATGACGGGAAAAACAGGTATGATTTTCAGTATACTGATAAATACGGTTACAAAAATACCCTGGGAGGACTGTCTCATATGTTCAAACCAGAATTCTGGAACTATGCAAAACTCATCTCAGGAGTATTGCGACATGGAATGCCCATACCAAATGTAGTTAACCTGGTAAGATCGTTAAGGCTCGACAGTGCATCAATCAATAGTTGGAAAAACGGTGTTGAAAGAGCTCTGAAGAAATATATTCCGGATGGTACCAAGGCAAAAGGCAAATGTGAGGAATGTGGCTCAACCAACCTTTTTTATCAGGAGGGGTGCCTAATTTGCCAGGACTGTGGCTCTTCCAAGTGTGGTTAATATATTTGTATGGAAAAGTGGCAGCCCCCGACGATTACTGTCGGGGGTTGTTTTTTTAAGGAATAATGGAGTAATTGTTAAGTATTCAATATTCGACATTCATAATCAAGATATTTTACTAAAAATAGGTTATTAGAACGAGGATACCATTTTAAAAATGGTTGGATCAACTCATCTTTCATCTCTCATAACTCATCTCTTCTATATAACCTTCAGTTCTTTCCCTATCTTTTCAAACGCCTTAATCGCCTTATCAAGCTGTTCCTGCTCATGGGCAGCAGAAAGCTGAACCCTTATCCTGGCTTCGCCGTTGGGTACAACAGGGAAATAAAAACCAATAACATAAATACCTTCATCAAGAAGCCTGGACGCAAATTCCTGTGATAGCTTTGCATCATAAAGCATAACAGCACAAATGGCCGATTGCGTGGGTTTAATATCAAAACCCAGCCCAGATATATGGTCGACAAAATATGTAGTATTGTAATGTAGTTTATCCTGCAGCTCGTTGGTTTCGGTCATCATATCTATCATCCTGCTGCCTGCAGCAGCAACAAGGGGGGGTATTGAGTTGGAGAAAAGGTATGGCCTTGATCTCTGCCGTAACATATCAATGATCTCTTTTTTACCCGTGGTGAAACCACCAATGGCTCCTCCGAATGCCTTACCCAGTGTACCGGTAATAATTTCTACTTTGCCTTTTACATTATAGAGTTCGGTCACGCCCCTGCCTGTTTTACCCACTACACCGGCTGAATGGGATTCATCAACCATCACTATCGCATTATATTTTTCTGCCAGCTTTAAGATCCTGTCCAGGGGGGCAACATTTCCATCCATCGAAAAGACACCATCAGTAACAACTAACCTGAATCTTTGTTCCTGTGCTGCAGCCAGCCTGCTCTCAAGGTCTTCCATATCGGCATTTTCATACCTGTAACGCTTCGCCTTGCAAAGCCTTACACCATCGATAATAGATGCATGGTTAAGGGCATCAGAAATTATAGCATCCTCGCTGGTAAGCAGGGGCTCGAATAGTCCGCCGTTGGCATCGAAACAGGCAGCATAGAGTATGGTATCTTCAGTACCGAAAAAAGCGGCTATCTTTTCTTCCAGCTCCTTGTGGAGGTTGCTGGTGCCACATATAAAACGGACTGAAGACATGCCATAACCGTGAGTGTCGAGGGCCTTTTTGGCCGCCTCTATCAGCTCCGGGCTATTGGAGAGCCCCAGGTAATTATTGGCACAGAAATTAAGGACGCGCTGGCCATCTACCAGTTCAATCTCGGCTGCCTGTGGTGAGCCTATTATTCTTTCATCCTTGTATAGTCCTGCTTCGATGATCCTTTCAAGTTCATTCTGCAGGTGTTTCTGAAAATCACTGTACATTTCTGATGAGTTTAATATGCGGCCACAAAAGTACTACTAAAACATTAAATAGGTGCTAACGTTCAGTTTGAATATTCTCCTTAATAAATGTTAAATGTTTACCAGTAAGATCAATTTAGGTAATAAGTTTTTTGTTTATCACAGTTTTTAATAATAAATTATAATCCCGGAAGATCGTGGGGAACGAATCGTGAAATAATAATTGCTTCAAAAAATATTTTCTTATGAGACCAACCAAACTATTTTTCAGATCAGTACTGGTTCTTTCCGGTGCGTTTCTTTTAATGTATTCATGCACTAATACAAACCAAACAAAAGGCTACGAAGGTTTATTACCCCCTCCGGTTGACCCTCAGGTTGTACAGGACCAGGACGATATGACCTGGGATGATTATAAGCCTATCCCGGGAAAGAATTGGGCTGATCCA
This sequence comes from uncultured Rikenellaceae bacterium, assembly GCA_964577305.1. GTDB lineage: Bacteria > Bacteroidota > Bacteroidia > Bacteroidales > VadinHA17 > UBA9300. The sequence continues at coordinate 99,992 of CAZNYS010000001.1, forward strand.
ACCCTGGTACCTGAGAGGGAGTTCAAAATGGCTCTGGTAGCCATTGATTTTCCTGATCATCCTTTTGTTATAACCCAGCCCAGGGGATCCGACCTTTTCGGCAATCCTCAGATTGATCCTGTTGATCGTGAAGATGTTCCTGAGTTCTATTCCGATTTCTGGCTCAAGCCATCAGAGGTAAACCATGGACAGACTATTAATGGTTACTGGATGGAACAATCGCGTGGTAAATTCGGCATTACGAAACTTGACCCATTTGGTCCTTACCGTATGCCAAAGGATCACTGGGAGTATGGACTGAGTGAATACGGGCAGAATGAATATACCCCGGATGGTTCATTTGCCAGGAGTCGGATGGAACCCGACGTGGATTCCCTCTGGATGGCCGATGCAGGAGATATTAAGTCGGATTATGATGCAATATTAAGGGTTTACGCAGGATATGATGAGACAGGAGTATGGCAGGAATTTGGTGAGATGAAATTCGTGAAGGATGCAATACCTGTTGAATGGGGTAATCCTGATACCACTATGCCAAGGTGGGCGCCAACACGTTATGTTGAATGGACCTCATGGAAGGCAGGACAGATGCAATGGGGATTGTCATCCATCAGACAGGGAGAGAACTCAGGTACAATCACCCATGAGCTCGGGCATTATGCCTTCAGAACAGGTGATAATGCCAATAATCCCTATATAAAACCTTACAGAAGAGTGGGTTCAGGTACATGGGATATGATGGATCGCGGATGTTTTAACGGACCCGGTGGTCCTCATATGCGCTGGGTTGTTCCACCTGCCATGGGTGCTGCAATGCCTGCAGGTCTTATGCTTCGCAACAGGATGGTGAACGGATTTATTGAAGAAGACCAGGTTTTTTATCTGAGCAGGGAAGGACTGGCTGAGTCAGGTTTGGCATTTGCAGATATAACCTGCAGGGCGGTGAGGCCTCTTCCCGGCACATGGGCCGGTTTGATCGTCAGGCTCGACGGGGAAGAGCCACATGACCGTACACCTGTTGAAGATCCGGCTATAAATCCACTGTCGCAGGGATTAAATCCCTTTGATTTCTATTCGGTGGAAGTCATTCAGAGAATAGGATATGATTCATTCTGTCCTGATAATGGTGTATTGCTTGCAAAAAATAAAGACAGGGAAGGTCGAAATGGTGGTCCCAACCAGTTTAACTGCTTTAACTGGGTAATTGATGCTCATCCCGAAGATATCAATATGATTGATTTTGTCAAACCTGATGATACCGAGGTTATGAGAACAATAGCTGATTACCGTCAGCTGAATGATGCACTATTCCATGCAGGCTTGGATTCAGGCAGCGAATTTGAATATGTGGATATCCATAACAGACTTCATTTCTATATTCTTGACCTGAAGAAAGATGCAGGAGGAATTATATCTTATTCTGTAGCCGTAAGATCACTCGATGGTCAGGGTCCTCATAAAAGCGGTCTGGAACTTAGCCCTGTGGGGGCACCACGTAAGGTGAAGCAAAAAGGGATATATAAATTCAGACTTAAGAATACAGGTTCAGCCGGTATGATGCGGGAAGGTATTCATAAGCAGGATGTAAAAGAAAATACCGATGCAGATATTTACAGGTTAGCAGTTTCGGTTGATGGTGATGGATGGGAAGCAGGCCTGTTACATGAAATTGTCTGTATACAGAATGGTGAAGAAGTTGATATTCCTGTTTATTACGGAAAGTCAAATGAAAATGCCGGTAAAGCATCCATTACACTTAGAGCCACATCAGAAAGTGATCCGGACGTAAGCTCAGAATATACTATAACGGTTGAATAATTAAGAACAGCTTCACCAATCAAATGGAATGCTGGAACCGAGCCCTGAGGATTCGGGGCGATCAGAGTTTAGAGTCCGTACTTATCGATTATTTCCTGCTTGCTGAGACCCAGGATACCATACTTCTTACCTACCTTGATAAACGCATCCAGCGCTTTCTCAAGGTGATGCATTTCGTGGCCTGCTGATATCTGTGTGCGGATACGGGCCTGGCCGTTTGGCACAACAGGGAAGAAAAAGCCAATGGCATATATTCCCAGGTCATAAAGATCCTTTGAGAAGTCCTGCGACAGCTTGGCATTGAACAGCATGACAGGCACAATTGGGCTGTCACCTTCTTTCAACACGAAACCTGCTTCTGTCAGTCCCTTCCTCCAGAATATGGTATTCTTCTCCAGTTTATCCCTTCTCTCAGTACTTCCCGAGAGGATATCAAAAACCCTGAGGACCCCGGCCACCACCACTGGTGAAATAGTATTGGAGAAGAGGTAAGGCCTGGCTTTCTGGCGGCACATTTCCACTATTTCCTTTCGTCCGGAGACACACCCTCCGGAAGCCCCGCCAAGAGCTTTACCAAAGGTGGTAGTAATGATATCGATCTTACCCACTACACCGCAATGCTCATGGGTGCCACGTCCTGTTTTCCCTATAAACCCGGAGGAGTGTGAATCATCGACAAAAAGCAGGGCATCATATTTCTCACACAGATCGACCATTTCGTCAAGCTTTGCCAGGTCACCATCCATAGAAAATACACCATCGGTAATTACCATTTTTATCCTCTTGTCAGCATGAAGTTGTAACTTCTGCTCCAGGTGTTGCATATTTGAATGCTTGAAGGTATCGTGTTCGGCACTGCATAATCTCATTCCATCAATTATTGAAGCATGAACCAGCCTGTCGGATATCATGATATCCTCGCTTGTTAGCAGGGCTTCAAAAACACCTGCATTGGCATCCATGCATGAAGGAAAAAGTATGGTATCTTCCGTACCAAGGAATTCTGTTACCTTGTTCTCCAGTTCCCTGTGTATGTCCTGTGTGCCACAGATAAACCTTACCGATGACATGCCGTAACCTCTTGTATCAAGGCCCTCGTGGGCTGCCTTCAAAACCTCGGGATGACTTGACAGGCCAAGGTAGTTATTGGCACACATATTTATTACGTTCTTGAGATTTGATCCCCTTGGAAACTCAACGTCAATATCTGCTGCCTGTGAAGAATGAATAAACCGCTCCTCCTTGTAAATGCCTGCAGACTTTATATCCTTAAGCTGGTTTACATAGAGTTCTTTTACTTTATTGCTGTAGCTCATAATAAAACTGTTTTATTTTTTTTCAAGATATCCGTTCACCAGGTCAACTATTTTATTCACCGAGTCAAAAGCTTCAGGGGTGGCTTCTTCGTCGGGGATACTGATATTGAATTTCTTCTCAATGAAAACCTTGAGTGATACCATTGAGAATGAGTCTACAAAACCGCTTGAGATAAGCGGTGTGTCATAAGTTATCTCATCGTCTTCGTCTTCCTGGTATTCATTAATCACGTAATTGAGTACCATATCTTTCATTTCTTCCATATCGTTTAGTATTTGGTTTATTAATTATTAGTATTTTCGCTGGCGCGAGTCTGGAGACTCGCGCCAGCCGGTAAACTAATCATCCTCCAGCGTCGACGTATCACCAATATCTTCACCCCACTCTTTAGCATGCAATATTCTTCTCATGATCTTACCGCTTCTTGTCTTAGGCAGGCTGTCGACATACTCTATTTCCTGGGGCATGGCCAGGGGTGATAGTCTTTTCCTGATAAAGTTCATTATTGACAGCTCGAGGTCGTCGTTAATTTCGTAACCCGGTTTAAGTGTAATATAAGCTTTGACAACTTCCATATTCACTTCATCAGGTTTGGAAACAACAGCTGACTCTGCGACCGCTTCATGTTCAATCAATGCTGATTCCACTTCAAAAGGGCTTACCAGGTGCCCGCCTGTATTAATAACATCATCATCGCGTCCTATGAACCAGAAATATCCTTCATTATCTATTGAGGCCCGGTCGCCGGCCAGGTACCACCCGTTGGAGAATTTCTCCCTGTATTTTTCCTCATTATTCCAGTAGGTAGTCATCATCGATGGCCAGCCAGGTTTAAAAGCAATAAGACCTACCCTGCCTGTCTCTTCAATAGGCTTATAGGTGTTTGGATCAAGCACCACTCCTGTTATTCCCGGGAATGGTTTACCCATTGATCCCGGTTTTACTTTCATCCCGGGATAGTTACTTATCATCATACACCCGGTTTCTGTTTGCCAGTAGGTATCAAGGAAGGGCAGACCAAATACTTTTTCAGACCATATAACTGCCTCAGCGTTCAATGGTTCACCCACGCTTGCGAGGTGACGCAGGCTTGAAAGATCATGTCTCCCAACAAGCTCATCTCCGGCTTTCATAAGTGACCTGATAGCTGTAGGGGCGGAGTACCACATTGTAATCCTGTATTTCTCAATGAATTTATACCATGATTCAGCTGAGAATCCCTTATCGAGTACGCACTGGGTGATACCCAGACTCCACGGTCCTATTATGCCATATGAAGTGCCTGTCACCCACCCGGGGTCGGCTGTGCACCAGTAGATATCATCATCCCTCAGGTCGAGCACCCATTTTGTGGTCAGGTACTGTGAAATCAAAGAATAGTGAACATGCCTGACGCCTTTAGGCTGGCCTGTGGTGCCCGATGTATAATGAAGTACAGATGGAGAATCAGCCCTGGTTGGAAATATCTCCATGTTTTCAACGGGTTCTTCCTTAACAAGGTTAAAAGATATTTCCCTTTCTTTTAATGGTTTGGTCTCGTTATGATCAACGATAATGATATATTCCAGGCCAGGCAGCTTATCTATAATCTTTCTTACTTTACCTGCGTGTTTTTTCTGGGTAATAATTGCCCTGGTACCTGCATTTTCGAGCCTGACGTAGAGTGATTCATCACCGAAGGCTGAAAAGAGTGGTTGCACTATAGCTCCTATTTTGAGTACTCCCAGGAAAGAAAGGTAAAGTTCGGGGATCTTATCCATGAAAAGGCATACCCTGTCCTGTTCTTTAATACCAAGGTTCCGAAGGAAAGTGCCTATGGTATTGCCGGCCAGCCTGATATCATTGAAAGTGTACTTTCTCTCTTCACCGGTGAATCCTTCATGGTATAGTGCTATTTTATCAGATTTACCCTGTTCGCATATCCTGTCTGAACAGTACCATCCGATGTTTAGTACATCGCCCTTTTTGTAATCAAGTTCTTTTTCAGAAATGGACCAGTCGAAATTTTTTGCCCTTTCATCATAGGAGCCGATATTACTCATAAGTTAATGCTGCTTTAATTAATGGGCCTTAAGATAATGTTATTTTTGGAGGATTAATAAAATGATAATGTCAAATTTATATTGTTTCTTAACATAATGGGAAAAGGATGAATGATAGCCTTTTATCTACCATTCAAGTATCACTTTCCCGCAGTTCCCTTCTTCCATGGCATCAAAGCCTTTCTGGAAATCGTCTATGGGGAAGTGATGAGTTATAACGGGACTGAGGTCGATACCTCCTATTATCATCTGTTCCATCTTGTACCATGTTTCCCACATCTCCCTGCCATAGATTCCTTTCATGGTTATGGCCTTGAAGATAATGTCACTCCAGGGTACTTTGAAATCAGAGGGGAGTATACCAAGCAGTGATATGGATGATCCGTTATACATATTTTCTATCATTTCGTTAAAAGCAAGTGGAGAACCTGACATTTCAAGACCAATATCAAATCCCCTCATGCCAAGCGCTTTCACTGCATCGGATATTTTTTCTCCCTTTGAAGGGTTAATTACCATGGTAGCTCCCATTTTCTTTGCTATATCAAGCCTGTACTCGCTAAGGTCACTGGCCACTACATAGCGTGCTCCTGCAAACCTTGCAATGGCTATTGCCATACTGCCTATTAGGCCGGCACCTGTTATAAGCACATCCTCCCCAATAAGCGGGAATGAAAGAGCTGTGTGGGTGGCATTGCCGAAGGGGTCCATTATGGAGGCCCAGTCATCAGGTATACGATCATCAAGTAGTATTATATTTTCTGCAGGTAGCTTTAAGTATTCAGCAAAGGCACCATTTATATTGACACCTATACCAACAGAATTTTCGCATACATGTTTCTTACCGCGGCGGCAGTTACGGCAATGGCCGCAGGCCAGATGCCCTTCACCGGTGACCCTGTCGCCCGGCCTGAGATTTTTAACACCTGCTCCTACAGATTCTATGTGACCTACATATTCATGACCGGTGGTCATTGGTGGCTTTATTGTTCTGGCAGCCCATTCATCCCAGAGGTAAATATGCAGGTCGGTGCCACATATAGCAGTTTTCTTTATTTTTATTATTACATCATTAAGTCCCGGTTCAGGCACAGGAACCTGTTCCATCCATATTCCCTTACCAGGCTTGGCTTTGACAAGAGCCTTCATTGTATTCATGGTAGTATGTATTTTTATCCCTGGACATCAATTATAATACAAATGTAACTTAAAAAAGATGATTTTTTACAGTCCTCAATACTTGATACAGATTCCGTATCTTTACAACAAATTCATAATTCAGTACTAACCATGACCGGTAATATCAGAGTCAGATTTGCCCCAAGCCCGACGGGGCCTTTACATATAGGTGGGGTGCGTACAGCATTGTATAACTATCTTTTTGCAAGGAAACATAATGGTACATTTATTCTGAGGATAGAAGATACCGACCGTTCAAGATATATTAAAGGCGCCGAAGAATATATAATGGAGTCACTTGAATGGTGCGGCATAAAGATAGATGAGGGTATTAATGAAGGTGGTAATTACGGTCCGTACAGGCAGAGTGAAAGAAAGGATATTTACAGTAAATATGCCAATGAACTGTTGAAATCGGGATGGGCATATATGGCATTTGATACACCCGGGGAACTGGAAATACTCAGAAAAAGCCACGAAGAAAAAGGTAATACCTTTATATATAATGCAAGAACCAGGGACAGGCTGAAAAACTCCCTGACTCTTGCTGCTGACGAGGTATCCGGGCTTTTTACCAAAGAAGTACCATATGTCATCAGGTTTAAGATGCCGGTCAATGAGGATATTGAAATGAACGATCTGATCAGAGGGAGGATAACCGTAAATTCAGGCACTCTTGATGATAAAATACTTTTTAAATCTGATGGTATGCCTACCTATCACCTTGCCAACGTGGTGGATGATCACCTGATGGCGATATCACATATAATAAGGGGAGAGGAATGGTTGCCATCACTGCCGCTGCATATTATACTTTACCGTGCTTTCGGGTGGGATACACCCTCTTTTGCTCACCTGCCTTTATTGCTCAAACCGACAGGAAAAGGTAAACTGAGCAAGCGTGATGGTGACAAACTTGGTTTTCCTGTTTTTCCCCTGTACTGGCCTTACGGTGAAAAGGCCAGAGGTTACAGGGAGGATGGTTACTTTCCCGGGGCTTTTGTTAATATGCTGGCCCTGCTTGGGTGGAACCCGGGAACTGAAAGGGAATTGTTTTCAATGGATGAGCTAATTGAAGAGTTCAGTATTGACAGGGTTGGCAGGTCAGGAGCAAGATTCGATCCTGAGAAAGCCAGGTGGTTCAATCACCAGTATATGCAGACTCAGCCGTTGGAGAGAATAGCTGCTGAATATGTAAAGCTAGTGCAAAGCAAGGGCTATAGCATTGATAATCAGGGCGCAGCTGATTTGGTTGAAATGGTAAGGGAAAGGGTGGATTTTGTTTCTGAATTATGGTATCAGACAGGTTTCTTTTTTGAGGCTCCTGAAATGTATGATGAGGCTGCAGTTAAGAAAAGGTGGAAGGAGAATTCTCCTGCCCGGATGAAAGAGCTTAAGGGAGTGCTTGAAAAGATTAGTTCATTTACTTCCGTGGATATGGAAATGACAGTTAAGCAATGGATACAGGAAAAGTACTATGGCATGGGTGAAATAATGAATGCTTTCAGACTGCTTATAGTTGGTGAACTGCGAGGCCCACACCTTTTTGATATAATAGCGTTTATAGGCAAGGAGGAGACATTGAAGAGGATTGACAGGGGGTTGGATGTGCTGGGAAAGATTGTTAATTGAGAATAATTTCCCCTCCTTTTAAAAAGGAGGGGTGCCCTTATCCGAACCCCGAAGCCTCGGGGCGAAGGTTAAGGGCGGGGTGGTTATAAATATAGATTCTTCACTACCAGAATAACAGGATGCTTCAGAATGATAAAACCGGCTAAATATGATTTTATAAATATCCATGATCATGGTGCTGATCCGCACGATGGTGTTTTTACCATTGAGAATATCATGGTACACGAGGAGCGCTCCCCGGGTGATATACCCGGTATAGCTTATAGTTGTGGTGCTCATCCGTGGAATATTGAGGAAGGTAATATAGACGAACAAATCAGAAAAGTGAGGGAATATGCTTCACTGCCAAATGTGATTGCTGTCGGCGAAGCAGGTTTCGACCGTATGAGGGGTGCTGATGAAGTGCTGCAGGAAAGGGCATTTATTGCACAGGTGGAAATATCCGAGGAAATGAGTAAACCTCTCTTTATCCACTGTGTTAAGGCATGGGATGAACTACTGGGATGTCACAGGAAGATGCAGCCAAAAATGAAATGGATAATACATGGTTTCAGGGGTAAGCCGGAGCTGGCAGCACAGTTACTCGGTAAGGATTTTTACCTTTCTCCATGGGTTGAATGGGCTATAAGACCCGAGTCTGCTATGACTCTTAAATCAATTACTCTGAACAGGCTTTTCCTCGAAACAGATGGCTTTGATATAGATATAGAGCCGGTGTACAGGGTGGTGGCAGGGCACCTGGGGATTGACCTGGATGTTCTTAGGAAGCAGCTCTGGGAGAATTTCCACTATCTTTTTAATCTTTAAAAAAGACACTCACCACAGAGGGCACAGAGGTTTCACAGAGCATATTCATTAATATACTTACATTATATATCTTCTAATACCGTTTTTAAGCAGTTTAACATTAAAATTCAATAATAAGCCTATACGGCATTTGGATAGTTTTAAGTAAGTTAATAGCTGCGCAGTATGGATTGGGATAAGAGCATCCACTGACTTAACCTCCACAATAACTATGTCATTAATTAACAGATCAATCCTGTAACCTATATCAAGTTTGATTGTGTCGTAAATGAGAGGTAATGACACCTGTTTTTTAACTTTCAGATTTGATTTTACTAATTCATGGTATAAGCAAGCTTCATATGAAGACTCCAGAAGTCCCGGACCTAAGTTATTGTGTACCCTGTATGCACAATCAAGGATACTTTTTGTTAGTTTTGGATATAAGTATTCCATATTATGAATTTTTACAGCGAAACATTTAAATAAAGATAGGCATAAAATTTAAATACTCTGTGGAACCTCTGTGCCCTCTGTGGTGAGTAATAATAATTAATATTAACCTATGGAAAACTGGCAATCGAGAACAGAATTACTACTCGGTAAAGAGAAGCTTGAAAAGCTTGCAGCTTCCCATGTACTTGTTGTAGGCCTTGGCGGGGTGGGGGCCTATGCAGCAGAGATGATATGCAGGGCCGGAGTCGGTAAAATGACCATTGTTGACGGAGATAAGATCACTGAAAGCAATATCAACCGCCAGCTGCCTGCACTTAACAGTACGATAGACAGATATAAGACGGAGGTAATCGCTGAACGCCTGCTCGATATCAACCCGGTACTTGAACTCATAACTATCAATGAATTCATACATGATGAACGAATGATTGAAATACTTGACAGGGGTTACGATTATGTTGTTGATGCCATTGATACCCTGTCACCCAAAATCTTACTTATTTACCACTCTCTTCAGAAAGGCATTCCTGTTGTCAGCTCTATGGGTGCGGGAGGCAAAGTTGATCCAACGGCAATAAGGATTACAGATATCTCCAAAACATATAACTGTAAGCTGGCCCGCATACTCCGCAAGAGACTTCATAAACTTGGTATACGAAAGGGATTTACTGCAGTATTCTCACCCGAGGAGGTTGCCGGGGGTAGCATTGAGCTTACCGAAGGAGAACAGAACAAAGCATCCAATGTTGGAACTATATCCTATATGCCCGCTGCCTTTGGCTGCGCCTGTGCATCGGTGGTGATACGAGCCCTGTAATCCTAAGTACCACCCCCTGCTTTATCATCCGGAGCTAACGGAGGGAGACACCTGCCATTAGTTATATCTCTTAAACAATAGATACGCAGGTATACCTGCGGCAACAGTCAGCAGAGCTATTGAAGATTCCACAGGTCTTTCCATGAATGACAGTACCAGGATAATTATTCCTGTCGACATGTAAATAAGCTGGGGCACCGGGAATCCGGGTATACGTATACGGATTATCTTATTTCTCCTTATTTTAAATGAGCCGGCAATGGTAAGTATTGGGAAAATACCAAGAGAAAAGCCCATATAGGTTAGTATCTGGTCAAAGGTTCCGGTCAGAACAAAGATTATTGCTATAAGGGACTGCAGGTAAATGGAGTATGTCGGAACATTATGTTTGTGGTGTATTTTTGATACTGATTTGAAGAACAAACCGTCACGGGCCATTGAGAAATATACCCTGGGGCCAATAATAATATATGCACTCAGGGACGAAAAAAGGGCGAAGGAGATAAGCAATGAGAAAACAGTTTCAGCGCCCGGCCCAAACAATTTACCCATTGCCAGTCCTCCCACTGAAATAACCCCTTTCATCTCATCTGCAGGAACAGCATATATATATACTGCGTTAAGTAACAGGTAAAGGATGATCACAATACCTGTCCCAATAAGAAGAGATCCGGGGAGGGTACGTTTGGGATTTCTTATTTCTGATCCTATATATGTTGATGCATTCCATCCGCTGTATGCGAACATTATCCACATTACCGAGAGACCTATAGTTTTCCAGCCTGCCAGACCTTCACCAAGTGTATTTTCAGCACTGAAGTTTTTAATATTCCCATTCCCGAATGCAAGTCCGGCTACTATAAGTCCTGCTACCAGCAGTACCTTAAGCAGTGTAAGAATATTCTGTACTTTTGACCCGGATTTAATCCCCCTGGAATGAATAAAGGTAAAGGTAAGAACTACTATTACGGCAAATAGTTTTGAGGATCCGTTGATACCCAGAAAGGTATTTTCTGATACCCATACCGATAGCCCGGGGAAGGCTCTTATAAAATAATCACTGAAGCCCAGTGCTGAGGCTGCAATAGGGGCAGAGAAACCTACGATGAATGATACCCAGCCACTAAGGAAACCCAGGGCAGGATGAAAGATCCTGGAAAGGAACATATATTCACCACCTGCTTCCGGCATATTTGCCCCCAGTTCGCCATATGAGATTGCCCCACAGACTGCAATTATCCCACCTACTGCCCAGAGGATTATCAACAAGACCGGTGAACCCAGATCGGCCATAAGCAATCCCGAGGTAGTAAAAATACCTGCTCCGATAATATTCGCTATAACAATATTGGTGGCCGGGAAAAGACCGAGTGTTCTCCTGAGTCCGTTTTGTGACATAAACAGCTTTAGCTTATACTATTTTGATTTCTTATAGCTTATTGACACTCCGTTTCCGGAGGAGTTAACAGTTGTTGTATAATTATCAAGACTTTTTATATAATCCAGGAAATCAGACTGTCCGCTGCTGTACCTTGAACGCCGTTCAGTTATATTATGAGCCGTAAAGCATCCTCCAACAACCAGTCTGGGGTCAACATCAATGAAGTAATTCTTATACCAGTTCTTATCCGCATCACTGAAGACAAAGTCGAAAGGACCTTTCAGTTCTTTCACCAGTGTATGTGCATCGGCAAGACGGGCATCAATATAATCTGACAATCCGGCTTCACGGAAGTTTTCAAGAGCCTGATTGTATCTTCGTTCATTGATCTCTATGGTGATAAGTTTACCACCTGTCTTGCTCAGGGCCCATGCTATCCAGATAGATGAATGCCCTGTTGAGGTGCCTATTTCCAGTGCCCTGGTGTAACCATTTTCCACAATAATATCATATAGCAACTGTCCGTCTATGGCAGGGACATTCATGTCACGCCACCGGTACCTGTTTTCTGTAAGGAAGTTATTCACTTTTTTATCCAGTTCAGGGGTTTTAATAAGATCCTGTGATGAAAGACCCGTGGGAAGCAAACAAAATATAAAAAGCAACAACAAATACCTGATTAAGAATTTACTTTCTTTCATGGCTGATTTTTTTAATACATAATTGTTATAAGTTAATAATAAAAAGCAGAAAAGGGCAAAATTATTTACCAGCAATCGCTTGCGTAATTATTAGACAATCGTTCTCAACCCATTATTCAATATATTTTTAACCTTATTCGGCCTTTATTATACAAATATTTCAGAGGGAGCTAAATCTGCACTATCTGGGATATTCAAATCTGTGGATTATCTGACCCATTATTCAGGTCAGTTGAAGCTATAATGAAGTTCTTTGGTGGGTATTATATCTATGGTATTGATTGGGAAACTGAGCAGTATCTTAAAGGGGAATATTATGCAATTCGAAAGCACAACAAGCTAGGTATACCTGTATATGCTTATCACATGGCAAGTTGGGAATTCATTGCAGGTTATTTTAATAAGATGGATGGAGATGATATAAGGGAAGTGTACTCTATTGGCTTGTTTATCAAGTCAATGGCATAAATATATATTTGACTTGCATTATATTATTTCATATATTTGATATACTGTTTGGGCTTTTCCTACTTGATCATATGGTTATGATTAAGTGCACTTAATGCAACTTTTTTGTTGTCGATTTATAGCTCCTAAAAGAATTAATTTAAATAACCATATTTCTTATTGCTTTCATTTAGTTACATAAGTAATGTATAGTTAAAGTTTGTCCATACAGTCTAAATTAACAGTTATGAAATCAATATTTTTAAAACCCTTCTTTTACATCATCATTTTATCCTTTGCAGCAACAAACTGTGATCCCTTTACATATCAAGATATTGCACCAGGAATCTCGATATATAAAACCAGCAGTGATTATTTTACTTTGACAGATATTGGTATGAAAGGTGACCGAATTTTCAGAACTTCATCTTATTCCCAGGAATGGTCCAAATTTTATTTTAGAGATAACGATACAATATACAAATACAGGGAAAGATTAATTGATGGTTATATCCTTGATTTTGAAGCTGATGATAGATACGATGTCTTTTTAAACCTAAGCTTTAAAGAGTGCATGAATCTAGAGGTAAAATATAATCAACCATGTCTTCTTGATGACACCTTAAGAAATTATATTATTGATAAAGATCCCTATATAGAGTATTATAGAGATATGGCAAATCCAAGACTATTTAGTCACATTGTTGGGAAAGTTGATACATCTGAAATTAATCAGATTATCAGAGATGGAAAACTTGAGCAGTACTTTACCCGGTTAAAATAAATAATTATGAAAAGATATATTTTTTTCTTATTGACCTTAGTTTTTTGCCATTTATAGCTCGAGATGTTGTTATATCATACTGTCAGAAACACAACCTCGTAATTAACTCAGAAGATTGTTCTATAATTCCTGTTGGACGGTCAATCCTGGATACAGCGGACCGAAAAGCCTAATCTGCCGTCGGTAAAGAGCCTGGTGATTTTATCGGTTTTGTTGTCCAGACTGCGGAACCATGCAACAAAATTGGAATCCTCTACACCGGTTGAACTCCACCAATAACTGCCCATTCCGTGTCTGACGCAGTCGCCAAATATGAACCGGCATCCTGATGGAAGTGCTGTGAAACCACTTTCATTGGAGCCATTACCATCCTCATCCCAGCCTTCTTTACTTTTCATCTTAGCGCCAGCAACCGCCACCCCGCCCAGCTCATCCGTCAACTGGTTCCACTCTTCATCTCTCGGTATATGCCATCCTTCCGGTGCTAATCCTCTTGGATCGTTTATCGCATGCCAATTATATAACTTACCCCACTTCCCCCCATTTTTGGGATCCATGTCATAATAACACCAGGCTGGTTCCCCATTTTCACCAGCTTGTTCCCATTCATCTCTGTCTGTAATCTCCGGGATCGGATCACCGTTTCGAAAGGTACTGACATCCAGGTTTTCAGCCATCCACTTTTGATCACCAATTTTGATCCATTCATACTCCTTCAAATCACGTTCGTCAAGAAAAGTCCCCTTTTCTTGTCCGTTTAGTGGATAAAAAGCCAAAGAAAAAATAAAACATAAATAATAGTATTTCATAGGTTCTATAATTAGGTTCCTTCAAAGTTAGAAAAAAATAAATTAATGGTCAAATACTTGAATAAGAGGGATAACTGACCGTCAAGCCAGTTATCCAATATACAGCTCAACAAGGTGTTCGGATTATTCGGCTCACTTAAGTTCGCCTCATGAACTCGCCTGCTGCAGCCAATTTTATATAATTTCCTAACTTTATGATTGGAATACCAGGTCTCCAATTAAATGTCCAAAAGTAAGAAGGGTAAATACTGTAACAAATCCCTGCGCCGTCCTGAATGGGATTATGGCAATAACGGGGCATATTTTGTAACCATTTGTACAAAAAACAGGATTGATTATTTTGGCAAACCTGTTGATGGAATAATGCAAGTATCAGATATTGGAACAATTGCCTGTAAATATTGGATTGAAATACCCAATCATTTTGCATTTGTAGAATTGGATTCATTTATCATCATGCCTGACCATTTACATGGGATAATAATAATCAAATCCTCGTCGTATAATAATTCCACCTCTGTAGGGACGCCCAAATTGGGCGTCCCCACGGTGCCTGAATCGAATATCCCTTCTAATAAATTTAATTGGAAACCCGGTTCATTGGGTGTAATAATAAACCATTACAAACGGATCTGCACCATTAGTATTCGAAAAATCAATCCGAATTTTTCCTGGCAATCCATGTATCATGACCGAATTATCCGTAACATCGATGAATACCACAGGATAAGGAAATATATTATGAAAAATCCACGACCATCAGGGCTCCCTGCTCCACAACAAAAAACCCCACTGATGCGGGGTATTTTTGTTGCTTCGCCAGGGCTCGAACCTGGACTCTTCTGATCCAGAGTCAGACGTGTTGCCAATTACACCACGAAGCAATTTTGGGATTGCAAAGTTAAAACACTTATAGCTCAGTCGCAAGTGTATATATTATTTTTTCACAACTTTTCCCCATGTATCCCTCAGGGGGACTGTTCTGTTAAAGATAATACTACCTGGGATCGAATCTTTATCAACACAAAAATAACCAATGCGCTGGAACTGGAATTTGTCAAGTGGTTTAGCCTCAGAGAGTGAAGGTTCAATTTTACAGAAGTTCAGGATTGTCAATGACTCAGGATTTAGAAACTCTTTGAAGTCATGGCTTTTCTGGCCCGCCGGATCGGGATGGTCAAATAACCTGTCATACAATCTTACCTCAGCATCTTCAGCATGCCTGGCCGACACCCAGTGCAATGTTCCTTTAATTTTCCTGTTGGCTGTTGCGCCCCCACTTTTTGTATCAGGATCGTAGGTGCAGTATATTTCATCTATCTCACCTGTAGATTCATTCTTGTTGAAACCGGTACATTTAATAATATATGCTCCTTTTAACCTTACTTCCCTGCCGGGACCAAGGCGGAAATATTTCCCCGGGGGATCTTCCATGAAGTCATCCTTTTCAATATATAATTCACTGCTGAAAGGTACCCTGCGGCTGCCCATCGATTCATCCTCCGGGTTATTGATGATCTCCATTTCTTCAATCCTGTCTTCCGGGTAGTTGGTAATTACCAGTTTAACCGGGTCAAGCACGACAAATACCCTTGGAGCCTTTATATTAAGGTCGTTACGCACTGCATGTTCGAGCAGGGCGACATCATTTATGGCCTCGAACTTGGTATAACCTATGCTCCTTATAAATTTGCGTATGGATTCAGGTGTATATCCCCTGCGCCTGAGACCCGATAGTGTGGGCATACGGGGATCGTCCCAGCCACTTACCAGCTTTAGCATGACAAGTTCCTGCAACTTCCTCTTACTCATTACCGTGTAGCTAAGGTTAAGCCTGTTGAACTCAATCTGTCGGGGACGGTAGTCACCTGTTCTGAGTTTGTCAACAAGCCAGTCGTACAGGGGCCTGTGAACCTCGAACTCGAGGGTGCAGAGCGAATGAGTGATACCTTCGAAATAGTCACACTGACCATGGGCAAAATCATACATAGGATAAACCTGCCATTTATTACCCGTGCGGTGATGTGCCCTATTTATAATCCGGTATATCACGGGATCGCGCATATGCATGTTAGGTAAGGCCATGTCGATCTTAGCCCTTAAAACATGGCTGCCTTCATTAAGTTCACCGTTGTTCATTCTTTTAAAAAGGTCGAGGTTTTCTTCAATACCTCTGTTCCTGTAAGGACTTTCAATGCCCGACTTTGTTGGAGTCCCTTTCTGTGCGGCTATTTCTTCAGAGCTCTGGTTATCGACGTAGGCAAGGCCCCTCCGGATAAGGTCAAGGGCAAAATCATATAGTTTATCGAAATAATCGGATGCATGAAATTCCCTGTCTTCCCAGTCGAAACCCAGCCAGTGAATATCTTCTTTTATGGATTCAACAAATTCAGTTTCCTCTTTTATGGGATTGGTGTCATCAAACCTGAGATTGCATTTACCTCCGAATTTTTCAGCCGATCCAAAGTCAAGACAGATAGCCTTGGCATGGCCGATATGGAGATACCCGTTGGGTTCGGGCGGGAACCGTGTATGTACACGACCTTCATTTTTGCCCGCCCGGATATCCTCCTGTATAAATTGTTCTATGAAATTCAGTGATGTACCGGAATCGCCGGTATTATTCTGTGCCCTATTATTCTTTTCGTCCATTATCAATGTGGTTTTGGACTATAAAAATAGGATGAATTTAGGAATTAAAGGCAAAAGACAAAAGTAAAAAGTTGGAACGAAGCGGAAATCCCGGCTGAGCAACGCGAACGCCGGGGGGTAAAAGTATAAAGAAGGCTGAGGTTCCACCTCCGATGACGTGGATTCAATCCACGTCTATCAAGGATGGACAATATGAGGCTAAGGCTAAGGCTAAGGAAGGCTGTTTAATTATCAGGGGAAAGATAATCCTTCAGGGCATTAACATAATTTTCAAATTTTTCCCTGCCAAGAGGGGTTACCCTGCAGAGTGTCTGAGGGTAATTTTCTCTGAATTTTTTCTGGACTTTAATATATCCGGCTTCCCTAAGTTTTGTGATCTGTATGCTCAAATTGCCGGCTGTTGCACCGGTTTGTTCTTTTATAAATGTAAACTCAGCCGACTCAGTATTCATAAGAACAGACATTATTGCGAGTCGTAGCTGAGAATGAAGAAGCGGATCGAGATCTTTATACCGTGTCATTTTTAACTCTGTTGTTTTTAAGCATATAAGCGGGAATCAAATAACCTGTTATCATAGCTGCAGGCACAGCAAGAGGGCCAATCAATGGTCCTGTAAAGAAGCAGATAAGAGAAAAAATCCATATGCTTATTCCTCCAAACAGAAGGGGCTTGAATTTTATTATCACCCCCGACATAAAGGTCGGGAAAGCAGCCAGCATCAATATAAATGGCCCGAGAGTATACATCCTGTTTTCGACACCAATGAAAACAAATAAGATTATTGCTGTAAAGAGAAAACCTATCCATAACCACATATAGATCCTGTCAGCATAAGTATAGACCGTTTGTTTACTGCCTTTAATAAATCCATATATTAAAGACACAAAAACACCCGGAATGGTAAGTAACCATACACGCCAGGGATTTTCAAATGATGTGAGATGAAAAAGAAGATATTCTGTAAGACTGCATAAAACAATTAGCCAACCCCACAACAGAAGATGGAAACGGCCCTGTTTTATATTCATTTTTGTCCGGCTGATCATTTCTGATATGATCTTAAGACTTTCCTGGCTGCTCATCATTTTTTCATTATTTTCCATAAATAAGAATTTTAAGTTATTTTATATATAAATATATTACAAATATAAAATAGTTTATAATATAAACCAAATATTTCAGTGTTTTTTTTAAAATAATCGCTACAAGTGATAATTTTAAAGGTTTATTGACACATTAAATAATTAAGCATGGCCTTAATAGAAATAAAGAACATGGAGTTCTATGCTTTCCACGGTCATTTCAAGGAAGAGCAGATAGTAGGTAACAAGTTCCTAATTGACCTGACACTTGAGGCTGATCTCGACAAAGCATCAAAAACTGACCGTCTGGAAGACACGGTTGATTACCAGGTGGCATTCAGGATCGTTAAGGAAGAGATGGATAAAAAGTCAAATCTGATGGAAAATATTGGTAAACGAATTCTGGATTCAATATATGCAAACATAGATGGCATAAAAAAAGCAACAGTTCGAATAAGAAAGATGAATCCCCCAATGGGTGGGCATATTGATTCGGTGGCTGTTGTTATGAGCAGGTAAAAAAATTTGTGCAGGGGTAGTTTTTTACGTATCTTATTGGAGGGAATCAAAAATTCACTGCCATGAAAAACCTGTCATTTATTTTATTGCTGCTGGGGTTTTTATTACCTGCCCAGGCACAGGTGGCTGATCCTGAAAAGGAGCATCCTATATTCGGGACTCTACCCGGCTTCACCCTTTATGACAATCAGGTTCAAGATTTCGGTGCCTATAGTTTCTGTGATATTAACGGTGAAGATTATATTATTGAAGGACAGATTTCATATTATTATTATGAATGTGATGATAATATTGATCCTAAACTCATCCTTAACAGGTTCCAGGAGATAGGCGACAGCCTGCATGCCAATATGTATGGTGACGGGAAAAGCCAGCTATACATGATACTACAAACCAATAACAGGCTCATATATGTTGACCTGTTTGCCGGGGATTTTTATTATACACTCAACATTGTTGAAAGGGGGGAATTAAAATCAGATATCAAGGCAGAAACTCTTCTTAAAGACCTTAATGATATAGGCAAAGCTGTTCTGTATTTTAATTTCAAACGCAATGAGTGTGAACTAACAAGCGACTGTGAAGAAATAATCGAGATGATAGCCAGGGCCCTTAAAAGTGAACCCACTATAGGGATAAGCATTGATGCATATACCGATAATATAGGACGCAGTGATGAGAACCTTGAGCTTTCTCGCAAAAGGGCTGAAACACTGTACAATGAACTTATGAAACTTGGCATTGACCAGCACAGGATGGTATTCAACGGCTATGGAGAGGAGAACCCGATAGCTGATAATAATACAGTAATGGGACGTGCCTTCAATAACAGGATTGAACTGGTAAAAAAATAATTTATTTCCTTGTGGCGGTAAAAATACCGTTCGGCTGTATGAATTTCAGACCGGTGATCTCTTCACCCTCCTTTACGAACTGTACACTATAGTTATCCAGCACTTTTATATTGAACTTATCATCACCAACAGAGATCAATTCATACTCTGGCTGGCCCGGTACAAGGACATACAGGTTATCTTCTCCTTTCAAATAAACTTTGATAGCTGTTCCGGCAAGGTCATATTCCCCGGTATATGATTCCAGTGTTTCTTTATCAAGATCGACAATTTCAGGTGTACGTTTGAAAAATAATGGATCAAGGGTTGGCTCCATCTTTATATTCAGTCCTGATATATCACCATCAGTACCGGTTGTGAAGTTGAATAATTGTATCTGGCCTGTAGTATCAATGTCATTTCCCGTCACTTCAAAAGGCTTAAACACATCATAATGGAAATGTCTGAGCCAGTATTTATTCAGAGATAACAGGGCATAGAGCGAATCATTTGAAAGAACCAGTTTGAAAGTCCCATAACCTTTGTTTTCATAGGTACCCGTATACTCTTTCAGATCATGTGATGGTATGGTACCACTCTTTTTGAAAGTTCCCGAGGAATCCTGCGATTCTTTTTGTGCTTTCCTTGCATTATCAATTTGTTTTTTCTGTATTGCTGACCAGTTATCCTTTCTTACACCTAGCATCATGTCTGATAAAATATTACGGATTACACTGGGGATTACAGAAGCATTTTGATTTGACAATACAATAATTCCTATACTGTCACTAGGGAAAATGCATGTGCTGGCGGAGAAGCCGTCGATATTACCACCATGCTCAACCCTGTAATGTCCTTTATAGGAGCTTATGAACCATCCATAGCCATAGTTTTGCAGGTGCAGGTCGGGCCTTTCCTTATCAGGCAGTGCGGCTGCAACCACCATTTGTGAACTTATTGCCTGGGGGACAAAATTTTCGGGGATTATTTGTTCGCCATTGAACTTACCCCCGTTTATCCAGGTGATGACCCAGTTTGACATCTCTTTTACACTGCTGTTTATACTTCCTGCAGGACTCATTTTTGCTATACGGTAATAATCCATCTTTTCAATAGTTGTACTATCCTTCAACTGGTAACCAAAGGCAGCGTTCTCACTCTTCTCCAGTTCGTCTATTGAAAGGTTTGATCGAGTCATCCCCAGGGGTTTAAAAATCTTCTCCCTTACATTGTCTTCCCAGCTCTTACCTGTTATCTCTTCAATAATTACACCCTGGGCAAGGAACATAAAATTATTGTAATACCACTGGTACCTGACGCCTGCGAAAGGATCCTGGTATATCACTCTTTTCAGCAGGCTCTCTTTAGTTTCGCCGGGGAAAAAGTACCATGAGAAATCATGACGCGGCAATCCGGTACGGTGACTCATAAGGTCTCTTATACTGATGCTACTGTTCATCTCGTCAGTGGAAAACCTGAATCCCGGGATATATGCCAGGGGGCTGTCGTCCAGGGACAGTTTATCATCATTTTCCAGCATTCCTATAAGTGATGTTGTGAAGGCCTTGGTGCATGAACCTATAGCAAAGAGGGTGTTCTCATCAACCGGGATCCTGTTTTCATAATCCCTGAAGCCAAACCCGCCGGAATAAACAACCCTGTCTTTTTCCACAACAGCTACTGCGAATCCGGGTGCATGGAAAGTTACCAGCACTTTTTCGAATTCCTTTTCTATGCCTTTTAGTCTCTTATCGGTTTTCTGGGCACTTATGCCTGATACCAGTATAAGTGCGAACATAATTACTAATATTTTTTTCATAACAGGGTAATAATATTTTAGATTCCTAAAGTAATAAAGAACGATTTAGAAATGATTTACCGGGATAACTTTTTATTAAAATTACCCGGTTCTTATTTATAAAATACTCCTGGCAGGCCTGTATAAAGCGATTTAGTTTATTTCTCCCGTTCTGAAATAATTCTTAACTGGCTGTGTATTCACTAAAATTTAAGAGCTACACCCAGATTTAGATATGCAATGCCATACCCAAGTTCAACCATTCCGGCAATATTATCCGTGAAATAATACCTGGCACCAATAAACCATGACCAGGCAATACCACTGGAAGAGGCTGAATAGTCATATCCCACCGGCGTACCAAATTCAGAAGAGGTAACAACGTTAAATCCTAATAAAAGACCGGTATATGTGTCAAGCTTGTCTACAAAAGGATAGTGAAAATTTCCCCTGGCACCAATAATAATATTTGAATATTTATATCCCCAACCTGAATATTCCCATTTGTAGGAAGCGAATCCAACATAAGGGCCGACTCCTATTGAACCTTTGTCGATTATCTCATCAAGAAGGCCTAATTCAAGTGAAGCTGATATCGGTGGCACCGTCATGTGATAATAACTCCCGGTATATAAAGTTGTCCCAAGTCCGATACCAAGGTTCAGCACTTTATCACCTTTTACAAAAACTGGCTCCTGGGCTGATATTTGTGTCAGGGCAAAAAATGCAATAAACATAAGTGCGAATAGTTTTTTCATAGTTTAAAGAATTTAAGAGTTAGTAATTATTAGTTAAAATTATAACATTTCTTGGTTTTTATTGTTCAATACCCCGAATTTGTTCAATTTTAGCACGTCTCTTTGCCCTGAGACCGCTGAAAAACACAATGATTCCAATGAAGGGAAACAAACCTGTGATTAGGGCAAGGCCTATATCGTTTTTCCGAATTCCGGGTTTGAGTGCCGATGAAGAAGGCACTTCAGGATCATAGTAAACATCAACTGCTTTACCCACGGGATATTCCGCCTGTACACGTTTAGCCGGCGAAATGTTGGAATTAAGGGGAGGATCACCCACAGTAATTTTGGAAGAGGTGTATGTTTTTCCATCAACAGCGTATGTATAAACTATGTCAGGCAGGTAATGTGTTTCACCATCACTCCTGTGTGTTTCAACTTCGGATTTGATTACCTCGCCCGGCACCGATGACCAGTCTTTTGAAGAATTTGAGTATTGTAGTGGGGGTAATCCCCACATAAAGAATATAATTCCTCCTATAATTATGAACAGGAGACCTAAAATAATAGGGTTTGCTTTCCCCGGCTTTTTTGTTGGTGTAGTACCTATTTTCATTGACTAATTAATTTCAGTAAGTTTTGGTCTAGTGTTTTTATCGTTCAAGGGTAACAGAACAAATATCAGTGTTGAAGTTGGCCCGCTGTGTTTCTGACATATTAACAGTTGCATTTATGATATTAATCATTGCTCGGGCATCATCTTAGGCATATCCATAACCTGGTAGCCTGCGGGGATTTCAAAACTATTTGCATCGGGTGTCCATGGTTGGATTTCTTTCAGTTCCATAACCAAGTCACCAGATCCGTCTATGTGGTTGATCATTTTTATCGGGAAATTATATTCCTCAGAGGTCCAGACTGTAAACATCTTCTGGTTTGCCTGGCCATATTCATTGCTGTTTTCATTCCACAATTCCGTTTTAATACATTCTATTCCGTTGACAGTCTCGGTTCCTATCTCTTTAATGGTTCCTTCTTTCTTAAAATACTCGTATGAACCAACCGGATCATTACCCATACTCATTGGATTATCGGCAGCACCCTTCATGGCCATCTTTTGCTGGGGCATAAGGATTACAATTTCAGGTGAGCCTTTCTTAACTATTATGACGCCTTCCATGCCGCTCTCATTAAATTCATAACGGTAACCGGCATCAGCGGAATACACTGTGAAGACACGCTCCTGGCCCATGCTCGTAAAGAACATTTTGGCGGTGAACTGTGCGGACATTGGCAGTGCCAGCAGGCTGGCAGCAAAAAGAACAATAAGTTTTTTCATGATAATTAGGTTTATTGTTAAAATGATTTATCCTGAAAAGGGGAGAAACTGGTTTTGCAGGCTTTTGCAATTCCTCCCCATGAGGCCTGGTTGGAATGAAACTAAACTGGTCTCTCTTAATTATTAGTTGTTTCTTACAAACTCAACGCGGCGGTTTTCTGCTTTTCCCTCAGGGGTTGCATTTGAATTTATCGGCATGGATTCTCCGAATCCTTTTGACGTTAATTTAGTGGCTGATATTCCCATGGAGATGAGTTGTTTCATAACTGTTTCTGCCCGGTCCTCGGAGAGTTTCTGGTTAAGGTCGGTATCACCGTCGCTGTCGGTGTGTCCTTCGACACTTACTGCAACATCAGGATGCTCGTTCAGCATTTTATATATTTCATTGAGTACACCCATTGACTCGGGTCGCAGTGTTGCCTTGCCAACATCGAAGCGGATCCCGTTGGAAACAATCTTTCCATCCTGCAGGAATCGGTCATAGTATTTTACTCCTCCTTCAGCGATCCTAATGTTTTTTATGAAGGATCTGTTGTTGTCATTGGCATGGTATACATGTAATGAAATGCCTGTCGGATTAAAATCGAGATGCGGAATGTTTATAAGCCTGGTATCATCAATATAAGCTTTGAGCTTGCCACTAGTGTATGCAATAGAGATGTGCGACCACATTTTTGCAATATTCTTTCCGTCTGGTAACATGCTGTTGGCCGGGCTCAAATCCATTTTATCAGTCCAGATGTCCAGGGCTGTGGCTCCTCGCGGGGACTCCTGGTTTTTACGGTCGTAAAAGTAAACCGTGAAGTCATTTGAAGACAGATAAAGGTCAAATTCAATGGTAAATACATCGGGCAAATAATCAATTTCCGGGTTCTTCAGGTAGGGAATAATCATAGGGGCGCCTCCCCTGAACATAATAATATTCTCACCTCCGAACTGTGCATTTTCAACAGTTCCCTCTACAAGGTCCCACCTCGAGGGGAATTCACCATTCTCCTCCCCGAGAAGGTTATCCTCAAAAATTATCTTATCTCCCGGGACAAAATCATATTTGCTCCAGCTGAGAGTCAGTGCATCCTGGGCATCTATGGCACCTGGTGCATTAGCTGCATTTTCAGCGCCTGCAACCTGTCCCGGTGCTTCCCCCTGGTTGCCTGCCTGACCCTGTTCAACCGCGGTGCTGTCTTTACCGATAACCGCCTCTTCAATACCTTTCTCCAACACATCGAAGCTCTTATTTACCGCTTCGTTTGCCTTTTGATTGGCACGCCTGTTAGCCTCCCTGTTTATTTTCTTCTTAAGGTTAATTTTAACCTGGCAGTTTGCATCCACCGTTGTAAGAAGAAAAACAGCAATAATGATTGTGAAAACTGTCCTGATTTTCATGATACTAATCTTTTTTCTTTTAAAATTACGAATCCCGGAGGAGATTTAACAGCACAGATTAGTATCCGCCCGGGATGAATTAGTATCGGGGTATAAAATAATAGTATTGATAATTTTTACAGGTAAAGAGAATCATTAATTGCCTGTATAACCTGCTTTTTAAGGTTTTGTGATACAGGTATTTTGGATTTGTCCTTTAGCAGAAGGTATCCACCGTCACGTTTTACAAACCTGTCGACCCAGGTAATATTTACCAGGTGAGACTGGTGTACACGTATCATTCCGGATCCTGAAAGAAGAGTGTCAAATTCTTTAATGGTACGTGATACCATTATCCGGCTGCCATCTGATAATATAAAACGGGTATAGTTACTGTCGGCCTCGGCCCTGACAATATCCGGTATTGCCACAAGATGAAGGTTCTCGGATGTATGCAACACTATTCTCTTCAGCACCTTCCTGCTTTCCAGGTTTTCCCGGAGGGCTTGCAGCTTTAACTGTTCCTCTTCAATATCAATAAGCCTGGCTGCCTTATCCACGGCTTCACATATATCCACGGTGTCAAAAGGTTTCAGAACAAAGTCCAGTGCGCTTACCTTGATCGCCCCCAGGGCATATTCCTGGTGTGCGGTGATAAAGATTACCTTGAAATCTATTGATGGTAATTTATTAAGAAGGTCGAACCCGGTACCGTCAGGCAGTTCAACATCGAGAAACAGCAGGTCAGGCTTATGCCCAAGTATCGATGCATAACCCTCACTTAAAGATCCTACAGAGGCTGCAATTTCAATGTCAGGGTATTTCTGCCTTATGATGGCCGATATTGAATTCCTGACTGCCGGTTCATCATCCACAATTACTGTTTTCATCACCTTAAAATATTTATCAGGCAAATACCTTCCTTATGGGCATCATTATAATAACTTTTGTACCAGAAGGCTGTGATTCTTCATACAGGTCTTTTATCTGATAACTAATATTCCTGCTTTTCAGTTTTTTCCTGAAGAAATCCAGTCTTTCCTGTATAAGCATGGTGGAAATTGACTGCTTCTTTATTCCCTGTCCTTTCTCCCCTGGTGCTTTTCCCCTTCCAACACCATTATCTGTCACTTCCAGTTTCAGGAGTTCATTTTCAAGCTTATAAGAGACCTCAATTTTCCCGCCGTTCTTTCCGGGCAATAGACCATGCTCAACAGAGTTCTCAAGGCATGGCTGCGCCAGCATGGGAGGGACAGCAATATTTTCCGTATCAATCGGGCTGTCTATATTAAATTTATATTCAAATTCTGTTTCAAACCTCAATTGCTGTACATCGAGGTACAATTTCAGGGTTTCTATCTCTTTTTCAAGGGGAATAAACTCTTCCCTGGAATTCTCAAGAATATTACGCATCAGGCTGGCGATCTTAACCAGGAAGGTATTTGCCTTTTCCGGCTGACCTGCAAGAATAAGGTCCTGTACGGCACAGAGGGAGTTGAATATAAAATGCGGGTTCATCTGTGCCCTGAGCAGTCTCTGCTCCAGGTCTATCCTGGCATAGCGTGCCCTCAACCGGGTATTATGGATATAGAATAAGAAGATAATAACCAGCAATATTACCAGTATAATTAATCCTTTTACATAAAGGTTTTGTTGTTTGATCCTGTTTTCACGTATCAATAGCTCCTGCCGGTGTTCAAATTCAGCTGCCTCCTGTTTCCTGTCATACTCATTCTGTATTTCAAGTCGTGTTACTTTTTTCAGGAATTCATTGCTACTTATACTGTCGTTGATTGAATGGAACTCTTTCAGGTATTCATAAGCAAGGTCTTTCCTGCCTGTCTCACTGTAAATATCACTAAGCAGGCCTGCAGCAGCGGATATCACTATTGGTTCATTTTGTTCCACAGCCATTCTATATGCCTTTTTAGCATTCATCATGGCTTCATCATAATTCTTCCTTCCCCGCTGAACACGTCCGAGCGTTATAAGGTAGGATGGCAACCCCGGATCATTTAACCTCTCAGCAATACTTATTGATCTTGATATATAATAATTTGCCGAGTCCAGATTACCTTTCAGAAAAAATGTTGCTGCAATATTATGGCATGCGGCTGCTACTCCTGACGGGTAGTTCATCTCCTCGTTCAGGCGCAGCCCCTTACTTAGGAAATAAAGTGAACTGTCAAGCCGGTTTTGGGCTGAATATATCTGGGATATATTGTTCAGGGTTTTACTCAGCTCCCAGAGGTCACCGGTGCGTTCAGATATCGGGACTTTCTTAAAATTGAACTCTAATGCCTTATCATATTCTTTCTGGTAGAAGTACATTAAGGCTATCGAACCATAGGCAATAGCCAGGCCTCCGGAATCCTTTTTTAATTCCCAGAGACTGAGGGCTTCGAAATAAGAGTCAATTGCATCATTGAAGAGCAACATATCCTTATAGATATTACCCAGTGTATTAAGTGCATCTGCAAGAGGAACGGTGTCATTTATTGACCGGGCTGTTTCAATTGCCCTGTTTGTCATTTCAAGGGCACCATCAAAATCACTCTTCTGCCTTGCCAGGTGCGTAAGGGCACTGAGGGCATTTAACATGCCCCTTTTATCTCCAGCCTTTTCAAAATTCTCAAGGCTTAGACTGCTATAATTTTCCGATTCGTCAAGCATGCCTTTCAGGCTGTATACATAGGCCAGGCAGTAACAGGCCCGTGCCTTGCCGGTGATATCACCGGTTTTATCGTAAAGATCAAGGGCCTGGTAATTATAATATGCGGCACTGTCATCGGGGTTATACTTTGCAAAATAGGCCATCCCCAGGGCCAGGCTGGCATCTGCTATCCCTTTTTTATACATTATCTCACGTGAGGCTGATAATGCCCTGTGGGCATCCCTGATAGCAAGATCAGGATTACTCCTGGCCAAAATATATGCCTGGCGAGTCTGGCTATTTATTGATGCAGTATCAACATCCTGATCCTGAACAACAGGAATGGCTGTTAACTGGCACGACAGCGAAATAACTAATGTTGCAAAAACAGAAAGATAGCCCATTTATTATCTTCTTGAAGAGATAGATTGACTGTTAAAAATAGCAAATTTCAACGGAACGTCAGCGATATTACCAGGATTAATAATTGAGCTAAATCCTGATCTTTATTTTACCTGAATGAAAATAATAATGTTTACCGGGGAGCACTGAATATCTCCTCCGAGTTTAATAGCAGGTCAACATACTGGGCTCTTTTGTAGACAAAAGGATTACTGCTGAGCCTGTTTTTAGACAGTTTGCCCCTGAATTCCTCTATACTCCCATAGTTTTTCCTCTCCATCCATTCACTCATTTCTTTTATTATCTTATTGATCTGTGTGAGGCCGTTTTTATACATTGTGCTTACCACCTGTACAGCAGTTGATCCTGCCAATATCATCTTTATTACATCTGCACCGGTAAATATGCCGTGTGAGCTGCATATGTCTGCCTTTATATTTTCAAATAATATGCCTGCATACCTCAAAGATTTTCTGTAATCCCCTTCATTGCTCAGGTTAAATGTCTTGATATGTTTCTCACTGTCAATATCAATATCGGGCTGGAAGAAGGAGTTAAAAAGCACAAATGAATCAGCCCCGGCCCCTTCGAGCTTTTTTATGAAATTCAGAACATTGGAGTAGTCAGAGCTCAGTTTTACACTTACCGGTGTTGAGATATTTTTTTTGATCTCTTTTACAATACTGATTTGTTCGTTTTCTATCTCTTCAGCATTTTTATTGAAATCCAGTGGGGTCTTATAGAAATTCAGTTCAATACCGTCAACCCCGGTTTCATTTATCAGCTTTGCATATTCAATCCATGTATCACTTTCGATTGCATTCAAACTGGCTATCAGGGGAACCGAAAGGTTCTCTTTTGCTTCCCTTATATTCAACAAATGTTCATCAGGTCCTGCATGTTCGATATTGGGATGCGTGGTGATCATTTCGGCATGCAGTTCATTATATTGGGTCATGCTTTCGTCCATCTGGTACCTCTCGAGCTGGATCTGTTCCTCGAACAATGATTTATAAACAATTGCTGCGGCACCTTGCTCTTCTGCCTTCTTAAGCTTATCCAGGTCAGTAACCATATTGGAAGCTCCGACAATTATTGGATTATCTAATTCAATGCCCATGTAATTTACTTTCAAGTTTTTCATAGTTGTGGCTTAAGTATTTTGAGATCTATATTATACATAAGACAATTTTGTACTCCTTTTGTTTAAGAATATTCTGTTATAACCACTATCTTTGGCAGGAAGGTGCAGCAAATGCTAACCTTATAACATATAGATTATGAGGGTTTTATTTCAACTTTTAATTTATGCTTTCTTACCTGTTTTTCTGACTATTGTAAAAACAGGATCGTCTGGAATAAATAACCCCAAAACCCTCAATTTCAGTTCAGTCATAATATCCAGTGATTCAACCACAGATAAACCGGCCAAATCCGATAATGATTATCCTATAATACCTGTTCCTTTTACAGCAATTACTCTTTCTGATAGTTTCTGGTTACCCAGGATTAACACGATTTATGAGGTTACCATACCACATGCACTGGCCCAGTCAGCAAACAGGATAATGAATTTCAAGATAGCGGCAGGCATTGAAAATGGAATATTTCAATCGTCCTATCCATTTGATGATTCAGATGTATACAAGATAATTGAAGCAGCAAGTTATTCACTTTATTATAATCCCGATGAGGAGCTTGAGGCTGAAATAGATACCATAATATCATATATAGCCATGGCGCAGGAACCGGATGGCTATTTATATACCTGCCGTACCATAGGTTCCTACCCTGCAGGTTTCCCTGTAAGCTGGCTGGGGAATAACCGCTGGGAAGAAGTTCAGGATTTAAGCCATGAGTTATACAACCTGGGTCATCTGTTTGAAGCAGCCTGTGCTTATTTCCAGGCTACCGGTAAGGAGAATCTTCTGGATATAGCAGTGAAAGCTGCCGACCTGGTTGATTTAACTTTCGGATGGGACAAACTGGAAAAATACCCGGGGCATCAGATAGTTGAAACAGGGCTTGCCAGGCTTTACCGTATAACAGGTGATACAAGATATCTTGACCTGGCAAAATTCTTCCTTGATGTTCGTGGGCCCGGGGGACCGGAATATTGCCAGGCTCATTTAAGAGTGGTTGACCAGGCTACTGCTGTTGGTCATGCTGTAAGGGCAGTATATATGTATGCAGGAATGGCTGATGTGGCTGCGATTATGAATGATCATTCATATATTACTGCAATAGGAAGGATATGGGATGATATAGTTACAGGGAAAATATATGTAACAGGTGGGATAGGGGCTTCAGGAGGAAATGAAGGCTTTAACGACGATTACTACCTGCCGAATTCAAGTGCTTATTGTGAAACATGTGCATCGGTAGGGAATATCTATTTCAATCACAGGTTATTTCTTCTTCACGGAGAGGCAAAATATATTGACGTCCTGGAACGCACACTTTACAATGCACTACTTTCAGGGATATCACTCTCGGGAGATAGATTCTTTTATCCTAACCGGCTGGCTTCAGACGGAGCAGTGAATCGAAGCAGCTGGTTTAATTGTGCATGTTGCCCGCCTAATATTGCGAGGCTGATTCCTTCAGTTCCGGGTTACATTTACGCCTTCAGGGAAGACACTCTGTATATCAACCTGTTCATGAGCGATACAGCAAGTTTTTCTCTTGGCGGGAATAATATCCGGATAATCCAGGAAACCGCTTATCCATGGGAAGGGATTGTGAATATAGAAATAAGCCCAGAAATCAGCAGAGAATATACACTGATGATTCGTATACCCGGGTGGGCAAGAAATGATGCCATATATGGAGATTTATACAGCTTTTACAACACCACGGATAAGACTGTATCCCTTACAATTAACGGAGAGAATTTTTCATATGACCTGCATAATGGTTATGCTGTTATTAGCCGTGACTGGAACGCTGGGGATAAGTTAACCCTAAACCTGCCGATGGAGCCGCGAAAGCTGATTGCCCACGAACAAATCCTTGATGACCGGGATAAATTTGCTGTCCAGAGGGGGCCGCTTGTATATTGTGCTGAAGGAATTGATAATGATGGGAATATTATTTCGTATAGTTATGATGAAGATGTAGAACTTAATTCAAGGTTTGAGGAATCTATAATGGGTGGTATACAGCTTATCAGTCTTAATTCAACACAGATTGATGGAAGCCCCGGGGAGGAAGTAACCCTTATTCCCTATTCATACTGGAATAACCGCGGACCATCAAGCATGCAGGTCTGGTTGTCTGATTATAAGGATATATCATACCCTGATTCCCTTATACTGATATTAAATGATGATTATGCCTCAACCAACCATGTCTCTTCCTGGGAGACCTTAACCAGCATTTACGACCTTTTTGAACCTTCAAGCTCATCCGATAAGGGACCCGGGGCTTTTGGAAACTGGAGATATGATGGAGGAACGGTAGGTATATGGAACTGGGTCCAGTATAATTTTGCAGAGGGAAAAACAATAAGTTCATCAGAGGTTTACTGGTGGAGAGATGGTGCCGGTATTAATATTCCTGATTCATCATATTTATCTTATTATGATGAGGCTGGCGGTAAATTTGTCAGGATAGAATCCACACTGAAAGGAGGGGATGATATTCATGCAGACCGGTATAATAAGGAAGTCTTTTATCCTGTGAAAACAAAGAAAATCAGGCTAAATTTTTACGGCAATTCTTATGCACAGGGTATTCTTGAATGGAAGGTGTACTGGCCTGCAAACTGGACATATTCTTCAAAAATATATGACCAGGAAATACCTGTTCAAATATATCCTAACCCGGCTGTAAATAGTACCTGTGTTGAGCTTGGCACGCCGGGGGAAGCAGAAATTTCGGTTTATACACTTACAGGAAATCTTGTATATAACAACCAATTCAACAGAAACATCATTATCAGCGCTTCAGATATAGGAGGCAGAGGGATATATATTACCAGTATAACCGTTAAAGGTGATGTACTTACCAGGATAATTGTCTTTCAATAATATATTAATCACAGTTACACCACTAAAACCTTAATGTGGATTGTTGAGGTGCATCTTTTGCACACAATTCCGGTACGGGCCCATCAACGGGATCGTGACTTTCGGCCTGTTTCATCATTCGGTATTCCTGACAAGTTCCGCCAGGTCCTTTTCCTTTCCGATGACAAGGAGTGAATGTTCACTCTTTAAAACTGTTTTTTCAAAGCCCACATAGTCCATTGTATGTGCTTCTGGTTCCCCGGAATCATTTATCCTGCTTTTCAGTCCGATGATATTTACATTGTATTTAGATCTGATTTCCAGCTCCACAATGGTTTTCCCGATTAACTCTCCGGGTATCTTGATCTCCACCAGGTATATATCAGGGGCAAACTCGTCGATAAAATGAATATCCCGGTTCAGCAGTCTCAGGGCAAACCTTCTTCCTTCCTGCCTCTCGGGGAAAAGTATCTCGGTGATATCCATTTTTTCAAGTATCTTATACTGGATATCTTTGGTAGCCCTGGAATAAATTGTTTTTACACCCAGTTCCTTCAGCATTTCAATAGTCAATATGTTTGACTCAAAGGCATCACCCATCGAAAGGATCACAATATCATCAGGTTTGATGAATTTGGCAAGGGCAGACAGATCAAGGTTATCAATGTGTACCGCATATTTGAATCCCTCAGATTTCATATTACTGACAAGAATTGGATCATGATCCATAATGATGATATCCGCATCATGTTCATAAAGGGTTCTGGCAATTTCCCTGCCAAAAGCTCCAAGTCCGATTAAAACAAATCGCTGATTATTATCCATAATTATCCGACCATTAAATTAATTTCCGGAAAGTTATAACTTTCATCCTCACGTTCTTCACTTAAGGCAATTGCAAATGTAAAAAGTCCTATTCTTCCGGCAAACATCACTAAAACGATAATGATTTTTCCTGCCAGGCTGAGTTCCGGGGTAATACCCCTGGTAAGACCAACAGTTCCGAAAGCTGAGATGATTTCAAATAAAATATCAGAAAAGGCCTGATCTTCCGTCAGTGTCATTACGAATAAGGCGAAAAATATCAGGAGGATGGAAACAAGTAAGACGATAAATGCCTTTCTGACCGTCCTCCCGGGGACAGTATTCCAGCCTATTTCCACCCTCTTTTTGCCCATGACATAAGCTCGTAAGGTTGCCATTACAGTTAATGCTGTTGTCAGTTTAATACCGCCTGAAGTGGAATTGGGGGCACCTCCGATATACATCAGAAAGATGACAACCATCAGAGCAGGGATTGCCAGATTTGCAATAGGGATGTTAGAAAACCCTGCAGTACGGGCAGTTATGCTCAGGAACAGGGCATTGATCATCTGTTTGCCGAAAGTGAGAGACTTCCAGTGAGGATATTGGATTACCCAAACAAGTAATGCACCTGACAGGATCATTATAAGGGTAGCAAAGAGAATTATTTTTGTTTGCAGGGTCAGTCCTTTCCTTTGTACCATTTTAATTTCCCCGAAATGAAAGATGTCTGAAAAAGTATAGAAACCGAGTCCCCCGCAGACAATTAAAAACATGATAGTTATGAGTGATATGATATTAAAATGATAACCGGGAGTTTCCAGTCCATCCGGAAAAATGCTGAATCCGGCATTACAATATGCACTGACGGAATGAAAAATGGCACTGAAGATCCTCTCAAATTCAGTTAAACCAAGATCTTTCCATGAAAAATAAAGCCCGATAGCACCTGCCAGTTCCGTAATGAAGGTTAATGCAACAATGGCTTTGAGAATTGATGTCAGTGAGCTGAAGTTCTCGCTATCCAACACTTCCCGGACAATGATCTGGTCCCTCAGCCGGAATCCCCTTTGAATAAACAGTGCTATAAATGATGTGAGGGTAATGATTCCCAGACCACCGAGCTGGATCAGTAATAAAATAAATACCTGCCCTTCAAAGGTAAATACCCGGGAAATATTTAAAGTCGTCAATCCCGTGACACATACTGCCGATGTTGAAGTAAAAAATGCATTGATCCATGTAATTCCGGAATACGTTGCTTTCGGCATCTTCAATATGAAAGTTCCGGCAATGATAACGATCAGATAAGAAATCATCAGTATTTTTGCCGGACTCATGGAAAAGAAGAGCCATTTTTCCCTGGTTCTGGCCAGGGAGATAATACCATTTATTACTATATAGATTTGAATGAGGACAAAATATATATTGATAAAACTGTGTGAGGTGGTTCTTTTTAAAAGGTAATGGGGCTCTTCGATTGAAATAATTTCTTCAACAATTATGGATATGATGAAAAGGAATAACAGGATAAACTCAAATGGAGAATGCCGGATATATTTCCATTTATTATCACTGATGAAAAATTTCAAGAGCAGGGAGATAACGAAAAAGCCAGCAATGATCTGATCAACAATAAAAAGGTTTATCAGCCACTGATCGGATAAATGAAATCCGTATTTCAGGAAAAGTGAGGTGAAGGCTGCAATCCCAAAAACTGGTGTGACAAAACCAGTTATTTGATTGATCCGGTTTTGAGTGCTTAGTTTCATCTGGTAGCCAGCAGGTTGTCGTTAAATCGAACCATTTATTATCTGGAAATCATTCAGTTTTTGTTTTAAAACTATGAATGTAACAATTCATATTCAATATAAATATAGTTAAAGTGCGGGGTTTTTATTCTTTTTCAATATGTTCTACCCATAACCTCAATAAACAGGCAGACATGAAATTTTTCTTAAATTTAGGGGATTCTTTAGAATTCCTTCAGGATTTAAAGGTTCTTTTGTACCATGAAAGTGTTAGTCATAGAAGATGAGGTTGATTTACTCATTTCGATAAGCAACTACCTGGGTAAAGAAAATTACATTTGCGAGTTAGCAGATAATTACCGCAAAGCCTGGGAAAAATTATCCATTTATGAGTACGATATTATTCTTCTTGATATTACTTTACCGGACGGGAATGGTCTTGAACTGATGAAGACAATTAAACAATTTCAAATCAAGGCAGGAGTCATCATTATCTCTGCAAAAAATTCTCTGGACGATAAGATTCATGGCCTGGACCTGGGTGCTGATGATTACATGACAAAACCGTTTCAACTTTCAGAATTGAATTCCAGGATCAAAGCTGTACTCAGGCGGCGCCATTTTGGTGGGACAGCTGTTATTACTTTTAATGAATTGTCGATTGACACAAATGGCAGGAGGGTAACCGTGAAGGGTGAGGAGATTAATCTAACTCCCAGGGAATATGATCTGTTGTTGTTCTTTCTAATTAACAAAAACAGGGTATTGACAAAAGAAGTCATTGCCGAACATTTATGGGCCGACCAGATTGAAATGGTTGATAACTTCGATTTTATTTACACCCACTTGAATAACCTTCGCAGGAAAATAAAAACCCTTGGGGGGGTTGATTATATCAAAACAATATACGGAATGGGCTATAAATTTTCTGACCTATGAAATTCCTTACCAAAATAAACCGTAATTACCTGGTCCTGTTCACCGCCATTCTCTTTATAAGTTCGGTAGCGGGATATTTTATTTTGCGCCATGTAATCGTGAATGCAACCAGGGAATCTCTGCTTGAAAAGAAAAGAATGCTCATTGAACAAATCCGGGAGATAGGGGAGATCAGCAACCTTTATCCGCTCCTTGAAGTGCAGAAATTAGACCGGTTATCAGGCCGCGAGCCTGGTTTTTCATTGATTTTGATAAATAATATGACAGAGGATGAACTGGAACCGTATATTGAATATTCAGAGGAGTTAAAAATCGGCGATTCGTTGTATTCGTTAAAATTACGTCAATCGTCCTTTGAAAGTGAAGATCTTATCATCATTTTATCCCTTTCTTTGTTCACCATCATTTTCTTTTCCCTGGGAATATCATTTTTCATCAGCAGACGAATGAACAGGACTATATGGACTGATTTCGAAAGGAACCTGGAAACCATCGAACATTTTAATTTTAGTAAGGATAAAAAAATTCCCCTTGTGCATACGGATATTGAAGAGTTTGACCGTTTAAACCGGGTAATTGAAAACCTGACAGAAAAATTAAGTGCCGATTACCTTTCTCTTAAAGAATTCACAGAAAATGCATCGCACGAAATTCAAACACCTTTATCTGTTGCCTTGCTTCAATTAGATGAAGCTTTACAGAATAATCTGAACGAAGAGGTTTTTAAGAAAACAATAACAGCCATAAAGGCACTTAAACGGCTTTCTTCACTCAATCAGAGTCTGCTATTGCTGGCTAAAATTGAGAACAAACAATTTAACGTTGATGCAGAGGTTTCGATGAACGATCTAATCAAAAGAAAAATAAAAGAGTTTGAAACCCTTTTTGAAATAAAAAAACTTCATGTTGAGGTTACTTATGATCAGGATTTCATGTTGAAAATTAATACGCAACTGGCTGATATCCTGTTGAATAATTTACTCTCAAACGCCATCAACCACAACCTGGAAGGAGGAACCATTCACCTGGATATAAACCCGGACGGATTAAAAATCTGCAACACGGGCAATCCAAATACGTTGACCAATGATACGGTGTTTAACCGATTCTCCAAAGGAAATTCAAAATCATACGGACTGGGTTTGGCGATAGTAAAAAAGATATGCGATACCAATTATCTGGATATTAAGTATGAGAAAAATGATATGCACTGTTTTACTATCACAAAAAATTCTCAGATGTCCTCTGAAAAATGATTCACAACAATATGTCAGTCTGATCAATTCTCCTGCTTTGAAAAACCTGCAGGCAGAGGTTTATACAACTTGAAAATTCCTTTAGAATTACTCTGTAGCTTTACACAATTAATAACCAAAAAATGTCAGAAAAATGAAAAATCTGTCTTTTTTAATGGCAACCATTGTTATGCTAAGTTTTGTAGCATGCAATCAATCCGCACTTGACATTCCGTCTGAAGTTCAAGATGCTTTTAATAAAAAATTTCCTGATGCAACCATGGTGAAATGGGATAAAGAAAGTGAATCAGAATGGGAAGCAGAATTTCAGTTAGCAGGAACAAAATATACGGCTAGCTTTGACCCAACAGGGCAATGGATGGAATCTGAGTATGAAATCTCCAGTAATGATATTCCTGCTGCAGTAGCACAGACACTGGAAACTGAGTTTGCCTCATATGAGATTGAAAAATCTGAAGTTACCGAGAATGCAGAAGGTAAAGTATATGAATTTGAATTGAAAAAGGGGAAAGAAGAGATAGGAATATCTATTGATGTTAACGGCAAGGTTCTGCAGAAAGAGGAATCAGAAGACGAGGAAGGTGAAGAAGCTGAAGAAGGTGAAGAAGAAGAAGAAGAAGATTAGTTGAATAAAAATAAGATTTAATTTTCACGGGTTAATAATTCCCTCTATGTTTATCTTTCACCTGCAGAAAGACTTCGTGCTGCCGGTTATCGTGTTATTTTGGTTGTGTCCAGCCACCCTTGCCCAGAATTCATCAATTAAAGGTTTTGTATTTGAAAAAGAAAGTGGCGAATCTCTGGCTGGAGCATCCGTTACTCTTTATCATCTGGGTGATTCATCGATGGTTGCCGGCACTGTTGCTGATACGGCCGGGATGTTTGAGATAAAACCTGTTCCGCAGGGCACCTACCTGCTGGAAATCAGCTTTATAGGGTTCAATACTAAAATAATCAATGTAACAATTACCAATGAACCCGGGAACCTGGGAGCCTTTTACCTTGAACCCTCTGAAATCCTCCTCGGCGAAGTGATAGTCACGGCCCCCAGATCTGCTCTGGTTAATCAGCTGGATAAAAAGGTTTACAACGTGGAGGAAGACATCCTGGCTGAATCGGGTTCAGTGAGTGAAATATTGCAGAACATTCCTTCACTTTCCGTGGATATTGATGGCAATATCACCCTTCGAAACACCGGCAATATAACTTTTTTTGTCAATGGCAGGCCTTCAGCCATGCTGCGCAGGAATCCTGCCTCCGTGCTGGAACAGATGCCGGCAAATTCCATTGAACGCATTGAGATAATTACCAATCCATCGGCCAGATACCGCCCTGATGGGATCGGTGGCATCATTAACATAGTAATGAAGAAGGAAACCCGGGAAGGTATAAATGGTCAGGTAACGGTAAATGCGGGTACTGAAAAAAGGTATAATGGTCATGTAACACTGAATTATGCTACAGAGAGGCTTAAATTATTTGGTAATTATGGGCTCCGGCATTCTGCAGGAACCCGCCTTTATACCGATGACCGCACCTACAGGGATCCAGATGACGCATCTGTCACCAACATTTACAACGAATCGGGCAGTTCTACTTCAGACGCCCTGTCTCATAACCTGTTTGGCGGGGTGAGCTATAAGATGAATGACTACAACAGTATTGAGCTTTCAGGTACTTATTATCTTCAGAACTCTTTTCACAGAAGAACTTCTGAAATATCTGTGGCTGATTCCGTTAATAATCCTGAGAATAAGTTTACAGACATCCAGACTAATGATGAATTTGAAGAGGAGGGGGAAGTTAGCCTGATATATGAACATATATTCAATAATAATGAGGACCACACACTTTCAATTGAGGCTGCATATTCCAGATTTGATGAGAGGGAGGACCTTAAATTCAGGCAGGAATATACATTTCCGGATAACCATTCAGAATACAGCGGAAACCTTGTTAAGAAAAGCGGCAACCAGCAGGAGATTCTCATGGATTATGCACTTCCTTTAGGCGAAGAGGGTGAATTTGAAAGCGGGTATGCAGGTGAGTTTGTACTGGAAGATATCCGTTATACAGGGGAGGCTTCCACCAGCAGGTTCCTTCTAAATATGCAGATACATGCCCTGTATGCACTTATCGGGATGCCACTGGAAGATTTCAGTTTTAAAGCTGGCCTGAGGGCTGAGCAGACTTATATCGATTCACACCTGAGGATCCCAATTGACTCGTTGATACCGAACAGGTATTTCAAGCTTTTCCCAACCCTGCACCTGGGCTATGCATTAAATGATAACAACGAGCTCTCATTAAGCTACTCAAAAAGGATTAACCGGCCGGATGCAGATGAACTGAATCCATACCCCGAATATTCAGACCCCAGGAATGCAGAGTCGGGCAATCCGGCCTTAAAGCCTGAACAGATCCATTCACTGGAGCTGGGATACCAGCTACGCCATCGAACAGGGAATCTGACAGGCACCCTTTATTACCGGTATAGATATGATGCCTTCACAACTATTTACAGCAATATAGCGGACAGTGTGGTGCTCAGATCAATCGCCAATTTAAATACCCAGGATGCCTTTGGGTTTGAGTTGGTGGTCTCAGGGAACATTCTGAAAAACTGGAAGTTCGATCTGACTGGCAACCTGTTTTATACAACGATTGATGCTTCCGGTTTAGGGTTTTCAAAAGACAAATCGACGGTTTCGGGGAATGTCAAAGCTTACTCCCTGGTCAGCTTCGGGGAAAAGACATTTATCCAGGTCAATGGTTTTTATTACTTTCCCACGATTACCCCTCAGGGAAAGAGGGACCACTATTTCTATTTAAATGCCGGGATCAAGCAGCAGATTTTTAGCAACAGGGCCTCACTGACTCTCACTGTTTCGGACATCTTCCAAACATACCGTATCAGGAATGTTATCAGTTCAAATGAACTGGACCGGATCACTACCAGCAGGCGAAGACTACCCGTGGTATACCTTGGCTTTACATGGAGGTTCAACAATTACGGGGAACCTCAGAAACTTGAATACGAAGAAGAAGGGCTTGTAAAATGAATCCCGGCTCCCGGATTCACCTGGATCCTATCTTCTTTTTGGAGGCAGCAGGTGAAAACTTCCAGTAGATCAGCGGCATCACGAAAAGATTAAGCAGTGCCGAACTGATCAGTCCGCCTAAAATGACCTGTGCCATGGGGTATTCGATCTCCTGGCCCGGTCTGTTCCCACCCACAATAATTGCCAGAAGTGCAAGTGCAGTGGTCAGTGCGGTCAGCAGGATGGGCATCAGTCGCTCCTTTGCCCCACGGATCACCAGGGGAAGCCCGAATTCCTGTCCTTCAATATTCTCAAGGTGACGGTAATGACTGATAAGCATAATGCTGTTACGGGCCGCAATCCCCAGTACGGTTATGAAACCGACCAATGAACCCAGGGATACCACTCCACCACTCAGCAATGCCGAAATCACTCCACCGGTCAGGGCAAAAGGCAAACCTGCAAAAACGAGCACAGCAAGACGGGCTGAGCCGAAATCAGAATAAAGTATGATGAAGATCCCTATCAGCGACAGGATTGATAATCTGAGAATCCGGTTCCTTGCTTCCTGCTGGGCTGCATATTCACCCAGAAGTTCAGGATGGTAGCCCTGGTCGAAGGAAACTGTATTAAGTTCCGACTCAATATCATTCGCCACACTCCTGAGATCACGCCCCTTCACATTGCAGGTCACCTCCGTATATCTTGAGGCAAACTCCCGTGTGATCTGGTTTGGTACCGGTGAGACGATGACATCTGCCACTTCGTTCAAAGGGACAAAACCTCCCGTAGGAATATCCAGCATCAGTCTCTGAATGGCATTCAGATCAGATCTTACTTCAGGAGCTCCCCACACCACAACATCAAAAATATTCTGATTTTCAAAAAACTCACCCACCTTCACTCCCTTCTGGTAAATGTTGACCGCTTCTCTGATCATACCGGCCGTAAGTCCGAATTGTGCTGCCTTTTCAGTATTAACCTTTACTTCGATCTGTGGCACCATATCCTGCTGTTGTACTTTCAGATCTGTAACACCCTCTATATTCATAATGGCATTTCTGACCTCTTCAGATTTGTTTCGGATGACCTGGAGATTTTCCCCATAAATACGCACAACAAGGGATGCACTTGACCCGGTCAGTACCTCCTTGATCCTTTCCCTCAGATAGGTAAGCAAATCACGATACAGGCCGGGATATCCATTGACCACTTCCTGGACCTCTCCCACTGTCTTCTCGTAATCAACATCAGGGTCAAGGCTGATCCAGAGTTCGGTAAAATTGGGGCCGACCACCTCATCCGCCACTTCTGCCCGGCCAATATGTGACCCGAAGTTCCTTACTCCGGGGATAGCACGTAATTCCTTACTTACCCGGATGGTGATCCGGTCCATTGCTTCAATTGACACTCCTGGTTTTTCCACCCAGTGCATTAAGAAATCATATTCCTTGAAATCCGGGAGGAACTCTTCTCCAAGAAATGGTAAGGTTATAAGGGTTGCTGCCAGAATAACACTGACAATCACGAACAATCGCCTCGGGAAACGGAGTATGGCGGATAATATTTTTTCATAGCCCGATTTTAGACGGGTCATGAAAATGGATTCTTTCTTTTCTGATGCTTTTGGCAAAAGGATAAGTGCAAGGGCCGGGGTCAGAATCAGGGCTACCATCAGGGAAGACATGATGGCAAGGATATACGAGATGGCCAGGGGACGGAAAAAGGAGCCGGACAATCCTCCCATAAAAATAACAGGTATCAATACCAGAACAACAATAAAACTACCGAACACAACGGCACTCCTGACTTCCAGGGATGCCTCTAGTACCACCTTAAAGCTGGAATCAGGCTTCTCTTTTTCCCTGTTTAGCCTGAGCCTTCGGATAATATTTTCTACATCGATGATCGCATCATCAACCAGTTCACCCAGGGCGATGATCAGTCCCGCCAGTACCATGGTGTTTATGGTCCCCCCCTGATAATTCAATATCAGGGCGGCCGTGATTAGCGAGGTCGGAATGGCCAGGGCACTTATCAGAGCTGTTCTCCAGTCATTCATGAAGAATACAAGTACAACGATCACCAGGATACAGCCTATCAACAATGCACGGTTAAGGTTATGCAGTGACATCTCTATGAATGTGGCAGGGCGGAAAATCGTTGAATCGATATCCAGACCCTTAAGTCCGGGTTTGAGATCTTCCAGTGTTTCTTCAATCTGATGAGTCACTTCAAGCGTATTACCCCAGGGTTGTTTTTCAACGATTAGCAGAAGACCGGGTTGATCGTTCACAATGGCATCACCGATGGCAGGGGGTGATCCTTCTGTGAGCTCTGCCAGATCCCCGAGTCTGACAGGGACCCCTTCACGGAAAGTCACCGGAACATCAGCAAGGTCTTCCGGGGATTTGATTGTTGAAACGAACGAAACGGCCAGTCTCTGGTTCGGGGTATCCATGAATCCTCCTCCACCCATTTCAACTGCCTGGCGCACAGCTGTCACCACCTCTCCGGTTGATACACCATGCGTATGAAGGTGATTGGGATTGATCAGGACCTGTATCTGGCGGTCCCTCTGTCCCCAGATGGCCACATTGGCCACTCCGGGTATGGCCATTAACCGGGGTCGTATGGTCCACTTGGCAAGGGTGGTCATTTCCATCTGTGAGAGCGTGTCCGAGGTAATCCCTATTTTTAAGACCCGGCTGGTAGATGACAAAGGAGATAACATGACCGGGGGCCTGGCCACTCCTGGTAGCTCACCGGAAATAGCCGTTAATCTTTCCTGCACCATCTGGCGGGCTTGCATGATATCCGTTCCATCTTCAAAATAGAGGATAACAGAGGAAAGGCCGAGAACGGATTTGGACCTGATATGCTTCAGCCAGGAAACCCCGTTCATGGCATTCTCGATCGGTATGGTGACGAGAATTTCCACTTCGGCCGTTGATAATCCCGGGGTTTCTGTCTGTATCTCCACCAGCGGGGGAGCGAATTCAGGAAAGACGTCGAAATGGGCACGTCTGATAATACGAGTACCCGCTATGAGAAGCAACATGGTCAGAACGACCACTGCCACCCTAAGGCGTAAAGCGTTGGATATTAGCCATTTCATCATTTTCCTACTCCGAATTCGGTACCAAACAGTTCAGCTGCCCCCGCATATACAACTTCATCTCCCGGGGATAAGCCGCGGGTTAATATGGCCAGGCTGTCCATAACATGATCCAGATCAACCCTCGTCCGGATGTAAACAAGCGGTCCTGATTTAACATATACCCATGTTCCACCCTGAATATCGTATATAACAGATGAATAAGGAATCCCCATACCTTCCCCGCTCGATTTCAGGGTGAGTGTTACACTGACCTTCTGTCCGATTCTAAGTGTTCCTTTATCATTGTCAATCTCATAATAAAGATAGGATGATGCACTGCTGGCATTACTGAGCCTCGGGCCCTGGATAGGATTGGCTTGCAGTAAACCAGGATCAGCATTTTCACCCATGGTGGAGATAGCTGCCTTTTTTCCGGGATCTATTGCCGGGAGGTCTCCGGAATAGACAGGAACGCGGATCCAGAACTGGTTCATGGGCGATACTTCAAATAAAACAGAAGATGCAGCGATGATCTGCCCTGGTGTAACATTGATATTCTGAATAATTCCGTTAATCGGGGATCCTATATTGAAAGTTGAAAGATTTTC
Organism: uncultured Rikenellaceae bacterium; assembly: GCA_964577305.1. Taxonomy (GTDB): domain Bacteria; phylum Bacteroidota; class Bacteroidia; order Bacteroidales; family VadinHA17; genus UBA9300. The sequence goes on from CAZNYS010000001.1 coordinate 143,051, forward strand.
AGATGCTTCATCCAGTTTCTTTCCCTGGTAAAGATTTAAACGACCAAGGGCTGCTTTCAGAGAGGCTTCAGCCCTCGTAAAACGCGCCCGTGTGGCTTCCAACGTTTTGTTACTGATGGCTTTGTTTTCAAGCAGGGTCTCAGCCCTGGTCAATTCAGCTTTTGCAACGTCATACTCCACCTGCTTCACCCTGACATCTTCTTCTGCACTTATGACATCCATTTCGGGAGGTATCAAAACCAGGCGCATCAAATCCTGGTTCTTTTTAACAAGTGAACCGGCCACCGGGAAATAATTACTGGTAGTCCGGAATACCATCCCTGCAACTGGTGCAGTCACTTTTACTTCCTGGCCCGGAGGAGCCATCAACTCTCCGCCGACCTTCAGGGTTTTGGGTATATTCCTGATCTCAACATTCCTTGTCTCAATTCCAAGACGTTGTTCAGCTTCTGCCGTAAGACGAATGGTTGTCAGCGTATTTTCTTTCACCTGATTGTTCACTATTGCTGGTTCCTGAACGGTCTCTGCTTCTTGCTTCTTATTGCCACATCCATATAAACTGATAAGCAGGATCAGGAAGAAGGGATTTATGATCAATGGAAGTCTGAATTTTTGATGCATTGGATTACATGTTTGACAGTTAGAAAGATATGTTGTTACCTCCGATACTATAATATATTGCCGCAATATTTTTCCTGATTTCTGTTTCTGCTTCAAGGCATCTCAGACGGGTTTGAAGTAGTTGCCGCCTGAACTCCAGGAATTCCAGGTATGATATCTCACCTGAAATATAAGCCTGTTCTCCGTTTTTCACTGCCTGATCCGCCTTTGGCAGTATGTCATTTACCAGAAATTCATATGATTTTCTGGCGGCCAAATAACCCTGGTACCCCTCGAGTATTTCTGAGCGGATAGACTGCTGCAAAACGAGATAATAATCTGCAGCCCGCTGTATTTCAGTCCTGGCCCTTGTTGTACCACCCTGGTTAAAATAGAACAGAGGAATCTCAAAATTAACACCCGGTCCCATTTCGAAGCCCTCTGTGCCCTGTGCATTGGCATCCAGCATGGCTGTCAGGTTAAAGATCTTGGATCTTTCCCAGCCAAGCCGCTCACCGCACATTTCAATGTCAATTTCCGCTGCTCTCAGGTCCGGGCGGCAGGCAAGTCCGGATTTAATCAGTAATTCAGGTTCCGGAATATCGGATAACCCGACAGGAGAAGGATTAATCATTATATCTGAATGTTCTGATATTAACCCAAGCAAGGTCAGAAACCTTATCTTCCGGATCTCCATATCCCGACTGGCAGTGATTGCCATCTCTTCCGATAAGGAAGATGCCAGCTTTAGGGCGGTTTCTTCCAGTTCGCTGATATCTCCGGCCTGCATCCTTGAATAAGCAATCTCAGCAATTTCACCATCTAATTCTGCCGCATCCCTGGCTATTTCTAATTTCTTAAGGGACATATTAAAATCAGCGAAAGAAACATAGACATTTCGAACCAGGGTAAGGCCATTATTAACAAGGTTTTCTGCAACTTTTTCAGTATTCAGTTTTGCAGCTGCAACTCTTCTGGGCCGCTGCCACAGGGCCTCAACGGCCAGCGATAAGGAGTACTCCAATTGTTTAGGTCCGAGCGGGAACAGAAGGGAAAAAACCGGGTTGGGGAGCATGCCGGCCTCGATCAGATCCGCCTTGGCAAAGCCAAGATCGGCAAGATCAACCCTGAGCCGGGGATTATTCCACAGGGCAATGCCCACCGATTCCTCCTCTGAAAGTCCATCTTCGAGAATAATACCGGGAGGTACATAAGAAGAGTCGGATGGCTCCTCAGGCAAATGGTATCCGGATCTCTTCCCGATTTCATCGGAAATATATTTTTCATTGTAGACCGTGCGTGTGGCACATCCTGACAGTGATAACAGCACAATAGCCAGTATCATGCAACCTGCCACTGAAATATTCCTGATCAAATCAATTTATATTTTTCGTTCCTTATCTGTTCAAAGTTATGTTTTTTATTATAATCGTAAAGGTTTTGCTTAATAAAAGAAATTCATGGGGCGGTTCCTCATATATCTCCCAGTCAATTCTGAACCTGGTAGTGCCATAAAGCTGGACATGGACTGTGCCCAGCCAGGTAGAATCCATGGTTTGAAGAACTTCATTATTAAACAAATAGCCATTTTGAGCAATTAACATCAATAAAAAGAAACAGGATAAACATTAGCCATGGCGATACTTTGTGCCATTTCCGGACTCGAAAAATTTAGAAGGTTTTAATAACTGCCCGATATGGAAAATTGTTTTTTTAGCAAAGTTCATGTTAGTATTTACCGGAACAATGACTTTTGGATCATACCCAAGTTTCATTGCAAGTTCCTTCATTCTAGCGTTGCCTGAAGCGTGAAGAATACTGGGCTTAGAATCTGCAGCAGTATTGGAAATTCTACCATCATAAAACATTAGATCTTTCAGATCTGGTCTTCGCGTGACGAAATCTTTAAAGAGGAGATTATGAAAGATTTCGCATTTCCAATCGATTTCTATTTCTATACCTGTATTGTATGAATTATTTTCGTATGAATTAGTAATATAGATCCCTGTCAATATTTGTTGATCCATTGAAGTTTCGGCCATATTATACCTATTAACAAGTTTGTCAATGACAAAACGGGCATAATCCGCGCGCGATATCCACGTACCTGTATTAAGGAAATTGTAGTTGGTTGAATTTATCGGAGTCTTCTTCTTAGTCTTGTTGAATTCATAGTTATAAACTGCTGCTTTCAAAAACCCAAGATTCAGTGCACCGCAAAGGAATGATACATTTAATTTCTTAAACTTAATTTCTATTTCTTCAAGTCCGGACAAAAAAATAACATCGAATGGATCGACTGATATAACTACTTCATCATCTGGCAGGTCATTAATAAACTCACGTATCGTCATCATTTTTTTCCCGTAGCCAACCCATCTTTCCCCCCATCCCAGAATTACCGGATCAATATTGTATCGTTTGCAGGACTCTATGAATAAATCATAATAGCCCTGTTTATTTGTTGCAAAAGCAAAGACTTTTGACATTTTAGTTTCAGATATTGTTAATCAATGATAATTTTGACATAATGCAGTGGAATTATAGCTGTGATTCAATAGTCTTCCATATAAATTATTCCATAAGAATCAAAGTTGAATAATGTTCTCATAATAGTTATGAAGTTAGTAAGTTGCCATTTTTAACCAAACCAACTTTTTCAGTATCTCTTTCTAGAGTAATTGGTTATATGTAGGCAAAGATAATAATTACAGTAAAATACAGCGAACCTGTTTATTGGACTCATTTTTTTAGCGGGGTGTTCCCCCGAGTACTCGGGGTCGCGATCCGGTGAGGGGTGCCTTTCAACAGTAAAGCCCCGGCAGCAAATGCTGCCGGGGCTTTACTGTTGAGGTCGGTAGCGGAGTCGAACCGCTGTACCCGGTTTTGCAGACCGGTGCCTAGCCACTCGGCCAACCGACCATATTTGGGAGTACAAAATTAAGAAAAAAATACGAATGCTGAAACTTATAATCTCCTCATAACTTCCAAACACATCCGGCTGTTGTGATAGGGACATTTCCAGAAACCGGCTTTGTCATCTACCGTATTTACCTTACCATCAGCCCTGATGCTCCAGTGCCATTCACCATTATCCCTGTCAACCAGTTTATCTTCAATATAATTGAAACACTTGTAGGCCATTTCAAGATATCTATTCTCTCCCGTCAGCTCCCATGCATTTAGCAAGCCCACCACAGTTTCAGCCTGCACCCACCAGTGCCTGTCAGTATCAGTATATAGCCCTCTTATACTTTTCTCATAAATAAGGCTGCCATCATCCTGCAGACCCTCTAAAGCGGCATTAACCATTTTAAGTGAAACAGGTTTCAGTGCATTATACAGTTCACTGTCACACAGTATATCTGCAGCTTCACACAAAAGCCATGAAGCTTCTACCTCGTGGCCGTAAGAGATAATGTCAGACTTAATATTCCATTGTTTATCAAAAAAGAGATTCAAGTGTCCGGTTTTAGGGTCAATTATCCTGCCTGTAAAAACATTAACCAGTTTCACGAGCTGACTCCGAAGTGATTCATCAGGCCATACTGAGTACAGGTTTGTGTAGGCCTCAAGTACATGGAGGTGAGTATTCATCGATTTTTCTTCATTTGTATCTCTGATACTCAGCCGCTGATCATCAATATGTTGCCAGTCATGGCTGAAAGCTTCGAGGTAGCCTTCGTTTACTTCGTCATAAGCATGGTCTTCTATAAGTCTGTACAGTTCAATTGCTTTCTCCAGGAATTGCTTATCGGCAGATGACCTGTAATATTCACTGAGGGCATAAATAAAATACGCCTGGGAATAGATTTGTTTCTTCTTATTTAGAGGCTTCCCTTTTGCAGTCAGGCTCCACCAGGTGCCACCGTACCTGTTATCAAAAAAATGGTCAAGTATATAATTTGCTGCTTTTGAAGCCTTTTCAAGGCAGCCTGTAATACTTGTTTTGTTATATACAGCGGCATAGGTCCACAGTATACGTGCATTCAGTATTCCGCCCTTTGGAGCATTAGCAATAATATTATTATAACCGTCAATCCTCCCATGGAATCCGCCATACTTAACGTCGGACATATTATTATCCCAGAAGGGCAGGATATTATTGATTAGCTCATCTTTGGCCTTACGCTTTAACTCTTCGGGAATATTCACTATTCGTATATTGCCTTTTTTGTTATGTCACCCTGGAATAATGTTCCGGGTAGCTCATAAAACCGAATAAAATCATCTTCACTGTCCTGGCCGGGGAAGGGTGCATAAAAATGATCGGGACGGTCTATGGCATTGCGCCAGACCAGCACATATGAGATGTTAAGATCCTTAACTGCCGGCCAAAGTACCGTTGTCCACCATTCCGGGTCAGGTATCCTTTCCAGTCCTGTTTCGGTGAGTGCTGCAACTTTGTTATGATCTTCCGCAATCTTCGTTAAAATCTCAAGTTTTTCCCTTACATCTTTGATATACCTGTTACCAAAGGCCGGTGACATCTGGTAATAATCAAATCCCAGCAGGTCGACATAGCCATCACCGGGGTAGCGTTCGAGATACTGTTCTTCATCTTTAAAATCACCGGAGGCTGAGTATGCAAACAGGAGGGTATGAACATTGCGTTCATTGCATAAATAATCGGCTGTAAAACGCCACAGGTCAATAAATTCTTCCCGGGTGCACAGGTTCTGCCCCCACCAGAACCAGCTACCGGTATGTTCATGATAAGGCCTGAATACTACCGGGATAGCTTTTCCATTTTCATCAGCCAGTGAAAGGAAGAATTCAGCCAGCCTGTCCAGCCATTGTTTGAATTTTTCATGGTTCACGCCATCGGGTAAAATGGAAGCCACCGTATTTTTTGAGCTCACATCCCAGGCAGTGCCCCCTGTTTCAGGGTTATCGGCATGCCAGCTGAATGTTATTATTCCTCCCCGGTCGAATACATCACCGGCAAATGTCTTCATATTAGCAAAGGCCACGGAATCGAGGTTATAGTCTGATCCATTCTCGAGATGTCCCAGGTCCATACCATAAACCGCCGGGTAATCACCGCAAACTCTTTTCACGTCAGATTCACCGTCCGGGTACTTCCAGTCGACACCGTAGGCAAGGTCATCCTGGTGACCAAACATGACTCCTTCACGTGACAGGGATTTAAGTGCTGTCCCCAGCTTCTGAGTTTCCTCTGTTACATTGCGATCTGTCTGGTTTAATATCAATTTATTGTATTCAGCTACAATGGATATTGTGGGATCGGTGTCGAAGACCGAATTAAGCCCCTGTTCTTCCTGTGGTGGATCACCCAGGTAGTCGTCACCAGGTTCCCAAAATATACTTTCCCCGCCTGACCGGCCCTCCCCGGAGTATGCCCAGAAGTTACATCCTGCAAGTACATCTTCATTGCCGGCATGTTCCAGTATCTTTTCAAAGCAGTTTTTATAGTACCTGTCGCGGAACGCCACTGTTTCGGATGGGTCGTATCCATGTGAATCGCGTGGCAGGCCAAATTCTTCGAGAACGATGGGTTTGTTCAGTTTGCGTGCAACATCAATATGGTCATTCATATAGTTATTGGTGTTGCTAATGCTTCTATCCATACTGGAACCGATATCTGAAACATTCAGCCACCCCCAGTTCTTTGGCCATATATGCATTGTGAGATAGTCAATATTCGTGTCGGAGTGGATTTTCTCGAATGCTTCCATAGAGTATTCGCACCCGTGCAGCCCTTCTGTGCCTGTAGTCACCAGGTGGTTATCATCCAATTCTTTTATAAGTGCGGCCGTACCGGCTATCATATCCATGAAGGCAGGCAGGTTTTCCCTGCCGAAAGCCCGTGGTTCATTTCCTAGCTCCCATGTCATTATAGCAGGGTCCTCTGTATATTTCAGGCCGGTATATTTGTTTGTACGGCCCAGGATGAACCTTATATGATCATGGAATTGCTTAATACAATCATCACACTCATGGAACTGGGAAGCATATTCCATGAACTCAGGCCAGCTGTTTCCCGGGAGTGACGGATAAGGTATGGGCCCATAACCGTTCCAGTTAAGGTATTGTGAATACCCTCCTGACCATTCCCAGCTGTTATTGAGGTAGAGAATGGCGAACTGGCCACGTTTCTTCATTTCAGCCAGCAGGAAATCAAGCCCGTCGAGAAGATCCTCGTTATATACCCCAGGGGATACCTGCAATGACGGTGTTACCCTCGTGGGTTCCCCGTCGGGTCCTTCTGCTCCCACGAGTATCCTGAGATTGGTTACCCCGATGCTGTCCAGGTGGTCAAGTTCCCTGACCAGGCGCTCACGGTCACCGTACTCTGCTTCAGAGCCAAGGATAGCACCATACCAGTAGTTAGCTCCAATGAAATAGTATGGCATATCCCCACGAAGGAAGATACCATCTTCGACAGTAATAAACTCCTTTTCTGGTTGACTGCAACCGGGAGCTATTAAACTGAAAACAGATAATAAAACAAGAGTAAAGATTTTATTATTCACGGCAATATATTTTAATATTAATTAGATTCTATTGTACCTCAAGATTAATAGAGACACTCTCAATGTTATCAGAAGAAGCTGTAATCTTCACAGTCCCTTTCCTCTGGCCTGATCTTACCACAAGAAGACATTTACCATGAAATGCTTTTCGATGATCTGCTTTGAAAGGTTGCATGCTTACCTGGCTCCCGTTATCAACACCGGCAATTGATGCATCCCCCTCAATGGCAAAGCTCACCATATTATCGGCATAGGGCACGGGGACTCCGTTTTTATCAACTAATGTTACTGTGATAAACGACAGGTCTGAACCTCCTGCCCTGATATTATTTCGATCGGCTGTCATGATTATTCTTTCAGGGGGACCGGCCGTGCTGACCTCTGTCCTAATCAGCTCGCTGCCATTATTTTTACCCACAGCCAGCAGGTTGCCCGGTTCAAAGGGGATCCTCCATTGCAGGTGGAATGTATTATTATCTTTCTTTTTGGTTCCGAGTGATTCATCATTCAGGAACAGTTCCACCTCATCACAGTTTGTATAAGCCCATACATCCACATCTGTGCCGTGTGTCCAATTCCAGTGAGGAAAGATATGCAGAACAGGAATGTCAGTCCATTCGCTTTTATAAAAATAATATGCATCCTTCGGGAATCCGCAGAGATCAAGAATACCAAAATAAGAACTGCGGGCAGGCCAGGTATATGGAGTGGGTTCTCCCAGGTAGTCAAATCCTGTCCATATGAACATACCTGAAAGGAAGTCATGATTTTTTATCACGGACCAGGTCTCTTCATGTGTTGAGCCCCAGGGGGTGCTGCAATTATCGTATGATGAACATGACAGGTCATCATTACCCTCGTAGAATGGGAGGTCCCATCTTATCGGCCACCTGCGTATTGAATCTGAAGGCATGTCATAGCTGCCCCTGGTTGCAAGGGCAGAAGTAGTCTCTGCAGCTATGAATTTCTGACCCGGAAAGGTCTGAGGGAATTTGACGAATGACGAGTCATGGTAATTGTACCCAATAAGATCGAGAGCTCCCGAGGTTATGACAGGGTTGTGGGGATAAGGATCATTACATGCGGAAGTGATGGGTCTGGTATCATCCAGGGCCCTGACGATGCCTGCCAGTTCTGTGGCAATGGCTTCACCACTGCCGTCTCTCTGCCATTGCTCCATCACCTCGTTACCTATGCTCCAGATAAAGACCGAGGGGTGATTGCGGTCGCGAAGTACCATGTCCTCGAGATCCCTACTGTGCCATTCATCCCAGTCGAGACTGTAATCATATTCCGATTTTTTCATTTTCCACACATCAAATGCTTCATCCATGACTATAAATCCCATCCTGTCGCAAAGGTCAAGCAGTTCTGGGGAGGGAGGGTTGTGTGAAGTGCGAATAGCGTTACATCCCATTTCCTTCAGTAATTCCAGCCGGCGTTCAATAGCCCTGTTGTTAATTGCCGCACCCAGGCATCCCAGGTCATGGTGATTGCATACCCCGCGTATCTTTACAGGCTCACCATTCAGTATAAATCCTTTATCACTGTCAAACTCGAAATGACGGATGCCTGCTTTTGTTTCGTAATTATCAATAATATTTTTTCCTTTTTTTATTTCTGACACCACCCTGTACATGTATGGATTTGTATCGGACCATAGAACAGGATCCTCAATCAACATTTCCTGGTTTATTGTTAGGCTTGTGTCATCAGTAGGGATATCTTCAGTTATTGCGGAAGAAACTTTATTACCCCTGGCATCATATACCGATGTTGCAAGGCTTATATTATCTCCTTTCTCAGACCTGATAAGGATTTTTGTATCTATATTAAGCAATGCCGAATCCCTGCTTACCGATGGTGTACTGACGAAAGTACCCATGTAGTCAACGGCAATATCACCTGTGGTCACAAGCCATACATTGCGGTATATACCCGAACCTGTATACCACCTTGAATTGGGTTGCTTTGAGTTATCAACCTTAACGGCCAGAACATTATTCTCATCACCATAATGCAGATAGGGGGTAAGCTCAAACCTGAATGAACTGTACCCGTAAGGACGCTTACCCAGGTAATTACCGTTAATCCATACTTCGCTGTTGCGGTATACACCGTCAAATTCTATATAGAATAGTCTGCCTTCATCTGCCTTATCGACAGTGTAGCTTTTCCTGTACCAGCCTATGCCACCGGGCAGAGCCCCTCCTCCAGCCGTTGCAGGATGTTTATCACTAAATGCCCCTTCTATACTCCAGTCATGGGGAAGGTATACTTTCCGCCATCCGGAGTCATCGAATCCTGGGTCCTTATAATCATCCTGATCGGTCAGTGTAAATTTCCAGTCTGTGCCAAAGCTTATCCTCTCCCTTACTTCTGTACCCGTACAGGACGACAGAAGTAAGACAAGCATTAATAGGAGTGTTGATATATATCTCTGCATCCTGTCGTTTATTATTGATTTCAGAGTTGAATGGTTACTGGCTCTCCATGGTATGATACAGTAAAGTCAGGTGTTGAATCAAAATCAGGCTTGTGCGGCTTTTCCTGTGAGATAACATATATATTGAATGTTCGTTCCTTCAGCATCCCGGGGAATTCACCCTGTCTTTGTTCTATTGTAAGGGTTCTAGCTGAATCGTCATAGTTAATTGGTATGATTGAGTATGCCCCGTTTTCATAATTATAATTAGTGTTTTCATCTTCATAAAGAACGAAGCGGCCATTATCACCTGTATAGACAAAGAGGCTTATGGGATCAGCCTGTTTTTCTGTTGAATATTGTATTTCAGGCCCGAAAGGAATAACTGATCCTGCTTTAACAAACAAAGGTATTATGACCAGCGGTGCATTGGCTTCTACTGTTTGCCCTCCTGTGAGATACTCGCCTGTGAAGAACTCGTACCATCCTGTACTTTCAGGCAGGTATACCGCGCGGCTCCGCGCTTCATACTCATATACAGGGTTTACCAGCAGTGATGGGCCGAACATATACTGGTCTTTAATATCATGAACCCTGGTGTCGGATGCAAAGTCCATCACCATGCCTCTCATTATTGTATAATCATTCAGCCAGGTATAACCTGCCAGTGAATATATATATGGCATAAGCCTATACCTGAGTTTGTCGAATGACAGCATTGTCTGGTAGGCGGGGTGTGTTTCGGGGGCAATATTGAACATTTCCCTGTAGGGATATTGCCCGTGAGACCGGAAGATGGGGCAGAAGGTTCCGTACTGGAACCAGCGCGTCATCAATTCGCGCCACTCAGCAAGGTCTTCAGGAGAAGGATTATAATACCTTCCTTCAACAGCAAATCCCCCGATATCCATAGTCCACCAGGGTATCCCTGACATGCAGAAGTTAAGACCACAGGGTATCTGTGCTTCGAAATCATGCCACCGGGCTGCTATATCCCCGCTCCAGTTAGCCGCTGAATAACGTTGCAATCCAGCATAGGCAGATCGGGTAAGGATGAATACCCTCTGGTTCGGGCTGGTTTTCCGTTGACCCTCATATATGCCCATTGCATTAACCAGTGCATAGGCATTGAAATACTTTGTAGCCGGGCCAAGAGCTGTAGGATTCATCAGTGCCTTGCGTTCATCCATGGGCAGGTTGGAAGAAATATCAGGCTCAGTGGCATCAAGCCACCATGCATCTATACCCTTGCTGAAGAGCTTTTCATTTATCTGGTTCCAGAATTCTTCACGTGCATCAGCATTATATGCATCATAGAATGTTGATACATATCCGATCCAGTCTTTCTGTCCTTTCTCCACGTTCCTGGTATAAAGCCATTCTTTACTATTCATGAATTTATAATTATCAGTCCCGACGTAATATTTTGGCCATACCGATATCATTATCTTTGTATTAAGAGAATCGTGCAATGTTTTGATCATTCCTTCCGGGTCAGAAAACCTCTCGGGATCGAAGTTATGATCGCCCCATTTATCTATTGGCCAGTATTGCCAGTCCTGTACTATATTGTCAAGTGGTATGTTTCTTTTCCTGAATTCACGCACAACAGATAACAATTCTTCCTGGTTTGTGTATCTTTCGCGGCACTGCCAGAATCCCATGGCCCATTTTGGCATCATGGGTGCTTTACCGGTAATGGTCCGGTATCCGCTGATAACTTCATCCATGTTATTTCCGGTGATGAAATAGTAATCTATCTTGTCAGCCGCCTCTGAGTATAAAGAGATACGGTTCTGCTCTTCCACTGGCAGGGGATCCAGATATCTCAATGCTATATATGACTCGCCGCCATCAGGGATCCACTCAATCCGGACATGATATTTTTTGTCCTTATCCATCATGAAATCAAAATAATTATAAGAAGGATTCCATGCCTGACGCCAGCGGTCGAATAACAACTCGTCATCGATCCACAGTTTAGCATAACCGGATGAGGTAAAAACATATTTATGTATGCCATCCGTATATGATTGAATGAAGCCGTCCCATGTTACATATCCATTATTAAGATTGTACCCTGCGGGGAATTTTTCCATGTCAGGGATAAACCGGTAATCGATTTCCTCTTCTTCACGGGTAATGAATACCTTGTCTCTGTCGTTACGGTATGAATAAGTAGCTGTAAGGCCGCCTTCTTCAGATCCGCTGTTGTACAGCTTCAATCCTACCAGGTTTATATAGTCCCTGGTATCCCCGAATTTTGTTCTTGAGTAATTGTCCCAGAGGATACCATAATTCCGGTTTGAGACGATAAAGGGTATAGCTGTCATTGTGTTATACTGGTACAGGTCCAGATTTTCCCCTTTCAGATTCATAAATGATGTCTGGTTGGCACCAAGGCCATAAAGGGCCTCATCATCGGGTGATTCAAACTGTTGCCTTATTGAATAACACGATTTTCCATCCAGTTGTACCTGTTCAAAAGATTTGCCACCTCCTTTTTTCTCTGCAAGTATAATATTGTTTTCATGATCTGTGAACCAGACCTCACCTGTGCTTTTTGACACATAAGCTTTAATATCAGAGGTACTGAGAACATAGACTGAATCGTTTTGTTCAACATTGAATTTTACTTCCGGCAGGGTATCCTTAACAGCCATAAGGCTACTGGTTTCAGGAAATTCTTTACCGGGTACCGAGGTAACATGAATTATTTTACCGGTCAGCACCTGGAGCCTGACAGACTGTTGGGGTTTTGTTGCAGTACATACAATAAGTCCTTCATCGGTGATGCCTGTATTCTGACCTGTACATGATGAGATATACATGCTCAGGATTATAAATGTAATAATCCATAAGGAATGTTTTGATACTGGGGTTTTCATGAGATTAGATTTTATGCAGAAATATTAATTGGATCGGCATTAATACAAAGATATTAGAATTTAAATACTATATTCCACTCCAGCCATTGCTGTAGTTTATCAAGGTCTTTTCTTACCAGGTCGAGGGGATGAGGGTTACTATTATTTGAAAATGCGTGTTTCACTACTTCGTCATAAACATGTACCTTGATTTTATATTCGCCCGGTTCTTTAATAAAATCTTCGGGTCTAAATGAAGGTCCGCCGTTTTCGAGAATTAATTCGTCATCTATATACCAGTCCACAAGCAATATATCCGGGTCAATAACTTTGATCCATATATTCTCAGGATTGATATGGGTTTTGCTCATGTCCATGGCTTCATCAACAGGGTCTACAATTTCATAAATATCAAGGATTATTTTCTCCCTGCATATGGCATTGAATGAAGCAGGTTTCCTGTCGCTGGTCCATCCCATTTTACTGTTCTTACTCGGGCGGAAGGCTCCTTCGCCTGCATAGATGGCACCTTCATATACGTCTATTGTTCCAAGGATTGTATCTTTATCAACATATCCCAGCCAGTGCGACCACTTAGCCCCTGTTGAATCAGCTGTAACGTTTACATGCCTTGGTTCATCACGCTCATATTTACCCCTGCCATAATATTCATCTGCCAGTCCAAAGAAACCATGTCCTGCCTCATGCAGGGCAATCTCCCGTCCGAAGTTATATGAGAATACTACGTACCTGCCACCGGAGTTATGGTAACCGGGGTTGTTTAAAACAATAAAAGGCCATTCGAATTTATCAATTTCCAACCTGTTAGCAGCCTCGCTGAATAGCATGTCGGCAAGCCTGCGGTCAGCCCATCCCAGACGGTCTTCATCGCGGGTTCCCCCGAGTGCATTGTTCACTATTGTTGTTCTGGGTTCACCATAGCGTGGAGCAACACTGATTCCTGATTCCTTACTTATCAGGTCAATACGGTAAATATTAATGAAGTTCTTATAGCGTGGCAGTGGCCTCACTGCAAGACCCGGGCTGGTTAAATAGGTTACTGAATTTTCAACATGCCCCGGGAAAGTGGAGATATCTTCCGCGGAATAGCCGTCTGAAGCATAAACGAGTTTAACCCGGTTGGAATCAGGTCCTGTATGTTGCAGGCTGACTATCTTATAATCGAACTCCTGTTCAGGAATGTTTTCAATGACCCTTTCCTGTGCACTTACAGAAATTACTGGCAGGCACATTATCACAGCAATTGTCTGGAATCTTTTCTTCATCATCTTTGTTTTTTATTATTAGATATCTGTATACTACAAAATTATGAATAATGATTTTATATATGCCCGTAACTATTTATAAAAGCACACCGGGACGGACAGATGAACATATAATATCGGTTTTTAGAGATATAAAAGGATACCCTGTCAGGGTTAATTCTAACGGTGCTTCGCATGACAAGGAAGCAGCCATGAAGCTCTGGCAGTTATCCGAAAAACTTACGGAACTAAAGAATTAAGATTGAAGATCAACAATTGCAGATTTCAGATCTTAAATCTTAAATCGTTAATCTTCCATCTTCAATCATAGAGGTTTTACTCAAAGGTCGGAACAGCATCCATGTTAGCCAGCTTTGTGGTAATAAGATATCCCAGCCTGCAGATGCTTTCAACCTTGGCATAATCTATTTTTTCAGGGTCGTCGCCGGGTTGGTGTAAATCCTCGTGTACCCCGGAGAAAAAGAAGAAAGCTGGTATGCCCTGACTTATAAAGCTCTGGTGGTCGCTGGCGCCGGGTGAATCATCATCATTATTAAATATCAGGGGGAAGTCCGTTATTCCATTATTAAGATCACTAATAAACGCTTCAAGCTGGTTAATATATTTCTTATCAGTTACAACATAATGTGCCCGGGTCTCCCTGTTATCGGGATCGCTGCGACCTATCATATCCATGTTCAGATTAAACTTGATTTGCTCCAATGGCAGAGCATTGCTTCCAACGAAATGGCTTGATCCTATCAGTCCCATTTCCTCAGCTGTATAGGTGATAAATACTACAGAGCGCCTGCATGGATTCATGGCAACAGCTTCGGCTATTTCAATAACACCGGTGGACCCACTGGCATTATCATCGGCCCCGTTGCATACCTGTCCATTAAGTGGTTTTACATGATCAAGATGGGCCCCAACCACTATGTATTCGTTTTTAAGCTCAGGATCGGTGCCCTGTACCAAACCTATGACATTTTTTGCAGTTACCAGCTCTTCGTTTAATATTTCAATATTAGCGTCAAGGTACACTCCTTCAAGCAGCTGTGGCTTATAGTTACCTAGTATATTTTCAGGGTCGTTTAATGGATTATTTTTATTGCCTTCCATTATTGTCTCGAGAAACTGTGGTTTTACCAGGTAAATGGAGGGTATTGATCCGGCACGGCTCTCACTTTCATCTCCTTTATAAATATATTTCTCTTTGGAGAATTCACTCGGTATCATTTCAAAGGGCAATTGTCCTGATTCGTCAATATCGGTTAGTATTATGCCTGCTGCTCCCTTGCTGAAAAGACCCATAACCTTGGATTGAAACCCCATGGCCCCTGTATATTTTTCATGTACTTCTTCCGGCAGCACAGGTTTTCCATTTTTCACCGGGGCACCACTGATACATACAATTATTTTCCCTTCCACATCCAGGTCCTTGAAATCATTCCATTTATGATCGGGTTCTTCTATTCCATACCCTGCCCAGACTATTTCAATGTTCCTGAATGCAATATTGTTAACAAATAATATCTTGAAGTCCTCTTTATGTATGAGTTCAATTTCTTTCCCGTTATTATTAATTTTCCAGGTTATTTCATCACCATAGGTTGTTTTTGCAAAGGGTACCCCCTGGAAATAGGACTTCTTACCATCTTCGTTTTCAATAACCGGTTCAAGTCCGGCGGCGGCGAACTGTGTTGCCATATACTGAGCCGCTATTTCATATTCAGCAGAAGGTCCTACTCTGCCGTTCATATAGTCTGAAGCAAGGAAGAAGATATGATCCCTGATTTCGGCTTGTGTAATAGATTCTATAGGATTATTTTCCTGTGCATTAAGTAATCCGGAGAGGATAAATACCAGTCCGGCAGCCAGAAGTACAATTCTTCTAATGTTCATGATTTGCTGGTTTTATTTAATTGAAAAGGTTATAAAGTTAATTAATTATTTTATGTGGATATTTACTTTAAACCACCCCGATCCTTAAGACAAACTCAACTCATCTCTCATCGCTCATCTCTCATCGCTCACCGCTCATCTCTCTTTTGCCCAGCTATTGTTCGAAAGGTCCCTGTCGAAGAAATATGGATTACCCAGTTTAACTGATTTAAGGCTGCTTGCATCATCTATTTTTATTATCACTTCTGAGGATGATTTAAAAACTGCGGGTTTTTTATGAATTCTTTTGATGCTGCCGTGCTCATATTCAAGTTCAAGGTAGACAGGCAATGGCAGACCTCCAATGTTTTTGATTATTACAGTACCCTCTTCAGTATCTACTGAGGCCAGTTCCAGTTCCTGTGTCTTAAATTCATAATACCAGGGCAACATGAGCCAGTCAAGGTCATACCCTGCTACTTCTTCGAAAATGGCAAACAGGTCCCATGGTGCCGGGTGTTTATGATGCCATCTTTCAGTAAAGATCTTCCATGCCCTGTTCATTTCTTCAGTGCCAAGCTGATCTTCAATGGTCATAAAGGCCTGGGACGATCGGCTATAGCTGTTAAAATTTGATGCAAGCCCATCAAATATCGAGTATGTAGGAATCATCAGTGGAAGGTCATTGGCCGTGCCCGCAACTATATTGAAAACCTGTCTGAAAGAACCTACAGTTCCTTCAGAATCGGCTTTACTCCACTTTATTCCCTGGTAAGTAGCCCAGCCTTCGTCCATCCATGCAAACCTTCTTTCATTAGTTCCGGTGAAAAAAGGCAGGTATGAGTGAGATATTTCGTGGAATATTACTTCATAGGCATTCGTTTCTGCGGACTGGTCTCCATTATTAACCATCATGGGTGATTCCATTCCTCCGGCGCCTTCACCGCAGTTAAAGACCGTCATTGATGGCCATGGGTAAGCTACTCCGGGGCATTCAAAAGAGAGGTATTTAATTGCATTCCTGGCGAACTGTGCAGCCTTATGATAATGCTTGCTTGAATCCGGGTAAACAGCTGAGATGAGAACCCGTCTGCCATCTTCAACCTCGAGGCCAGATGCATCCCAGACGTGTGTTTTGCTTGCTGCAAATGTAAAATCAGGTGTATTCGCAGATTTGAATTTCCAGGTCACTTTTTCCCTGTTGCCATGGTCCACAGGAAGATCATCTGATTTAATGATATTAACAATATCATCACCCTGTAAAGCATTATCTACCTTATCCTTTAGAGCAGCAGGATATACTTCTTCCGGGTTCTGTAGGGTGCCACCAGCCCATACCAGGTATCCTGCCGGTAATGTAATGCTCACATCATAGTTATTGAAGTCGTTATAGAACTCAACTATGCCTGCGTAATCGGTCATATCCCAGCCGTAGATATCATCATATACTGCAACCTGGGGATACCAGTATGCAATAAAGATCGCGTCATCCTCAAATACACCCTGCCTTATGTTTATATTGGGATGCATATAGTATTTCCAGCTCAATTGCATGTTAATGGTGTTTCCGGATTTTAAAGATTCATCAAGCCGTACCAGAAGGTTGGTTGATGTCCGGCTACGCATCAGCATAGCTGATGGTATTGTATCATCATCAATCAGAAGATCACCGTAACTTACCTGCCTTGTTTCGTTAAAAGGAAAGATATAGTAATTACGTATTGCAGCATCGGCCATCATATCGGGATAGCTGCGTAAGACTATCATATTAAGTTCATCAGGGCTCTCATTGTAATAAGTAATATTTACTTTCCCGCTTATCCATACGGTATCATTTTCAAATATCACCTCTGCATCCAGCTTATAATCGGAATGATTAATCCAATACTCAGAACCCGGCTTGCCATCCATTGTCCTGGTTTTATTCTCAATTGCTTTCTTAAACTCAAGTTGCACAGGTACATCCTGGGCAATGATAAGCTGCGTAGCCAGAAATATCAATAAAATTGTGGTTACTGGTTGTAGTCTCATAGTCATGGTATTATCATTGATTGGTGAATAATTAGGTTTCTAATATGTAAAGACGTGGTTCATCATTTAATGATGCTTAAAAAAAGTCTTAATTCGTGCAACGCTGGGTATAATTATTCGTCATATTATTGATCCAAAAACCCAACAACAATGATAAGAAATTTCTTCAAAGTGGCATTCCGTAATTTAATCAGAAATAAAGGGGTATCCTTTCTTAATATTTTCGGACTCTCAATCGGACTGGCAGCATCATTAATGATACTTTTATGGATACAGCATGAGGTAAGCTATGATAAGTTCTTTGATGATGCTGACCAGATATACAGGGTTGAGGAAGACCAGCATTACAGCGGGGATATATATCATGTAAATGTAACACCATACCCCAGTGGAGCTGAATGGAAAAGGAGAATACCTGAAATTATTGAATACACAAGATTCAGTTACCTTCCCAGGGTACTGTTTGAGAAAGATGATATGCAAATGTTTGAGGATAACCTGAGGGGAGTTGATTCAACCTTTTTCAGGATGTTTTCATTCAGTTTCAAATCTGGTAATCCGTATACTGCACTTGCGGAGCCTCATACAATAGTCTTATCCGAAGAACTTGCAGAGAAATATTTCGGGGATGAGGATCCATTAGGGAAATCAATAACTATAGAGAAAAGGTTTGAATTCATGGTTACAGGGGTTCTCGAAACAATGCCTGATAATACCATTATAGATTTTGATGCAGTAATCCCTTTCCGATTTCTGGATGAAATCGGTCTAACCAATGAAGAGTGGGGCAGTAACAGTATAGTAACGTACGTGAAATGTGTTCCGGAGTTTGACCGGGAAGCTCTTGGAGAAAAGATGACAAATATACAGAGGGAATATGTGCCTGAATCCCTGACATATTTCATGGTTGCTGACCTGATCAGAATACATCTTCATGGATATTTTGGATACGAAAGATCACCCGGGGCAATTGTTTATATATACATTTTTGGTGTTATAGGACTATTTGTACTGGTAATTGCATGTATAAATTTCATAAACCTTACTACAGCCAGATCATCACTCAGAGGTAAAGAAATAGGGGTTAAGAAAGTTGTAGGTGCACTAAAAGGAAATATGATTGTTCAATTTGTACTTGAATCAATCTTCCAGGTTTTTATTGCCCTGTTCTTTGCCCTTATTATAATAGGACTGTTATTGCAGGTTTTCAATACAATCTCGGGTAAGGATTTTGACCTTGCCGATTTGTTTAGTCTTAGGTTCATTGCCGGATACCTGATTGTGGCAGTTACGGCAGGTTTTATAGCTGGTATCTACCCAGCTTTTTTCCTTTCTTCATTCAAAGCAGTAAACATACTCAAAGGTGAGTTTACAAAAGGGAAAAAGAGTGGTGGTTTGAGAAGGGTTCTGGTAATAATACAGTTTGTTCTTTCCATATTCCTGGCTGTAAGCGGTATAATTATTTATTCCCAGATGCAGCATATGCGAAATCTTGACCTGGGGTATAACAAGGACAATCTTATATATATACCTGTAACAGAGGACTTTGAGTCAAAGTATAATGCAGTGAAAGATGAACTCAAAAGGAATCCCCTGATTGAAAAGGTATCCGCTTCATGGCTTAACCCGGTATATATAGGAAGCAATTCATCAGGTGTTGAATGGGAAGGAAAAGATCCTGACCTTGACGTTCTATTTACCTTCAATGCTGTGGATTACGACCTGCTAGAAACAATGGGTTATGAAATAGCGGAGGGAAGGCCATTTTCAAGGGATTATCCCGGCGATATGGCTGTTGATACTGTAGGTAATTTCCTGGTAAATGAGGAGCTGGTAAGGATAATGAACGTTGATAACCCGGTAGGAAGATGGTTCAGGTTTATGGGAGTGAGGGGTGAAATTGTGGGCGTATTAAAGGACTTCCATTTCAAGTCGGCCAGGGATAAGATTGAACCAATAGCAATATTCCTCGGACAACCTGAGAGATTCAACTATATATTCATAAGATTATCTTCTGCAAATCCTTCAGGTGCAATTGAAGCTATCAGGGATATCTGGTCCAAATCGATACCTGATTATCCTCTTACATTTGAATATGCGGATGAGGTATTAAATGAAATGTATGGGGGTGAACTCAGGATGAGCCAGCTGTTTAAGTATTTCACCATACTCGCAACTATAATTGCAGCAATGGGTCTTTATGGATTATCATCGTTTATTGCTGAAAGGAGAACAAGGGAAATAGGTATAAGGAAAATTATGGGCTCAACTGTATCCAGGGTAGTAATGCTACTGTCTACCGAGGTTCTTTACCTTGTGCTTATAGCAACTGTAATAGGCTTTCCACTGTCATATCTTTATCTTAACAACTGGTTAAAAGATTTCCCCTACAGGATTGATATTGGAGCAGGGGTATTTGTTATTGTAGGGTTTGCAGCACTTGCTATCTCCCTGCTCACCGTAAGCTTCCAGTCATACAGGGCAGCGGTTATAAACCCGGCATATGCAATAAGGAGAGAGTAAGCATTCAATTTATTCTTATACGGGGATTATTTAACCTCTTCAATTTCGTCCCAGAAATACTGAAATTCAATGGACCGGTCATCAGGGTCTTTAGCATAGAAATGGTATATCCTGTAATTTGCATTATCCCTGGGTGCTGAGTCAGCAACATCTTCCAGTCGCCTGTAAATCTCATCCACCATTTCCCTGGTGGGGTAGAAGAATGTAAGGAGTGCACCTGTTTCATTCTTATCTCGCTGGCAGAAGCCGAAAAGCATATTGCCGAAGCGGTATATTCGGCAGCCTCCCTGGTCGAGCCAGAGGACAGCCCCTACCTTTTCTGTATAGAATTTATGCAGTCTTTTAAGATTTGTTGTCTGGTAAAATACTATTCCTCCGTGGCTGTGCATGATGTTCCGAATAGGTTTAGTGTAAAGGTAAAGAATTGTTGGAATAATAGGTTCCCCCTTTGAAGGGGGTTAGGAGGATGTAAATCCTATGGAATAATGGAACGATGGAATACTGGAATACTGGGGAAATATGTAAGGAACTGCATAATTTTAACATTCAAACTCATATTTTCGCTAAGGATTCACAGATCCGAAGCCGGGAAGATATAAAATTTAAGATAGCCTTACGGAGAGTTTGAATCACTCGCTTGCCTGCGGCAAACTCGCGACTCTCGGTTAACGATTTCAGATTTCAGAATTGGATAGACTTCTTAAATCTCAGATCTTAAATCAAAGCGATCCTTTGGTTGCTGTGCTCCCTGCACCCTGCACCCTGCCCCGTGCTCTTTATCTCAGGCCGAAGCGGTATGACAGTTTAACCAGGAATATATTATTTGCCTTTTTATCCGTAAACAGGTCATGCATGTTATTCCAGACCTCAAAATCACCTGCTGCAGAGTAAAAGTCCCTCGACTGCGACCATACCAGGTATGCAGTTGAGCCAGGGAGGAATTCCCATCTTACAACAAGGTTCGATAGCCATTCATCTACATTGAAGTCAGGATTACCAAAACCATAGTCAGTAGTTAAATCAGTATCTTCATCAATATTATAATAATCATCATCCGGGCTTATCTGAGCAGAAGTATATTCATGATATCGGTCAGATAATTCATCAGCCTTTGGATCAGTGATCATTTTGAAGCTGCTATACTCACCGGTGGCAATAAATGGCTGGCCCCAGTATTGAATGGTAAGGTCAGGCGTAATATTATAGTTTATCCTGAGAGACATACTCAGAACTTTCTGATCAATTTTCCCGAATATGTACCTGTCGTCATCATTCATGCTTCGCCTTGTTATATACTGGAATTCATCTGATCGTACAGAATAGCCCGGGCTCAGTGATATACTCAAAGTATTGAGAGGCCTGATGGTAAGACTTACTCCATAAGAATAAGACAGTGAAACATCTTCAGCTTGGCCATTTACATTGCCATATAATGATGCTGACACCTTTTTTCTGTCGTCTGTTGAAACAGAGGACCAGAGCCTCCAGGAATTTGGTACGTACATTGACGGGCCGCCCCTCAACATACTGTTCGAGGTGTTATACAATCCGAAGCCTCCCCCGATGCCATAATACCAGAAGTTTTTCAGGTTGGCATTCACATTCCATTCATATCCTAACCCCTGCATATTACCACCGAAATCATTTGCAATATATACATCATTATTCAGGTTAAGGCTCCTGAAGATACTGAAAGGCTCGGTGAAGTTGTATCCTGTCCATAGTACGTTGAGCATTTGATCTGCTTCTCTCTGGTAACCCATATCATTAATCTCCAGGCCCGGGCTTTTCAGGTTAGACAGCAGGAGGAAGTTCCATTTACCTCCTATCTTTCCAGCCTGCAATTTCCCTCCAAGGCCGGTAAGGCTTGTCCTGTCTTCATCCAGCTCCACATAGTCGGCATCGGGGCGCTGGAAGTACCTTGCCGACGACATCTGGGTATTAGTTATTGCCTCCTTTGATCCTTCCACATGGCTCATATACATGCTTGCGCTAATCATATAGTTCTTTTCCTTAAAGTACTGTTCAAAATCAATACCCGCTGTGGTGGCATTTTTGTGCAGATAATCCATTCCTGTGTTATCCAGCCGGCGTATAGTATTTGTTACTGCGCCCCCTATTATGGTATTTCCTTTATTGAAATCTTTCTGTACCCTTGCCAGGGAGTAGTTGGTAAGTGGTTCGATAACCTCAGTTGATCTCTGTCCTGCACTGTCGATCTTAGCTTTCACTTCTGCTGTAACGCTTTCAATGAAACCGACCGAAACACCGTTTTTTGTTTTTCCTGTAAGTTTGGCTGCCCCCAGTATATTTGTAAATGTAGGTATATCGGCATATTCATTTTCTTCCAGTGAGGGATAACCATGAGGTCTTCTTCCAATACGCCTTGAATAAAAAAGGTTGTCATTCCCGACATCACCGTCGCCAAGTCCCACATTGAAGCTTGTTATGTTGCTGCCCTCGATAAAGAAAGGTCTTTTTTCCTCAAAGAATGTTTCGAAAGCAGTAAGGTTCACCTGGGAAGGGTCGGCTTCAACCTGTCCGAAGTCCGGGAACAATGTAAGGTCGAGGGTAAGGTTATTGGTTACCCCTATTTTAGCATCCAGCCCTGCTTTGAATTGAGGATCACTGCCTGTCATGAACGGATTGCCCTCTTCCGGTTCATAAGTATTATAAGCGGCCACCCCGTAAGGCATGATATCAAATTGTTTCCTTGGCTCCACTTCTTCGAGGCCACCCAGTTCACCGGCAAGGTGTATAATCCCAGGTGCATCACGCGGTATAGCTGGCCAGAAGCTCATTTCTTCATGCCTGAAGATCTGCCGGGCCACTATCAGACCCCAGACCTCGTCCGAGTTTTTCTGAAACCTCAGCTGGGTAAAAGGGATTTTCATTTCAGCAGCCCAGCCCCAGTCATGAACTCTGGCTTTCGACTGCCAGATGGGATCCCAGGAAGGATCCTCATTCTGCCCGTCGTTTGACATTATCATATCAAACCTGACACCGGCTGAACTTACGCCAAATACAAATCCGGTACGCAGGTCATGGTAACTGTCAAAAAGTATAAAGATCATATCTCCCTCACCATTATCCCTGCGGCTCATCCTGTTTGTAATACTATCCGGGGATGAATCGAAAGCTTTTATGGCGATATACAGGTTAATATCATCATAACATATCTTGAATTCGGTTGGTTGTGAGGGAGGGCGGTTCTCATACGGCTGATGCTGAATAAGCCCACCTTCCCAGTTATTATGCAGCCATGCTTCGTCATCGAGATTTCCGTCAATAGACGGAGCGTTCTCAATGCGTACGGCCTTATAATACTTTTTTTCTTTTGGTGTATCCTGGCTGTAGGCAGAAAAATAAAGCCCTGCAAATACCACCAGGACCAAAGTCAGGTTCTTCATCATTGGTTATTTAATCTCTATTTATATTATATTAAAGACGAAGAAGTCACATGGATGTTGCAAGCACTTTCCGGATATAAATATTATCCAATTCCAAGTCCCTTAGAAACAGTATGCTAAACAAGAAAAATAGTCTGAGAGTCTGAGTGCCTCACGGTTCGGCAGGCTGTCAAACGTTCAAACTTTAATTTTCACCCGACAGCTTACTCAGGATGACAGGATTAATCGTCATATAATTGCAGGAACTCGAATGAATTTCCCTGGTGCTTAAGGAAGCGTATAAAGTCATTTTTTGAGATAATCAGGGAAGCAGTGTTAACATTGGGATGGAAGGAGAGATTATCAAAATCAAGAAGCTTTTTATCGATAAAAATATGTACATGTTTATCATTATCGTTTATCAGTCCGAATGGGGATACTGATCCCGGATTCAATCCAAGGTATTTCTTCAGTCTTTTCTCGGAGGCGAAGGTAAGCTTACCCAGTTTCAGCCTTGATTCCAGGTCTTTCATATTAAGCTTTCTCAGGTGCTCCAGAATTACCAGATAGTGTTTATTGCCTTTATGGTTGCGGAGAAATATATTCTTACACCTGCCTGAATCGTAATTTTTCCAGTACCTGGTTGCTTCTTCAATTGTATTTACCGGGGGATGTTCGCGGTAGTGAAAAGGTATATCCAGTTTGTCAAGGACTGTATAGAGTTCTTTTTGTCCTCTCATTATTTTATTCATGTCTTTCTATATACACAAAATCTATTTCAGCAAGAATCGCAAGATCTTCACCTGCTTCCCGGCAATCGGGATCTTCAGGGTCATAGAACCAGTTAATTGTTGTTGGTATTCCCTCTTCTTTTATTGATTTCAGTATCATTACTATATCATACAGGAATTTAGCCGTAGATGAATTGAAATATACAAGGTCCAGTTGAAGGATAAAAGGATTATCTTCACTGTATATTGAGTCGTCATTGATAAGTATGTTCTTATAGTCAGTTAACCATTGCACTATAGGTTCATATATTTTCCTTATGTTTTCAGGTCGGCTGATTCCTGAGATCCTGAAAACATTATCCTCGTGCGATAAAGTTACTTCAGGCATAGATTCTGATGGTGCCATGTAAAGTTTTTCCACTTTTTCAATTCTGTTTATGCAAATATGCAATTTCCTCACAAATAAGACAATTATTCATCCCAGAAAAGTTTCCCACCTTCATTTTCTTCAAGATATCCTTTATCTTCAAGCAGATCATTTCTTTCAGAAGCTTCCACTGCAAGCTGATCGCAGCGTTCGTTGCCCTGTATTCCGCTGTGGCCTTCTACCCACCTGAATGTCACATTATGTAAACGGTATACCTTGAGGAAGCGTTTCCAGAGATCAGAATTCTTTTTTTTCCTGAATGCTTTTCTCTCCCATTCAAACACCCAGCCTTTATTAACAGCGTCTGCAACATATTTGGAATCAGTATATACAACAACATCAGAACTTTTGTATTTCAGTTCTTCCAGTCCTTTTATCACTGCCAGCAGTTCCATCCGGTTATTGGTTGTTAGTTTGTAACCCGCCGACAGTTCTTTCTTATGCTTATCGGTCTGGAGTACTACCCCGTACCCTCCCGGACCGGGATTTCCTTTTGCAGCGCCATCGGTAAAAATAATGATGCGTTTTTTCATTATCATTTTGAGGCCGGCAGTATGATACCGGTGTTTGTTATAAAGAGCTTAACTGCTATTGCCAGTAATATAATACCAAATATTTTTCTCAGTATATGCACTCCTGCAGGTCCTAGTATTCGTTCTACCAACGATGTCATTTTCAGCACTATAAATACTAATATCATATTCACAATAAGTGCAATAAGGATATTTACGGGGGCATATTCAGCCTTGAGCGATAAGAGTGTGGTTATAGAACCGGCTCCTGCAATAAGGGGAAAAGCTATTGGCACAATTGTTCCACCTCCTTGTGAGTCAAGCTTGAAAAGCTCAATACCCAGCACCATTTCCAGTCCCAGGAGAAGTATTACTATTGAGCCTGCTATTGCAAAGGATGATATATCCACCCCGAAAAGCCCCAGTAAGGGTTCACCAGCAAAAAAGAATATCAGGAAAATAATAAATGCTATCAGGGATGCTTTAGCTGCCCCAACTTCACCGGTCTTTGCCTTAATATCCAGGATTATTGGTACCGATCCAAAAATATCTATAATGGCAAAAAGCACCATGAAGGCGGCCACTGATTCTTTAAGGCTGATACTCTGCAGGAATTCCATGGCAGTTTTGTGATTTTGGTGCAAAGATAAAATAAAATTAGGCTAAGGCCCCGAATCTTCGATTCGAGGGTCCTCGAAATTCTAATTCGCCATTCTGGCGAAAGAATTTCGGGACTGAGGCTAAGGCTAAGGGAAAGAGATAAACTTTAACTTAAAAAGACATAGAGACGCTGTTTAACAACGCCCCTACTTTTGTCTTTTTACTATTATCTTTTGTCTTTGAACAAACCGTTCGTCGTTCGTCGTTAGTCGTTGGTCTTTTGTCGCGATTATTCGCGAATATCCATTTCTTCCACCAGGTGTCCTGCACCGGCATAGATATCCATGATCCAGAGCACGTAGCGTATGTCAACGTTGATACATCTCTGGAGATCGGGTTCGAAGGCAACATCGCCGCTCATAGCTTCCCAGTTGCCGTCAAAAGCAAGTCCTATCAATTCACCTTTACCGTTTATTACGGGGCTGCCTGAATTGCCACCTGTGATATCATTATTTGTAAGGAAGCATATCGGCATATGCCCGGCCGGATCAGCATATTTTCCAAATTTTTTCTGTTCGTAAAGTTCAATTAGGCGGTCAGGAAGGTCAAATTCATAATCGCCGGGAACATATTTTTCCATTACTCCTTCCATGGTGGTATAGTGCTTGTATATAACTGCATCTTTAGGCTGGTATGGCAGCACAGAACCATATGTAAGGCGCATGGTAAAGTTGGCATCAGGGTAGCTTACCAGTTCGGGGTCCATATCCCTCAGGCCTGCAATATACAGACGTCTTCCTTTTTCCAGGTTAATATTGAACTCACCTGACTTTTGCATAAGATCCCTGTAAACCATCATTATATCCATACCGTTTTTCAGAGCCGGGTCGTTCTCAAGCTTTTCGGCATCGAGATCGGCTAGGAAATTCATCAACTTATCTTCGGTTGTAAATATTGAATTATCGAACATATAATCGACATACTTGTCCACGTCGCCACCGAATTCTTCATCTATTTGCACCACGAAATCGGGCCAGTATACCGGATCAATATCCTCCTTGAAGACTTTTATCATGGCTTTTGTTGCTTTCCTGTCGGTTGGAGGGTTATAATCTTTATAAAATCCTTCAGCTCTTTGCTTCAGCCTTCTTACTGCTTCATCTATCTCCTGCTCATCATCGCCGGCAAGGGCAGATAATAAGCCCTGTGCATTACGGGCCATAGAGGGCAGTTCAGTACCCCGCAACAGGCATTCACTTAAATACTGTTGCGCATTATTGTATTCTGCCCTTCCTTCGATTGATGTTTTAATTAATTCGAGGGCGTCTCCGTATAATTCCTTTCTCTCCATGTTTTTATTGACCCATTCAGTGAATCTTTTCTCAATTGTTTCTTTCTTCCCTTTCACATTGAGTCGTTCAAGTCCCTGCTTCTGACCGATGGAGAATTTCCAGTAATTGGATGATCCTGAATATTTTGATGCATACTGGATATTAACTTTCGGGTCGGCCATCATATCAGCCATCAATATTTCCTGCCTGATACCACGTATCTTAATCCTGTTTGGATGAGTAATGGTTAATACTTCGTCAACTCCATATGAGGTCATATATCTTTGTGTTCCTCCCGGGTAGCCAAGGATCATTGCAAAGTCATTTTCATCAATACCTTTTGCTGATACCGGCAGGTAATACCTTGGTTTCAGTGGCACATTATCTTCAGAATACTCGGCAGGTTTACCATCGGGGCCCATATAAACGCGGAATACGCTGAAGTCGCCTGTATGGCGTGGCCATTCCCAGTTATCAGTATCGTGCCCGAATTTACCTATTGATGAAGGTGGAGCGCCCACCAGTCTTACATCATTGTATATTTCATAAACGAGAAGATAGTAGTTGTTGCCTCCGAAGAACGAATTCACATTTGCACGGTAATGTGTTCCTTCCGTAGCTTCGTTTATGATTTCTTCTCTTACGCTATTAATAGTATCGGCTCTTTCCCTTTCGGTCATATCATTGGTTACATCTTTTAGTACGCGGTCGGTAACATCCTCAATTCTTACAAGGAAAGTTACGCTAAGACCTGGATTGGCCAGTTCTTCATCCTTTGACATCGCCCAGAATCCGTCTTTCAGGTAATCATGTTCAACAGTGCTGTGCGATTGGATTGTGCCGTACCCGCAATGGTGATTTGTAAGCAGCAGCCCCTGGGAAGATACAATCTCAGCGGTGCAGCCGCCACCGAAAATAACTAAAGCGTCTTTTATAGAAGGCTGGTTAAGACTGTATATCTCCTCTGCGCTCAGCTCCAGTCCAAGCTCGGTCATTTTGCCCATATTCAGCTGTTCAAGGAGAGGCAGAAGCCACATCCCTTCGTCAGCCCTGAGGCTCATATTAAAGCTGATTACCAGGGCAATAAATATTGATACTAATCTTTTCATGTAGTTTAAATTTATTTAGTGAGTTAATTATTTTGAGATTTCAAATATACTATTTTAAAACCTTATTCATCAAGGCTTTTTTCCTGAAAGAGGTCCATCTGTGAATCTCCCAGGTGGAATGTCTTCCTGTGATAGGGTGTAACTCCATATTTCTCAATAGCTTCTTTATGTTCGGGGGTGGGATATCCCTTATTGGTCTTCCATCCATACTGAGGATACTCGTCATGCAGTTTAATCATGTACTCGTCACGGTAAGTTTTTGCCAGGACCGACGCTGCTGCTATTGACATGAACTTGCTGTCGCCTTCAATAATGGTTTTAAAAGGTATATCTTTAAAAGGAATGAAGTAATTTCCATCAACAAGCAGGAATTCAGGCTTCCTGCTTAATCCTTCAATTGCCAGGTGCATGGCTTTATATGTTGCCCTCAGGATATTTATTTGATCTATTTCATTATTATCCACCATTGCTACATTCCATGAGACAGCCTTTTCACAAATCTCTTTTCTTAGTGTTTCACGCGTCAGGGCCGACAATTGCTTTGAGTCGTTAAGTATTTCATTCCTGTATCGTTTGGGAAGGATGACAGCTGCAGCGACTACCGGACCGGCAAGTGCCCCCCTGCCTGCTTCGTCGCATCCGGCTTCTGTAAATTTTCTGCTGAAAAATGACCTGAGCATATTTTAAAGGTTTAATTCAATAAGGGTTTAAAAGAACCAGGAATTAAATTTATGAATTGTATACTCAAATAAAGAATAAAAAACAGGTCTTTTTGAATCTTGTTGTTAAGAGCCCGTGGAATTGCCTCTTTTTTTATAAAAATTTTAAATAATATTGTTAATTACTGGTTACTGAACTTTTTTCTATTTTATCCTGTGCCTGATGTCCTTAAAGTGGAATTATCTGGAGCAGTTAGATATATGTTTTACTGGTATTCCATCATCTCCGCTTCCATCAGGGCCCTGTATTTATCCATCAATTCCTTATTCAGGTCAAGAGGTGGCTCCGCACCCTCGGGCAGCAGTGATTCATAGGGATGCTCACTGGAATAATCAGTGAACTCTCTTTGTATAGCCTCAAGTATTTCCGGTTTTGTCAGCAGGTCAATTGCTGTTGCTGCCATTACCCTGGCCCCTGTGTTAAGCCCCTTCCATGCTGCAGATCCATAGTAGGCAGACACTGATGACCAGTGATGGCTGATCATGCCGGGTACACCACCGGGGAACCGCAGGGTGGCAGTAGGAGCAATAAGTGTTACTTCCCCTACGTCAGATGAGCCGCCACCTACCTGTATTCCTGAAGGCTCTTTAAGCTCTGACACCTCTTCAAGGTAGCCTTCCTCTTCAACACCCAGTTCTTTCTGCAGTGCCCTGGCAAATTCATTTTCCTCTTCTGTCCATTCAGGCATTCCCACAAGTTCCATATTTGATTGTAGCAGTTCAGCCATTCCACGGTTTGAATGCCTCTGGTGAATACCTGTTAGAACCCTTATCTCTTCCAGGTCAGTACCTGTAGCCAGTGCTGCTCCTTTTGCACAGTTAACGACCCTGTCATACATTTCCTGAATACGATCATCAGTATTCCTTACATAATACCATACAGAAGCTCTATCAGGCACAACATTGGGAGCTTCTCCACCTTCTGTGATTACGTAATGCAGCCTGTGTGTATAGTGCAGGTGTTCCCTGAGGTAATTGGTCGATATGTTCATAATTTCAACTGCATCAAGGGCACTTCTTCCTGCCCAGGGGGCACCTGCCGAATGAGCAGTTTTGCCACTGAAGGTGAAAATAACGGAGATAAGTGCATTGCCGTTTACCCCGAAGCCTGTTGACATACCGCTCGAAGAGTGATTATCTATAACGGCATCAACACCATCAAAAACACCTGCCCTTACCATATAAGGCCGGCTGATAACAGTCTCTTCAGCAGGAGATCCAAAGAATTTAATGGTTCCTTTAATATTATGCTCTTCCATGCTTTTCTTGACAGCTATAACTGTTGCAACTCCCGCTGTTCCCATCATATTATGTCCACAGCCATGCCCGGGAGCTCCTTTAACTATCGGATCCTGGCGGGGTACCCTGCCTTTCTGTGAAAGCATTGGCAGAGCATCAAATTCGCCAAGGACTCCTATTACAGGCTTGCCTTCACCCCATGTGGCAATAAAGCAGGTGGGCATACCTGCCACGTTACGCTCAACTTTAAACCCTTCTTCTTCGAGCGTTTCGATCAGTAATGCTGAAGATTTGAATTCCTGCAAACCCAGTTCAGCATATCCCCATATCTTATTCGAGATCTTACCAAACCTGGTAACAGTGCTTTCATCCTCAAGATAACTGAGAGCTGTTTTCTTCTCCTTATAGAGCCTGGCCTTCGGTATTTCAATAATATTCTCCTGTGCCCCGGCAGAGAAAGATAATACAAACAATGTGAGCATAAACGGGATAATCAGCCTGAAAGATTTCATGGTTACTTGAATATTAATTATTATACCAAAGATAAATTAAGGATTTGATAATAACATAAGATGAATATGGTTTTTCAACATATAATACCTGAAATGGAATAATTGATTATTACAAGGAGTTTAACCGCTTCTTTTCTCTGATAGCGGCAAGGGCTAGTAGTGTGCCGATTATAATACCTGCTATATTAAGTGCCATATCCTGCAGTTCAAATGAGCGAAACGGAATTAAAATATGTAGCATTTCATCAAAAACGGCAAAAAGAGTAAGAGACAAAAAGGTAATTATAAAAATCCGTTTTTCGGATTTAAAAGTCAAAAAGGAGATAATTGCCAGGAATGCCAGTAACATGTGTTCAAGGAAGTGAACCGGATAGTCAAGGCGTATCGGTATCGGTTTCCCCCCTATCATGGGAACAGGCAGATCAGGCATAACGGCAAGGGTAATAATCAGGATAACCCAGATTGCAAGGAGGATCCTTGCATAAGGTCTGAATTTGTTTATTAGTTTTCCCATCTCCTGTCAGTTTGATTTGCAAAAGTATTAAATTCTTGTTAGTACCATACCAAAAAGCTACTTTTGCAATAAATTGAGGAGCATGGTTAATACAGAACAGATAAGAGAGATTATAGAACGCCGGGATGCGTTAAGGAGGTATCTTTGACATCGACAACAAGAAAATGGAAGTTGAGGAACAGGAAAAAATAACCAGGGATCCTGGTTTCTGGAATGACCCCGGCGCAGCAGAGGAACAGATGAAAAAAATTTCCGGACTTAAAGCCTGGGTCAAATCATATGATGAAATGAGTACTGCAGTCGACGACCTGCAGGTAATACATGATTTCTGCAGGGAAGGAGAAGCCGGTGAAGAAGACCTTGATAACCAGTATAATACTACATTGAAATTAGTTGAGGGTCTGGAACTGAAGAATATGTTACGCAACGAGGAAGACCAGCTGGGAGCATATCTTAAGATAAATGCGGGAGCAGGAGGAACAGAGAGTAACGACTGGGCTGACATGCTGATGAGAATGTATATCAGATGGGGCGAACGGAATGATTATAAGGTCAAAGAACTTGATTTCTTCCCGGGTGAGGAGGTAGGTGTAAAATCAGTTACACTGGAATTCATCGGTGAAAAGGCATACGGATACCTTAAAAGCGAGAACGGTGTGCACAGGCTGGTGAGAATATCTCCTTTCAATGCACAGGGCAAAAGACAGACAACTTTTGCGTCTGTGTTTATCTCCCCTGTTATTGATGAAAAAATCGATATAGAGGTAAACCCGGCAGATATTACATGGGAAACATTCAGATCAAGTGGTGCCGGAGGACAGAATGTAAACAAAGTGGAAACGGCAGTGCGTTTACGGCATCATCCTACCGGACTGGTTATCGAAAACCAGGAAACACGTTCCCAGGTCAAAAACAAGGAAAATGCAATGCGCATACTTAAGTCGCATCTTTATGAGCTTGAACTCAGGAAACAAATGGAAGAGAAAGATAAGATAGAAGGCCAGAAGAAAAAAATAGAATGGGGCTCACAGATAAGATCCTATGTTCTCCACCCATATAAGATGGTTAAGGACCTGAGAACAAATTATGAGACAGGTAATGTGCAGGCAGTACTGGATGGAGACCTCAATTCCTTTATAAAGTCATACCTGATGGAATTCGGAAAGGAATGAATTGCGTGAAGTGGGGCTTATGGATTCGGCAAGGAATGACAAAAAGCATGGATTAATTCATACTTATTTCTTTTAACTTTGCCTGGTAAACATCATTAAATGGAAAATGCCGGTAAAAGAAAAACTTTTTGACCAGTTTCCCCCTGTCAGTACAGAGGAATGGATGAACAGGGTTAAGGCTGACCTTAAGGGACAGGATTTTGAACGTAAGCTTGTATGGAAAACAATAGAGGGTTTCAGTGTAAATCCTTTTTACCGCGAGGAAGATATAGTTGACCTGCCGTATATAAATAATCCTCCCGGGGAATTTCCTTTCCTCAGGGGTATATATCCTGGAAGGAATAGATGGTATATAAGGCAGGACATCAATGTTGAAGATCCGGTTGATGCAAACAGGAAAGCCCTGTATATACTCAACAGGGGAATTACTTCACTGGGCTTTGTATTCGGGGAGGAGGTAGAGTATACTCCTGCCCTGGTTGAATCTCTTCTAGAAGGGATATACTGCGAAAACATTGAAATTAATTTCTCACCGCAGGGAAATGCAAAAGAGCTTTTCAGTGTATTTGCTGATTACCTGCGTAAAAAAAGCTTAAAGCCAGGTAGCATAAAAGGTGCTCTTGAAACCGATCCTCTGGGGAGATTAATGGTAAACGGTAATTTATGTATTCCTGTAAGCGATGGCATGGACTACCTCGCGGAGCTGGTAAAAAGTGCCAAATACCTTGAAAATTACAGGGTCCTGAGCATTAATGGTGCTGCCTTCGGTAATGCCGGAGCAGGTTTGGTTCAGGAACTTGCTTTTTCAATGGCCATGGGCAGTGAATACCTTTCGCAGCTGACAGATCGTGGCATCAGTACAGATACTGCAGCAAAATCAATGGGTTTTACCTTCGGTATAGGATCTAACTACTTCATGGAAATAGCCAGAATGAGGGCTGCCAGGATCTTATGGGCAAAGATTGTTGACGCTTATTCACCAGCCTCAAAAAAGGACTGTAAGATATATATTCATTCAGTTACCAGCGAGTGGAATAAGACGATATATGATCCTTATGTCAATATGCTGAGGACCCAGACTGAAGCAATGTCGGCTACCCTGGGCGGTACTAATTCGCTAACAGTAAAGCCGTTTGACAGTATTTTCAGGGAACCTTCGGAATTTTCTGAAAGGATAGCAAGAAACCAGCAGATACTGCTGATGGAAGAATCACATTTTGACAAGGTAAACGATCCTTCTGGAGGCTCATATTATATCGAAAAGCTTACTGCCTCCATTGCTGAACATGCATGGAACCTGTTTGTTGAGACCGAAAACGAGGGAGGATTCCTGGTCAGTCTGCAGAAAGGCTCAATACAGGCCAGGGTGAGGGAAACAGCTGAAAAGAGAAAAGTAAATATCGGGCGCAGGAAGGAAAAACTTCTTGGTACGAATATATTTCCCGACCATGAAGAAAGGATAAGCGCATCATTTATCAAAAAACCCGGAAATAAGGAAGACAATCATGAAGTAGAACCACTTCCGGCCTTCAGGGCTGCCGAAGAGTTCGAAAGTCTGCGTATATCTGTTGACCGTATGGGAAAAACTCCCGTGGTGTTTTTGCTTACTATCGGGGATCCTGTAATGAGACAAGCCAGGGCTCAATTCTCAAATGGCTTCTTTGGCTGTGCAGGGTACAAGGTGATAGACAATATTGGATTCAGTGATCCTGATGAAGGCGTCAGGGCTGCCAGAGAGGCTAAGGCCGATATTGTTGTCGCATGCAGCTCTGATGAGGAATATGCCGCTTATGTGCCCCGGATAAACAAACTGCTTAAAGGCAAATCAATACTTGTTGTGGCCGGCGAGCCTGAATGTATGGATGATCTGCGTGAAGAAGGTATTGATCATTTCATCAGTATACGATCCAACTTACTGGAAACACTTTCTGATTATAACAGGGAACTGGGTATTAATTAATCACTTTAAGACTTGCCATGAGACCATCATTCAACAGGACAGATATCAATAAGGATATATCAGCAGATATTGATTTCAGGGAGTGGGAGAAAAGAATGGGCATAGAAAAGGACTGGCTTACTCCTGAAAAAATTCCTGTAAAGAGTACTTATTCCAGTAAGGATCTTGAAAATATGGAGCATCTTGGGTATGCAGCCGGTCTGCCTCCGTTTCTGAGGGGACCATATTCGGCAATGTACACTATGCGGCCATGGACCATCAGGCAGTATGCTGGATTCTCCACTGCTGAAGAATCAAATGCTTTTTACAGGAGGAACCTGGCGGCGGGACAGAAAGGACTGTCAGTAGCTTTTGACCTCGCCACGCACAGGGGTTATGATTCGGACCATGAAAGAGTGGTTGGCGATGTGGGTAAGGCTGGTGTGGCAGTGGACTCTATCCTGGATATGAAAATATTGTTTGATCAGATACCTCTCAGTAAGATGTCGGTGTCGATGACTATGAACGGGGCTGTTCTTCCAGTAATGGCTTTCTATATTGTTGCCGCATTAGAGCAGGGAGCAAAACTGGAAGAGTTATCGGGGACCATTCAGAATGATATTCTGAAAGAGTTCATGGTGAGAAATACCTATATATATCCGCCTGACTTTTCAATGAGGATTATTGCCGATATTTTCAAATATACCTCTGAGAATATGCCCCGGTTCAATTCAATAAGCATATCTGGTTATCATATGCAGGAAGCAGGAGCTACCTGCGATATTGAGCTGGCATATACCCTTGCTGATGGGCTGGAATATTTAAGGACCGGACTCAATGCGGGTCTCGACATTGATACATTTGCACCTCGCATATCATTCTTCTGGGCTATAGGGATGAATCATTTTATGGAGATAGCCAAGATGAGAGCAGCCAGGTTATTGTGGGCAAGAATTACCAGCCGGTTCAATCCAAAAAATCCAAAATCACTGGCTCTCAGGACTCATTCACAGACATCGGGATGGAGCCTTACCGAGCAGGATCCTTACAATAATGTGGGAAGGACCTGTATAGAAGCAATGGCTGCTGCTCTTGGTCATACACAGAGCCTTCACACCAATGCACTGGATGAAGCTATTGCCCTCCCAACGGATTTTTCGGCCAGGATAGCAAGGAATACCCAGATATACCTGCAGGAAGAGACTGAGATATGCCGTGCAGTGGATCCCTGGGCAGGTTCATATTATGTGGAGAGCCTTACCCATGAGATTGCTCACCGTGCATGGGATCTTATCATGGAGATAGAAGAACTCGGGGGAATGGCAAAAGCAATTGAATCAGGTGTGCCCAAAATGAGAATAGAAGAAGCTTCGGCACGAACCCAGGCAAGGATTGATTCCAGGATCCAGACTATAGTGGGAACAAATAAGTACAGGCTTGATAAGGAAGACCCGCTGGAAATACTGGAAGTAGATAATACATCTGTTCGTGAAGCACAATTAAAAAGAATTGCTAAATTGAAATCCGAAAGGAATGAAGATGAATGCACAGAGGCATTAAATAAATTAACTGAAGCTGCTGAGAGTGGCCGGGGCAACCTGTTTGAGCTGGCTATTGATGCTGCCGGTAAAAGGGCAACCCTTGGTGAAATATCTTATGCATGCGAAAAAATAGTAGGGAGGTATAAAG
The DNA here is from genome assembly GCA_964577305.1 of uncultured Rikenellaceae bacterium. Taxonomy (GTDB): domain Bacteria; phylum Bacteroidota; class Bacteroidia; order Bacteroidales; family VadinHA17; genus UBA9300. The sequence goes on from CAZNYS010000001.1 coordinate 179,026, forward strand.
CAGTGACGCGATCAATATCAGGTGTTTATTCCTCAGAATACAAGAATGACAGTGATTTTGAGGAGGCACGCCAAATGACAAAAAAATTTGCCGAAATAGAAGGCCGTCAGCCAAGGATAATGGTTGCTAAAATGGGACAGGATGGCCATGACCGGGGAGCAAAGGTAGTTTCTACCGGCTATGCTGATATTGGCTTTGACGTGGATATCGGTCCCTTGTTCCAGACTCCGGCAGAGGCAGCAAGACAGGCTGTTGAGAATGATGTGCATGTGCTAGGTGTATCCAGTCTGGCCGCAGGGCATAAAACACTTATTCCGCAGGTAATAAAGGAACTAAAGGACCTAGGAAGGGATGATATATTGGTGATAGCAGGAGGGGTAATACCGGCACAGGATTATAAATTTCTCTATGATGCAGGAGTGGCAGCCATCTTCGGGCCTGGCACATCGGTATCAACAGCAGCAAAAAAAATACTCGAGATACTACTGCAGACAATAGACGGATAAGTACTTTAAAAAGTAAATAAAATAGGCTGTTTAACAGATTTATAATAAATTGGGACCATGGATTACAATAATAAACTAATGACTTTGTATCAATCCAAAGCTGTGCTAATAGTATGCTTTTTAATAGCATTGGCTGTCTCTTCGTTACATGCACAGGAGAGGGATAAATTTAATTATTTTGATCCTCAGACATGGTTGCTTGGTGATTTCACTTATAATTCCCTATTGAATGAACCACATGATACCTGGTTCAACATTGAGTTTGACAATTACATAATTGATGATGAGGCATTTATTGAGCTGGGGAAGATTGGTCTTGACAGTATTGATATCATAGTGGTTCTCGGTACATGGTGCTCCGACAGCAGGCGTGAAATACCTCGGTTTATGAAGATCATTGAATCACTGGATTACAGAATAAACAGGATAAGGTTTATCGGGGTTAATTCGTATAAGGAAGCACCCGTACACAATTTTGACTCCTTAAATATTGAGAGGGTACCTACTTTTATCTTTTATAATAACAAAATTGAACTGGGACGCATCATTGAATATCCTGAATCGTCTTTAGAAAGAGATATGTTAGGTATATTGAGTAAGAGAGAGAAAGAATACAAATAGAAACACCAAATAATCATGGAAGAGAACAAAACAAACACAGGTCATGGTATGGGCGTTGCTGCTCTGATAATGGGAATTATCAGTATTGTAGTTGCGTTTATTCCCTGTCTTGGTCTGCTGGCATTTTTTACTGGCATTGTGGCAATAGTACTTGGAGCAATAGGGATATCACAGGCTTCGCGAGCTAAGGCTCCCACAGGACTGGCAATAGGGGGGCTGGTTACCGGTGCCCTGGCACTGCTCATATCAATTGCCCAGATAGTATTTTTCGCAGGATTCTCAAAAAACTTCGATGTAATAGGAGACAGGCTGGAAGAGGTTTTCGAAGATGTCGAAAAAGATATCAGGGAAGATTTTGAAACTGGCGATTTTAAGATCACAATTCAAGACGGTGAGGAAAAGATAGAAATAGAGGGTTCGGCAAAGAGGAAAGACCTTCGTGATAAATTAGAGAAACTTGAAGGAGTTGAACTGGAGCAGGACACAACAGCAAAAGGAGATACTACAGGGCAAAAATAACAATACACCCGGGCCCTCAAACGAGAAAAATACCTATCTGGCTATAAATGCAATCTTTGCCGGAATAATAATCCTTGTTTTTATTTATTCAGGCTTTTTTTCCCCGGAGAAGAATAATTACCCGCTGGAATGTATTCATGAGAAGATTACAGGGCAGCCCTGCCCTTCATGTGGTTTGTCAAGAAGCTTCTCATTTATCATGCGCGGAGATATCAGCACAGCTGCCAGTTATAATGAGTACGGACTGAGAGTATTCCTGTTCTTCCTGTTCCATCTGGTAATGCGCCTGTCAAATATTGTGTATATATTACGTAAACCAGTTCACCTGAAAGAATTAACTATAATAGACTCTTCCATAGCAATCATAACTTTTATACTTGCTTTCAGGCAGTTCTTTGTCTATTACCTGCAATTGCTCTTCTAAGAATCGAGCTTATTAATGAAATCATAAACATACTGCTTTTCATAGCCCCTGGATTCCGCGAACCGGTACAGTTTTCCCATCAGGTCAAAGAGATTCTTTGCCTTTATTGATCTTTTTTTATTATTCAGCTCTTCTTCAATCATCTTTAAATATGAATCATGATCTATCATCTCAAGGCCATATTCTATGTCCTTTTCATTGATGCCCCGGCTTTTAAGCATAGCCTTTATCTTTATTTTACCCCATTTGTTAAATCGGTACTTATCCTGCGTATATGATCTTGCATATCTTTTCTCATCTATAAATTTGTTGTCTGCCAGTTCCTGTATAATAGCCTCATTTTCTCCCTCAGAATTTAATTTCCAACTATTAAGCTTATCCCGTATGTCTTTTATACAATGCTCACTTCTGCTGCAAAGAGCCATAGCCCTTTCAAGAGCTTTGTTGTAATTATCACCATTCATTGCTTAATACTTTTAGTTATTCGTGCCTTACCATTAATGTCGTTGATAACTTCTGTGTCACGATATCCATAATTTACTAAAAGATCTTTCATCTCCTCTGCTTTATTCTCATTAATTTCAAAATATAAATGTCCACCTGTATTTAATACTTTTCTGCAAAGATCCACTGTAGCCCTGTAATAAATAAGTGCGTTATTGTCAGGGACAAATAGAGCATCATGGGGTTCATAGTCCAGGACGTTTGTGCCCATACTGACTTTTTCTGATTCAGTGATATAGGGGGGATTACAAACCACGAGATCATATTTTCCATATTTTCGGATATCGGGATTTAATATATCATCGTTAATGAAGCTTATATCTGCAGAATGTTTTTTTGCATTCCGGGTTGCTACAATAAGTGCTGCAGACGAGTTATCGGTAGCAGTAACATGTGTTCCCTGAATTTTAAGAGCCAGGCTTATAGCTATACAGCCTGTTCCGGTACCAATATCGAGTATCTTCAGGTGGGGTTTCCTGTTTTCTTTTATTACAAGGTCAACCAGTTCTTCAGTTTCCTGCCTTGGTATCATTGTGTCTCCTGTGACTTCTATCCTTATACCGTAGAATTCACTTTCTCCCGTTATATATTGAACAGGGACCATATTTTTAAGATCAGCATATATTTTATTAACTTTAAACCAGTTAAATGAAGATATTTCATGATTGGGATGAGCCAGGATGAAGCTGCGGTCTTTACCGCTGATAAATCCCAGGATGATTGTTATTATAGCGTCCAGTTCTCTCCCCGGATAATATGCAGATAAGTTTTTCCGGAGATACTGGCGGACCGAACTAATTGTTGGTTTTTCCTGGTTCATAGTTTCAAAATTAGCATATATTGTTTTCATGGATGCCGTAAATGACAGAAAATACATGGAGAGAGCCATTGAGCTGGCATCACTGGCGACTGGCAATACCAGTCCGAATCCTCTTGTAGGAGCTGTAATTGTTCATGAAAATAAGATAATTGGCGAAGGTTATCATACCAGAGCCGGGGAAGCACATGCCGAGGTTATTGCTATCGGTTCAGTTAAGGATAAAAATCTTTTAAAAAAGGCAACCATATATGTCAACCTCGAGCCCTGTTCCCATCACGGACGTACTCCTCCCTGTGCAAAAAGGATAATAGAAGAAGAGATTCTAAGGGTTGTGATAGGGTCGATCGATCCCAGTACAAAGGTCAGCGGTAGAGGGATCAGTATGCTCATGGATGCAGGGGTGGAAGTAAAGACAGGTATACTTGAAGCTGAAAGCCGTGAGCTGAATAAAAGATTCTTTACCTATCATGAAAAGGGGCGTCCTTATATCATACTAAAATGGGCACAGAGTTCTGATGGTTATATTGACAGACTAAGGTTAAATAATGAAAAAGGCCCAAACTGGATCACAGGAACGGAAGAAAGAATACTGGTACATAAATGGCGATCGGAAGAAGATGCAATACTTATCGGAGATAAGACAGCCTGCAATGATGACCCGGCCCTGGATGCGAGATTATGGGGAGGAACAAATCCCCGCAGGTTTGTGTTAAGTGAATCCTCAATTCTGTCACCCGGACTGAAAATATTCAGAGGAGAGCCGCCGACAGTAATTTTCAGCTCGCGCACGCACAGAAGCAGAAGAGAAGCAGAATATATATCTCTGACAAGCAGGGAGAAAGCACTTGGAGAAGTTATGTCATTTATGCATAAGGAAGAAATACAATCTGTAATTATTGAAGGAGGATATGAAGTGCTTTCACAGTTTATAAAGGCCGGATTATGGGATGAAGCCAGGATCTTTACAGGAGAAATTATTTTCCATGACGGTCTGAAAGCCCCGGTAATAGAGGGTGAAGTAATTAGCAAGCATATTTTTCAAGGAAGCATACTTGAGTACTCGAGACCACGGGATTAGCTGAATGAGAAAGAGATATTAAAAAAATATTAACTTTGGGAATGATAGAATGACTGAAAACCTTATGCTGTAAAGTATTATGGGTTATTTTAAGACGTATCTTTTAGTAAATTGTTGCGTATAAAATATAAAAAATATAACTGTCATGAGAAAATTAGCTACACTTCTGTTATTGATAATCTTTGCTACTGCACTCAACGGGCAAAGCTTCAGGAAACTTAAAAAAGCAGCTGAAGCTTTTGTCGAGAATGGTAAATACCAGGACGCCATAGAGCAATATACTCACGCCATAGAACTGAAACCAACAGATGTTAACCTTTATATTGAACGCGGTAAGGCACTTGAAGCAATTGATCGATATGAGGAAGCTTATGCTGATTATGAAAAGGCAAAAGTATTTGACCCGAAAGAAGAAGATGTTCTTTACCTCTTGGGCAGGATAAGTAATAAAATGGGGAAATACGAACAGGCGCTGGCACATCTTAACAATGCCAGCAAGATAGCAAAAAGGGAGGCTAAGATCTACCCGGAGAAGGTGAAAACATTGCTGGCACTGGGGATGTATGAACAGGCCCTGAAAGTATCTGATACAGCTATGCTGTTCAGGGAGGATGATATAAATTATTATCAGCGTGGGCTTGTATATGAGAAACTCAATAATGATGTTCTTGCCAGAAAGGATTTTGAGAAAGCCGTAAGTAAAAACAGAAGCTTTGCAGATGCAAGGCTGGCACTTGCAAACCTTCTTATCAGGGCAGGTGAACTGGATAAAGCAATGGAGCATTGCTCCGAGGTTATTAAGAATGATGACAGAAACACCGAAGCATATCTTACAAGAAGCAGAATAAGCATTGCAAAGCTTGATTATCCATCGGCCATAAACGATGTTTCAAGAAATATCCTTATTGAACCTGAGAATCCACGGCACTATATGAACAGGGGAATATATTACCAGGAATTTAACCAGCACCCCAATGCCATAAATGATTTTACAAAAGCTATATCACTGAATTCCTCAGATCCCGAATTTTATTTCCTGCGGGCCCGTTCATATGAAGAAATTGTGAATTATGAGATGGCAACCAAAGACTATTCTACCATCACTGAACTGTCTGAGTTTGATATGAGGGCACGCAAATTGCTGAGTGAAGCTGGAGAAAGGCTTTATGAAATAAACCGGGAAGCTGAACCTCCGGGAGTACAGATAGTCAGTCCTGAAGTGAAGGGTACAACCATTGAAATAAAAGGAGATGCCGAGAAACTTATTGTCTCCGGAAGTATCACCGAAAAAAGTCCCCTGAAATCACTTGTCATCAATGGTCATGAATCATTGTTCGAAAAAGGTTCTGACGGTAAATATGAATTCCTGGCAAACCTTGATATTGAAGATGCAGAAACAATTAAACTGGTGGCAACGGATGATTATGATAACAAGACAGAATTAGAATACAATATTGTCAGGACCGAAATTACCCCACCTGAAATATCCATTCTGGCACCCTATGCCGGGGATGACAATCAGATATTTCTTGATAATAATAACAGGAATCTGTTTATACAGGGTAAAATAACTGATAACAGCCTTATTAAATCAATTTTTATTGAAGGAGTGACTGCCAGCTATCCGGTCGAACAGGAGAATCCGACATTTACAGCCACATTAGATATATTAAATAAAGATAAGATAACAGTTACAGCAGAGGATGTATTTGGCAACAGGCAGGAAGCCACTTTCATGCTTAACAGGGAAGGAGCCGGTATCTCTGCTGAAAATCCAATGGGTAAAACATGGGTGGTTTTTATTGAAAATTCAAACTACAGGTCTTTCGCAAGCCTTGACGGACCGGTTAAGGATATTAACCTGATGAAAAGTGCCCTTACCAATTACCAGGTTCATTATATTATACATAAGAAAGACCTGACAAAAGAAGAAATGGAGAAGTTCTTCTCGATTGAACTCAGGGATTTGGTGAAGGCCAACCAGGTTAAATCCCTGCTTGTCTGGTATGCAGGTCACGGAAAGTTTGTAAATGATGTTGGATACTGGATTCCGGTGGATGCCCGGAGGGATGATGAGTTTACATACTTTAATATCAATGCCCTGAGGGCGGCGATGGAACCTATCACCAATATACTGACACATACCCTGGTGGTAACCGATGCATGTGAGTCAGGGCCCAGTTTTTATACAGCAATGAGAGCCATAGGCCCTATAAGAAGCTGCAACGACTGGCAGGCAACACAACTAAAATCATCACAGGTGTTTTCGTCCGCAGACCGTGAGCTGGCATCCGACGATTCCCAGTTTACAAGAACTTTCGCAAATACACTGGAGAGTAATCCGAATGCCTGCATCTCTATTGAAGAGATAGTAACCAGTGTATCAGTAGCAGTGAAAAATGAAGACAGACAAACACCTAAATTCGGTAAGATTACAGGATTGCAGGATGAAAACGGAACCTTCTTTTTTATAGCAAAATAACTCTTTATGAATAAGAAAAACTCTTATTTGCTTAAAATGATCATCAGGTCTTTTAGCCTGATGATCATTGTTTTATCGGTAAATATCCTGCCTTCATCATCACAGGAATATTATTTTGACAATTATGGTGTTTCCGAAGGACTGAGCTCGTCAAAAGTATATACCATAATACAGGATAAAAATGATTATCTGTGGCTGGGAACTGAGAGCGGTGTTACCAGGTGGAACGGATCTGAATTTGAAAATTTCTCAAGTGACGATGGCCTTGCTACAGGAGGAGTAAAATCAATATTTGAAGACCATACAGGAAGAATATGGATGGGTCATCTTAACGGGGGGCTAACTTATTATGAAAATAGTGTTTTCAGGAACGTACTTATTGATACGATTGAAATTAGTGGAGACATAACCGGAATAACTGAGTATAATAATGAATTTTGGATAACTACATCCCTTAACGGAGCCCTTTCAACAGATTTTCCGGAACCCGGAGCAGAGTTACTGACCGTTAAACAATACAGGGGAGGACAGGGATTAAGCGACCGGGTAACACGTATTTATATTAACAGGGATAGTATGCTATACTGCATAGCCGACATTGGAATAAAAAAGTATAATGCAGAGGAGGATAAATTTGAATCATACAGGCCGGAAGGACTTACCACTTATTTCAATATCATAGCAATGCTGGAAGACAGCAGGGGAGGGAGGTGGTTCGGAACACATAACGGGGGACTTTATTATTTCCCTCCGGGTGGTGAAGAGCTGGTAGTATATGATGCAAGGGACGGGCTGGCAAATAACTGGATCAGCTGCATTACAGAAGATTCAAAGGGGCAGATATGGGTAGGAACATGGGGAGGAGGTATCACAGTTTTTGATAATGGCGAAATGCAAACCTTCAATAATAGTAATGGATTGCAGGCAGGAGAAATCCAAAGTATACTGGAAGACCGTGAAGGTAACATGATTATTACCAGTCAGAATAACGGCATACATATTTATAAAGGGGATCATTTCATAAATTATAATTCTGACGATATGTTCAGGGATAAAACAGTGTGGGCCATTACCGAGGATAAATACAACAGGTACTGGTTCGGAACAGATGATGGTATAACATTATATGACCCTGAACTTGGTACGCCCTGGTTTTTTTATCAGGGAACACACAATATAGCCAAACAGGTTAGATATATAATTAATGACAAAGACAGGAATTTATGGATAGGTACCAATTATAGAGGCGTCTACAGGTACGATTTTAACAAAAATGATTTTGTTTATAACCCTAAGCTTAATGATGTTCTCCCCAGGTGGGACCTTACTGTTACAGGTCTTGTTGTTGACAATGATAATAATCTCTGGATAGGTACAAATGAAGGCGTTGCTTTCTGGGATATACAGGGGAATGAGGGAAGAAGATATACCCAGATTGACGGTCTGGCGGGTAATTTTATAACAGCGCTTTATGTTGACCAAAGAGGGAGCATATGGATAGCATCAGAAAGTACTAATGGACTTGCCCGGTATAACCCGGAAAAGGAAGAATTTGAAATTATTGAATTAGAGAATGACCTTTACCCAACATGCATCAGCGAAACATCAGATGGAATATTATGGCTGGGGACAAGATTTGGAGTTTTAGGTTTAAAGGATGATACTATTGGAATTCACCTCACTGAAAAGGATGGGTTACTTTCAAACAATATCAACCTGTTGCAGCCTGATAATAGGGGGGTATTATATATCGGGACCAATAATGGTTTAAACAGCTTAAATATTGAAACAAACACCATTAATACATATACCAGGGAAAATGGATTTGTGGGTATTGAAACAAAACAAAATGCCTCATTTCTTGACAGTAAAGGACATTTGTGGTTTGGTACCGCTAATGGTGCCACGAGGCTCGATCCTGAGAAAATACCTCCTCCTGATCTAAATCCTTTAACCCATATAAAAGGGATGACGGTTAATTTCGAGGAGAGAGAAATGTTCCACAGCCAACGTTTAAGATATATAGAAAAAAATATTGCCTTTGATTATTATAGTGTATGCCTGACAAATCCTGAAGCTGTAAGGTACCAGGTAATGCTTGAAGGTGCTGACCCCGGATGGAGACCTGAAACAGAACAGACAACGGCAATATACTCGGCATTATCCCCGGGCAAATATACCTTCAAGGTTAAGGCTCAGAACAGTGACGGTGTGTGGAACATGGAACCTGTCACATATGACTTTGTTATCAGGCCCCCTTTCTATGCAAATCCGTATTTCATAATTTTCGTAATCCTGTTACTGGCAGTAGCCGTTATGGTATACATCAAAATACGGGAAAGCAACCTTATTCGTGAAAAAAGGGTACTTGAGGAGAAGGTGGCTGAGCGTACTGACGAGGTTGTTCAGAAGAGTATGGTCATTGAAGAGAAGAACAGGGATATTACTGCAAGCATAAGGTATGCTGAGAGGATACAGATGGCTATGCTGCCCCCGGAAGACAGCTTTGATGACACCTTTGTGCTCTTTCTGCCAAAAGATATCGTCAGTGGTGATTTTTACTGGATGCATGATAACGGCGACATACAATTCATAGCTGCGGTAGATTGCACTGGCCATGGTGTTCCGGGAGCTTTCATGTCGATAATAGGATACAATTCATTGACCAAGATAGTAAGGGAATATGGATTGACAAGACCTGGTGCTATACTGGACCAGCTCAATGTTGAAGTGACAAAATCATTAATTCAGAGAGGTGACGAAGTAATAAATGATGGCATGGACCTTGCACTGATAGCCTATGACAGGAGAGGCAGGAAGCTTGAATATGCCGGTGCCTATAATCCACTGGTTATTGTCAGGGATGGGAAGGCAATTACCATAAAACCTGACAGGTTTCCCATAGGTATGGCTACAACCCGTGAAAAGAAGTTTAACAATGTCACAGTGGATATTAAGTCAGGGGATATCCTGTATATGTTCTCGGATGGTTATGCTGATCAGTTTGGCGGACCGGAAGGTAAGAAATTCAAGGGGGTGAACCTGAAAAACGAGTTGGAAAAGGTGTCTTCACTGCCTATGCAAGAGCAAAAGGAGCAATTACTTAAAACACTTGATGAATGGATGGGAGGGATGAACCAGATAGATGATATTCTTGTTATAGGTACCATGGTGCCGTAAGCACTATATTCATGCTATGCTTACAGGATCATCACACCAGTCTTTGTAGTTGTTTATTGCTTCCATGGCTTCGTCCGGTGTTTCTGCCACTGTCCATATTTGTTTATGCACTTTACGCATAAAACCTTTTCCGATAATACTTTCAAGAAATGTAATGAAGTGGTCGTAAAATGATCCTGTATTAAGTATTACCAGTGCACCCCTGAAAAGACCCAGTTGCTTCATGGTGATCGCCTCGGCCAGTTCTTCAAGGGTACCAATGCCACCAGGAAGGGCAATTACAGCATCAGACATTTCGAACATTTTTTTCTTTCTTGATCCCATGTCTTCAGTTATGATTATTTCATCAATATCTTCATGCCCCCATCCGTTATCTCGCATGAAAGATGGTATCACACCTGTTATTTTTGCCCCCTTTTTCATAGCTGCATCAGCCAGGGCACCCATTAATCCAATACCTCCTCCGCCATAGATGATATTGTGCCCCTGGGATGCTATAAGTTCACCCAGCCTGGAAGCGTCATCCAGATACACCTTATCTATTTTACTGCTGGAGGCAGCGAAAACGCATATATTCATAATACTGACAATAAAAAAGCCGTTCTTAAGTGAACGGCCTGTATAATATAATATTTTTCTCAGCCCAAAATAGCTTCAAGCTTGGTCACAAAATTGGCTTTTGGAACAGCACCAACCTGCTTATCTGCTACTTCTCCGTCTTTAAAGAACATCACTGTGGGTATATTACGTATTCCGAATTTTGCAGCCACGCCGGGGCTGTCATCTACATCACATTTAACAACAAGCGCCCTGTCTTCATATTCTTTTGATATCTCTTCCAAAAAAGGTGCAATCATCCTGCAAGGCCCGCACCATTCTGCCCAGAAATCAACAACAACAGGTTTGTCTGACTGAAGTACTACTTCCGTAAAATTTGAATCATTTACATGTAAAGCCATGGTATTTTATGTTTAGAATAATATTTTTTGAGCAGGCAAATATAATTAATTTACTTTAAATTCAAGACCGGGTACAGATTCAATAAAACTTATAAGATCATTGTTGAGCTCCACCTTTAATGATCTTGAGAATAAGGATATACTTATCTTTTCAACAGGGTCTGCAACCACTATTTTAAGCTCAGTCTTTCCCGTATTTCTGACAGCCAGTTCCTTCAGTTTATCTACCAGGTCGTCATTCAGTCTGTCCACGGGAATAATAACAGTAAGTGATCTGATCAATTCATCTTTTACACTGGTCAGCAGGTGTATATTCTGTATTTTTACTTCCAGTTCATCTTCCCTGAACATTCTTTTCCGGACTTTTCCTTTTACCAGGAGGAAGTAACCCGGATTGCAGTATTTACTGTTATTGACGTAATCTTTATCAAAGAGCATGAACCTGTAAGAGTCAGTATAGTCCTGCAGGGTAAATGAGCCAAAGGGTTTTCCGTTTTTGCTGGTGCCACTTCTTGCTTCTGTAACCATGCCTGCAATTACTACCTCTTTATTGAGGAAATCCTTCATATTATAAAGGTCGCTGATATTCATATTACAGAAGGTTTTCATTTCCAGTTTATAATCATCCAGGGGATGAGCCGACAGGAAGATTCCTACTACTTCCTTTTCCCTGTTCAGTTTTTCCAGTTTAGGCCATTCAGGGGTATCAGGTGGAACAGGTTTAACTACCTCAAAACCGTCTGCATCATCAAAAAGTGATTGCTGTGCAGTGCTTGCCTCTGTTTTCAGCATATTGCCATACCTGACCAGGCTTTCTATAAAAACCTGGCCTTTATTATCTTCTGCAAAATATTGAGCCCTGTTAAGTTCCTTAAAGCAATCAAAGGCACCGGCCAGTGCCATTGCTTCTAAGCTTTTCTTGTTAAGTCCATTCAGGTTAATCCTTTCGATAAAATCAAATATTGAGGAGAACAGGCCGTTATTTTCTCTTTCCTCTATAAGACCTATCACTGCACTTGTGCCTACACCTTTAATAGCGCCAAGGCCGAACCTGATATTTCCTTCCTTGTTCACCATGAAATTTACATTACTCTCGTTTATATCCGGGCCCAGCACTTCAATACCCATCCTCCTGGCTTCGTCCATGAAGATGGTCAGTTTTTTGATATCGTTGATATTGCGACTCAGCACAGCAGCCATGAATTCGGCCGGGTAATGAGCCTTGAGATATGCTGTCTGGTAAGATACGTATGCATAACAGGTTGAATGAGATTTATTAAATGCATATTGTGCAAATGATTCCCAGTCGGTCCATATTCTCTCAATAATTTTTTCTTTATATCCCCTTGCCCTGCATCCTTCAAAGAACTTAACCTTCAGGGGGTCCATCAGTTCTTTCTTCTTTTTCCCCATGGCTTTTCGCAGAGAATCGGCCTGCCCCTTGGAGAAACCTGCAAGTTCCTGCGATAACAGCATAACCTGTTCCTGGTATACTGTAATTCCATACGTGTCCTTAAGATGTTTTTCCATCTCGGGCAGGGGGTAGTCTATCTTTTCGAGACCATGTTTTCGTTTAATGAATTGTGGTATATATTCCATTGGGCCAGGGCGGTAGAGGGCATTCATTGCTATTAGGTCTTCAAAGCGGTTTGGTTTGAGCTCCCTGAGGTGCTTTTTCATCCCTTCAGATTCAAACTGGAATAATGCAGTGGTTTCACCATTGGAATACAATTCAAGTGTTTTGACATCATCAAGCGGGACCTTTGAAATATCAATGTCTATTCCTTTTGATACTTTGATATTATCAATGGCATCCCTGATTATTGAAAGTGTTTTAAGTCCCAGGAAATCCATCTTCAGCAGTCCCACTGATTCAACATGATTACCGTCAAACTGGGTGACATAGAGGTCGGTATCTTTAGCAATACTGAGAGGTATATGTTCATTCAGGGGATCACGGCCGATTATTATTCCACATGCATGGATACCTGTCTGCCGCACCGATCCTTCCAGTGCCTCAGCATATCGCAATGTGCGTGCAATAAGCTCATCACCTGCATTTTTCTCTTTTTTCAGTTCGGGTACTTCTTCATAGGCTGCCTGGAAAGTAATACCGGGTCTTTCAGGAATGAGCCTGGCAAGCCTGTCGGCATCTGAAAGTTGCAGGTTCTGTACCCTTGCAACATCACGTATTGCCATTTTGGCTGCCATGCTGCCAAAAGTAATAATATGGGCCACCCTGTCGTGCCCGTATTTATCTACAACATATTTAAGAACCTGGTCTCTTCCATCCTCGTCAAAATCAATATCTATATCAGGCATTGATATACGGTCGGGATTAAGAAAACGTTCAAACAGTAGTTTATACTTTATAGGGTCGATATCTGTTATCCTCAGAGCATAAGCTACTGCTGAGCCTGCTGCCGATCCCCTACCCGGGCCCACCGAAACTCCCATTTCCCTTGCTGCCCTGAGGAAATCCTGGACAATGAGAAAGTAACCCGGATATCCCATCTTTTTTATTGTGTCAAGTTCAAAGTCAAGTCTTTCTTCTAGTTCACTGTTCAGCTCCCCCCACCTTTCCTTAGCTCCTTTGTAAGTGAGATGCCTGAGGTAATCATCCTTGCTCTCAAATTCATCAGGGATGGGGAATTCAGGCATAATAGGTTCATGGTTGAGCTCATAATTTTCTACTTTATTGGCTATCTCAAGGGTATTATCCACAGCTTCAGGACAATCATGGAAGAGCTCTCTCATCTCTTCCCCGGTTTTGAAATATTCCTGTTTGGTATACCTTAACCGGTCAGGATCATCAAGTTCTTTCCCTGTATTAAGGCATATAAGAAGGTCGTGAGCCTCTGCATCATCTGCTTTTAAAAAATGGACATCATTGGAGGCAACTATTTTTATTCCTGTCTTTTTTGATAATTCTTTATAGGCCTCAATAACCCTGTTCTGCTTTGCAAGGGTATCATTGTCATATACCGGATCACCTGTTTTATGCCTCTGTATCTCAAGGTAAAAATCATTACCAAAAATATCCCTGTATTCCTCTATAACCTCTTTGGCAGTATCCATGTCGTTATTAAGTATTGCTGATGGTATCTCGCCGGCAATACATGCTGAGGTGGCAATGAGCCCTTCATTATATTCCTTAAGCAGGTCTTTGTCAATCCTTGGTTTATAGTAAAAGCCTTCGGTCCACGACAGTGATACCAGTTTTACAAGGTTCCTGTATCCTGTATAGTTCCTGGCCAGCAGGATAAGGTGATCACCTGAACGGTCATCTTTACTCGTATTTTCAGCCATTGACCTTCTCGCAACATATGCCTCAACACCTATAATTGGTTTTATCCCATTAGCCCTGGCTGCATTATGAAACTCCTTTGCACCGAACATATTACCATGATCAGTGATTGCCACTGCAGGCATATCCAGATCAGAGGCAATTTCAATGAGCTCACTTATTTTTGATGCACCATCAAGTATTGAATATTGAGTATGAAGATGTAAATGCACAAAATTGCTCATGATGAGGCAGTTACGATTTTTATTCAAATTAGTACCCGGATGGGATCGAAGTTACAAAAGTAACCAAAAATCTCTTTTCAGGAGCGCTTATCAGTGATGATTAATTAACAAATTATTATTATGTTAGCAATGTCGTTTTGTATAAATATTTTTCACCTCAGCTATAACTTATTAATTACACGGTACCCTGTTGAAAGTCAAGGTTATACTCCTGATATTTTGCCTGTGCTCATTTATTACAGCTATGGCACAGTCACCCGAAGAACAAATTGTTTACAGGGTAGCTAAGGTTCATATGGAGAATTATTTCCCTGGCGGTTCAAGAGAAATAATTAGTATAGATACCCTGATTTATAATAATGAACCTGACATTTTTGTTGTAAATCTGAAAGAGGGTGGCTGGATACTTATTTCAGGAGACAAAAGGGTGATACCTGTTTTAGGTTTCAATTACAAGGGACATTTTGCCAAACCGGATAAAAGTGGAAACATTGCCTGCTACGAATGGATATCTTCATATTCGGAACAGATTAAAGAGATACGAGATGAGAAGGGCATGCCTGTTCATAAAGGATGGCAAACAGAACAAGCAGGAGGAAAAGGAATTGAAGGGGAGACGGTGGATATAAATCCGTTGATTAAAACAGAGTGGCACCAGAATGAGGGGTGGAACAGGTTCTGTCCTGAAGATAGTCTTGGACCGGGAGGACATACTTATGTCGGCTGTGTGGCTGTTGCTTTGGCACAGGCTCTTAGTGTTTACGCTGTACCGGATACAGGAACAGGGTTTAAGAAATATTACCGGGAGGATTATGGTATAATTGAGGTAAAGTTTTACGAAACAAATTATAAATGGGATTCAATGTCGCTGGATACGTCCGATGATTATAATGCACTGCTTCTTTTCCATTGTGCCGTAGCCGTCAATATGAATTTTGGTCCCGATGCTTCTTCAGCATACACCTCTACTTCAAGGGCCGCAATGATTAGCTATTTTAAAATGTCCAGAAATATTGACTACTTTGTGAGGGGAAGCGATGAAGAGCAGTGGATAAAGATAATCATTGACAATCTTCAAAAAGGGAGGCCGATTATTTACAGCGGGAATGCTGACGATGGTGAATCAGGGCATGCCTTCAATATAGATGGTGTGCGGGAAAGTAAGTATTTTCATCTTAACTGGGGATGGGGAGGAAGTCACAATGGCTATTACCTGATTGACAATCTTAAACCAGGTAGTAATGACTTTTCAAAGAACCAGGCGGCTATTTTCGGGATTCAACCTTACTATTATCCGACTGATGTAATTCTTAATGACACAATAATTCCCATTGGGATACCTCCTGGTTCAGCAGTTGCCAAAGCGGAAGTGGTTGACGAAGCTTATGGTAATGAGTATGAATTAATACTCGTAAGCGACTCTGTATATATCAATAATGAATGGGTCAGTGACTATTATCTTGAAAATGACAGTCTCAGGACTGGCAGGATCTTCACAGAGGATGATATCGGAGAAGATACAATAAGATTCTATGTAACAGATAAATATGATAATTATATTGAGACAGATGTTGTTTTAACGGTAACTGAAACTACCGGTTTTACAGTCACAGCTTCATATGATAACAGGATTGATGAACTCAGCATATATCCGAATCCGGCCTCGGGAATAATTAACATTAATATTGATAATGAACTACCAGTCGATTGCCTGCGCATTTATTCACAATCAGGTTTAATGGTCAGGGAAATCAAAAGTCCACCCGGGCAAATGAAGATTGATATACATGAATTCACACAGGGATTATATATTTTGGAAATCAGGTATGCTAATGGCTTTGTCACCAGGGGAAAGGTGTTAATCCTTTAATATTTACACTCTTTATACAGGGTTTTTCAGTAGATACCGGTCATTCTAATAAGTTATTTTATATTGAAGATATAACTGGGAATTCTTGTTTTTTCGGCTGATAAGTTTTTTTAAGAATAATTGGTATGCAATTTTTTAATATCTTGCGCGTCTTTATAAAACTATTATTTATTTACCTAAACTAAATATTCTAATATGAGAAAATTAGTATTATTTCTATTTTTCTGCTGTGGTGTGGGTCTTATGGCTTTTGCCCAGCAGAAAACTGTAACAGGAACTATCACTGCTGCTGAAGATGGTAATACCATTATAGGTGCAACGGTGAATATCAAAGGGACAACAATGGGTGTGGCATCCGATCTCGCTGGTAAATATTCAATTACTGTAAGCGAGGGCGATGTTCTGGTTTACCGTTTTGTTGGTATGAAGACCCAGGAGGTAACGGTTGGTTCTGACAATGTTTATGATGTTGTTATGGAAATCGACAATATTGGCCTTGATGAAATAGTTGTTACCGGGTATGGTTCAGCCATTAAGCGAGAGCTTAGTGGATCTATTACTAAAGTTTCGACGGAGGGACTGGCAGAGGTACCTACCGTTAGCTTTGAATCGGCTATCCAGGGTAAAACAGCCGGTGTTTTCATTGAGCAGGCAAGTGGTAAACTGGGCGAGACGGTTAAAATGAGGATCAGGGGTTCATCATCTATTTCTGCTAATAACCAGCCTTTATATGTTATCGACGGTGTACCTGTAACATCGGTTAACCTCAGTAACACTGGTAACCAGCCAACAAGCCCCCTGGCTGATATAAATATGGCCGATGTGGAATCAATACAGATACTGAAAGATGCATCCGCTGCTGCAATTTACGGATCCAGGGCATCCAATGGTGTTGTGGTTATTACTACAAAAAGCGGTCAGGCCGGTGATACCAGGTTTAATGTTACTTATACTACTGGTATAAGTGAACCCAGCAGGCTCCGCGAATGGCTGAATGCAGATCAGTACCTTGAATTGTTTAATGAAGCAATGGATAATGTTTCCGAAGGCGGACTCGTTTGGGATTGGCTTCCCAAGGAAGATATATGGGAGCTCTATGTTGGCGATCAGTGGGACCAGGGTTGGGACACCGACTGGCAGAAAGAAGCGTTTCAGCAGGGTTCTGTTAACAGGATTAACCTGAGCGCCAGCGGAGGATCCGAGGATGGCAGCTTTTATGCCGGCATGAGTTATGATAATACCGTCGGTATACTGAAGAATAATGCTATGAATAAATTCAACGGAAGGGTCAGCCTTGATCATAAGTCAGGGGATAAATTTACCTATGGGGTTAATTTAAGCATTATGAGAACTGAAATGGAAAGGGTGGAAAATGATAATGCATTTGCTACTCCTCTCCAGCTCGTAGCCCAGGCTCCCGTAACCCCGGTTTATGATCCTGAGACAGGTAGGCTTAACAAGAATACCATTTATTATAATGGACTTATTTCATTGCGCGATTCCTATAATAATCAGGTATCATTCAGAACACTGGGTAATGTCTATGGTACTTATGAGATACTCAGAGGACTTACATTCAGAACAGATTTCGGCACTGATATTATTGACATGAGAGAAAAGAATTTCTGGGGACGTGAAACAATTGGTGCCGGACCGGCAGGTGAAGCACAGAACAGGTCAGTGAGGGTAGTTAATTATAACTGGGATAATTATCTGACCTATGTAATGATTCGTAATGCTCATGATCTTAACATCGTTGGAGGTATGTCATACCAGGAATCTATGACAACAGGTTCAAATATTGAAGGTAAAGGCTTCCCGACTGACGACTTCCAGAACATAGCAAGTGCAGCTGAAGCAACAAGTTTCAGCAGCTGGGAAGAAGGGACTACTTACCTTTCATACTTCGGAAGGGCAAACTACATGTTTAATAGCAGGTACCTGCTTACCTTTAGTGGACGAGTAGATGGCTCATCAAGGTTTGGTGTTGACAACAGGTATGGTTTCTTCCCTGCAGGATCAGTAGGGTGGATTGTATCAGAAGAGAGTTTTATGGATGGTATCGAAAATATTCTCAGCTACTTCAAACTGAGGGCCAGTTATGGAATTACCGGTAACTCCGGTATTCCTGATTATGCTCACCTTGCATTATACGAAGGTGTTAACTATGCAGGGCGTAATGGTCTGCAGGTAACACAGCTGGCAAGTAAAGAACTGGGCTGGGAAACTACAGCACAGTTTGATATCGGTATCGACTTTGGTTTCTTTAATAACAGGGTAACCGGTGAGGTCGATTATTATAATAAGCAGACTACAGATCTTCTGCTTTACCGTACACTGCCTTCAACATCAGGTTTCACAGGAGTATGGAGTAATGTTGGAGAACTTGAGAACAAGGGTGTTGAATTTGCACTCCACTCCAATAACCTGGTTGGAACATTCAAGTGGACAACAGATTTCAATATAGCTTTCAATAAGAATACCGTATTGAATGTTGACGGTCCCGAGATAACTCCCAACGGTCTTAACTATGTGATGGAAGGACAGCCTATCGGTGTCTGGAAGCTACGTAAATATGCAGGTGTTGACCCGGATAACGGTGATGCCCTTTATTATGTTGAGGAAGGCAGTGATGAAACAACCAATAATTACAACCTTGCCAACCCAATAGTTGTAGGTTCTCCCAATCCTGACTTTACAGGTGGACTTTCAAACCATTTTGAATATAAAGGCTTTGACCTTGATATCCTTCTTAGCTTCGTTTATGGAAATGAAATCTATAACGGCGGAGGAATGTATCAGTCTGCTAATGCGGCCTGGTTTGATAACCAGACAGTTGACCAGATGGACAGGTGGCAGGAACCCGGTGATATAACAGACGTGCCACAGGCACGGCTCGGGTATAATAATGGATCACGTGATTCTGAGCGTTATCTGACGGATGGTTCGTATTTGAGGATCAGGAATATAACCCTTGGTTATAACCTGCCTGCAAGTATTCTTAACCGTATAAAAATGCGTAATGCGAGAATATTTATTGGTGTTCAGAACCTGTATACCCTGACAAATTATGAAGGCTGGGATCCGGAAGTTAACTGGACAGGAACCAATAGATCCACCCAAAGCCAGAATATTATACAGGGTTATGATTTCTATACTGTACCACAGTCAAGAACATATTCTATCGGTATAAACCTTTCTTTCTAAATATAGCTAACTATGAATATCATGAAAAATAAAATATTTAATAAACTATTATGGTTGCTTATAATACCGGTAATGATCTTCATCTCATCATGCGATGAGAAACTGGATCTTAAACCAAAGCAATCAATTGATGCAAGCACGGCTCTTACCACACCTGAGAATATCCAGGCAACACTTGTGGGAGCGTACCTGCAGGCACGTGATGCTGATATTTTCGGTAGTACTTTCAATGAGTACAGCGAATTGCTGGCAGCTACCGTTGATATGAGGTTCCTCGGGACATATGAACAGCCCCGTGAAATAATAAACAAGGAGATAGCTGTTACCAATTCATATATAAGAGATACATGGATTGCAGCATATGATCTGATAAACATGTGTAATACCCTTCTTGATCCTGAAATACTGGCAATACTTGATGCCCAGGATGCAACCAGGGTTGAGGGTGAAGCTAAATTCCTCAGGGGTTGGGTCCTTTTCGAAATGACCAGGCTCTTTGGGCTGCCTTATGAGCCCGGCCAGACAAACGACCAGCTCGGTGTTCCGATTATTACCACCCCCACAAATGATGTAAACGACGCTGTTAACGTAGCCAGAAATACGGTGGAAGCATGTTATACACAGGCATTGAGTGACCTTACAGATGCAAAGAATAACTTGCCCGAAACAAATGATGTGTATGCCACTACTTATGCTGCCAGCGCTGTCCTTGCAAGGGTTTACCTGCAGATGAGCAATTTTACCAATGCAGCAACTGAAGCTAACAGGGTTATTGAGTCAGGTTATTATTCACTTACTTCCACCCCTCTGGACGAATTCAATAATAATGTAGCTACCAGCGAGGATATTTTTGCCCTTCAGAATAACGTAGCAAGCAATACTGCCTGGCTTACTGTTATGTATGCTTCACTTAATGGGATGGGAAGAGGCGACTATGATATCCAGCAGGTATTCCTTGATACCTTTGACCCGGCCGACCTCAGGGCAACGTACCAGGGTGCAGCTGAAATGGATGACAGCTATACAATCGCCAATATAACAGAGATGTATTATTATGGTGTTGGGACTATCCTGAATAATGGTGGTATAAATACTTCAAAATGGGGGGATTACTATGCCAACATCCCGCTTCTCAGGCTTGCCGAGATGTACCTTGTAAGGGCAGAAGCCAACTTTGAATCAACTGGCCCGCTTGTAGGCCCCAATACTCCTACCCAGGATATTAATGTTATCAGGGACAGGGCACTGGCACCTGCCATTGTAGGTACGGTAACTCAGGATCAGATACGCCAGGAGAGATACTGGGAGCTTTGCTGGGAAGGCCACAGGCTGCACGATCTTAAGAGATGGCAATTGGACATAGACACAGGACTTCCTTATGATGCAGGTAACCTGATCCTTCCAATTCCTTTCAGGGAAATGGAAGCCAATGAACTGCTGGTTCAGAATACATGGTATGTAACCAAGTAAAGACTGCAAGCCAAATAATTAAATCTTATATTATAGAATTGAGGCTCTCTTAAAGGGAGCCTCTTTTTTTATGGAATACTGGAATAGTGGAATACTGGAATGATGGATTTCCAACCTTAGCCTC
>CAZNYS010000002.1:0-125994 GCA_964577305.1 uncultured Rikenellaceae bacterium
CCTGTTCGTAAAAATTTTCTGCGATCGATCTTATTCATATGTTATTATATTTTATTGCAGTTTTCGTATCCTTACGTCTATGTCAGTTCCCTTCAGAAGTTTAACAAGTTCACCTGTATCAGTTGATCCAAAATGATACGGATACAAAATATCAGGTTTTATTATCATAGCCGCATCTGCAGCCATTTCAGGAGACATTGTATAAGGGAGGTTCATTGGCAGAAAGGCGATATCAATATTTCTGAAACTGCTCATTTCCGGTATATTCTCAGTATCACCGGCAATATATATTCTCTTCCCTCCTATACCAAGTATATAACCATTGCCAACACCCTTTGGATGGAACGGATTCCCCGGCGACCTTTCATGCTCTATGTTATAGGCAGGCACAGCTTCAATGCTAATGTCTTCAAGGTCAATCTTATCCCCGTTAGTCATAACCCTGCAATCATCCAGGGCAGATGAAGAGGCTTTATTACAGATTATCTCTGTCTCATCTTTAAGGATCTTCTTTATTGCACCGGGATCCAGATGGTCACCATGCTCATGAGTGATAAGTATTAAATCAGCATCAGGCAATTCTGAATAATCGGCTTCACGGCTCACGGGATCAATATGGATGACCAGATCATTATATTTGAACATCAATGTTCCATGGCCGATAAACCAGAGTTCAAGAGTTCCGCCGTCAGTTTCAAATACATCTTTTTCAAATACCTGTTGTCCGTAATTCATATTAGCAGTGAATATAAAAATAATTAGTAAGTGGATTAATTTTAATTTTCGCATATCATGTATTTTTTGGCTATAATAATAAGAAAAAATATTTTAAGTAAGTCATATTAAACAGGTCGCATTCGTCATTTAACAAAAATTAAGGTAATTTTGTATCCTAAATTAAGCGGAGGTGAGGGAACTTCTTAAACTTATTGAACAGGGTGAAAGCCAGGTACTTGATTTCAAATATTGTATATCCGATTCAAGGAAAATTGCAAGAACACTGGCTGCCTTTGCGAACACCGATGGTGGCAGATTACTGATTGGTGTGCGTGATAACGGAGGTATAGCAGGCGTACAGAGTGAAGAAGAGTTTTACATGATAGATGCTGCAGCCAGTCTCTTTTGTAAACCTGCAATAAAATATAATGTTATTCAGCACAAATCTGAAGGGAAAACAGTACTTCAGGTAGAGATTGAGAAATCAGATATCCGCCCAGTGTACTCAAAGGATGATTCAGGTAAATGGATTGCCTACACCAGAAAAGATGATCAGAACCTGGCAGTTAACAGGATCATTCTTAAGGTATGGAAAAAGGAAAACAGGAAAGATGGTCTGCTTATCAGGGTACGAAAAGCAGAGACTATCCTTTTCGATTATCTCCGCGACAATAAATCAATCACTCTTTCAAAATTCAGGAAACTGACAAGGCTCCCATTACACAAAGCTGAGAATATTATTTCAGACCTTATTACCTGTGGTATAATCGACTACGAACTCTCTGAAAAAGGATGCCTTTATTTTGCCAGCGAAGAATTTGACCAGTACAAACCTGATAGCTACTTAAGCTATTAAACCGTGCTACATTGGCAGCAGGATTACTTTGAATTTAGCTATTTTTTTGTTATCTTTGTGTTACGATATTTAAAATCTCAATAATTTGATTTTCAATTCTTTATAAATTCCAATACTCGTTTCCGAAATGAATTTATTAGAAAAAATAGAAAAGATTAACATCCCACCAAAATCAGTCATACTCCTGGAGCAACTAATGAAAGAGAACCCTGATCTTGAGAAGATCATAAGTAACTCAGAATCAGCTAAGGCAGCAAACAAAGCATTATATGACTGGGTTTATGGATGGCTGAACGGGAAAGGGCATGAAGATGCCATGAAGTATTATGACTACAAGTTAAGGGGAAGAAAAGCATACGAAGCCCTGAGCTGGAGAGAAGTTGGGGCAATAAGGTTACTTGATTATGTAAGGAATTCAGGCCGGGAATTTGAGAACCTGAACAAGAAGATACCGAGATCGGTATCTGATCCGATCAGATTAATATGGCTTGCCTATCATTCAGGTAAAGGAGGTGCAAAACCTGAATTTTTTTATGACACCATACACCTGTTTCGCCAATTTACAGGATATGAAAGAAGAGAAAAACCCAAGCGTCAGAAAGTGATGCAATGGATGTCAAAACATTATTCAGGTCTTGATAAAAAGATCATAGACATAAGAGAAGAAAACAAGAAAAGGATACTGAAAATTATTATCAGGAATATTGACCAGGGATTGATCAGCAGCAGCAGGTACAGTTTCCCGGCGGGAATATCCTACACTCAAAAGTATGAAATAGCACTTTCATGGTGGGAAGACTTCCATTTTCACCTGAAATTTGCCATAAGGACTCCCGAATTGCTCAATGAAATGCTTGATTATTCACTTGATACTGATACCATGTTCCGTCTTGAGGAAGCACGTGAGTCAGGAATTCCATTTTTTGTAAATCCATATTACTTATCCCTACTCAACGTTAATGCTCCTGAATTTGCACGGAAAACTGACCTTGCATTAAGGGATTATATATTATACAGCAAGGAGCTGATAAATGAATTTGGTAATATAATAGCCTGGGAGAAAGAAGATAAGGTTTTACCAGGGAAGCCCAATGCCGCAGGATGGCTACTGCCTAACAGCAATAATATACATAGGAGATACCCCGAGGTTGCAATCCTGATACCTGACACAGTGGGAAGAGCCTGTGGTGGACTGTGCGTATCATGCCAGCGGATGTATGATTTTCAGGCAGGCAGACTCAATTTCAATCTTGATAAACTGAAACCCGATGAAACATGGAAAGATAAACTGTCCTGGCTAATGGAATATTTCGAGGATGACAGCCAGCTGAGGGATATACTTATAACCGGTGGGGATGCGTTTATGAGCTCAGATAAGTCATTGAAAGATGTCCTTGATGCCGTGTATAAAATGGCTCTCAGGAAAAAAGAGAAGAATAAAAATAAGGAAGAGGGATTGAAATATGCTGAAATGCTAAGAGTGAGACTGGGAACCCGTCTTCCTGTCTATATCCCTTTCCGTGTAACCGATGATCTGCTGCAAGTACTGATTGATTTTAAGGAAAAGGCTTCCATGATAGGTATCAAGCAATTTGTAATACAAACACATTTCGTTTCACCAATGGAAGTTACTCCAGCAGTAAGGGAAGCTGTTAAAAAGCTTAATTCTGCAGGCTGGATTGTAGTTAACCAGATGGTGTACACTGCGGCAGCTTCCAGGAGAGGCTTCGCAGCCAAGCTACGGAGAACACTTAACGAGGTTGGTATCATTCCTTACTATACTTTCACTGTTAAAGGATACATGGAGAATTATCATAATTTTGCCACCAATGAGAGGGCTATTCAGGAACAGATAGAAGAAAAGGTATTCGGTAGTATTCCTGATGAAGAGCAGGATACTGTAAGGAATATTCCTGAAGATGCGGAGAACACTGTTCCTGTTCTTGAAGAAATAATGAAGAAACATGATCTGCCTTTCCTTAGCACCGACAGGAATGTAATGAACCTGCCCGGTGTTGGCAAAAGCTTAACATTCAGAACTATAGGAATAACCAGAAGGGGCAGGAGAATTCTCGAGTTTGATCATGATGTGACCAGGAATCATAGCCCGATTATTAATAAAATGGGGAAGGTCAATATAATAGAATCCAAGCCTATTAAGCATTATGTTGATCAGATGGAATTAATGGGTGAAGATCCCAATGATTATAAAGATGTATGGGGCTATTCCATGGGAGAAACTGAACCCCGGGCATCAATTTTCAAATACCCTGAATATGAATTTGCTACAACAGGTGAGATGACAAACCTGGAGATATAGCTGTTATACCTCCTTTTATTTTTATTATGAAACAATTTTGGTATATTGTCTTCCGAATTTAGGTTAACATTTTCTATCAGATAAATTGGGTATAACCAGGTATATAGTTATTTTGCTCTTACCTGTATTTTTATTATTGGATGACGCATATTCCCAGGCATCCTTTACAGGTAATAGTGAATATCCTTCACCACCCCTGAAAATCATTTCAGAAAATAGTGAAGGTTTAAAACTATCTTATTATTCAGGCACAGGTGAATTTGAGAGGCTGAAACCTGATGAAGGCAGCTTTGTGAGACTTAGGCTGCCTGATCATTCTTTCAGCAGTGACCCCGGTAAACCGCAGCTGCCTGTTTTGACACGGTTATTAGATTATGATAAGGCAAAAAATGCCAGGATAATAATAAGTGATGTTATTACCACCCGTAAAAGCCTTGAAGAGATGGGTGATTATAACAGAATTTACCCCAGTCAGCCCAGTCAGACGAAAAGAGAGGATCCTCAGGATAACCCATTCACACTGGATAAGTCTGTTTACAATGCCGGTCATGCTTATATTACCGATACTGTAGTAACAAAAAAAATCGGTGTAATGAGAGGTAAAAGTATTGCCAGCCTCGAGATAAGACCTGTCATTTATCATCCTGCTGAAAAATATGTTGATATCATAACGTCTATGAATATTTACATAGAATATTCAGCAGATTACCAGGCACGGTCAGAAAGCAAAGATTCGTATGATTATTATTTTAATGACCTGCTTTCAAAAGGCCTGATAAATTATGACACTGATAATGTAATACCCGGATTCTCACTTGAGCCTGCAGGTATGGTAATAGTATCTGATACTTCACTAAGAAATCATCTTCAGCCACTTGTTGAATGGAAGACAAAGAAAGGCTTCAGGGTAACTGAATTGTATATTGGCGAAAACGGCCTGGAAAGGAACTTCCAGGATATTAAAGACAGCCTTACATATATCTATAATAATACTTCACAGGAAAGTCCAGCACCAACATACCTATTGCTTGCAGGAGACCTGAATTATATACCTGCATCTCAGGGCACCAATTACCTTACTGATATGTATTATGCCGAATTTGACGGGAACGGAGACTTCATACCTGATATGTTCACCGGAAGGCTGCCGGCCAGGGACACAAACCAGTTAAAAGCCATAGTCCGGAAAATAATACAGTACGAAAGCTTCTTGTTCGGAGATACAATATCACATTTTAAAAAAGCTGTTGCTTTCACCGGACTTGATGAAGGACATGAGCCGTTTATGAACGGGCAGGTTAATTATGCCTCGGGATATTTCGACCAGAACCCCTATGCAACTGAGTCCTATGTCTTCAACCACGAAACGAATGACTCGATAAGGAACGTACGTTACGATTCATTGAAAGTATTGATTAAAAAAGGTGTGGGTTATATAAATTATACCGGGCATGGAAGTGCGACAAGCTGGTTGGATACCGGAATAGACCACACTTTCCCCGGGAAAATGACTAATGGATCGAGGTATCCCTTAATAATAAGTAATGCCTGTCTCACAGCCAAGTATAATGATAATAATTGCATTGGGTCGAGCATGGTAAGGGCTGTTGACAAAGGTGCTCTTGCCTTTATTGGCTGCACTAATGACTCGTACTGGACAGAAGATTTTTACTGGTCGGTGGGTGTCGGTCCCCTGGTGGATAACCCCACGTACGGTGAAACGGGACTGGGATTTTACGACAGGCTTTTTCACCTTAACGGTGAAAAACCATCGGAATGGTACACAACAACAGGACAGATACTGTACGCCGGAAACCTGGCAGTTTCAGAAAGTACAAGCCCCTGGAAGCAGTATTACTGGGAAAATTATGTTCTGCTCGGGGATCCTTCCTTAACACCATATATAGGTGAACCTGAGCCACTTACTGCTCAGGTTCCTGACAGCCTGCCTCCAACACTTAAAAAACTGAACATAAATACATCAGGGTTTGCATATGTAGGCCTGTCTCATTTCAACACTCTCTGGGATGCCTGTCACGCAACACCATCCGGATCGGTATACCTTGACATCCCGTCCATTGTAAAGGATTCATGCCTGATGATCATAAGCCGGCAAAACGTGATACCTTTTGTTAAGA
Source organism: uncultured Rikenellaceae bacterium (assembly GCA_964577305.1). Classification (GTDB taxonomy): domain Bacteria; phylum Bacteroidota; class Bacteroidia; order Bacteroidales; family VadinHA17; genus UBA9300. The sequence goes on from CAZNYS010000002.1 coordinate 6,032, forward strand.
CAATATATTTTGCAGAATCAGATACTGCCTGGCTCACTATAAATGACATCAATGTATCCGATCTTTCAGGAAATGATAATGGACAGGCAGATTATAATGAAACTGTTTCACTACAAACAGATATACAGAACGCCGGTAATGACGGGGCTGATGATGTATATTTAAAAATATCATCATCTTCAGAGTATATAACCATAATAAATGATTCACTATATATAGGTTCGGTTAATGCTAATACTGAAATCCAGGAAACGGGCTTTGAAATCCTTGTTGCGGATAGTCTTCCGGATCGTAAGATAGCAGCCATTAATATAGAACTTCACTATAATGGCAATATTATCAACCAGGGGACTGATATCAGTCTGCATGCTCCAGAGTTTATGATCCTGAACTGCATAACAGACGATACCCTGACCGGTAACGGTAACAGTCTTGCTGAAGCCGGTGAAAGAGTTAGACTAATCTTCAGGGTTGCCAATAATGGTTCGAGTTCATGTTCCGGAGACCTTCTGATCAGTAATGTTTCGGAGTATATTGATTTTGATGCTACCTCACTGGCCACCGGCCCTATAAATCCCGGAGTGGTAACCGAAATCTCTGTCCTGGCAAATATAAGTGAAGACACACCTGAATCGACTGAAATCACCTTTGACATCGAGTTAATTAGTGATCCATACAGAACATCAAAGACACTTAGTATTATAGCAGGTAAATTAACTGAAGATTTTGAACTGCTAAACTTTACAACCTTCCCCTGGATAAATAATACAGATGCACCATGGATCATTACCGATGAAACAGCAAAAAGCAATATGTTTTCGGCACGTTCAGGGATAATAAGGCATAATGAGAAATCAGAACTTGCTATGCTCCTGAATATTCCTGAAGATGATACATTAAGGTTCTGGTACAAAGTTTCATCCGAAGCCTCATGGGACTCTCTAATATTTAAGGCCAACAACATATTGCTGATGAATGCATCAGGAGAGGTTGACTGGACCGAGGCAGTCGTACCACTTAAAAAAGGAGTCCATTTATTACAGTGGATATACACAAAGGATCAATCGGTAAATAATGGTTCCGACTGTGCATATATTGACCTTGTAAGATTTCCTGTATTTTCATTTATTCAATCTGCAATAAACCTCAATAGAATAAGTTCCCCGGAAAAAGGACAAATCTATAATGATGAGATAATTGCAGTTGAACTAAGCAACCTTGGCCGTGATACGATCACTATGCTCTCAATGACATACATGGTGAACGATATCCCGCCTGTGAATGAAACATTCAATACCGAATTAAAACCTGGTGATACTATCACTTTATCCTTTTCACAAACGGTTGATATGTCTTTGTATAATACATATAAAATCATGGTATTTGTAACATATCCTGACAACTATTTCATTAATGATACCCTGAAGACCACAATTGTCAGCACAGGCATAGAAGATCCGAACCTTATGAAAGATGTTTTCACCGTTGCACCAAACCCGGTAAAAGATAATATCAGGATAATCAGCCACCGCAATTCAGAAGATAATACATTTATTTTATACAACTCATCCGGCATGATGGTCTACAGGAAAGAAATAGACTTTATTTCTGCAGAAGAGCAGTTATTTGTTGATCACGGTTATCTTTCCAGGGGAAGCTATATCCTGATAATACGAAACAGTAATATGAAATATCGCTATAAGATTATCAAACTGTAAGCTTGTTTGTTCAGGGTTCAGGGTTCAAAGTTCCATGTTTCATGTTTCAGGTTCCAAGTTTCAGAGTTACTTTTTATTCCGAAAAACCACAAATCTTTGATTTGTTAGTTTTTCGAGAATCCTTAAAATCATTTATTTTTGTAAAATAATTTCGTGACTTTTTACTTTTTACTTTTGTCTTTTGTCTTTCTTCATAGCCTCAGCCTATTTTTTGTTGTATGTCTTTATTATATTTACACAAAAAATAACTATGAGCGATTATATACCAACCCGTGAGGAAGCAGTAAATCTTTTCAAGAAGTACAATAAATCAGAGAGTCTTTATAAGCATGCCCTGGCCGTTGAGGGTGTTATGAGATACATGGCCAGAAAAAATGGTGAAGATGAAGACAAATGGGGTATAATTGGTTTTATTCATGACCTTGATTACGAGATGTATCCTGAACAGCATTGTAAGAAAACGGAAGAGATATTGAGGGAGAACAACTGGCCCGAGGAATATATAAGGGCTGTTATGAGTCATGGATGGGAGATAGTGACTGATGTAGAGCCGGTAAGCCAGCTTGAAAAGACATTATATGCCATGGACGAACTCACCGGCCTTGTAACCACAACAGCGCTGGTACGTCCTTCCAGAAGCGTGCTGGACATGAAAGCAAAATCGGTGAAGAAGAAATGGAATGATAAGCGGTTTGCTGCCGGGGTCGACAGGTCTATAATAGAAAAAGGAGCAGCCCTGCTGGAAGCAGAGCTGCCCGAATTAATTCAAGATTGCATCAACGGGATGCGTGAGGTGGCTGATGAGATTGGATTGAAAGGGAATCCGGAGCCAGCAGATTAACATCCCCCGGTCCCGAATTATCGGGACCACCCCCTTCAAAGGGGGATCATAGCTCCCTGATCTTGATATTCCTGAACCACACGTCATCACCATGGTCCTGCAATCCTATATATCCTTCTTCAGCGGTATTGATGAATTCAGGCCATTCAGCAAATTTTGAATTGGCACACATCTCTTTCCACTGGTCGGTCCAAAGATGATATTCAACAACATTTTCACCATTCATCGAATGAACCACGGTACCTTTATAAACCATTATTTTCACCTCGTTCCATTCACCTGCAGGTTTTGCATTCTGCGGAACAGCAGGAATCAGGTCGTACAGTGATCCGGCCTGACGGTTCCCGTCTTTTCCGAGTTTGGCATCAGGGTGTCTCTCATTATCAAGTATCTGCATCTCCGGTGATGATTCATATATAGGTCTTCCTTCCAGTTCCTGAGCCAGGTAGAAGATGCCGCTGTTACCTCCCTCGGAAATTTTCCATTCGAGGGATAATTCAAAATTACCATATTTCTTCCTGATAATAATATCTCCTCCTTTTCCGCCGGCTTCTCCTTTGCCGGAGCCAATAACATGCAGTGTGCCATCTACTATTTCCCATCCCTGTTCAGGGAATTCTTCCTGGTTATAACCCCTGAAATTATCGGTTGATGTGCCGTCAAAAATTACAGTCCAGTTTTCTTCATCTGCAGTTTTCATTTCATCTGATTTAGTAATTCTTGATGAACCACAAGAAGTACTAAGGAATGCAATAATTACAAAAGCTGTTAAAAGATCAACTATTTTCATAATGTTACTATTTTTTATTATTCATACACACATTAAGGCATTGCCGGCAATGTCCAGCCATCGCGGTAAGTATGTTTTATCATTTCACCGGCGAATTTTTTTGCATTCATTGGGTCTGTCCATACCGTATTGAAAGTTGGGTGTCCATCCTTAATACTGAAATTATCTTCAAGGACAATTCTTATTTCATCATTATCATTGATATTGGTGAACTCCATTTTTTTACCATCCCATTCCAGTTCTTTATTCAGGCCCTGCAGGCGTACAGCAAGTACACCCATCACCACCATTTCGTTGAAAGGTCCCGCTTCTGAAAAATCAGATTTTGTAGCTACTCTGTTCTCCGGGCTTTCTTTACATGCCCGAGCCCAGTCAGCTTCATGGCTTACTTTGACCCTTCTCTGGGTTTCAGGAACCTGGGGCTCTCTTCCGGACATTAGCCACGGGTTCCTTCCGTAGCAACCACAGATAAGAGTGTCTTTCGTTCCGTGGAAGATCACTCCACCATCATTATCTCCAATCTGTTTACCAGCGGGCCATCCTTCAGGTTTCATCGGTTGGAGTCCACCATCATACCATGTAACTTCCACTTCAGGAAGCTTAACCTTATAATCATCACGACCCTCACGAGCGGGATAAACGAGCTTCACCATCTCTGCAGTAGGCGCACTATCTGTTAATAACAATGTTGAACTACCCTGAACTTTTGTAGGATAGGTAAGTTTCAGTCCAACGAATACAGGATGCAGAATATGACAAGCCATATCTCCAAGGGCACCAGTCCCAAAGTCCCACCAGCCCCTGAAATTCCATGGTGTATATATGCTATTGTAAGGACGCATTTTTGCAGGACCAATAAACAGATCCCAGTTCAATGTATCAGGAACTTTTTCTTCGGGTGGACGGTTTAGTCCCTGCGGCCATATTGGTCTGTTAGTTAAAGCTTCAACCTTTGTAACCTCACCTATTTCACCATTCTGTATCCACTCTACTATCTTATTTACGCCTTCTGCGGATGATCCCTGGTTACCCATCTGAGTGGCAACCTTATGTTTTTTAGCCAGCCTGGTAAGGAGTCTTGATTCATAAACAGTATGAGTAAGAGGTTTCTGAACATATACATGCTTGCCCATATCAATAGCATTTGCTGCACAGATTGCATGGGTATGATCGGCCGTTGCTACAACCACAGCATCAATATCTTTTCCCATCTCATCATACATCTTCCTGAAGTCCCAGTATTGCTTCGCACCCTTATAGCTATCCATTTTCTCCTTTGCATAAGCCCAGTCGACATCACAAACAGCTACTATATTTTCAGTATCCTTAAGAGCTCTGAGATTTGAATTTCCCATTCCTCCCACTCCAATACCTGCAATATTTAACTTATCACTTGGAGGGGTATATCCAAAACCGCTTACAACAGAACTCGGTACAATTGTAAGACCGGCTGCAGCTGCAGAAGTTTTACCTATGAATGATCTTCTTGAGATTGAATTTGATTTGCTTTTCATTATATGGCGATTTTAATTTTTTAACCCTTAAAAATAAAAAAAACAATGCAATAAAGTGACAGAATAAATGGAAATATCAGCTTTCCGTTGTCAAATAAAAAGAATAAATTGCAGTTCAATAAATAATATTATGGACGAGCAAGCTATATTACTGGGCGAAAAAGAAGATAAATCCCTTGTAAGAATAATAGTAGTTATTTTTGGTGCGCTCTGTATTTTCACAGCAGGTTGGTGGGCCGTTTTCCTTATAAGATATCCCGATAATGAAAAAATATTCTGGGCCGGCAGTATTTTCCTGTTATTATTCGGCATTTACCAGATATATTCCGGGCTGGGATATGCCCGGCGTTATATAAGCAGACAGAACGGGAATATTATTATCAGGCAGAACAGCCTGTTGCCGGCCAGAAAAATACAATCTGAACAGATAAACCAACTGGAAATCAGGTCATTTGATATGGTCTTTCATATAAATGATTCATCCAGGCTCAGGATAAAACTCGGGCTTAAATACCCTGACCTGGGGCAAAGGGTGATAGATTTTGTTACAGACTATGCTAAAGCAAACAATATTGAAATTTTCTATAAAAACGAACCTTTATGAAACTAAGAATGGCAATGATAGGTGGCGGTATAGGTTCATTCATAGGACCTGTTCACCTTATGGCAGCCAGGATGGACAATATGATAGAACTTGTTGCCGGGGCTTTCAGCAGCAACCCTGATAACTCAGCCAGGAGCGGAATGGAATATGGTTTAGCTGAAGAACGTATATACGGCAGCTGGCGGGAAATGATAGAAAAAGAAAGCAGGCTTCCTGATAGTCTAAGACCTGATTTTGTATGCATAGCAACCCCGAATCACATACACTATAAACCGACATTGGAATCTATAAAAGCCGGATTTCACGTGGTATGTGACAAGCCCCTGTGCCTGTCAGTTAAAGAAGCACTTGAAATTAAGAATGCACTGAGTGAACAGGATACTTTATTCTGTATTACACATAATTATACAGGATACCCCATGGTTAAAAAAGCCAGGGAAATGGTCCAGAACGGTGAACTGGGCATTATACGAAAAGTTGTCGTGGAATATTTACAGGGCTGGTTATCAGATAAGGAAGAAGACAAAGGCAATAAGCAAGCTGAGTGGAGGGCTGATCCTGCAAAGGCAGGTGATGCCGGGTGTATGGGGGATATCGGAACACATGCATTCCAGTTGTCTGAATATATCACAGGTAAAAAAGTGGAAAAACTGTACTCACAGTTAAATACCTTTGTTGAGGGGCGCCTTCTTGATGATGATGGTAATGTTATCCTGAATTTTGAAGACGGCATAAGAGGCACCCTGGTGGCCAGTCAGGTGGCACTGGGAGAGGAGAATAGTCTCAGCATAAGGATTTATGGTAACAGGGGGAGTTTGAGATGGAGACAAATGGAACCCAACAGCCTGCTTGTAAGATGGAAAGACAGTCCAATGGAAGTATACCGCACGGCCACAGGTTTTAAATCAATAGGTGAAATAGCAGATAACCACAGCAGGCTTCCTGCCGGACATCCTGAAGGATTTATAGAGGCATTCGCAAATTTATACAGGAATTTTGCGCTCCACCTGCAGGCATATAAGCAAGGGGAAATGCAAAACCCCGAGTATGATTACCCTGGCATTGAAGATGGTGTACGAGGAATGAAGTTCCTCGAAGCTGTGGTCAAATCATCTCAAGAGGAGAAATGGATAAAGGTACATTAATCCATTAATCCATTAATCCAGTATTCCAGTATTCCAGTTAAAGAATATTCTCCAGCAGGTAATTCCTGCTTATTTCAATACTTTCAAAAGGAGTGTGCGTTTTGCAATTATCCTGTTCGACAAAGAAATACTTCATGCCAGCCGTGGCAACTTCTGCAAATATCGGTTTGAAATCAATTGTCCCCTCTCCCAGTGTGGCATCCTCCTTTTCCTCTGATAGATCCTTCACATGTAATAATTCAAACCGTCCCGGGTGTTTCTTGAAATATTCAACCGGATCATTACCTGATCTTGTTATCCATGCAAGATCGAGCTCGAAGGTCACCAGTTCAGGGTCTGTATTATTCAGGAATACTTCATATGGTATCTGTCCTTCAACAGGCTCAAATTCACTCCAATGGTTATGAAACCCCAGTTTCATACCATTTTCACGACATTTTTCACCTGCAATATTCATGAAACCTGCAGCCTGCTTTAATCCGTCAAAGCTGTTCATCATATTATAAGGCAGTGATGGAATAACAAGGTATTGCAGGCCTGCTTCAGAAGCTGCACCAACAACCTCATCGAGGTTTTTCATATCTAAACCATTATGGCTGCTTATAAGCTTCATTCCCCTGCTTTCTATCATTTTCCTGAAATCAGATGGTTTTTGTCCATGGAACTTTCCATTAACATACCCGGCGGCTTCCAGCCAGTTATATCCTATCTCCGCAATTCTGTCAAGAGTTCCTTCAGCATCTTTCCCCATTTCATTTCTGACTGTATAGAGTATTAAACCGGTATTTTTCACTTTTGCTGTGCAGGCAAAAGATGGCAACACCATAGCAGCGGTAGCACCGGCAATTGTGGTTTTGATAAATTTTCGTCTTTGCATTTCACTATATGTTTTATGGTTAATCAGAAGATCGTTTCATTCTCCCTGTCCCACCGTACTCTTCTTCCCTCACGGTAAGCCATTGTGCCCATATGAGCTGTTATGGCTTCATCAAAGCCCTGGTCTATATTGCATGATGGAGTGCCTTCGGACCTGATACAATTAAGCCATTCCTTAATATGAAGATGGGTGGTATCTACCCTTTTGCCACCCCTGTATGTGTACAGTAGTCCGCGACCTGCAAAATACTGCTCTGTGGCCGAGGTTACGGCATCAATGTTTTTCTTACCAGGCACGTATGATAAAATCGGAATTGAGGGATCAATAATTCTCCTGTTCAGTTTTTCCCTGTATCGTGTTGAATCGCGGTCGGCATAAACTGTCATAGTATTTCCTACTTCCATATACCCATCGTGGCCCATTAACACCTTCCCCCTATCCTTACTGCTGGCTAGAGTGGCGCTGTACATCATAGTCAGGTCATATTCATTGAATTCGAAAACGGTATGCAGAACATCAGGCACTGTACGTCCATCCTTAAAATGATATATACCACCTGAAGAAACTGCACTATCGGGTATACCCAATCCCATGATCTGGTTCATGGCATCATATTCATGAGTAAGCAGGTCACCTGACAGACCGGTACTGTAATCCCACCAGCATCTCCACCTGAAAAAACGTTCAAGGCTGAAATCGTGCCATGGAGCCTGGCCAATAAACTTAGGCCAGTCTATTGTATCGGGACTTGCCTGGGGATGAATTGGATAAACCCATGCTCCATTTGGGGTATTCCTGTTAGTCGTAATTTCAATCAGGTTTACATTACCTATCACATTATTATTAATCACTTCCCTGGCTTTGTTATAAGCTTCTGTCTGCCTTCCCTGGTGACCAAGCTGGAAAACCACCCCTGTTTCCTTTATAGCTTCACGTAGTTCATATGTTTCTTCCACTGACCAGCTCATAGGCTTCTCGCAATAGATATGTTTACCTGCCCTGGCCGCTTCGATAGCCATAGGTGCATGCCAGTGGTCGGGTGTAGCTATAATAACAGCATCAACATTCTTATCGGCAATAAGCTCACGGTAATCGTTGTATATAACGGGCATGTCCTGCAATTTAGAGTCTTTACCTTTTCTCTCAGCATTTGCCCCTGTTTCCTGTGCCTTTTTAGCATATACGGTAAATATATCACATACAGCAGTAACCTCTACATTGAGATCTTCCTGGTCAATAAATTCCTGGTATCTTGTATCCGCATTGTTGGTAGCTGCGTCCTTCTTCATGGCCTCCACATCATCAGGATGGAGAAAACCTGCTGCTTTTGCTATCTGGGGTCCTCTTATACCAAAACCAATTATACCCAGCCTGATCTTTTCACCCGGTGAAGTTATATCAGTTATTTCTGTCTCATCAGGATTAAGGCTAATATTTTCCATTATACTATTCCTGATCTGCCTTGCATGCTTTCGCTTCCTGTAAAAGGCAAAAGCAAAAGCACCCAGAACAGGTATGGTGGCCAGGCCTTTGACCACGTCGCGCCTGCTTATTCCTGAAGATCCATTCTTATTTTCAGCACTATCACTCATATTTAATTTACTTTCTTTTAAAAATAAGCCTGTCAACACCAATATGCATCCAGGTAGGGAAAACAAGCAATACAGCAAGAGCTGTCATTTCAATAAGATTTTTATTTATCCACAGGTAAGCTCCTTCTGAAGGAACTGAAAAAGTGTACCCTACAAATGGAGGATGCGACAGATAATACATACCCAACAAGGTTATTCCTGCAATTATCGAGATTCTCGAAAATAATCCAAGTATTAAACCCAGTCCGATGAGTATCAGTCCCCATACATTCAAAAAATCGACAACCCTCAGAACTTCAGGATTTGAAGCTAAAGAGCAGAAGAATGAAGAAAGGAAACCTTTGGAGTCAAGAAGAAAAGCTACTGAAGACCAGTCTGGATTAACAAGCTTTGATAATCCCTCGTATAAAAAATGCCATCCTATTAAAACACGCATCACAACCAGCATTATAAGTTGCCTGTTGCTATAATTAATATCACCTGCCATTTACTGTGATTATTGTAGATTGATATTTGAAAATATGCAAATTTATCACTTCTGCTGAATTGATCAAAAAAGCAGTCTTATTTAATTGACTAACTTTATAAAAAAAAGCAGAGTATGAAAGCTGCCTATTATAAATCACTCGATGAAAATAATGTTCAATGCATCCTATGCCCTCATAACTGTCTTATAAAGCCTGGTGAAACAGGTAAATGCAGGGTAAGGCATAATGTTGACGGGATATTAGAAACAGAGGTTTTTGATAATGCTTCTGCACTGGCTGTCGACCCGGTTGAGAAAAAACCTTTATACCATTTTTATCCTGGCACAGATATATTATCAGTAGGATCGTTCGGTTGTAATATGACATGTCCGTTTTGCCAGAATTATGAGATATCGCAACCATCTGTGAGTGTTATGAACAGGAGGAAGAATAAAATAAGCTCATCAGAAATACTGAAAGAAGCAAAGGAAATAAGATCTAATATCGGCCTCGCGTTCACTTATAATGAACCAATTGTCTGGTACGAGTTTATGATGGAGATGGCTGTAAATGCCAAAATATCAGGCATTTCAACAGTCATGGTCAGCAATGGGTACATAAACAGGGCGCCTCTTAAAGAACTGATTGAATATATTGATGCTTTTAATATTGACCTCAAGGCTTTCAATGACAATTTCTACCAGAAATACACTGGGGCAAGAATTAAACCAGTATTAAATACCCTGAAAGATATTCATTCAGCAGGTAAGCATCTCGAGATAACTTACCTTATTATCCCGGGATATAATGATGACAGGAATGAATTCAGGAATTGCATATCATGGATAAATGATAACCTTGGACCTGATGCAATACTCCATCTGAGCAGGTATTTTCCGAATTACAATTTTTCAGCTCCTCCAACACCGGCATCTACCCTGCATGATATGTATAATATAGCTAAAGAGAAGCTGAACTTTGTTTACCCTGGAAATATTAATATCTCAGGTATTATGGATACCATATGCCCTGATTGTGGTTCAATTATTACCTCACGCAGCGGATACCATATAAAACACCTGAACACTGTGGATGGGAGATGCTCAAAATGTGGCAGGATGATCTACAAGTATTTCATGACCTGACCACCTTGCTTAATCTTTCGAATAACCTGTCTATGCCTTTTACCAGTTCGCTGCGCAGATTGCGATAATATTTTCTTGTATTTTCGAGTTCATTTTTATCTCCCCTGTGCTTGATTTTTGAAAATAACTCATTTCTTAGTTTTACTGTATCTGATACTATATCAGCAAGCTGATCTGAGATTACCTCCTCCTGTTTAATACTCATTGCTGAAAAACAATCTGAAATTACTTCATAAACCAGGTAATCTATATCTTTCTTGAGACTCCGGATATTAGCCATATGTGTTTTTATTAAATCCTTGAAAATATTTATTTGTATTTCTCTGCAAATTCTTTCATATACTCCTCAACCAATTGCATATACTTGTCTGCAATAACCTGCAACATTTCATTTTTAACATTGAATCCATAATCCTCAACATTACTGAAAGGTAATACATTAGGTGATGTTCCTGTCATGAAAGCAGAATCGACATTATTAAGTTCTCCGACATGCAGGCACCTGAACTCGACATTGAAATCCTCGTCTTTGCATATTGTCAATATTTTTCCCCTAGTTATTCCACCTAGCACGTAATTGTCAGGTGCTGTAATAATATTCTTGTCTCTTATAAAGAATGCATTTGACCTGCTACCCTCTGTTATACAGCCTTCGCGGTTTACAAGAAGAGCTTCGTAAGCATTGGTCTGTATCAGCTCAGAATAAATTGCAGACCTCAGTTTATGATTAAAAACCTTAGCAACGGGATTACGCCTCTCAGCATAATATAAAATACCCTTCACTCCTTTTTCATACATGCCGGTGTCAGGGTATTGAGCATCAATAAAGTAAACAAGGTAACCCGTATACACTGGTGAGTATTTAAGGCTTACTTTAATATTTCCCTTCATTATACCACTCAAATCTATCAATTTCAGTATATGTATCCTGAGTTCGTCAAAAGTGAGCAGCAATTTATTACCGCTGTAAGCGGCACTGTCATCAAGCCGCTGAAAATGATCAGACAGAAATATCGGTATGCCTTCCCTGATCCTTATTACTTCATAAATTACATCATCTTCAAATACTTTACCAATGTCAAAGTTTGAATTATCACTTATATAACCATTCTCAATAAATACTTTACTGAAGCATTCACTCATAATTCAGGATATTGAATCATAAAAATAATAACTTATTTTCATGAGGACTCAAAATCTGCATATATTAGTATTTATTTTTAAAGTATTGTATGCTATCGTTGACATAGAAACTACAGGAGGTAGTCCCAGAAAAGAAAGGATAACCGAAATTGCTGTCTTTATTTTTGACGGGGAAAAAATAGTTGATGAATTCTCCAGCCTGGTTAATCCCGAAAGGAATATACCCTATTATATTACAAACCTAACAGGTATCACAAACGAGATGGTAGCTGAGGCCCCAAAATTTTATGAGATAGCAAAAGATATAGTTGAAATTACCGAGGGCAAAACATTGGTTGCTCATAATGCAAAGTTTGATTACTCATTCATACGCCAGGAGTTTAAAAATCTGGGTTACAGCTATAAGAGAAACCTGCTGGATACTGTCAGCCTGAGCAGGAAACTATTCCCCGGATACAGGTCATATGGACTTGGCAACCTGTGTGGAGAGCTGGGGATAGAAATAAATGGCCGGCACCGTGCTTCAGGTGATGCTATGGCTACAGTTAAGCTATTTGAATTATTATTGCAGGCTGATGAAATGTCATATAATCCCGGTATAACACTCAATAGCAAGATTTCAAAACTTAATCCGTTGCTGAATATTAATAAGCTGGATAAGCTTCCGGAAGAGCCGGGTGTATATTATTTTTACAATGAGCATAAAGACCTGATATATATTGGTAAAAGTAAGAATTTACACCAGAGGATAATGACCCACCTCTCCAATAACAGTTCAAAAAGAGCCATGCAAATGCGTGATGAAATAGCTGATATTGACTTTGAGCTGACAGGTAATGAACTTATTGCTTTACTGAAAGAGTCTGAAGAGATAAAACAAAACAAGCCGCTATATAACCGTGCCCAAAGAAGAACCGGGTACACCTGGGGTATTTTGTCAGGGCGAAATGACAGAGGCTTTATAGTATTTGAAGTCACCAATATTAAGGACAATAATGTTCATCCTCTTTCGGTTTTCACTTCCAGGGAAAAAGCAAGGTCCAGGCTGGCTGCTCTGGTTGATAAATATGAATTATGCCAGAAGCTCTGCGGCCTTTATAAATCGACTAATGGCTGTTTTCACAGGCAGGTGGGAATATGCAAAGGTGCCTGTACAGGTGATGAAAATGCAGCTACGTATAACCTGAGAGCCCAGAAAGCACTGGATGAGTTCGCTTTCAGTCGTGATAACTTTTTCATAATTGATAATGGGCGGAATGATGAGGAAAGATCAGATATAAAAATCCTTAACGGGCAATATGCAGGATATGGTTTCTTTGATATCAACGAGATGGGTTTTGGTCTGCAAGCTCTACACGACAGCATAAAATCTTCAGTCGATAACAGTGATATACAGGTAATCCTGAAAGCATACATGAAAAACAATAACGAATACAGGATCATCAGATTCTGATTTTTTTTATCTTAATGACGTATAAATAAATTGATTGGTTATGGGCATATTCACCAGGGATACAGGAAAAATAATAATTAAGATCGATGAATTTTTCGATAATGTTGAGGATGGGCTTTTAATCTTCAAAGAAGCAATAAGAAGTTACCTGAATAATGATACCGATACTTTCCATGACTATCTTCAACAGATTGATACACTGGAATCCAAAGCTGATAAAATACAAAAATCAATCCAGAATGATATGATTATACACAGCATATTGCCTCAGCACCGAAGCGAAGTAGCTACCCTGCTTGATAATACAGATGATCTTATTGATACGGTTAAGGAGGTTATATGCCAGTTTGATGTTGAGATCCCAGACTTCCCTGAATCCCTGAATGCTGATATTCTTCACCTTACTGAGGCCTCAGTGGCTACAGGAGAAGAACTTATACCTGCTTTAAGGGCCTTTTTCAGGGAGCCACATAATGTAAGGGAAAAACTAAATAGAGTATATTTTTTTGAGGGTGAGACAGATAGCATAGCCGACAGGATAAAGAAGAAGATATTTCACGAAATGCATGAACTTAATCTTGCTGAAAAGTCACACTTGAGGTATTTCACTCATCACATTGAAAGGCTTTCAGATAGGGCTCAAAGTGTTGCCGACATGCTGTCAAGCCTGTCAATGAGGATAATAATGTAAGTATGATATTCTTTTTTCTTACAAGCGGTCTGTTCCTGGGCTGGTCCCTGGGAGCCAATGATGCGGCTAATGTATTTGGTTCGGCTGTAGGCTCCCGTATGATATCATTCCTTAAGGCAGCAATCATATCATCCATCTTTGTTATTATTGGTGCTGTCTTCCAGGGTGAAGGAGCAGCAGAAACCCTGGGAAAGCTTGGTGCCGTTAATGCCCTGGGAGGGTCATTCACCGTAGCCCTGTCCGCAGCCCTGACGGTATATTTTATGACCAGGATGAGTATTCCTGTTTCAACAACCCAGGCTATTGTTGGAGCAATAATAGGCTGGAACTTATTCACAGGAAGCAGAACTGATATTGATTCATTAACAACTATTGTAACAACATGGATAAGCGGCCCTGCTCTTGGAGGCCTGTTTGCAGTACTTCTCTATATTCTTATCAGAAGAATAAAGAGAAGCACAAAAATACACCTGATAAGATATGAATCAATTATCCGGACCTGCCTGATAATTGTTGGGGCGTTTGCGTCATATAGCCTTGGAGCAAATAATATAGCCAATGTCATGGGCGTATTCGTGCCAGCATTAAATTTTGGCAATATAAACCTGGGATTTATCAGTCTTGACAGTGCACAGCAACTGTTCCTGCTCGGAGGATTGGCTATTGCAGCAGGCATATTTACATATTCTGAGAGAGTAATGAAGACAGTTGGCAGCAATATCTTCGAATTAAGTTCGGACGCCGCCCTTATTGTGGTACTTTCACACTCACTTGTACTGTTTATCTTTTCATCCTCCCGGCTGTCAGAATTCATTTCGGGCCTGGGGCTTCCGGCTATTCCTCTTGTACCTGTTTCAAGTTCACAGGTCATAGTGGGAGCCATTCTTGGAATAGGCATCCTAAAAGGCGCAAGAAATATAAACTTCAGGGTGCTCGGAGGTATTGCAAGTGGCTGGCTGACAACTCCCGTTATAGCCTGCATTATGTCCTTTATCTTACTCTTCTTTGTTCAGAATGTATTTGATATTACCGTCCAGGAAACAGGTAATACTTCCACCCCTCAGGAAACGCGAATTCAAAACCATGCCTCAGCACCTGGGCAGGATAATCAAAGTTTTTTACTGATTGAAAAAAGAAATTCAAGTCCACCACCTTTAATATTCTTTACCGATATCTGCCCCCTGTGGAACTGCACTGCATGTTTAACAATTGCAAGCCCCAGGCCTGTTCCTCCCTTCTTTCTTGACCGGCCCTCATCAATACGATAAAACCTTTCAAATAATCTTGGAATATGTTTATCAGGAATACCTCTCCCATCATTTAAATACCGAAAATAGTAATAATTATCATCTTCATAATGCAATTCAGTATGTATGCTTACATTTTCGCCTGCATAGTTGATGGTGTTTTCTATCAGGTTCTGGTAAATTGAATGTAAGAGGATTTTATTGCCTTTGAGCCTTAGGTCTTTATCAATATCATTCCTCACCTTCATGCCCTTTGCTTCAAGCCGCATCCTCATACTATCAACCGCACCCGTTACCACATCAACCATTGAAATATTTTCAATCGCGTAGAAACCTGAACCTTCTTCCAGCTTATTAAGTACTGAGATATGATCAATCAGTTCTGCAAGCCTCATAGCCTGGTCCTTCGTTCTTGACATGAACAGCTTACTTTGTTCAGCATCAATATCGGCATTCAGCAAGGTCTCCAGGTATCCGATTATTGAAGTAACGGGAGTCCTTAGCTCATGGGCAATATTCGATGTAAGCTGTTGTTTCAGAACTCTGTTCTTTTCGGATTTTGTTATATCCTTAATTATTATTTCAAAACTATTATCCTTGAAAATATTGGTTCTTATAAGAAAGTATTTATTTTTTTTCTGGCATACTATTTCTTTATAAGGTACCTCTCCTGCCAGGTCAAGCTTTAGCTCACTGCTTTTCATATCCAGGTAATCCACTACCGGTCGGATCTCTTTTATTTTCAGGATATCCTCAGGAAACTTAAGTGTACCGTCTGAAATAAGATTTGCATTCTGGATGAATGCATTATTGGATATTACAATTTCCCTGCCAGGAGAAAATACTGCAACGCCTTCTTCCATTGTCTGCAGGTGTCGGAATATTTTCTCCTGTTCGGTAATCAACTCATCACGTGTACGCTTTAGCTCACTGTATATATCTATTATCTGGTTACCTATATTGCCCAATTCGTTCTTCGGGAAATTAACCTTGCTCAACTCCTTCCCTTCCAGGGCATTTGCTGTAAATATTTTCAACTGATCAATAGATAATCCCAGCCTCTCGTTAATATATATCAAGGCTGCCCACACTATAAGAAACAGTATTATAATAAAGATCAGGAAAAGTTTATCTATCCTGAGGAATGACTTAACCTCGTAAGTATATTCTGCTGCCGTTCTGG
This sequence comes from uncultured Rikenellaceae bacterium, assembly GCA_964577305.1. Lineage (GTDB taxonomy): Bacteria > Bacteroidota > Bacteroidia > Bacteroidales > VadinHA17 > UBA9300. Next base: position 22,442 of record CAZNYS010000002.1, read on the forward strand.
TGATATAGTCATCAAAGTTATGGGCGTAATAAAAATACTTCTTGCCTGTTGAAGCTGACCTTCGTACTGATGAGCCTGCAGTTGAATTAATTGCTTCCCTGACTTCAGGTCTGTTAATATGATTTTCCATCTCCGCGTAATTATCTACATCGCTATCAAACAATACATTCCCTTCCTTGTCAATAATTGTTATACGTACATTTGGTAACGGGACAATGGCAATCAGGTTTTTCAGTCCATCAAAGCCTACAGAGTCGTTGAGCTGTTCTTTTTCAATATAATTATGAGTAAGGCCCGAGACATTATCGAGGACAGCCTCGAACCTGTCTCTCCTGTATTCTCTTTCCCTGTAGTACTGGAATAGAAGTATAAAAACAGTAAAAACAATAAAAACAAGGAAATAATAGGTAAAAACACGATTCCTGAAGGTATTTATAATCATTACTCAGGCCTTTTTTCATCAATATAATATCCGTATCCTGTCCGCGATTTTATTCTGGATCCAAAACTGCACAACCGTTTTCTTAATCTTGTTATATGAACATCAACCGTTCGTTCAGTAACCAGGGTGTCAGACCATATGGAATCCAGTATTTCTTCCCTGGTAATAAACCGGCCTGAGCTTTTTATCAACATTAACAGGATCTGGTATTCTTTTTTTGTAAGCTCTATTATTTCCCCTTCTAACTGAACCTCTTTCTTTTCAGTATCAATATTTAGTGGCCCGACACTAATATTTACCTCACCTGAATCCTCTCCAAGGCTTCTGGCAAGGATTGCTTTCACCCTGGCTTTTAACTCCACTATTGAAAAAGGTTTCCTGATATAGTCATCGGCACCAAGGCTAAAGCCTGTAAGCATATCATTTTCCTTATCCTTTGCCGTCAGGAAAACAATTGGTGATTTTATCTTCATTCCAGTCCTGATCTGATCAGCCAGCTTAAATCCTGATATCTTACCCATCATAACATCAAGGATAAAAAGATCGTAGGAGAACAGATCCATTGTAAGTGCCTCTTCTGATGATCCGGCTGTATCAACATCATAACCTTCTGATCTCAGGTTAAAGTGCAAAATTTCCTGAACATCAGCTTCATCATCTACTACCAGAATTCTGTATGCCATTAGATCTAAAATATTATATATCAACGGTTTAATCAACCAAAATGGTTAATTATACTTATACTTGTTACCTGGCAGCTAATATAGCCGAAAAAATTCTTCTAAACCAATCCTTTTGCCTTCATCAGCATAAACCGGTACTGCACATATTGTAATTATTTTTCTATTTCTTACCTATTTGATCCAATTATTTTAATTTTGTTATTATCACTAAAAAAGCTTCACATGAAAAAACCTCTTACCATATTAATGACATTACTTTTTTCCGTTTCCATTTATAGTCAGGACAGGATTACCGGGTTCGATTTTGCCACCAGGTCGGAGGTAATAGCAGTTAACGGCATGGCATGTACAAGTCAGCCACTGGCCACACAAGTTGCAATTGATATACTTAAGAAAGGCGGCAATGCGATTGATGCTGCTATAGCTGCCAATGCAGTACTGGGTCTTGTTGAGCCTACAAGCTGCGGCGTTGGAGGAGATCTGTTCGCTATTATATGGAGTGAGCAAAAACAAAAACTCTATGGCCTGAACGCCAGTGGCAGGTCGCCCCGTTCGCTTAAACTTGACTATTTTAATGATAATGGGTATGAATTTATTCCGGCAACGGGTCCACTGCCTGTCTCAGTACCAGGATGTGTCGACGGATGGTTTGAGATGCACGGTATGTTCGGCAAGCTATCTATGGAAGATATTCTCCAACCGGCAATCGATTATGCTTTCGAAGGTTTCCCTGTATCCGAGGTGATAGCATATTACATGGATATTGGAACTCAAAATCTGAAAAAGTTTCCCAATGTTGCTGATGTCTATATGCCAGCAGGGCATTCACCCCGCAAGGGGGAAATATTCAAAAACCCGGCACTGGCTAATACACTTGAACTTATTGCAAAAGGCGGAAGGGATGAGTTTTATAATGGCTCAATTGCCAGGATTATCTCTGATTTCATGCATGAGCAGGGTGGGTTTCTTTCATATGAAGACCTGGCCAGGCATCATTCGGAATGGGTGGAGCCAATAAGTACCGATTACAGGGGCTATACGGTATGGGAATTGCCGCCAAATGGCCAGGGCACTGCAGCATTACAGATGTTAAACATCATTGAAGGATTTGATATAAAGGATATGGGATTTGGTTCGGCTGAGTATATTCATCATTTTGTTGAGGCAAAAAAACTGGCTTTCGAAGACCGTGCAAAATACTATTCAGATCCTGCATTCAATGATATACCCGTGCAGGAACTAATCTCGAAAGAATATGCTGATAAAAGACGTAAACTTATTAATCCTGATCGTGCGGCACGGATTGTCAGTGCAGGAAATCCTGAAGATGGAAATACCATCTACCTTACAGTAGCTGATAAAGAAGGTAATATGGTATCGCTTATCCAGAGTAATTATCGTGGTATGGGTTCCGGTATGTGCCCTCCCGGGCTTGGATTTATTTTACAGGACAGAGGCGAATTATTCAGCCTTGAAGAAGGTCATTTCAATGTATATGCTCCGGGTAAACGACCATTCCACACGATTATTCCGGCTTTTATTACAAAAGACGGCAAACCACTTATCAGTTTCGGTGTGATGGGTGGTGCCATGCAACCCCAGGGACATGTACAGGTAGTGGTGAATATAATCGATTTCGGCATGAACCTCCAGGAAGCCGGTGATGCGCCGCGCATTCGCCATACAGGATCATCACAGCCAACGGGTGGTATTATGACGGATGGAGGCAGTGTCAACCTTGAGGATGGCTTCAGGTGGGAAGAAATACAAAAACTGATAATAAAAGGCCACAGAATACAATGGGATCTTGGCGGCTATGGAGGATACCAAGCCATTCTGAGAGACCCCGAAACAGGCGTTTATTACGGAGCCTCTGAATCAAGGAAAGATGGCCAGGCAGCAGGTTATTAGCCTGGTTAAAAAGGTATCTTAACTATACATTGAGCTGCAGTGAAGCATCGGCCTTTTCGAGCTTCCTTACTCCTGTTGAACCACCTTCTTCAAGGTTAATATTATGTGGCTTATTGGTCTTCCATGAACCACAGGTAAAATCGGGCACCTCTATTGAGTTGGATCTGTTTGCTACAGACCATTCGCTTAGAGGTGATATTGCACTCCAGAGGGCAGCATCATAAACGTCCTCATCAAGGGGTAATCCATTACGCAAACAATCAATAAGCCTCCAGTCCATAATAAAATCCATTCCCCCATGACCGCCTACCTGGCGTGCCATATCCCCTACTCTTCTTATTATTTCCGGTGTATATTTTTCACTTATTTCATTAAATTCTTCCTCGTTAAGCCAGCTATGCCCGAGGGCTATTCTTGCCGGTTCCGGCCACTTGCGGGCAATGCCTCTCGTACCACTTATAAGATGTATTCTTGAATATGGTCTGGGACTTGATACATCATGCTGGATCATTATTGTTCGACCCTTATTTGTACGGACAAGAGTAGTATTCATATTACCCCTGTACTTATTTTCGGTATAAGGGAGGAAAAAATCATCTTCCGCAGCAAGCTCCAGGGCACGCTTATGCATTGTAAAATCATTCGTTGACATTGATGTAAGGTATTCCATACTGTCACCCCTGTTAATATTCATCACCTGGCAGACAGGTCCCAGTCCATGTGTAGGATACAGGTTACCGTTCCTCCCATAATTTTCTTTAAGCCTCCACATATCAATATAGCCGCTTCCTGTCGGATTTTCATTATCAAATTTGTCAAAATTCATATCTGTAAGAGTGTGAATATATGCCCCTTCACCATGTACAATATCTCCAAACATTCCCTGGCGAGCCATATTGAGTGTCAACAGTTCGAAGAAGTCATAACAGCAGTTCTCAAGCTGCATACAATGTTTCCTGGTACGCTCCGATGTCTGTACCAGTTGCCACGCCTCATCCAGTGTCCTTGCTATTGGAACTTCACAAGCAACATGCTTGCCATTCTCCATTGCATAAAGCGCCATGGGTGTATGCAATTCCCACGGGGTACAGATATAAACCAGGTCTATGTCGACTCGCTGGCACAATTCTTTCCATATATTCTCATCACCACTGTATAACTCCGGTTCAGGAAATCCATATCGAAGTACATCATCCCTTGAACTCTCCACAGCAACGGGTCTTTTATCACATAATGCCCTTATTTCTGTTCCGTCAATATTCATCATACGTGTGACAGCACCCGAGCCCCTGCTGCCCAAACCAATAAAACCGACCCGTACAAGGTCGGTTGCCGGAGCGGAATATCCACACATATTGAATTCCTGGCTGTGTTGGGTGTTAACAATCTCCTTGATATGATGGAGTTTACTCTCTTCAGCAGCAGTAGTTTTACAGGAGGTGATACTGCCCGCCGACATTGCTCCTGCACCAGCAATGGCTGCTGTCTTAAGAAAATCTCTTCTGTTGGTTTTCATCTTATCTGTTAGTTTTTGTGTTTGCTCTATAATCTGCACTGGAATATATGCAAAATACAAAAACTTGAGATAATAAATAAAGAATTATTTTTCAGATGATCCTGCTTCCTTTCTTTTAAGAAAAAACCCCGAAATTAAATCGCCGGCAAGATAGCCAAGTATTAAACCATATATAGTACTGTAATACCACACCGATTTTATTGGGCACGTGCCGGTATTACATCCTACAAAACGCCAGTATAAAAATCCACCTATCCCTCCTGCAATGGTGAAAAATATAATGTACAGCATCTTTCTTTTTTTGAATATCCTGATAACTCTTCCCAACATTGCTTTACCCTCTAAGTTTTTTAAATTCATTTTCATCTGTGCTTTTTTTCAATAACAAATAAAATATGAAATTGATCGTGAATCGGCATCTTTTATTATATAATCCCGATATAATAACCCTGTCGGGCATAATAACAAAATTGTATATTTGTTCAGTCGGGAAAACAAGTTTTTTAAAAATAGACTAAATAAATTCATAAACAAAATGAATTATATTGATGGTAAAACAGTGCGATCAGCCGTTTCTTATAAACGCTGGACAGATACCATGGAAAAATCATTCCTGCTTGAACAGGGTAAGGATTATATAATGCCTGAACGAACTCATGTCAATTTTGATAATAATACCCTGCTCCTGATGCCGTGTATTGCAGGCCGATACTTTTCTACCAAGCTGATCACATTGTTCACCGAAAATAAAAAGGCAGGGAAAGAGCCTTTAAAAGGCCTGGTAATATTAAATGACAGGAACGACGGGGAACCACTGGCAATACTCGATGGACCGGCCATAACAGCAATGAGAACTGCTGCAGTGGGCAGTTGCGCCGTCCGACACCTATCTCCTCCTGGATCGTCGTATCTGGGTATTATAGGCCTTGGTATACAGGGGCTTCACCAGGCACTTTTTGCCTGTTCTGAACGAAATATAAGTGAACTGACCATATTTGATAAATATGATGAGTCATATCCCGGTTTTATGAGAAGTTTTAATGCTGAATACCCGGGCATCAAAATAAATAAAGCAAGAAACAACAGGGAATTATGTGAAAAAGCAGAAATAATAATCACAGCCACCAACGCCACAGAACCTGTACTACCTGATGATGAAAAGCTGCTGACGGGAAAGATAATTATTGGTATAGGCTCGTACAAGAAAAATATGAGAGAATTTCCTGATTCTGTTTACAAACTGGCCGGCAACATTTATGTAGATACAATGCACGGACTGAAAGAAAGCGGCGACCTGACATACCCTCTCAGCAAAGGCTTACTGACTGAATCAGATATTCTTGGTGCCGATCATTTTTTAATGAAAGAAAAGAAGGAACAGGGATCAACAAGGGTTTTTAAATCTGTTGGTACAGCCCTGTTTGACTTGCTTGGATCGGTTTTGGTATATGAAACTTTATATATGCAGTAAAAATTACGATATTCTTTTTTTATAAATAGTCTAAAAATATATTTCCGGAAATTGAATAATATAACCGAGTCTGTGCAAAATATGAAGGTGCTGGTAACAGGAGCCAATGGCCTGCTTGGCTCTAATATCATAAGGCAACTTTTAAAACAAGGTATACAGGCAAGGGCAATGGTTAGACCAAATGCAAGGCTGCTGTCACTTGAAGGCTGTGAGCCTGAATATTTCTTTGGGAATATTACTTCATCAGAAGATGTAAATAAAGCAGCCGCCGGCTGTGACTATATAATACATACTGCCGCAATAACCGACCAGACATTACCCCGGTTGAGTAACTACCTGAAAGTAAATGTTGATGGTACACAAAATATTATAGATGCCTCCTTCAATAACAGGATTAAGAGACTTATTTATATAAGTAGTACAAATTCAATAGGATATGGCAGTAAAGAAAACCCTGGAACGGAAGAGAAACCTGCAATGAAACCTTATACTGAATCATATTACGCAGTAAGCAAGTACATGGCAGAACAAAAGGTAATGAATGCAGTGGATGAGTCCGGGCTTAATGCAGTGATACTTAATCCTTCATTTATGATAGGACCTTATGACTCCAAACCCAGTTCAGGAAAATTATTATTAATTGGCTACAGGGATAAATTTGTATTTCTCACCCGGGGAGGCAGGAATTTCGTACCTGTTGAAGATGTTGCTATAGCTGCTTGTAAAGCACTTACAAAAGGAAGAAAAGGAGAGAAATACCTGCTTACAAATTCAAACCTTAGTTATAAGGAATTTTATGATATTGTAGATGATATTACGGGCTTTAAACGTATTAAAATAATAATGCCGTCCTGGATGATTAAAGGAACCGGGCTGCTGGGTTCAGTAGCATCATATTCGGGAAAACAGGTACTGCTGAATTATAATAATGCAAGAATATTAACAGTAAAAAATTTTTACAGCGCTGAGAAATCCGTTAAAGAGCTTGATTTTCCGCAATCTGATATAAAAACTGCAATAAGGAAAGCACTTAACTGGTTCAAGGAAAATAATTATATCAGTAAGTGATCCCCTGTAATTTGACATTTATGATGATCAGGTATAATTATCCTCTAAGGAAACACAATACTTTTGGTATAGCAGCCAGAACAAGAAGGTATATAAGTCTGGCATCTGTAAAAGAGGCAACAGACCTGCTTACTCAAGAAGAATTGGATACTGACAATTGCCTCGTACTGGGAGGCGGAAGTAATATATTGTTCACAAAAGACTTTTGCGGTACCATCATCCACCCGCTTTTCGATAATATAGCAACAGAAGAAATAGTATCTGATAATGCAATTATATCAGCAGAAGCCGGCCTTGAGTGGGACAGGCTGGTGGAATGGACAGTAAGAAATAACCTTGGCGGACTTGAAAATTTATCCTTTATACCCGGGAATGTTGGAGCAGCACCAATACAGAATATAGGAGCATATGGTGCTGAAGTTTCCAACCTGATAACCGGGGTTCATGCCATTTCAATTGAAAGTGCTGAATACAGGTTTTTCCCCAGCAAAGAATGTATGTTCGGATACAGGAACAGTATCTTCAAGAATGAATTAAAAGGGAAATACCTGATCACCAAGGTTGAGTTCAGCCTGAGGAGATTTCCTGAAGCTTTTAACCTTTCTTATGGAAACCTGGAACAGACAGTAAGGAATAAAGGTGAAATAACACTGAGATGCATCCGGGAGGCTGTAATACAAATACGAAAGGAAAAACTACCTAACCCTTCTGTTACAGGTAATGCAGGCAGCTTCTTTAAAAATCCGGTTATTGATGTAAATAAATACGGTGAATTGAAAAAGGAATACCAGGATATACCTTCCTGGCAAACCGGAGACGGAAACTATAAAATACCTGCTGCCTGGCTTATCGAACAATCCGGCTGGAAAGGGGAAAAAGCAGGCCGGGCAGGTGTGCATAAAAAACATGCACTGGTACTGGTGAATCTGGGGAATGCAAACGGTAGCGAGATACTGGAGCTAAGTAATATGATCATTGAGTCGGTACAGAATAGATTTGGCATAAAACTTATAAGGGAAGTGAACGTGATATAAGTTATGAGTTATTCATAAATATCCAGGCGGTCGAGTTCAATGTGGTATTTATTGGCATAATTAACATGATCCCGGAGATTGGTCGAGAAATGATGGTATCCTGAAAAATCATGCCTTGCCACGAAATAAAGGTAATTGTGATCCTCCGCATTTAATACTGCGTTTATGCCCGATTGGGATGCACAGCGTACAGGACCGGGAGGTAAACCGGTGTGAATATATGTGTTATATGGTGAGTCCACCTTCAGATGCTCCTTAAGCACTCTCCTGATAGTAAAATCGTTCAATGCGAATTTAATTGTTGGACATGCCTGCATAGGCATATCCCTCCGAAGCCTGTTCATATACACACCGGCAATTCTTGGCTTCTCGTCCTCCTTTAAAACCTCGTCATCAACAATCGAAGCCAGTATACTCACTTCAACAGGCGTAAGACCCAGGTCATTTGCCTTTTTAAGTCGTTCACTGTTCCAAAAAGACCTGAATTCCCTGATCATCCTTGATATCAATTCAGCAGGTGTGATTGTCCAATATACTTCGTACGTATCAGGAATGAAGGCTGCAATTATAGTTTCCCGGGTAAATCCCTCATTACTGTAAAGAGATTCATCATTCAGCGAATTATAAATGCCTGATGAATCGATAGCTAACTGACTGCTTAATCTCTGCGATAACTCAGCCAGTGTCCTGATATTATTGAAAGTTATCCTCACCGGTGACTGGTTGCCTGATCTTAATAAATTTACTATGTTATTATTACTCATATTGTCAGTAATTACATACCCTCCCGGCTTTATGTTTGAAACGTATCTTTTTCTTTTTGCCAGCAGATCAAAGGCTGTTTCATTAACAAGTATACCCTTTACCCTTAATGAGTCTTTCACATCTTCATATACCGCATCCATACCAATATATACCTCAGTGCCATCATCAGCAACCTTTACCGGAGAGAAAAATGATATCCAGATTAGAACAAAACCAACCAGCATAAAAAATACCAGCAGTATCAATATGCGGTGTAGTAGATTCCTGTTTCTCATTTATAAAAATTTCTGATCACAAAAATAATATAAATCCGGTAATGGTATAATGGATTAAATAAGTTTGTCAATCCTGGCCTGACCAGGGATCTCTTTCATAAATATTAATAAAAATATCAGAATAGTTTGCAAATATTAGACGATTTTTGTATTATTGGACTATGTTCGTATATTTTTATGATATGAATAAGAAGAAAAAACAGGTATTAAAGACAGCAAAAGAATTATTCTGGAAATACGGGATAAAAAGAGTGACGGTTGAAGAGATATGCACACGTGCCAGTGTAAGCAAGATGACTTTCTACAAGCATTTTTCCAATAAAAATGACCTGGTAAAACATATCCTGGACACCCTCTATTCAGAATCCATGAAAAAATACGGGAGAATAATGTCATCAGACAGAAAGTATAAGGACAAAGTTATTGATCTTTATAAACTTAAGCTGGAAGCAACAAATGAAATAAGTCATGAGTTCCTGAGTGACATCTATAATTCAGGCGATGAAAAACTTATGGAATATTCAAATATTAAGTTTGAAGAGAATGTTGGACCGATGATTAATGATTTTTTGGATGCCCAGAAGAAAGGTGAGATAAGAGAAGACATAAAACCTGAATTCATTAATTTTTTCCTGAACCACATGGTAAAGCTGGTTAATGACCCTGCACTAAGCAGTCTGTATCCCAATGCACAGGAAATGATACTTGAACTGACAAATTTCTTCTTTTACGGAATACTCCCATGCACTGAAAAGATTGATAATGATAAAGATACATAAAATATTTACCCTGGTCCCTGGTGTTTTTATGATAGTTTCCAGCCTGTCGGCGCAGGATTTCAATCTGAAAGGCATGACCACAGGATGGTTCACAGCAGGTAAGAGCGATGACTGGGCAATACAGCTTGGAGGACGGTATATTCCTGAATTTGAGTTCATGGTTCCACTTAATGAAAAGATATCTATTGAAGGTGAGCTATCAGCCAGTATTAACGGCATCTATACTGACCCCTCAGTTGATAATAATTATTATGGGAAGATAAAGCCATACAGGATGTGGGTAAAGATATCAGGAAACCAGTTTGAAGTTCGTGCAGGTTTGCAAAAAATAAATTTCGGCTCTGCATCTATTCTGAGGCCACTGATGTGGTTTGACAGGATAGACCCCCGCGACCCGCTTCAACTGACAGATGGCGTATATGGGGTACTTGGCAGGTACTATACACTGAATAACGTAAATTTCTGGGCCTGGGGGATGTATGGGAATAAGAATACCAAAGGATGGGAAACATATGAAACGAAAAAAGACAATATTGAATTCGGTGGCAGGGTCCAGTTTCCTGTTCCCCGTGCCGAAATAGGTTTAAGCTACCATCATCGCAAGGCGGTGGAAACAGTTTATTTTGATATAACCTACCCAGCCGAACGGGAACTAATTTTCCCTGAGAACAGGTTTGGCATAGATATTAAGGCTGATCTTGGTGTGGGATTGTGGATAGAAAATGTATTGAAGCATCATGAAAGCCAGCATCATTATCCCTTCACAAACATGTTTACATTGGGGATTGATTACACCTTCGGAATAGGAAACGGAGTGAGATTAATGACCGAGCATTTAATTTACCAGTACTCGACTGAACTATTCATCAATGATATTACATCGCATTTCACAGCTTTCTCGGCAAATTATCCACTTTCTATATTTGCCAGTTTAAGCTTTATATCATTCTATAACTGGACAGACAATAATTCATACAACTTTATAAACCTTGGACTTACCTTTGACAAGTTCAGTTATTATATTATGGGATTTATTAATCCCATTGAATTCAGTATTTTTAATTTCGAAACCGGGCCAACTCTTTTTAACGGTACCGGATTTCAAATAATGGCAGTATATAATTATTAGATGTAAAAGGCTGAGGAAAAGATAAAAGGAAAAAGTTGGAGCGAAGCCCGCCTTCGCCGAAGGCTACGGCGGACGAAGCGGAAACCCCGACTGAACGAAGTGAACGTCGGGGAAAAAAGGAGTAACAGGCAACATTAAACCTCATATATAATGAACAATTCTGAAATTATCAACATTAGCGGGTTGCTAAAGCAATTCCCGATGGGCAATACTAAATTCACTGCCCTCAATGACATTAATCTCACTTTCAGAAAAGGTGAATTCTGTGGGGTAGTCGGTCCTTCAGGCTCAGGTAAGACTACCCTGCTGAACATAATTGGTTTACTTGATAACCCTACCTCAGGCACAGCCAACGTTCTTGGCCAGGACGTAGCTGATCTTTCAGTTAAAGAAGCGGCATTAATCAGGCGAAGGCATATGGGTTTCATTTTTCAGACTTTCAACCTATTGCCTGTTTACACGGTATTTGAAAATGTCGAATTCCCACTGCTCCTGCTGAAGATGAACAAAAAAGAGAGGGATAAAGCCGTTATGGATGCACTTGAGTGGGTAGGCCTGCTTGACAAGGTAAAGTCGAAACCGTCACAGTTATCAGGTGGAGAATGTCAGAGGGTAGCAATAGCAAGGGCAATGGTTAAAAGACCCGATCTGGTTCTTGCCGATGAACCTACAGCAAACCTTGATGCAGAAAACTCACATCATATCCTGCAAACAATGGAAAGGCTCAACAGGGAACTGCATACAACATTCCTGTTTGCAACTCATGATGAAAAAGTAATACAATACCTCACGAGAAAAATACGTCTTGAAGACGGTAGTGTTGCAGGCGATACCACCATAAGTAAATAAAGGAGGATAATATTATGATTGCATTTAAACTGGCAATAAGAAATTTACTCGGAGCAGGTTTAAGGACCTGGCTTAATGTAATTGTATTGTCAATAACATTTATCCTCATTCTTATGATTCATGGTTTTATTCAAGGATGGAACAAACAGGCAATGAATGACATGAAGGAATGGGAAGTTGGAGGAGGACAGTACTGGCATACCGAGTACGATCCACATGATCCTTTTACTCTGGAAGAAAGCCACCGGGATATACCGGAGTCAGTCTTAAATGAGACTCTGAAAGTTAATTATTGCCCTGTGCTGATTTCACAGGCTACAATATACCCTCAGGGGAGAATGAGAAATATTTTCATGAAGGGTATTGACCCGGATCAGCAAGTCCTCGAGCTATCCACATCCAGTCTGAAAGGGGATTACGATGAGATACCAGTAATAATTGGCACAGCCATGGCAAGGGCAACAAAGCTTGGAAAGGGCGATATTACAACGATAAGATGGAGGGATGTAAACGGTACATTCGATGCTACCGAAATAGTCATTGCAGATATTTTCAAAACAAACGTTCCAACTGTAGATGCAGCACAGGTATGGATGCCACTTTCAACTATGCAGGAAATAATCGGAATGCCCAATGAAGCTACTCTCATTGTTGTTAAGAAGGAAATGATAGATCCAGAACCTATCCCGGGCTGGGAGTTTAAAGATACCGAATTCCTCCTTTCAGCAATTACTGATACCATCAAGACAAAGTCGATAGGTACTTCTTTCATATATGTTGTCTTCCTCGCCCTTGGTCTTCTGGCAGTTTTTGATACCCAGGTTCTTTCAATCTTTCGAAGACAGAAAGAAATAGGGACATACATAGCAATGGGAATGACAAGGAAGCAGGTTGTAGGCATATTCACGGTTGAAGGAGCAATGCATTCCATCCTGGCTGTTCTTTTAGGAGCAGTCTGGGGCATACCACTACTCTTCTGGGTATCCAGAACAGGTATTGGGATGCCGATAAGTGCAGATGAATTTGGATTGGCAATGGCGGAAAGAATTTATCCTGCCTACGGGCTTGGACTGATAATAACGACCTTGCTGCTGATTGTAGTAACTACGACAATAGTAAGCTACCTGCCCTCAAGAAGAATATCCAAGATGAATCCGACAGAAGCAATAAGAGGAAAAATACAATGATACGATTTATACTAAAAGGACTAATAAGAGATAAAAACCGTAGCCGACTACCGGTATTAGTCGTAGCTCTTGGTGTAATGTTTACTGTATTTCTCTATTGCTACCTTACAGGTGTGCTTGGAGATATGATAAACTTCAATGCAAAATACTCAACTGGCCATGTAAAGATTGTGACCCAATCATATAAGGAAAACATGGATATTATGCCTCTTGACCTTGCATTAACTGATAGTGACGAATTACTGGCAAAGGTTAAAGAGAGATATCCTGAAACTGATTGGGTTGAACGAATTCAGTTTGGAGGACTTATTGATGTACCTGATGAAAACGGTGAAACAAAAGAGCAGGGTACAGCTGTTGGCCTTGCTCTTGATCTGTTTTCTGAAAACAGTACTGAACCTGAAAAGATGCAGCTTAATAATGCCCTTGTAAGGGGAAAATTACCTGATACTCCCGGTGAGGTTCTGTTAAGTGATGAATTTGCTTCCAAATTGGGTATCGAACCGGGTGCTGAAATAACATTCATTGGCTCAACAATGTATGGAGGAATGACCATACATAATTTTACACTGTCAGGAACGGTCAGGTTTGGAATCAGCATGTTAGATAGGGGAGCACTGATAACAGACATACAGGATGCCAGATTAGCTCTCGATATGCAGGATGCATGCAGTGAAATCCTGGGATTTAATAGTGTTGATTACTATGATGATGAACTGGCAGTACGTATGTCAGAAGAATTTAACAGCGAACTGGGTGGTAATGACGAATTCGATCCGGTAATGTTATCATTGCGTGACTCAAGCGGAATGAGTATGTATCTTGACTTAGTAAATGGGGCAGTTGGTATAATAAGCTTTGTATTTATTTTAGCATTGTCGATTATCCTGTGGAATACCGGCCTTATAGGAGGTATTCGCAGGTATGGGGAAGTTGGTCTGAGACTGGCTATTGGTGAAACAAAAGGACATGTTTACAGGTCTATGATCACGGAATCCCTTTCTGTAGGTTTAATTGGCTCTGTTATTGGAACCATCATAGGACTTGCACTATCATACTGGGTCCAGGTCAAAGGCATTGATATAAGCCATATGCTCCAGGACTCAACTATTCTTATGCCGGGTGTATTCAGAGCAAGGATTACTCCTGATGCATATTATATAGGTTTCATACCGGGTCTGCTGTCTACTGCATTTGGGACTATGCTTGCCGGAATAGGTATTTACAGAAGGCAGACAGCAAATTTATTTAAGGAATTACAGGCATGATGCGAGATGCGAAATATGAAATAGGAATTATTATTTAAGAATTATGAAATATATTAAGAAAGTAAACGTACTGGTAATTTCAGGATTAATGCTCGTTTTGAATATTACAATGAAAGCACAACCATCAGGTAAGGAGATACTGGAGCGGATTGACAGGAATATGTCATCTGAAACAAGGTATTTTGAAGCCAGAATGATAATTCATGGCAACCGTGGCAGCAGGACCATAGAATTCAACTCATGGTCTGAGGGCGACACTAAAGCTTATACCGAGTATACCAACCCTGCCAGGGAACAAGGAACGAAAATGCTCAAGCTTGAAGATAAGCTTTGGATATACTCCCCTGGTACTGACCGTACAATTCAGATTACTGGCCATATGCTGAAGCAATCAGTAATGGGTTCTGATCTTTCATACGAAGACATGATGGATGATGCAAAATTAACTGAGCAATATAATTCAGAGGTGACAGGCTCAGAAAACTATAATGATATGGAATGCTATGTTGTGGATCTTAAAGCCAATAATCCCGAACTTGCTTACCAGATGAGGAAATTATGGGTTGATAAAAACCGGTATGTGCCATTAAAGGAAGAACTTTATGCTAAAAGCGGCAAGTTATTGAAAAGAACCGAGTTATCAATGGTTGAACAAATTGAGGGAAGATGGTATCCACGCAAGATAGTTTTCAAGGATATGCTGAAAAGAGGTGATGGTACGGAATTTATTGTAGACAGGATTGATTTTAATATTGATATTCCGGAACATCTCATGAGCAAGGCTACACTCAGATAAAAAAAAATAATAAATTTGTTTTATTGATTAATCAATCAACCCAGACCGATTTTTTTCTATATTTAAATAAAAAACACATGAAAAAATCAAACATCCTAACTTTTCTAACTCTGATTCTTGTAACTGCCCTTTCAATCAGCAGCTGTAGCAAGAAATTGACATCATCATCTTCTGATGCAGGAAATCTTGAATACGGATTCACAGGAAATGAATCATATTCATATATGCAGTCGTCAAAAGCAAGCCAGACAATTGTATTTGGCGGACAGGAGGTCAACACATCCATTAATTCAAACCTTGGTTTCACCATAAGAGGCAAAGGAATAGTTAATGGTTCTCTGATCCTGGAAATTACTGTTGACACCCTGGGAGTATCAATTAACGCCACGGGGACAAATATGAAAGAAGACATCAGCAGCCTGAAAGGCAAAAGCTTCATGATGACAATGGATCCCAAAGGGGACAATAAAGATCTTGATGAAGCAGAAAGCATGACTTATACCATTCTTGGCGTACAAACGTCAAATTTAAAATCCAGCTTTGTTATGCTATTTCCTAAATTACCAGAAGAAAATATCAAGATTGGTTACATATGGCAGCAAACAGATACAATTAATGTAAATACTGAAACTGAAAATGCCGAAATGATTATTGTAACTAATAATACAATTGAATCCAGGGAAACAGTATCAGGATATGATTGTTATAAAATAAGTTACGTGGCCAGCGGTACAAGAGACGGAAGCAGCCAGACTCCCCAGGGCCTGATGATAACCAATGCTGACGTAAGCGGATCAGGTTACTTATATTTTGCTATAAAGGAAGGTATCATTGTATCCGATCATTCAGACATAAAAACAGATGGCGACCTGGTTATCCCTTCAGGGGAATCATTACCAATGTATATTACAGCCACCTCTGAATTGAAATTATTATAAAATAAAAGAAACCCATGCCCGTAAAATGACACCCGGCTTTTCATGTTTTCCGGCATGGGCTTTTTTATTTGTTATAGGAAGCTTTATATCCTATATTAGCTCAGGGTGTTTACCGGGTAAGCGCTGGTTTAAGGAATCAATATTTTCTTCCAGTTTCCGTAATAATTCCTGCATTCGCTCTTCCATTACCTCAAATTTCTTTTCCATATCATTTATAAACTCATCATTAAACCTTATCTCAGGAAAATCCCATTCGAAATCAAAATCAAAATCAGGAATATCAAAAATATGATGAGAGAATCCATATTCATTTTCACGCCAGTAAGGCATTGAGTCATAGTCTTGGCCTTCCTCAAGAGCCTTCAGGACATTCTTCATGGTTTCTCTTTTATTACCATAAAGGTTCTGATATTCCTGGGAAAGTGCGCCAGCCCAGGTGCTTGGGGTAAGTGCGAGTAATATTAACAGAAGAGCTGTTTTACTAAGTGCTTTCTTCATGGCTGTAGTATTTTGATTTTTCCATTCACATAGTAAAGTAAAGAATAAAATCAATTGCTTCAGTTTAATGAAATGTTAAAGATGGCAGCTTAAATACACAATTTGGTTAAGAAATATTTACACAGGCACAAGTAAGGGCCATCCTTTTCTTATTTTCTCCACCCTGAGAATCAGCTTTTCAGCCAGCCTGTAATTACCGGGCACAAACACTTCATGCTTTTGTCCGTGCCTGTCGCCTACAATAAGAATTTTACCGGGGCCATCGGGCTTATCATTTGCGGATATCAGTTTAAATTCATATTTCTTCCCTGCCGTGTAATAAGGATTCAATGGCTCTATTTTATATTGCCCTGAATCATGATATTTTATATACCTTCCCCTGAAAGTCCTGCCTTTTTCAAGTCCATAATAGGAATACTGTTCTGCAGGTATTATATGATTTGAATTATTATGATCACTTACAAGGAAATAATCCTTTCCGTCCAATCCTGTCATCTTATCATAAATAAGGAATTCATAAACAGCATCTCCCTCTTCATTCTCACCCTCTTCATCATTTCCGGGATCTTTGAAAAAAATCCGGCCTTTGTGTATCCTTCTTATCCTCAGCCTAATATGTTCAATGTTAAGTACATCATATGTTCCAATAATACTCATAGGGACCACAAGTTCAGTACTGAATTTATCCAATACCTGCAGAACCGGTATTACCTCTCCTGATTCATTGACCCTAACCTCCTTGCCGATGACTCTGAAATCATATTCTTCCCCCTCTTTATAATATGGATTTTCCGGTTCAAGAAATACCTCTCCCCTACAGTTAATTTTATCGACCCTGCAATTAATTATATTATCAAGCTGAATGTTATAATGTTTATAATACTCTTTACGCAGCAGGTATTTGATATCCCCGGGTCCTCTCAGGAGGTAATAGGTATTATCTCCTACCCTCACTATTTTTTCAACGAGGAAATCATATCTTTTACCTTCTTTAAGCATCATAATCCACTTTTTAGTATAATGGTCCGAATATCCTGGCCAGGCTCTCCTTATATTTTTCTCTTTTTGACCTTCCCTCCCAAAGATCAAATAATAATTCTTTACTGTTGAGCATGTCATTCATAAACAGATTTTCCAGTTTAGCGGCAAATTCTTCATCATATATCAATGCGGTAACTTCAAAATTAAGGTCGAAACTTCGCATATCCACATTTACTGAACCTACTGAAGAAAAAACACCATCAACTACTATATACTTGGAATGATTAAAACCGGAGACAAAAAGATATACTCTTACACCTGCATAGAGAAGCTCAGAAACATACGATCGAGAATTCCAGTCTGCTATTGTGGAATCAGTTTTTTCAGGCATTATCAAGCGTACATCCTTACCACTCAATGCTACAGTTTTCAAAGCATTCAGTATGCTTTCATTAGGTGAAAAGTAAGGAGTACACAGGTATACCTTATCACGGGCTGTTGCTATAGCTGAAAGATAGGCCTGCATAATATTTGCCCAGTCACTGTCGGGTCCACTGCTTGCCAGCTGAATCCAGCTATCCCCATTAACTTTAAGCTTTGGAAAATAATCCTTGTTTTTAGTCAGTATTTCTCCACTCAGAAAATACCAGTCGATAAGAAATATCCTGTTCATCCCTGCCACTGCATCACCTGTAATCCTGAGATGTGTATCTCTCCATTCGCCTATCTTCGGAAGGCCAAGAAGGTATTTATCAGCAATATTCATTCCGCCTATAAAACCCGTATTGCCGTCTATTACAAGTATTTTCCTATGGTTACGGTAATTAATTTTACTGGCAAGCCATGGGATACGAACCGGGAAAAAAGGGAAGATCTGCACTCCTGCACTTCGCATTTCGTTAATATATTTCTTCTTAAAGGACCAGCTGCCAACATCATCTATTATAATTCTCACTTCTACTCCTTCAGCCGCTTTTCTTATCAGGAGGTCCCTGAATTTATTACCGGTTTTATCTATATTAAAACGATATATTTCAAAATGTATATGATGGTTAGCCTTTTCTATTTCTTCCAGCATTGATGAATATGTCTCTTCGGCATTATTCAGGAGAATGATCTTATTATTATCGGTCAGCACAGATTTTTCATTGTTCAGCATCAAGGTCATCAGGTGCTGTTTTGATTTAACTTTATCTGACTTCACTTCAAGACGGCTGTCAAGTGATTCGATCTGCTGGATAGCTGTATTGAGCAGCTGTTCACTGTCAACAATACTTTTTCTTGAGAATATTTTCCTCTTACGGTAATTCTGTCCAAAGAAGAAATATAATAAAATACCTATAAAAGGGATTAGTGCTATTACCAGAACCCACGATAGTGTTTTGACGGGAGCGCGGTTCTCAAATATTATTACCATACATACAAATACTATTGTTATGAGGTATAATATTGATAATATTACCTGCAGGGAAAGGAAACTGCCAGCCGGATCAGCATTCATATAATAAATATTACTAACATCAAAATAAAAAAAAACTCCCTTGGTAAACAAGAGAGTTTTTATTCATCTATTAATTAATTATTAAAACAATATACCTGCACTAATAAGAATAGCATTGTTTCTACCATCGAGTGTAAATGTTTCTTGACCTATGGTTATCTCATCTCCGAAATTATTTAATCCCCCTTCGTACCTGACATCAAGGGTAATCTTTTTCAGAATATCGACTCCTACACCGGCCTGGTATCCAAAGGTTGCAGCCTTATACAGGTTCTCGGCATTTTCAATAAGGTCGCTGGCAGAACTTATCATAACAGATGCTGCCGGGCCAGCCATAAGCCTTACTGGACCAAGCTTTACACCCAGCAAAACTGGTATATCCAGTTTATTAAATTTCTGGCTCCTGACCTCTTCAATACCGGCATCAGTAACGAGCATATTATTTTCCGCCATTGAGAATATTACTTCGGGCTGTATCATAATTCCCAACATGGAGAGTCTTACGAAAGCACCACCATGAAAACCCCAGGATGCCTGTTTAACAGCATCAATCGTCTGCTGTGTACTTATCAGCGGTTCTTTAAGTTTAAAATTATTTGATGTGGCACCTGCTTTTAAACCCCAGCTGAACTGTGCAAAAGCACCTGAAGATAATATTACTGCAAAAAGGATAAGAATTAATTTTTTCATTTTCTTTTTTTTTGGTTGTATATTAAATGACAATTATATTACTTAAAAGGTTGCCTGAGAATGTTACTATTCCTTTAACTTATATCCTACTCCTTTTATTGTCTTAATAATATCACAACCTACTTTTTCTCTTAATTTCCTTATATGCACATCTATTGTCCGGTCTCCTACAATAATATCTTCACCCCAAACTTTCTTGTATATTTCAGTCCTGGTGAAGACTTTTCCCGGTTTTGTCAATAATAATGACAATAATTCAAACTCTTTCCTGGGAAGGAAAATATCCTTTCCCTCAAGGTGCAAAATAAACCGCTCACGGTCCAGACTCAGGTTGCAGGATCCAAGGATCTGTATCGAATCACCATATCCTTCGGAATCTGATCTGTATCGTCTGAGCAGGGCCTTTACCCTGCTTACCAGAACCCTTGGCCTTACCGGTTTAATAATATAATCATCACCTCCCGCTTCAAATCCCGCAATCTGGGAATAATCTTCGCTTCGGGCTGTCAGAAAACATATGATAACAGATGACATTTCGGGATCAGACCTTATCTGCTTACATGCTTCAATACCGTCTGTTCCGGGCATCATTACATCAAGGAGTATAAGATGAGGCTTTACTTCCCATGCTTTCTTTATGCCAGTATTACCATCATGGGCTGTATGAACTGTAAAGCCTTCTTTACGCAATGTATAGGATAAAAATTCCCTTATATCATCTTCATCATCCACCAGCAATATTGAATGCTCACTGTTCATCAGAGTAAAATTATCCTTTTTCAAGTTCACTGAAGATAATCTTCTTCATCTCAATAAATTCATTCATTTCAAATAACCGCGTCAAAAAAATTATTTTCCCTTCCCTGTCAATTATTACGTTCCTTGTAACTCCTGCATTTTTCTCAGCAAAGAAGCTGAATATTTCAGCCCCCGGATCAAGTGCAAGCGGGTAAGTTATACCAATATCATTCCTGAATTTTCTGACTGTTTCAGGAGGTTCATCCCTGTCGATACCAATTACTTTCAGGTCTTCATCCTTTTTTTCCTGCCATATCTCCTTTTCAATATAGGGCATTTCTTTCCTGCATACACTGCACCAACTCGCCGTGAATTGCAGCATAACGACTTTACCCCGAAGATCTGACAACATATACTCTGTCCCATCTGCTTCTTTTATGCGAAAATCAGGAGCTTCATCCCCAACTTTTACCACATAACCATGCTCATAAACCTTAACATTACGACATGCTACTGCTGCAAAGCACGTGATGAAAATCATCAGACCGGTAATCATAAGTACCTTCTTCATATCATTCTTCTTTATTGAACCAGCCAAATATATAGTATTTAAATCAATACACCCTGCCACATGACATGAAAAAAGTAAAAGAATTGAATAGGTTATCTTAATCTACAGGAACTAACCAGGATTATCAGGTAATATTTTAAGCTGTTCATGGCATAAATTTTGCATCTGTTTATATAAAAAAGGCCATGAAAAATATAATTTATATATTATTTGCAATCATTTTTATTACCGGTTCCTGTGCAACATCCGGGGATGTTGTATCCTCGAGAGAAGAACGGGCATCTGTAAGACAGGAGGATGTCAGAGAAGCTGTTGAATCCCAGCAGATGATTATAAAGGTTAACAGGCTTCATCCACGCCGCGGAAGTATTTTGGATTTGAATCCTGATATGAATTTTGTTATAATTAATAAGAACAGGACACGCATCAGCCTGGGCTACGTAGGACGGTCATTCACTGCAAGACCTGTAGCTGCAATAAACATGGAAGGGGAAATATACTCCAGGGTTATTGATAAAAAAAGAAAAGGTGTATATGATATCAGGTTTGAACTTGGTCAGGATAATGAGAAGTTTATTGTTAATATGACTATCAGCATTAATGGCTATGTCAATCTGAGTATAACAAATCCCAGGATCGATTTTGTAAGGTATTCAGGTAACCTCAGCACACTGTAGAACTAGAAAATATAAAAAAATCCAAGGGTTACACTAAGGGCTTCTATATCAATATCATCTGACCTGGTGAGGTCAAATTCACCAATATCGTTCACCACATTCATGTCAAAATCGTATGAAGCCTTGCTGCTCAGGTAATCAGCACTAAGCTTTAAACCTGTTCCTGAGCGCGACCTATACAAAAGGCTGGCCCCGTATGAATAAGCAAGAGCAGCAGAGGTTCCTTTAGCCAGGGTTTCCAGTGAATTTGTACCCTCTGAATAATAGAGTTCCCTCGTGGGATAGAATGCTATTGTTAAACCTGCAAGGCCATGTATCCCAGCCTGGAAACGTCCAAACGGAACTGATAATTCAGGACCTGTAAGTATATTAACATAATTCCAGAATCCTGATTCAAAACCTACATCATCCGTTGCAGGTGGTGAACCAACCATTGGTATCTCGGACTGGGTATATGCATACTCTATTAAATCCTCCAGATAAACATCACTATTAGCATATAAAGATCCAAACCCGAGTATTCCACCAATACCAATAACAGGTAGCGGGTAATAAAATCCTTCGAAATTAACTGTAAAACCCGGAATTGCATATCCGTTATTAAAAAGATCCTCACTGCTTGAAAAAACACCCCTTGGAATACTGGTGCCAAGGCTGAAACCAAGATAACTTCGCTGGGCCTCTGATTTAAAACTGCAAACAAGGAGAATGGAAAGCAATATTATGATAGTTCTTTTCATTATTATATCTTAAAATTGTCCTGCTCCAAAAGTAAGTCATTTATTCTAAATTTCCAGTAATCCGGTGTTTTTAACAAGAATAATATATTCAGAATTTACTTCACGATAACCATATTCGTAACAATACCGGGTTATAATACTGTCGGCATCAGTTTCAACAGAGTGGGTAAAAAAATTCATATTAAACTCTGAAACAAGCAGCGCATCCTTGTGTATCTTCGTTTTTCCACTCTCATACAGCTCACATAATATTTTCCTGTTCTTCCTTAATACACTATGTACATTTCGTACAAGGTTATAAGCTTCCCTGTTAATGGTATTATTATAATTATTACGGCACTGATCAGAACAGAATTTTTTATCTGATCTTCCTTTAAGTACTTCACCGCAGTCGAGACATTTTCTAACTGGCATCACAGAAATTTTTATAAAGTTAAAAAATGTGAGCTTTGATTACAACCTGGGGTGAGACTTTTTTACAGGCAAAAATGTTTCAAGGATCTTGTAAATGCATATTGGAAATTGCTTTATCCGATTTTAAACGTTTATTAAACAACTATAAATATTTATTTACCGACACGTTATGCCACAGGGGTTTATGTTTGCATTAAGAACTTATGTTAAACAAAAATTTCAAAATTATGGCATCACTGAACAACAAAGTCCATCTTATCGGTAACCTGGGTAAAGATCCCGAGGTAAAAGAATTTGACAATGGAAGGAAAGTTGCAAAATTTCCTCTTGCAACTACTGAAAACTACAAAAATGAAAAAGGCGAAAAGCTGAGTGAGACAACCTGGCATAACCTTGTGCTCTGGAACGGCCTCGCCGGAATAGCGGAAAAATATCTTACCAAAGGTAAGGAGATTGCTGTTGAAGGTCGTATTGTGCATCGTGATTATGAGAAAGATGGTGAGAAAAAATGGATCACTGAAATTATTGTAAGCCAGATGCAAATGCTGAGAGGGAAGAAGGAAGAAGGTGTTTTTGATGAGAAGTAGAGTTCAAGGCTAAGGCTGAAGCTGCACCCCTTAGCCTTAGCCTTAGCCTTAGCCTTAGCCTTTTCTTCACCACTTCTCCTGGAGGTAAATCTTCACAACCTTATGCAGTAAGCTGAGATCAGCAATATAAATACTTTCCTGCCAGGGTTCTTTATCAAGTATATCAGGCATCATATACGCGTATTTTTCAGCTTCTTCATACCTCCCTTTATATAACGAAACAGCCCATTGCCTAATCCTCTTATCCGCAAGGCCCTTAATCCATTCATTAAAATAGCTCTCCGACTCCCTGTAATTGTTTGTTTCCCTCAATGCAAATACTTTTAGGATATTATATGAATCGATACATTCATATTCATATGTACATTGATTTATTATTTTTTCATAGAGATCTCTTGCCTGCTCAGATTCTCCCTTCTTTCTGACAACCATTGCTTTAACAAAATCCAGTATACGTTCATCCACGTTATATGGTTTGCCAACCCCCAGATTCTCAGGCCACCTATACGCTTCCCCTATATAGTCATATGCCTCATCTATTCGCCCACAGCAGTAACTATCAAGAGATGCCAAGGCATTTGCCTTCTCCCATACTTCCCTCCCCTGATGCGCACCTTCATGCGGAAGTATCACTGTTTCCTTCAATACATCAATACACCTGTATACACTATCTCTTGACAGCAGACATCGGGCATGATCAAAATCAATAATATAGTTGCCTTTGAACTTTTCATAGGCAGTGGTTGACACTTTCAGGGCCCTGGACGTATATCCACCTGAAAGGTAAAAATTGACCAACTCATGGTTTGTTCTCCACTCCCCGGGTGCAATTTTATATGCTTCCCTGTAATCACGCCCGGCTTCTTTATCATCATCTGCAAGGGTAAAATTACCCCTGGCAATGTAAAACTCCCAGGTACCGGGTTCATCCCCTACAGACCTGAATAAACAATCTGCTTTTTCCCTGTTTCCCGAATTCCAGTAAATAAGTGCCTGGTAATATCTGATCTTCCAACTGTTATTTTTTTCAGCTGCCCAGTTCAGTATATGTTCCGTCTCAGCCCTGAAAGGAAAGACAAAATCTGTTTCTGCCTGTATTAACTCATTAAGATATTTGTCGGACAATTCGTCTTTACCCAGCTTGTCATACACATATGACAGATAAAGGAATATTAAAGGATCGGGAGGAGATAATTGAAGAAGCTTCAGGGCTTCTGTGTACATGTAATAATTTATATACCTGCATGCCATCTCAAGGAATGTCTGGTATGGAAATTCATTATTGATATATTTAAGAAATGACTTTTCCAATGAATCAGCCGGGTTCATCAGGTAGTTCTCAAACCTGGCAAAATGGTTCAGCGGATCATGACTGATAATATCATTATAAAGTACAGTGAATAAAGAATCTAAACCTGCCTTCCTGGCCCATACGAGCCTTGTCCTCTTTATTTGTTTATTGTTTATTCCATTTTTCAAGGCATAATCGATATACTTCCTTGCTTCAGCAATATTATTCTCCCTCAGGCTCAATAATGCAAGTTTATTTATGGAATAGTTATGGAACTTATTAGATCTCATAGCTATACCATAAGCATCTTTTGCCTGGTATAATTTACCCTGCCGTTCAGTCAGAGAGGCATATATATTATTTGCTTCCGGGTCATATGCATCAAATGCCAGTACTTTTCTTACCAATTTTTCAGCTTTATCATATCTATGTTTCCGCATCTCCAGCTCTGCCTGTTTTGTGTAGGCAGGCATGAAATACTGATCCTCATCAATACATTTTCTTATGTACTCCCCGGCCATCAGATAATCACGCTGTCTCATATATTCAATTGCCTGGTAATAATAACCGTAAGCTGAATTCCATTTAAAACCATCATCTTCCAATGGCCTTGCAAGGATAGTTTCATGATCATTTCCCCTATAAATTAGCTCTTCTTTATTTCTAAGGTATATCTCGGAAATACCCTCAGCATTATTAATTCTCAGGGTGACAGTATCTGTTGGTTCCATATCAAGCAGCCTGGATATGGTATTCCCTGCTTTTGTTACCAGCTCAATTGTATCGGTGATGATATTCAGTGCATAGATCAGGACTTTCTTACTCTCGCCTTCTGATGTGATATTTAATGCAATATTCGAGGTAATAGTTGTCAATCCTGAGATATTTGACAGGGGGAACCACCTGTCTGTAAATAATAGCTCTGAACCCTGTTCAAATTCAAGATGTTTAAAGGGTGAATAAGTACTTGCTGAACCTGCCTGATTATAAAGCAGGCCTGTCTGTATCTCAGTATACTGACTATTTTCTGCAGTATCAGTCAATAAAGATTCCCATATAGCACCCTGACGTGAAAGCGCCCACATCCAGATTTTTTTTCCCGGCTTAAGCGGGTACAATGACCAATGGCCAAATCCGTAATCCCTGTCGTCATAATATCCTGCAAACCAGTCTGTATATTTTCCCAGTACATGGTAACTATGATCACCTCCAAAATTATTATTTCTATATAAGGATATATCCCTTTCATTTTTATTTACAGGCCATTGATAAACATTTCCACTATGATCTATTTGATTGGTTCCGGGAAAATAATAGTGAAGATCTTCGGCCGCATCAGCCGAAGCATTCATCCAGTGGTATAATGATGTTTCTGCTGAGGAAGGATTTATCCATTCCGCCCTTGTTTCAAACCACGCTTTATTAGCCGGGAGGTATATCTCTACCTTCCATTCTGTCCTGCCCGGAAGATCTATTGCCCCTATAAAACATGATACGCTGCTATCAGGATTTAATCTCATGTAATAATCAACAGTGCTTGAAGTAACAGGTGAATGACCTATGCATCCGAAATTCATCTCTATTCCTCCGCTGGTCCATGGACCCCTCATAGCAATATCCCGGAACTTAACTACATTATTATAGTAAATGAAATACTTGCCGTTGGTTTTATCCATTGCTCCGTATACTTTACCTCCTATTTCCGGTGCTATCCACAACTTGATCCAGTCGTTCTCCATACATACCATATTCCATTCCTGTTGAACAGGATCAACAGAGTAAGCATCAAAACGGTAATAGGGATATATTTTCCCGGGCTTAGGGACAGGATCAGGATCACCATATGGATAAGTGCTCATTTCCTTTAGCTCCTCGTATATAATAGCCCTCTGAGAAGTAAGCTTAAGATTAAGCAGAATTATGAATAATAACAGGAAATATTTCTTCATAGGCAACAGTGTTGTTTATATTCAATAATATACAAAAAAATTGGATATAGGAATATATACAGGTTCCACCTTCACCCGAGTACTCGGGGCCAGGGCAAACAAGGAAATGCTCAAAAGTTCGAAGAACCCTAGTAATCTTTCATATCCACATTGGTGCGGTAATCACCGAGTAGGTGCTCAGCGAAGTAATACCACATCAATGTTTCAAAATACTCCGAATAATTACCGTATCCATGCCTCTGACCGGGCATAATCATAAAATCAAACCTTTTATTTGCCTTGATAAGTGCATCAACCACCCTTATACTGTTACCGGGGTGAACATTATTATCTATATCACCATGAACAAGCAGTAGGTAACCCTTTAGATTCTTTGCAAGATCCTGGTTAGCAGGGACTTCTGACTTAAATGTGATTTCTGTCCTGGTACTGTCCTGCTCTTCAGTAGGATATCCTTCTTCTTTTTCACCTTCTTCTTTCTTAACTTTTACTTTTTTCTCTATTTCCTTTACCCCATGATGAGTTTCGCCCCACCACTGGTTATAAATATTATTATCATGGTTCCCTGAGGAAGATACCGCGACATCATAAAAACCGGGATAAGTGAGTAAGGCGGCTGTACTCATGAATCCACCACCTGAATGTCCGTAAATACCAACTCTTTCAATATCTATAAATTTATACATGTCGGCCAGCTGTTCAATACCGTATTTATCATCAGCCAGTGCATAATCCCGTAAATTGTTATAACCATATGTATGGTAGTAATTATTTCTCTGTGGACTTCCACCTCTGTGTCCAAAGTTAACCACTATGAAACCAAGCTGTGCCAGTGCGGTATTATATCTTGAACTAACGGAGAATGCATATGGTACTGATTCGGTCTGGGGGCCTGGATAAACATATGAGATAACAGGATACTTTTTTGTTGAATCAAAATCAAATGGTTTAAACATCACCCCATACAGATCTGTAACGCCGTCTTTTGCTTTTACGACAAAACGTTCGGGCATTTGCCAGCCCATGGCGTAAAGCTGTGAAAGATCAGGTTCTTCAAGTTCAAGCAATATTGTTCCGTTTTTATCTCTTAGCACTGATTTAGGTACCATATCAACCCTGGAATAAGTATCAACCCAGTAATCATTTGTTTTTGACATACTGAAGGAGTGATCAGCATCTTCAGGACTGATAAGCTTCATTCCGCCACGATCAATAGACACCCTGTAAAGCATTGTATAATAAGGGTGTATACCCTGTTCGCGTCCAAATGCTTCAATGTATAATTCCCTTCCCAGTGTATCAATACGTTCAATATTCCCGGTAACGAAAAATCCATCCGTTATTTGTCTTCTTATGTTACCATTCTCGTCATAAAGGTAAAGATGTCCCCATCCTGTCCTTTCTGACCACCAGATTATATCCTCACCTTCATTCAGAACTGCCAGGTCACCATAACCGTAACCATCATAAATATATGGATACTGCTCTTCGCTGAAAAGGGCTTTCAGATCACCTGTATTAGCATCTACCATGCATATCTCTATTTCAGTAAGATCTCTTTTCTTACGCTCGATAATCAATTTATCGGCTGTTTCCTGTGATGTCCATCTCACGTTGAGTCTCTGGTCCTTCCATTTTGCCACTTCCACATCTGTTCTTTCCTTTGTCTCAATATCAAATATTATAAGCTCAAGTTGCGGAACATTCTCTTCCCCGGGCATTGAATATTTATATGTTTCCAGCTCAGGTCTCGGTTCAGCAAGTGCATTGATAACAAAAAGGTCACCTACTTTCCTGCTGTCAGACTTAATTACATATAGTTTTTCTTCATTTTCGAACCATCTGGCAATACTTCTTACCTTCTTGTCTTTAGCAGTATCAGACCTGCTGCTTGCATAACCATAGTTAAGCTCCCCGTCGGTACTTAACTGTATTTCAACACTGTCAGGATCATTGGATTTCATTATATACAGGTTATAGTTTTTTGCATATGCTATCCAGGTACTATCAGGACTATATGTCGCCCATCTATCCTTCCTGTCTTCTTTCGGAACAGTGTCTTTTATAACAAGTTTCCTGTTGTCCATATCAAAAAGGAAACGAATAGAATCTATTTTAAAGGTAAACCTTGTTGTGCTTTCCTTTTCAAATTCTATATCCTCAACAGGAAGATCAAGCTGATTATAAGGACGATGGATAAGCTTATGTATTTCGGCAGCCATATACCTGCTGTCAAACATCAGTTTTTTTGATTTAGCATCTCCATCAACATAATAGTAATTCTTGCCGCCAGACTTTTTGTATGAATACCAGAATTTATTTGATTCATGGATCCAGTGTGCCTGCACTCTTGTATCACCTGTCTTAATATTCATATTTGAGGATCTGAATTTCTCTGCTGTCTTGAAATCAGCTTTCTGCGAATAACTTACGGCAGCTATTAGCACAATAAAAGTAAAGATTAATGTTCTTTTCATTGTAAGATAGTATTAGGTAATATAGCAAATGTAATCATCCTGTTCATAATTGAGCAGTAAAGTGTTATAGAACAGGACAGACAATTTATATCTACAGATACTGATTTCTCAGTTTATCATAGAGCCTCATGCCTTCAATCACATTACCATCTCTGTCAAAAAGGTCTCCCCTGAACCCAATCGGTTCCCATATGCAGGTACCTTTACCCATATCCTCCGGAAGGTTAAATACTATTTTGTGTACTTCTGTTCTGAAATCAGAATATTCAACCACGTTAACCGGTTTTCTATAGCGGGTTACCAGGTCGGTAAGATTATATTTCAGATCATCGAGTGTACCATGCCACCTGGGGTAGTAAGATATTCCCATCATATCGAATTCGACCCCCCTGGCAATCATATTATTGTACCAGAAAACCGCCTCTTCATTTTGTCCTCCAAGTGCAACGTGCATCATAACAGGCATCTTGTCATCAACCATTTTCACCCCTTCTACTCCGGCCTTCAGCAATTCAGCCAGCTGATCTGGATTACTTATATGACCATCGGGCCATAGCAAGCCATGATTAACCTCATTTCCTATCTGTACCATATCAGCCGGTGTTCCCTGTGCCTCAAGAGCCCTCAGAACATTCGCAGTATACATCTTCATAGTATCCCTGAGGGCCTCAAAATCCAGCGACGCCCAGGCAGCAGGTTTATTCTGTTGCTGCGGATCTGCCCAGTAGTCACTGTAATGAAAATTCAGCAAGAGTTTAATTCCTGCATCCTTAATACGCCTGGCCATCCGAAGGGTATATTCAAGGCCACAAAAGCCCCGACCTGGTGAATATCCTTTCT
Source organism: uncultured Rikenellaceae bacterium (assembly GCA_964577305.1). Lineage (GTDB taxonomy): Bacteria > Bacteroidota > Bacteroidia > Bacteroidales > VadinHA17 > UBA9300. The sequence goes on from CAZNYS010000002.1 coordinate 52,507, forward strand.
CATTTTCAGGGTTTACAAATATCCTGAGTCTTATATAGTTAAAGCCATGGTCAGCAAGTATTTTAACTGCATCTTTCTCAATGCCGTTATCATAATACCTTCTTCCCCTGTCTTCAAACTGGGGCAGGAATGAGATATCTGCTCCTATCATTTTCCCTATCTCCTTGTCAACCTGCTTAATCTGATCAGGCTCAGGCGTAAGCAGTTCGACACCGGCAGGTATGGTATGTATCTCATGTGAGCCGGCCCATAATGATTCAGATCTTACTTCAATTTTTATTTTATCAGGTTTATTACCAGCCTGAAAATTAAGCCATGCCAGGCCATTCTCAAGTTTGTGTTGCAGGTATTCCCTTCCTGTTGTATCTATTGCCGTTGAAAAACTCTCACCATCTTTAGTTCCCGTAATCCGGGCATCACCTTCAAGATAGATTCTGATATTATTATTTGCAGATTTTATTTCCCTCCCTGCACTGTCTGTTACTGCTACCCTCAGAAGGGTATTATCCTTCCCATCTGCCACAAGTGTTGTTCGGTAAGCAGTAAACATCACTGCCACTGCCTTTCCTGAGTCAACCTGGCTTATTGAAGCAAATTCAGATACCTGGGAAATATCATTTTCAGAAGATTTACAAAAAGTTAATAATATCAATATTGCCAAACTTATTACAACCTGTGTTTTCATGATAATCTTATTTTATATAAGGTATTAAATCTGATTTTACTGTTTCGACTTCAATGCTATACGGGTAGAGACCTTCTGAAGAAGCTGTTATTTTTATTTTGCCGGGTTTTCGGGTTGACTGAACAATAATAAGTGCCAGCCCATTGAAAGCATTACGTTCATTAATCTTAAATGAATCATGGTCTATTGGATTTCCATTACCAACTCCTATTAATATCCCTTCACCTTCGACCTCAAAACGGATCCTGTTATCTGCTATAGGTACAATATTATTATTACTATCGACTATTTCAGCTTTAATATGGATTACATCTTTTGCATCTGCATTTATTTCTCTTCGGTCATAAGATAGCCTTATAGAATGTGGTTTACCAACCGTTTGAACAACGGCAGTATATATCTTCCCATTCTTTCTGCCTACTGCTTTCAGAACACCCGGTTCATACGGGACATCCCATGCCAGGTGTAAATCAGCTGTGTTTGTATTCAAATAAGGATGTACATACCTGTTCCAGCTTCCTGAGTTACCCTGCCGGGGGAATTCATATGATTTTACCCCGAAGGACTTATCATTAAGGAACAGTTCTACTGTATCACAGTTAGTGTATACCAGTACAGGGAATACCTGACCTTCTCTGCCAGGCCAATTCCAATGAGGGAAAATATGTATCATTGGCTCATCTGTCCACTGACTTTGATAGAAATAGAAACCATCCTTTTGAAATCCGCACATATCAATTACTCCTGAAGAAGCATTCTTTGCAGGCCATCTTGATTCTCCAAGGTAATCAATTCCTGTCCACATAAAATCACCTATTACATAATCGTGTAATGCTTCAAATTTCCATAATTGTTCTGCTCTTATCATTCTTGAATTATATCCGGCATTTACCTTTGATGAATCCTGACCAATCATATACCACCCACGTATTCCACCGTTTGAGACACTTTCTGTACCAACCATTCTCCAGTCAGGATATGAGTGATGATCAAGATTATAATACAATTCCCTTCTTTCATACCACCTATCAACGTAATTGTATCCTACAATATCCAACATATTTAGAAAAGGTAATTTTGCAGATCTTCCGTCAGCAGCAATATGATCGTTACCTGTTGTTACAGGCCGGGTGGGATCTTCCCTGTGAAATGTTTCAATCAAAGGTTTCAATATTTGCTCTCCTCCTTCGATGCTTTGCTCACCAATTTCATTGCCTGCACTCCACATTACCACTGAGGGATGATTCCGATCACGATGTATAAATGAGACAAGGTCTTTTTGTGACCACTCATCAAAATAATTGTGATATCCAAATTCAACCTTTCCTCCTTTCCATTCATCAAATATTTCATTCATTACAAGGAACCCCATTCTATCACATAAATCCATAAATTCAGGAGCCATTGGGTTATGCGCCGTGCGTATTGCATTGCATCCCATTTCCTTTAGAAGCTCAAACCTTCGTTCCCATACTCTTGCAGGCACAGCAGCTCCCATACATCCAGCATCATGATGCAGGCATACACCTTTCATTTTTACATGTTCCCCGTTTAACAGTAATCCTTTATCGGGTGAATACTCAATACTCCGTATACCAAATACTGTTTCAACCCTGTCAAGCACTTTCCTGCCTATTATTATTTCAGATACTAACTTATACAGATTTGGGCTTTCATTGGACCATAAATCCGGACTACCTACTTTTATTTCATGAACATACTTGGCAGAGTTTTTATTTTCCATATAAATATTGGATTCACAACTTCCTACTGTCTCATTATCAAAATTTAATATAGTTGAGCTTAAAATAGTCTCATCATCTACAAACCCATTATTCTCAATCAATGTTTCGATCTTAACAAGAGCCTCTTCATCTGTTATTTCGGGTGTTTGTACAAAAACCCCCCAATGCCCTATGTGGATTTTGTTCAGAAATGTCAGCCATACGTTTCTATAGATACCTGATCCGGTATACCATCTGCTATTTGGCTGCAAGCTGTTATTAACTCTAACGGCTAAAATATTCTTACCTTCATTCAGATATGGTGTCAGGTCATAATAAAATCCTGTATATCCATAAGGATGAAAACCAAGATGACGCCCATTTATCCAAACATCAGCATTCATATATACGCCTTCAAAATCAATCCAAACTTTTTTATCATCACTCCAATGCTTGAGATCAAATGTTTTTCTGTACCATGCAATTCCTCCGGGAAGATAGCCCCCTCTGCCTCCCGCAGGTGCATCCATGTCAAACTCAGACTCGATACTCCAGTCATGAGGAAGATTCAGTACTCTCCAATTACTATCATCAAGATATACATCATCGCCATTATTTATGTCAACCAATAAGAATTTCCAGTTATAATTCAATGAATATACCTCTCTGCCTGTCTGAGCATTTACTATACCCAAAAAAAGAAAAAAGGATAGTATTAAACAGGTAGTTCTTTTCATAAGGCTGCTATTGATTGGTTATTTCTGATACTGTAATATCATAATAAGACATTTACTCAACAATAACTGAAACGGAATCGCTCTTCAAGTCGGTTGAACTTCCTTTAATTATTATTTCTCCTTTTATATCATCAGATTGAAGAATCATTTGACATTTACCACTAAAAAGATGTCGTTGGTAATTGCCTGAAAGGATTTTATCTGGTTCATGGCTACTTGGATCACCATTGCCTACTCCAATAATATGTCCCGGTCCATCAATCTCAAATCTGATCAGGTTGAAAGCATCAGGCACTTCCCTCCCCTGTTCATCCACAACATGTACATTTACGACAGTGGCATCTTTACCATCTGCTTTTATCTTTGTACGATCAGGGACCAGTATAACACGATGTGGGTCGCCAGTTGTACTGCGGCTGGCGATTAGGGTTCGCCCCTCTTTTCGTGCCACTGCCTTAATAGTACCGGGTTCATAAACAACCTTCCATTTCAGGTGGCTGTGGGGCTTCATTTCTTTTGTTCCCAGGCTCTGTCCATTAAGGAAAAGTTCAACCTGCTTTGCATTGGTATTCACCCATACATCTATTGAATCACCTTCATGTCCTTGCCAGTTCCAGTGAGGAGAAATATGTAATACATCCTTATCAGTCCACCACGACTGGTAATAGTAATAGAGGTTTTTAGGGAAGCCGCACATATCCATTATTCCGAAATGTGAATTAATATTTGGCCAGTGAAAAGGAGTTGGCTCTCCACGGTAATCAAAACCCGTCCAGATAAATCCTCCCATAAACCATTCCCGTTCGGCAGCTACAGACCACCAGTATTCAGCAAGTGATGCCCACCATGGAGCATTCAGATCCTGGTCGGGAAGGTAACATCTTACTGTATCCTTTACATATATACCACGAGTGGTAACAGTACTTCCCATTTCTGTTCCTATTGTTGGTTGCCAGGGGTGATCGTTGTGGTAATCATCAATAGCAAATATCCTGTAATTAAAGCCTCTTACCGGTATCACTTCGTTTATTCCTGTAAAATGATTTGGCAGGTCAGCTCCATAGGTTGCAGTGCGTGTGGGATCCAGTCTTTTTAGTTCATTCAGCATTGTGGTGGCAATTCTCTTTCCCGTCTCATTGCGCTGCACCCATCCTTCTTCGTTACCGATAGACCAAATAAAAATACTTGGGTGATTTAGATCCCTGCGTATCATCCTTCTGAACTGATCCATATATTCGGACCCACTGTTGAGCAATCTTGTTTCATCCATAACAAGCATACCAAGGCTATCGCAGGCATCAAGTAATTCAGGTGTTGGAGGATTATGGCTTGTCCTGTAAGCATTGGCTCCCAGTTCCTTTAAAAGCCCTATGCGGTAATACTGCAAATAATCAGGGAGGGCACTCCCCACCCCTGCATGATCCTGGTGGCAATTCACACCCAGTATCTTAATATGCTTACCATTAAGGAATAATCCCTTATCAGGTTCAATTCTTATATTCCTGACACCAAATCGTGTTACGATCCGGTCTGTAATTTCATCTCCAGACTTGATTTCGGATATCATACGATACAGGTAGGGATCATCAAGCGACCACAAGCGGGCATCATCAAATAACAATTCATCCCTGATAATTGCGTTACCATAGCTTTCAATATCAAGTGTTGACTCCTCTCCCATACAGATAATATTTCCTTCACGGTCAGCCAACTTGCATTGAACAGATAATGTTCTGTTATCATTGTACAGGTTCTTTAACTCATTCTCAACGAGCACACGCGTTCTGCCATTTTCAGTTTCTGTATAAATAAATAAGCCCTCGGGCACAATATGAAGGTTATCATGAATATGTAACCAAACATGGCGATAAATGCCTGCTCCTTCATAAAACCAACCCTCGTACTGCGTGGCATCAACCCTAACAACAAGTATATTCTCACCATCAAAATCAAGGAAATCCGTTATATCAAAGGACGTTCCTATATACCCACTTTCATTTCCTCCCAGATAATACCCGTTAATCCAGTATTTGCTATCACGAAATACTCCATCAAACTGAATTATAAATCTTTTCATCGTATCCGCACTGCTTACGTCAAAGTGTTTCCGGTACCAACCTATACTTGTTTCAGGGAAAGATCCTCCTACCGGTTTATAACCGTGCGACATTATATGTCTGTTATCTGATTTTTGAAAAGGCAATTCCACAACCCAGTCATGTGGAAGATCAAGTGTCCGCCAGTTACTGTCGTCAAAAGCAGTTGAAATAGCTGTTTCCCTTGCGTCTCCTGTCTTAGAATATATGTTTGCCAATCGGTAACCAAAATCCTGTGAGGGATCTGCGGCATGGCCGAAATGAAATTTCCAGTTATCATCCATACAAATTTTCCGGCGTACTTCATTTCCGGAGGCTGATGCACTAGAGGTAATAATTACAAGTACATTTAATGTGATAAAACAGCGTAGTGAACGTATAAAGCTCATAAAAGTAAGTATTTAAATTTCTGTTCATTAAGGTTTATACTGTTCTCGTCCTGCAGCCAGTGCTTTAAGGTTGAGATCAATTATTTCATCTCCTTTCCGGCCGAATAATTTACGAATTGCATTCTCAAGGCTCTCCAATGGTAATTCTATAAAATGAGAAGCAGCGCCGAGCATTACTATATTCGCAGCTCTTACAGAACCTGTATCTTTTGCAATGTTATCTGCATCGACAATCAGGTTATTTTTCACTTTCCTTATCTCGTCCAGCAAATCAACAGTATCGGGATAATCAGGTATATTTACAAATGGATTACTGTTTGTAACCAGCCATCCATCTTCTGACAGCCACGGAAGGTAACGCAGAGCCTCCATTGGTTCAACTGAAAGAATAAGGTCTGCCTCACCATAAGGGATAAGGTCGGAAGCTACGGGTTTGTCAGCAAGGCGGAAATGTGATTGAACATCCCCTCCCCTCTGGCTCATACCATGTACCTCGGCCTGTTTGAGATAAAGGTTATTCTCTACTGCAGCATAACCAATTACAGCAGCAATAGAGAGAATTCCCTGACCACCAACACCTGATAATATTATATCATTTTTCATTTTTCCTTTTTTCTATTTTTTTAACGTTCCTTCTTCTTCCTCCTGGCAGCTGTCTGGATGCATTCACGCTGTGATATTATCACGGAAACACCTTTATAGGCTATTTCTTCCTTCATAACCGCTGTATTGGCCTCGTGGTTTTTCCTCAAGGGATTAATCACCCTTATGTGTTCTTTTGCAACACCCAGGCCGGCACATATTGATTCAAGCCTGTTTGTTGCATGTGATTTCTGGCCACCGGTCATTCCTGTTGTTAAATTATCTGATATTATTATTGTGACGTGTGCGTTTTTTATTACAGCATCAAGCAGTCCTGTCATGCCGGAATGAGTAAATGTTGAATCACCTATTACAGCTATTGATGGGAACATACCGCCATCAGCTGCTCCCACTGCCATTGTTACAGAGGCACCCATATCAACACATGAATTAATGGCATTATAGGGGGGCAGGGCTCCCAGGGTGTAGCAGCCTATATCTGAAAAGACCTTTCCTGGGCCGTATTCTTCAAGTGCTTCATTAAGTGCATTATACATATCAGCATGTCCACAGCCTTTACATAGGGATGGCGGGCGTTTCCTCACTATATCAGGAACATCCTTTCCGTATCCCGATCTTAAACCCAGGGCTTTTGCAACCAGGTTTGGATTCAGCTCACCGTCCCTTGGCAGTGATCCGTCAAGCCTTCCCTTTATTTTATTGTCTGACCGGGGGAAACCTATCATCAGTTCCTCAATAACAGGAAATCCTTCTTCAAGCACTAGTATCTCCTCACATTCGGCTTTAAGCCTTGCAAGGATATCCTCCCGGACAGGATAGAAACCTATTTTTACGACAGGGTACTTACATCCTCTGTCTTTACAGTTCTCAGCCAGGTAGTTATAGGCAAGGCCGCAGGCTACAATACCCAGCGATTTATCCTCACCGTCTATATACCGATTATTCGTTTGATAATCAACATCACTCGCCAGGGATTCATAATTTGACAGCAATACCTTGTACTTCCTCCGTGCTATGGCAGGAAGTAACACAAACTGCCGCAGATCAGACGGCAAACTGAATTCATTCTGCTGCAGCTGTTTTTTCTGCTTAACAGCACTTCTTGAATGTGCGAGGCGTGTTGTTATCCGGAAAAGTACAGGTACCTTATATTTCTCAGATACTTCATAAGCATCAAAGATCATATCATATGCTTCCTGCTGGTTTGAGGGTTCGAAGATAGGCACATAAGCGAACTTCCCATAGAAGCGGGAATCCTGTTCATTTTGTGATGAATGCATTGATGGATCATCCGCAGCTACCACTATAAGGCCACCGTTCACACCTGTCATCGCTGAATTGATAAATCCGTCTGCAGCAACATTAAGGCCAACATGCTTCATTGCAACCATTGCGCGTTTACCTGTATATGACATTCCAAGTGCTGCCTCCATAGCTGTTTTTTCATTGGCTGACCAATCACGATGGATACCTTTTTCAGCTGCATCCTTAGATGATTGGATATATTCCATTATTTCAGTAGAAGGAGTGCCGGGGTATGCGTACATACCACTCAAGCCAGCATCAATTGCAGCCTGGGCAATGGCCTCATCACCCAGTAACATTAACTTAGCCATTTCGTATTTTTTTAATGATTTTCATAAACTTTATTAAGTGGTGTTTCTAATTATTGAGGGCCGGGGGCTCTTTTACAGGCCACTAAAAAGGTTCATGAAACTAACATTAATAGCAGTAATATAAAATTCGACAGATGTATTCAGACGCATAATGTAAATTATGTAGTAAATATTTAAATCATAATTAATATATCATATTATATACTTTCTATACTTTCATCATTATGACAATACAGTTATGGTTAACCTGCGTCGATGAGACTGGTTCCTGAACTCACACAGATAAATTCCCTGCCAGGTTCCCATATGCAGTCTGCCATTTTTTACAGGTATGGTTATTGACTGTCCGAAGAACGATGATTTCAGATGAGCTGGCATATCATCAGGCCCTTCAAACGTATGTTTGTATATAGGATCATTTTCGGGAATCATCCTGTTGAGAAAAGACTCAAAATCCATTCTTACTGTTGGGTCAGCATTCTCATTAATCGCCAGGGCAGCAGATGTATGATGAATATAAATATTAACCAGGCCTTTACCCGGTAATGGCGGTAAGCTGGTTTCAATATAAGAACTGATTAAATGAAAGCCCCTGCCTAATACAGGTAATGTTATTTCTTCCTGTTCAACCATTAATCATTTGATTTTAAATGATCCGACATGTCGCCGGGAATCAGGTTCCTTATATGCTCATTTACAAAGTCAAAACAGAAATCTTCAAGTGAGTCCCTGATGGCTGCCAGTTTTTGCAGTATTACCTCTTCCTTGCCCTCCAGTGTACGACAATCCTGGGATGTTTTCTCAATTACAGTAGGATTTCCCGGAAGTTCAGTTATAATATCTCTGCCCTTTTCTTCAGCCAAATTGATAACATAGTCAAATTGTTTTTCCGGCAAATCTACTATAGTATTTGGCTTACTACCTGTAATATCAATCATAGCATCCATCATAACCTTTACTGCAAGCTTGTTAACTTCAGCAGGGCTATATCCGGCGCTGTATATCATAGCTTCATTGCCTGAGAAATACCTTAACCAACCCTCCATCATCAGGCTTCGGCAATCGTTACCGGTACCTATTACAAGTATTTTTTTCATAGGTCAGATTTATTTGTTTAAAGATATTAATTATTGTTGAATTGCTAAATTGTTGAATCGTTGAATCGTTTATTGATCCTTGAATCAAAGATTCGGGACTGTTGAAAGAACCGGGAGCCCGCCTTCGCCCATATTTCTTGGGGCTTCGACAGACGAAGCAGTGAGAAATTAGTTAAAAATATCATAAAATGCTGTAGATGTTTCCTTAAACGGATCAATTTGCATTTCTTTATAAAATATTTATAATATTATCCTGTGAATCGGTTAATATCTATAATAATTCTCATATTGTTTTCTATCCCTGCTTTATCACAGGAGATATACCCATCACGTTATGTTCAGGTTAACGGACTAGTTTTTGACAATGAAAGCATGCCTGTTAAATATGTAAACATAATTTCAAAAGGCCTCAGAACAGGTACTAACACTGATGAAAGAGGGATATTCTCAATTATTTCATATCCTGGTGATACATTGATTTTTTCTTCAATAGGATATCAGCCAACATTTGCAAGGATACCGCCCGGTGTTGACATCCCGGTATTTACTATTGATGTCAGTATGAATATCGATACAATAAATATCGGGTCAGTTCTTGTATTACCCTGGAAGACGTATGAAGATTTTAAGCGGGCCGTGGTTGAGTATGTCTCTCCCAAAGAGATAGAGATGAAAAATATGGAAAAGAATCTTGCGCTGATCGAGAGACAAATAAATGAAGACCTGGACATCACACCTGAAGCAGGATACAGGTACGCGATGCAACAGGAATCAGAAAGGATAATGACCAAGAACCAGTCTCCCGTTAATAATCTCTTCAATCCTTTTGCATGGGCAAAATTTATTGACGGTTTAAAAAATGGCCTTCTAAAGAATAAAAAATCAAAGAAAAAGAAGGACAGGGATAATAACGAATAAGAGGACTAACCTGATTAGCATACCTGAAATGGCCAGAACCGTATTATTTTCCTTTCTTCTGCTGATTTGTGTACAGGTATACACCCAACCAGAAACTAGAGTTATCAGGGGATATGTAAGTGATACCACAGGAATGCCTGTGCCATTGGTAAATATAGGGGTAAAGGATCTGCAATACGGAACTTTTACAGGGGAAGACGGATCATATAGCCTTTCCTTACCTGCCGACAATAATGATTACCTCCTTTTATTCTCAAGTATAGGTTACAAGAACTATGAAATTCAATTTTCTGCATACCCTGATACACTTGAAATAAATGTAATCCTCAAACCAGATATTACCAGGTTGCAGGATGTTAACATTGTGGAATACAGGCAAGGGGAAGCAGCATCACTGAAAAACATACCAGTAAAAGATATCCAGCTGCTGCCTGCGATCTCAGGAAATATAGAAAAACTATTGGTATCACTACCCGGTGTGAATTCAAATAATGAATTATCGAATCAATATACTGTTAGGGGCGGTAGTTACGATGAAAACCTGGTTTATGTGAATGATATTGAGATATACCACCCTGTACTGATAAAATCCGGGCAGCAGGAAGGGCTGAGTTTTCTAAACCCGGATCTTATCAGGGATGTAAGATTCTCAGCCGGAGGGTTTAATGCTTCTTACGGTGACAGGATGTCATCGGTGCTGGACATTAGGTATAAGGATCCTAAAGAAACAAAAGGTTCCGTAAAATCAGGATTGCTTTTAAATACTGCTCATATTGAGGGTACCGGGAAAAACAATAGGTTCAATTACATAGCAGGAGCACGCTATAAAACCAACCAATTCCTGCTTCAAACACTGGATACAAAAGGTAATTACAAACCCTCATTTTATGATTTACAGTCATTACTCAGGTACAACATATCACGGAAGGCAGAAATAAGTTTAATGGGTAGCTATAGCTCAAATACATACTCATTTATCCCTGATTCAAGGAAAAGTTCTTTCGGTAATTTTAACGAAGCTTACCAGTTATACGTACTTTATGATGGTTCTGAAACAGACAGTTACAGGTCATTTAATCTGGCATTATCCATTGACCTGGAATCACCGGCAGGCATGACCAGTAAATTTATTGCACACTACTATAATTCAGCAGAGAAAGAAACTTTTGATATAAGAGGATCCTATGCCCTTAATCTGCTTGATAAAAACCTTGGCTCCGAAAACTTCGGTGATAGCATTATTAATGTTGGAATAGGCAGCTGGCTTAATCATGCACGGAATATTCTTCGGTTTAATATATATACATTAAAATATAAGGGGCGCTGGGAATACAGCAAAAATATCCTTAGCTGGGGATTGAAATACAACCATGAATCAGGTGTAGACATGATAAGGGAATGGGAAAAAATAGATTCAGCCGGCTATAGCATACCCTATTCGAGTGATGAACTTATGTTGAGCAAAGTGGTTATAAATGATACAATACTGTCAACCAACAGGTTAGAAGGATACCTTATTGACAGTTATATATTCAATATTTCAGGGCAGAGGTTTATTTTTACAGGTGGTTTAAGGTTTAGTTACTGGTCATTCTCAAAAAAATTGCTATTCAGCCCAAGGTTATCCCTGTCATGGACACATCCATCAAACAGGGCCAGGTGCTACATTTCAGGCGGGGTTTACAACCAGCCACCATTTTACAGGGAAATGAGATTCCCAACAGGCATGGTAAACCAGGATATCAGATCACAAAAATCCGTACATACAGTCCTTGGAGCCGAATACAATTTTGTTCTTGGCATTACACCTTTCAGGTTGACAGGAGAACTGTATTACAAAAACCTTAAGAATATCATACCGTACAAGTACGAAAATATAAGGATAATATATTCTGCGGAAAACAATGCAAGAGGCTTTGTAAAGGGTTTTGATCTCAGGTTAAACGGTGAGTTTGTAAAAGATGCAGAGTCATGGATATCATTATCACTTATGGATGCCAGGCATGATATATTAAATGATGAATACGGTTATTTCCCTGCTCCTTCAGATACACGGTTCTCAATGAATATCTTTTTCCAGGATTACTTTCCCTCAAATTCCACATACAGGGCACATATAAACCTTCATTACAGTACAGGAATACCAGTCAGTTCACCGTATACTGACAGGTATGACAGCTACCGGAGGATGCCCTCCTATAAAAGGGTCGATATTGGCTTTACCAAAGTTTTTATAAGTAAATATTCAACTGTTACAGGAGGCTTTCTTTCGTTTTTTGAGGAAATAATAGCCGGTTTAGAGGTCTTTAACCTCCTTGACATCCGTAATACCATATCATATAACTGGCTTACAACAGTGAATAACCTCAGTGGTGAGTCCAGACAGTATGCCGTACCAAATTATCTTACAGGGAGGAGTTATAATGTCAGGCTTCTCGTGTCGTTCTGAACAAAGCGAAGAATTTATTAAATAAGGCTTATTATACAGATCTTTTGCTGAAGTTCAGGACAACAGTAAGTGCATCATCAGCCAGTAAATAAATGGAAGGGTTATTATACTAAGTATCGTTGAAATGAAGACATTTGCTGTGGCAAGATGGTCGTCGACATTATACATTTTGGCGATAATGACTATGTTGGCCATGCATGGCATGGCAGCTTCAACAATTAACACGGAAATAATCAGCGGGTCAAGTCCTTCCAGAATATTGTTTCTTAATACTGCAAATCCAAGGATAAAAAGAAACGGGAAAAGTAAGTTCTTATTAAAAGAGGTCAGGTATACTAACTTATTAGTAAACACACCTTTGATATTCATTAAACCAAGTAGGGCACCTATATAAAGCATTGAAAGGTAAATTGTTGTTCCGCCAAGGCTGACAAATGGTTTTAGCAGCACCCCGGGTATTTTTATATCAAGCAAAAACAGCACAAAACCTGCCAGGATGGCTACTGAGTTGGGATTTATCATATTCTTAAGGCTCGCCTTAAAGCTCATACCCCCTTTCCTGGTAATGACATAAATGCCTAGCGTCCACAAAAGCATTATTGATACGAAAGCATATAGACTGGCATAAAAAAGACCAAGCTCTCCAAAGAGAGCATTTACTACAGGAAAACCAAAATAGAGAACGTTTCCGAATGCATTATGAGGGATAAAAACTGACCGTTGCTCATGCTTCATACTGAACATCCTTGAAAACAGGACGGCAAAAAGTAGCATCACAAGTATCAATACCAGCGAGATTATAATTACCATAAGACTATTCCTCAGTATTACAGGGCTGAGTTCAAGCTTACTGAAATTGGTAAAAAGAAGAAGAGGTAATGTAATGTTAAAAATAATCTTTACAAGAGCATCTCTTGCCTGTTCCCTTATTACCCCAATTTTCGAGGTGAAAACACCTATTAGTACAAGAACAGCAAGGAAGGATATTTGTTCCAGGATAATTGATTGTTGCATTAAATAGTCAGTTTACCTTTATTGTTTAAGGTGGTAAAAATAATAATTTATAATTTCGTAATCAGAATGAAGAAGCACGAAGGTAAAATAGTGGGAATAATAGGCACAATTATAATACATATAATTGTTGGCATAGTATTTATGTCGGCTAAACTATCATCGGCTTACAGGGAGAAACAGTCCGAATTCCTGGTTGAATTTCAGCCAGACCAGGAATTTGTAGAAAATGATATTGTTGAAATGCCCATTACCCTGGAGGAATTATTTGAGGGCGATGACCGGTTTACGGATATAATAAGAAATATTGCCAGCCGGCGGGAAATTGAGATAGACAAGGAAGATTATATTAACAGGGTAAAAGAAGAGATGATTGCAGAAGGCAAACTGGGTGAGGATAATTATATTGACCGGCAAAATAGGATTCTGGAAGAGATGGATGAAGGTGATACTGCTTATGAGTCAGCGCAGGAGGATAGTCTTGTCCTGACTCAAAAGCTTTCTGCAAATGAGCTGGCGGCCAGTTATGATGGTCCAACCCGTGTTTATTATAACCTGCCCGGCAGGTACCATCTCAATTTGCCTATTCCAATATACAAATGTGAAAATGCAGGCCTGGTGGTAATTAATATAACCGTTGACCCTGCCGGGGAAATAATCGATTTTAGTTATAATGACCTTGAAAGCTCAACATCCAGCGAATGTTTGTATGAAGCAGCAATGAATGCTATAAAAAGGACAAGGTTTAATCCGGACCCATCAGCACCAAAAAAGCAGGAAGGTACGATAACATATCAATTTGTGGCACAGTAATAGTGACAAACGACCGACTACAAAAGACTAAAGAACTGTCACGGAAAAGGAGCCTGCAATTGGAGAAGGAATAAAAAAAGGCGGCTGGATTGACTATAGTCAAAAAAGGGTTGACTGGTCAGGGTACGAATAAGGTTTCACGAGTTCCGGAATATTCCTGTTTACCCGGGCATTATTTATCAGGGGGCTGATAGTATGAGCTTTTAAGGTCTCATCGGGGTAAGGTTTAATTATGTCAGTAAGATCGTCTTTTCCGGTACCAGGGTTGAGCCATTTTTCCTCTTCATGATCATGAAGAATTACAGGCATTCTTTTTTTCGTGTTATGTATCTTCGAAAGAAGCTTATTGGCTCCTGAAGTAATAATGGTAAAAGTAAGTATATTGCTACCTGTTAAAGGCTCTTTCCATCTGTCATACAGACCTGCCAGCATCATTATTTCTGAGTGTGGCAGATAAATATACCATGGTATTTTTTCACCCCCTTTATGCTGCCATTCAAAAAAACCTTTGACAGGTACTATACACCTCCTGCTGGTAAAAGAACCGGCAAATGAAGGTTTGGTTGCCAGTGTTTCAGCCCTGGCATTAAAAGTCATATACCTTATTTTCTGCGCTTCCTCAACTCCTGCCGTCCACCCTGGTATAAGTCCCCACTTGATCAACCTGATATTGAATTCATCATTGAAATAACCTGCAACTGGTAACTCCGGCAATGAGTGGGCATGATAATAGTAGCTTGGCCTGTAATTTTCATCATCAATAAAGGAGGTATTGAATCGTTTCTCCAATTCTTCCTTTACTATATTTACATTTACTGTGAAACACATACTCAAACATGTATAACAGTATTAATAGCCTATTCCCTGAATCGGTTCTACAGGTACAGGTAATAAATATGAGAACAGGTCAGTATCTGACCATGAAGTTGTATTTTCTATAACTCTTGACATCAGGAGGTTAATATCATTTGTAAACATTGAGCCTTTCCATGTACTTGTATTGAGCAATACAGCCCAGAGGGTTCCGTCGGGCATGCGCTTTATCATGGCTGAGGTACCCGCAAATGAACCTGTTCTCCACCAGTAACCATTTCTTGTCGTTTCCTTCCATCCCACAGGGGCAAATCCGTTAGAGCGGTCTGTCATAAAATCTATTAAAGGCTCCGGAAGTATATCCTCACCAATATTGAGGCCGTCAACCGACATTACAAACCTTAGCAGGTCCGGTGCAGTGGCAATCCATGCCCCGGCTCCACCCAGTGCTTCAATATCATTACCTCCATAGGATGCCGGTACCAATTCCTCAGTACCATAGATTGATTCCTTTAGCACTGCATTATAGGGTTCATAATATCTAACCTCAAGAGGATCCTTCTCTTCATAGAGGTTTTTAGCCAGCTCAAAATCGTAAATACCCAGCGGCTCAAATATCTCTTTCCTGCAATAATCTTCATATGACATCCCTGATACTTCCTCAATAACCAATCCGAGTATAGCGTATCCGAGGTTTGAATATGATCTGCCCTTGCCAGGTGTGAAATGTAATCTTTTATTAAGAGCGAACCTGACTATATCTTCATTTGACACAGGCAACTCTTTTCCGAGAAAGTCAGCTACCACATGCGGCATAAACATATGATCGCCATACCTGTGACTCCATCCGGCCTGGTGAGCAAGCAGGTGAGCAACAGTAATATCATATACCCTTTTATCCCTTGGATTTTCAAAATACTCACTGTCCAGGATTCCACCTGTGCCAAATACTTTATCCCTGAGATTAATCTTATTTTCTGACTGAAGCTTCATTATGGCAGTAGCAGTAATTAGCTTGGAAATACTGGCTATCCTGAATTTATGATACGGCTCAACTTTAATATTCCTGCTGGAATCGGCAAGACCGTAACCCCGGGCGAAAACAAGCTTCCCATTCCGGACAATAGCCACAGAAGCACCTTTTACGTCCCAGTAGCGAAGAAAATTATTGAAAGGCCTGTCAATATATTGATAATTTATATCAGAAGCACAATCATTCCTTATCCTTGCATTCTCAGGTGTAAAAACCGAGTCCGGAAGGCTCATTCCTCCAATTGAATCAGGGTTATGATCCAGTATTACAAAAATTGCGATCAGAAGTATATACTTGTAATATTGTCTTTTCATCCTGTTTTTTTCCACACTGCAAAAATAATAAAACATAAAAAATAATAAATTCAAGCTATTAACATAGGCTTAATAATTAACAATAGTTATTAACAAACAGGAGATTAATATATTAATGCAGCCTGTGGTAGATCTTATCAACAAGGTCTTTAAGATCAGAAGGTACTGCTGCCCTCAGATTATCGAAATCAGGCTTTGCTCTTGGTCTGCACCGCAGGTCGTCAGGATCATTTAGGGGTGTCCTGGTGCCTTTACCAAGGTAGGGAAATATCCTCCATGTATAGTCTTCCCTGAACAGAGGCTGCAGTTCCAGGCCTATCAGATCAAAAAGTACGGCGGGAGCATAATCCATGCTTTGATCCAGTTTCCTTACTTCTTCCTTTATCCACTCACTGGAAGCCAGGTTCAACATTATATCAACATTCTGGAATGCAGTTTTTACCTTTTCCGATTTTAGTGATGAGAAAGCTTCGTATGCTCCCTCATATTCAGGTCCCGGGCAATCATCTTTCCATTTCTCTGCAAAATAGTCAAGAAAACTGAACGAGGCCATATGAGCCATAGCATTTGCCAGCCAGGTAATTTGCCGGGGATCACTGTAAATTGTGCTGAGAACATGCGAAAACTGGTATGCAACCTTACCATAGGTGAGGTGCCCAACGGTCAATCCTACCTTGTAATGATCCTCAGCCAAAGGAGTATATACCCTCATGCCGTAATAGAGATCATTTATTACCTGTATGGTCTTATATCCAAGAGGAGGAGGGGAATCAACCAGCCTGTCAAACTCAGATGAAAGTTCATTAACAACAGGTGCGATATTACTATTATAAGATTCAGAATCCCATAATTCAAGTATAATTTTCCAGTTCATTTCCGTTAGTTTAAAATTATTTTAAATTCCACCAGCTTCCTTTTATATCAATTTAGGCTTTTTTGCGATGCAATGCAAATTTCAAAAATATATGTTTAATATGCAATAAGTAGATTCTGTATATTGAGCTTTTGTTATCTTTGTAATAATATGCTATCAAAAACCCTCAATAATGATATGTTGCGAAGCTTAAGCCTCATTCTATTATTGATAAGTTTGAGCCTTAATGCTTCCGGACAAAATGACCCGGTCATTATTGACACCTCATATTATCTTCCCTATCCTGAAGGCCTTAACACCAATTTAATGATAGCTTCAGCAGAAGGATATACCTCTGAAGTACATCGTCTTATAAAACTGGGAGCCGACATAGATGGTACTGACTATGAAAATATTAGTTCCCTGATATATGCCGTGGCAAATAATCATCTAACCACGGTAAAGGCCCTGCTTGAATATAACCCTGATACAGAAATACTGACAAACGACGGGGAGTCGGCGTTACATATCGCTGTAAAGGATAATATGCTGGAAATTGCAGAAGCACTGATAAGAGCAGAAACAAATATAAACCTCAAAGACCCTAACGGAGCCACACCATTACATTATGCATCAGTATACGGCTTTTTTTATATGTGTGACATGCTTATATATTATAATGCAGATATTGAAGCCAGAACAAAAGACGGAAGTACTCCACTTATAGCTGCCGTATATTCCGGTCAGGCTGATGTAAGTGATTTACTGCTGCAATCAGGATCAAATGCTAATATACCTGATAATGAAGGCTATACACCCCTTATGATTGCGGCTCAGAATAATGATACACTCCTGATGAGTTTATTAATAAAGGCAGGTGCTGATTTGCACGTGATTAATGATTATAAATATGATGCCATGGGAATGGCAATAAGAACTAATCATTATGAAGCATATAAATTCCTCATGGCAAAAGTTGACCCTGAAAGATATACTAATAATGAAACATTATCCCCGGTACTGATAGCACGGAAGTACGGAAGGACAAAAATCCTGGAAGAATTAAAGGATGCAGGATTTTCTGAGCCGTCTAAATTAAGCTTTGATCATGTTAAAATTCAGGCAGGAATTAAAACATCTGTCCGAGACTACTATACAAGGTTAGGCCTCAGTTTTAAAGATCCATTACTTAAGCTGATGCTGAATGCCGGTTTTGAGTTGAAACCAATGTACAGTAAAGTACTGGTTGAATATTCTTCAGATACTTATTACCAGTATTTTGATAAAAGGTATATTCTTTATGCAGGAGCGGGAAAGGAATTTAAACTGATTGAGCATTATTCAAAGGGCAATCTTTCAATTGATTTACACCTCAATGCAGGATATATGATGGCCAGTCAATACAGGGGTACAAATATCAAGCCTCCCGACAAGGTGAGGATAATGCCACAGGTTGTTTTGAGATGGAATAAAGGGAAATTTAATATCTATGCTGGGTATGAGTATATGAATACTGAACTTTACAGGATTGGCCCCAGCTGGTTTAGCTTTGGATTAGCCTATGATGTATATTTTGATAAGATGCAAAGTCCGGTAAAAAAGATCAAATGGTACTGAGAACTGGAAAAATGCTGATATTGTCATTATTATGGTGCTCCTGCTTCCTTACAGCATGCGAAGATTTCTATATAGTAGACTGTGATAAATGTGAATTAATAGAACCCATTACATGCACTCTTCGCATTGAGCTTGGTGAAGTACTTGGTAGTAATGCTCTTTACGATGTTACAATATACAGGGGTAAAATTGAAGACGGGGTGGTAATTTATAATGGTACATCTCACACCTCAGTCAATTACACAGTAGGTCTTAATTCTGAATATACAGTTACTGCATCTGTGGTGATTAATGGAAAAGAATATACAGCTGTAGATGCTACCAGGCCAAGGGTTGATGTTATTACTGATACATGTGAAGAAACCTGCTACTGGGTGGTAAACAATACTGTTAATTTAAAAATTAAGTATTACTGATCATCCCTGAACAAAAAAGTATGGAGTATAGATTAAAATACGGGAATAAACATATTACGCTTCTGGACCCTGGTAACTCACAATCTATCAACGTTAATCCCCCTGAAAGTAAACCGAATAAGAATATCTTCCTGGAAGAATTTTCTGCTCTTATAAAACCCGGAATAAGTTCGGCAGGAATCGTGGTTTCAGATAAAACAAGGCTTTGTGGATATGATAAGTACTTGCCCTGGTTGATTGAGGTAGCGAACAGAAAAGGACTGGATAAAAACTCAATTAGATTTTATATTGCTTACGGCACCCATCCCCGGCAGACCGACCAAGAAAGTCACATGATTTATGGTGATATTTATAATGATTATGAGTTTATTCATCATGATTGCGATGATGCTGATGTCATGATAAATCTGGGCACTACAAACAGAGGTACTGAAGTAAAAATACGAAGGGATATTCTTGATCATGACCTTCTCATATTATTCGGGTCAGTTTCACATCATTATTTCGCAGGATACGGTGGAGGCAGAAAACTCCTTTTCCCGGGACTGGCATTCCGAGAAGCTATTTATTCAAATCACAAACTGTTTATTGATTTTGATAATATGACTCTCCAGCCGGGATGCCGCTCCGGCAAGCTAACTGATAATCCTGTAGCTGAAGATCTCTATGAAATTGACAGATTGATGCCTGATAAAATTATAATAAGCGGAATACCTGATACCACGGGAAAGATAAGCAGGCTGATGACAGGCAGCAGCTATAAGGATTTTCTTTCAGCATGTATTATTTACGATAATTATTACAGGAAAGACAGCAAGGTTAAATATGACAACGTAATTGCAGGTTCAGGTGGCTACCCAAAAGATATAAATTTTATCCAGACCCATAAATCTTTACATAATGCCGCTTCATTTGTAAAGGATGGTGGCAACTTATTCCTTCTTGGAGAATGCAGGGATGGAATAGGCAATGATGAATTCCTTAATATTTTCAGGGGAAGTAAAAAAGACATTTTCTATAATCTCAGCAAACAATATTCAGGTAATGGAGGAACAGCCCTGTCGCTTATATCAAAAACTGAAAGAATAAATATATATATGCTGACCGGTCTTGACACACACATATGTAATACACTTAATATAAAGAAACTACAAACTGATGATCTTAATTCAAAAGCAGGCAGGCTGCAAGGCAGTACGGCAATTATAGAAAATGCCAGTATATTATATTGTTAAACAACCAATATTTTTTATGAGACCTTTAAAGAGAATATTCTTACTTCTTCTGATCCTGATTTCACATGCAGCAGCATCTCAGATGAATATAACATCTTTAAAGGAGCAGATCAGGAATAACGAAGATTATGATAAAGTGGAACAGATGGCCCTTGGTATACTGAAGACGGGGTTTAATGCAGGTGACGGATACAACCAGGTATGGGCCAGGGATCTGAATACTTTTATCAAATATTCATGCAGGGTGTTGCCTCATGAAACCGTGCGTGATGCACTTCTGCAATTCTTTTATTTCCAGGGCTTTGACGGGAATATGGTAGATGGTTATGAACAGGTTCCTGATGGTTATATTGCTGATAATTATGGTGTTTATTAAAGATATGATATGCCGGGATATGTCTTTCACAAGAACACCGTGGAAACAGACCAGGAAACATCGCTAATACAGGCTGTTTATAAATACATAAATGAAACAGGCGATAATGATTTCCTAAATGAATATGTAAACGGGATGACCATTATCAACCGTATGGAAAAGATGCTGGACTTCCTGATGAAGCAGAGGTTCAACAGTGAATATGGTCTGATATGGGGAGCTACCACTGCTGACTGGGGTGATGTGCAGCCAGTTCATAAATGGGGAGTGAAGCTGGATGACCTGTCAATACCCAGTATCGATATTTATGACAATGCCATGATGCTGATTGCACTGGATAATTTCATTAATTTATACAATGATCCCGCGACAGAATCCAAGTGGCTGCAGGTTTATGATGAAATAAAAAATAATACAAGGAAATATTTATGGGATAGTGAAAAAAGCAAATTCATACCCCATATTTATATTAGGTGTGAAGAATTTGAAGGAGTAGATGAATCTGATATATACTACCACGGAGGCACTATAGTAGCTATTGAAGCAGGTCTATTAAGTAAGGATGAGGTAAGTATAAGCCTCCAGAAGATGAGAGATAATGTTGAAGCGGCAGGTGCTCAATCTGTTGGACTAACAATGTACCCAGCCTATCCTGATGGGAGTTTTGAGAATAAAGGAATGGGTGCATACCAGTATCAGAATGGCGGTGACTGGACCTGGTTTGGAGCACGGTTGATACCACAACTTGTAAAAATGGGTTTTATTGAAGAGGCTATTACAGAACTGGAACCTTTTATAAGCAGGGCAATAGACAATAATGGTTTTTTTGAATGGTACACAATTAATGGTGAGCCTAAAGGCTCGGGTGTATTCAGGGGGGCAGCCGGAGTGCTTCTTGAAGCAATAGAATCACTAAAAGAGTTATGAGTTATGAGTTATGAATTATTTTAATTCATTATTCATCATTCATCATTCATCATTCATCATTATCCTTATAGTATGCTCTTAGTTCTATCAGCTTCTCCTTCATCTCATCACGTGTCTCCCAGTAGCCGGGGTCTTCATATACATTGTTCATCTCATGAGGATCTTTTTCAAGATCATATAATTCCCATTCGTCAATATCGTCATAGAAATGGATCAGTTTATACCTGTCGGTCTTAATCCCATAATGTTTTTTCACCATATGGACAGCAGGATACTCATAGTAATGATAATATAAAGCATCCCTCCACTCCGTACCCTGCCCTTTCAGTATTGGCACCAGGCTCTCCCCCTGCATATCAGGCGGGGTCTCTATACCGGCTGCATCAAGAAAAGTTTCGGCAAAATCAAGGTTCTGAACCAGTTCCGATGATCGGCTGCCGGGTTTCACTTCACCTGGCCACCTGATAATCAATGGTGTACTCATTGATTCCTCGTACATAAACCTTTTATCAAACCAGCCATGCTCACCCAGGTAGAAGCCCTGATCAGATGTGTACACTATTATTGTGTTATCCGCCAGGTCATTATCCTCAACATAATCAATTATCCGTCCGACATTCTCATCAACAGCAGCTATACAGGCCATGTAATCCTGCATATAACGCTGGTACTTGAAACGCATAAGGTCTTCTTCGTTCATACCCGGATATTTTTCCATAAATTCATAGTTCATAGCACCGTATACTTCGTTCCAGGCAGCAAGCTGTTCTTCATTATATCTTTCAAACTTACTTGTCAAAGCCCTGAAGTCCCAGTCACTTTTTGGTTCAATTCCAAGCTCTTTCAATACATCAGGATGTATTTTGATATCACCTGCCATATTCATATGGTCAAGTATTGACATCTCAGCTGTTTTTGCAGCTGTACCGCGCCCCTGATAATCATCAAATAATGATTCAGGTTCATCAAATGTTTTATTAATAAATTCATCATAATGCCTCATTGGCGGCTCCCATTCACGATGCGGGGCCTTATGATGATACATCAGCAAAAACGGTTTATCTTTCTCCCTGTTATTCATCCACTCAATAGCCAGGTTAGTAATTATATCAGTCACATATCCTTCAATCCTCTCTATTCCGTCAGGAGTTACAAAATCGGGGTTATAATAATGACCCTGACCAGGTAGTATTCTCCAGTAATCGAAACCTGTTGGCTGTGACCTGAGATGCCACTTACCTATCATGGCAGTCTGGTATCCTGCCTCCTGCAATAACTTTGGAAAAGTAACCTGTGAACTGTCGAACCTGGCGCCCGAATTGTCAATCTTACCATTGATATGGCTGTGCTTACCTGTAAGTATTACTGCTCTGCTGGGTGCACATATAGAGTTCGTCACATATGCATTTTCAAACAGCATTCCCTCATTTGCAAGCCTGTCAATATTAGGAGTTTCATTCCTGTAAGAACCATAGGCGCTTATTGCCTGCCGTGCATGGTCATCTGTCATTATAAAAATTATATTTGGCTTCTTATCCCTGTCGCTGCACGACACTAACAAGAGAAGAATTAATAACACAGTAAGTTTTTGCGGATGTTTCATGACAATTTATTCGTATTAAATTAGTTCTTCCGACAATTTCTTTCTCAGATCATTAGGTTTAATATTTTCATCTACCTCCCCAAATTCAGCCAGGGATATTTTCCCACGCTCTTCAGATACAACTATAACAATAGAATCAGTCAGCTCGCTTATACCAATTGCTGCACGGTGTCGCATACCGAAACGGGGAGGCAAGTTGGGATTATCTGTGGCAGGCAGGGGACATCTTGCAGCATATATTTTCCCTGACTCTATCAGTACAGCGCCATCATGAAGTGGGCTGTTTTTATGAAATATACTCTTCAACAATTCGGCGCTGATTTTTGCATTGATGATTTCTCCCCCTTCTGAATATAATTCAAGGGTACTTCTTCTTGCTATAACAATAAGAGCCCCGTATCTTGAATCAACAAACCACTCCACTCCTCTTACAATCTCTTCTATGTCTGTTTGTTTCTGTCTTGAAGCCACGGTTCCTCCACTGAAAAAGCGTTCGATGGAGTAACTTCCACCCCCCATATAGCGGCTGCCTATTATTAAAAGGAAACGTCGTATCTCCTGTTGGAAGACAATAATCAGTATTATCACTCCACCACCAAATACAGCGGTCATTATTGAACTGATAAGCTCCATTTGTAATAATTCCACCACTTTCCAGAAAAGGTACACAACAAAGATGCCCATGAAAATAGTAATGGCAGCTGTGCCCCGGATCAAACGATAAAGCTGGTAAAGGATAAAAGCCACGAGAATAATATCAATTATATCAAGTATTGTAATAGGTGGCATAACTTTTATTTAGTGTCTTTCAGACAAATGTAAAAAATATAAGTGAATTAACTTAAGTAACATGTAAACGACTTACCAGTCTGACAGCCTGTATAGCTTCGGCCACATCATGTACCCTCAGTATTGAAACTCCTTTCATAAGGGCTACCGTGTTCAGGACAACTGTACCGTTAAGGCTTTCCTCAGGGCTTATACCAAGTGTCTTCCATATCATTGACTTCCTTGAAAGTCCTGTAAGAACAGGTAAACCGAGTATGCCAAACCGTTCCAGGTTGTTTAACAATATAAAATTGTGCTCAATTGTTTTTCCGAATCCAAAGCCTGGATCAATAACAATATCCTTTACACCTCTGAGCACCAACTCCTGCTTTTTTTCAGAAAACCATTTAATAATTTCTGTCATTATATCATCATAGACAGGGTTAGTTTGCATATTCTTTGGAGTACCTTTCATATGCATCATAATGTAGGGAACATTGTGTTTTTCAATAATGCCGAACATTTTATTATCAATGGCCCCGGCAGAAATATCATTTATTATATCCACGCCATAATCACTTATACAAATATCGGCAATAGATGATCTGAATGTATCAAGTGACAGAATTGCTGAGGGGAATTCCCTGCGCATTAACCTGAGAGCCCTGGTAACCCTTTCAAGCTCTTCATTTTCTGCTATGTCATCAGCTCCGGGACGGGAAGAATAACCTCCAATATCCAGCATATCAGCTCCTGATTCAAGCATTTCTGAAGTCCTGTTTAGTATTTCCGTTTCACTGCTTAACCTGCTGCCCCTATAAAATGAATCGGGAGTTATATTAAGTACACCCATTACCTTTGGAATGGAAAGATCAATCAACTGACCCCTGACATTAATTGTTCTGTTCATATGTTCTATCCTGATAAGTCAATAGCACCTGAATATACCTGACAAAAATAAACCTTTAGTTCTGAATATGCATATAAGGATAAAATATAGCTTAAACAACCAGGTTAATATCTATTCTTCCACTGTTAGTTCTTTTAATTTGTATCTCACAGAGAAATATGCTTTACTTATTATATTTGTACCTGTCAAAGCAGATTAAGATGAAACTAATAGTAATTGAAGGACTTGATGCTGCCGGGAAGTCTACTCAGATAGAAAAGCTCAGGGCTTACTTCACTGAAAAGGGCATGGAGTATGAATTCATTCATTTCCCCAGAACCAGTACTCCCTACTTTGGTGAACTCATATCACGCTTCCTGAGAGGGGAATTCGGTCAGGTCAATGAAGTGGATCCATATCTTGTTGCCATGCTTTATGCAGGAGACAGGAAAGACGTATCTGATAACATCTATTCATGGCTCCGGGCAGGTAAATATGTCCTTCTCGACAGGTATGTCTATTCAAATATTGCATACCAGTGTGCAAAAATCAGTAATAAACGGGAAAGAGACGCACTGAAGGACTGGATATTGAACCTCGAGTTCAAACATTTTGGCATACCAGTTCCTGCCCTTAACATCTTTCTTGATGTACCTTTTGAGTTTACAGCAAGCAAGCTACGAAACAGCAGATCAGGGTTCGACAGGAAATATCTTAACGGTAATAATGATATTCACGAAAGCAACCTGGAATTTCAAAAACAGGTCAGGCAGGTGTATCTTGACACTGCTGCAGGCGATGATACCCTTGAAATAATTAATTGCTCAAAAGATACCGGGACCATATTATCACCTGATGAAATCTTCAAACAAATAATTATTCTGTTACAGGAAAACGAAATAATAGGATGATCAGTATTAAAATTATTAGCCGTTATATTTCTGGTTTGGTTTTTATTTTTTCCGGACTGGTAAAGGGTATTGATCCCATGGGATCGATGTATAAATTTATTGATTACTTCACAGCATTTCATCTTGATGCACTGGAGCCCCTTGCATACCTGCTTGGGGTAATATTGTGTACCTCCGAAGTTATTATTGGCTTTGCTATTCTGACCGGGATAAGGATGAGGCTTGCAGCATGGGGATTATTGATTTTTATGCTGGGTTTCACACCTCTAACCCTTTACCTTGCTATAGGCAATCCTGTAGCCGATTGTGGATGTTTCGGTGATGCAATTCACCTTACCAACTGGCAGACTTTCTACAAGAACATCATTATATCTGTATTTGTTATCATGGTTTTTGTTAACAGGAAAAAATATAAAACACTGTCCTCTGCCAGCATCGAATGGACTGCAATAATTATCATTACAGCTGCTTTCATCCTTTTCACCCAGTATAATTACAGGCATCTGCCTCTTGTGGATTTCAGACCTTACAAAACAGGTACGAATATCCCTGAAAATATGATTATCCCCGAGGGAGCACCAACTGATGAATACGAAACAACGCTAATCTATGAAAAGGATGGTGAGCAGAAGGAGTTCTTTCTTGATAACTATCCGTCGGATGATACAACCTGGGCATTTATTGATTCAAAAACCAAGCTCATAAAAGCAGGCTACAAGCCTCCCATATATGATTTCAGCCTTATAACACCGGAGGGCCAGGATCTGACTGATATTATTCTCAGTGATACCGGGTTCAATTTTCTAATGCTGAGTATTGAATTCTCTGAGGCTGAACAGGAACTTATTGAAAAAGGGATCGAGGCAGGCTTAGAATGCATGAATAAGGGTATAGGATTTTACATACTTACCTCCTCTTCCCCGGAAATGATTGATAGCTATTCACAGGATTTTAATGTTCTTTATGTTGATGAAACAACCATGAAAACCATTATTCGTTCAAATCCCGGATTTATGTTTATGAAAGAAGGTATTATAACAAATAAATGGGCAGGCAGGGATCTCCCTGGGATAGATGAGCTGCCGGAAATTATAACAGATTCCTTCCCGGTAAGAGGAAATAATGGAACAACTGTGCTTATAATTATAATGGCAGGTATTTTGTTGATATCCTTTATGACTAGCTTTATATTTCGCAATCTAATAAAAGACAAGTAAAAATTATGAGAAGAAGAATTGTTGCCGGCAACTGGAAGATGAACATGGATCTTGCTGAAGGTTTATCACTGGCAAAAGCTGTGGATAAATTTATGCTCGCAAATGATGCATCAGATGTTGAGGTAATACTATGCACACCTTTTATTCACCTCGCATATATTGCAGAGTCATTGAAAGCTAATAAAATAAGCACCGGTGCACAGAACTGCTCTGATAAGGAATCAGGGGCATATACAGGTGAAATATCAGCATCAATGATAAAATCCACGGGTGCGGAATATGTTATTATCGGCCATAGTGAAAGAAGAAACTATTATTATGAAAATGATGAGCTTCTTAATGCTAAAATTAAGGTTGCCCTGAACAATGAACTCAAGGTCATATTCTGTTGTGGTGAAGTTCTGAGCGAAAGAGAAAAGGGGGATTATTTTAATATTGTGAACTCACAGATAATAAAATGTTTTTCAGGTATAAAGGAAGGAGATTTCAGGAATATCATAATTGCATATGAGCCGGTATGGGCGATAGGTACAGGGGTGACGGCCAGCGCTGAACAAGCCCAGGAAATGCACTCATACATAAGATCAGTTATTAATAAACTGTACGGGAAGGAACGATCTGAAGAAACTGTCATATTGTACGGAGGCAGTTGCAAACCCTCCAATTCAGCTGAATTATTTTCCATGAATGATGTTGACGGAGGTCTGATTGGAGGCGCTTCACTTAAGGAAGATGACTTCTGTAAAATAATTGATTCATTCCCTGAAAAATGAAACAAGTACTGATTATAACAGTATTAAGCTTCGTACTTTCATTGAGTTTCAGTGTCAATGCACAGGTCAGGTCATCCTTTTCAGGCGAGACAGAGTCATTCAGCAGTGAATTAGTCAGCTTCATGGAGCCAAACCTTAACGATGAGCAAGTATTACTGCTTAACAGCTTTGTTACAGCATGGGACAGTACTCTGATCACACCCGGGTCCAGGAATCTCATTATTGCTGCATCAAAAAATATAGAGGGCAAAAGAATGAGACCAAGACCACACTTCATTGATTTTATCAGTACTCTTATGACTTTTATTAATTATGACGTTGACGCTGAAGAATTTAACATATGGCTGGAGGGATTGATTAATCTTGCTCAGAACCCGGAAATCAGGGTTAGCGACGTAGCTTCATTTATCAGTTCAGCTTCCAGCCTGATCAGTGAAAAGGTCATTTACAGGTCGAACAGTGTAACATGGAAAACAACAAGCAACAGGTTCACTTTCAGTAACGATTCTGCTTTCATTGTTACGTTACCGGAGTCTGATATTATATGCTATGCACAGAGGGACTCTACCATTATTTATGATACACGGGGATCATATAATCCGGTTTCAAGAATATGGCAGGGAGATGGTGGAATTATTACCTGGAGTAAAGCAGGATACTCTGCCGATGATGTTTATGCCAGAGCAGGTCACTATTTAATTGACCTTACTACCACATCTTTTGAGATGGACTCAGTTTTATTGACTAATAAAACATATTTTGACGAACCCGTATATGGAAGGCTGAATGACAGGGCCGTAAACATCAGCAAACCTGAAAATGCACGCTTCCCGAAATTTGAAACATACCAGAAGACATTTGTCCTGGATGATTTATATGAAGATATTGATTTTAGCGGAGGCCTTGCATTTGAAGGTGCTGTTGTTTATGGCAGGGGTGAATCTTACCAGCCTGCAATAATTAAAATGTATAGAAATGATACCCTCTGCGTGAAAGCTGAAGCAAACAGTTTAATCTTTAACAAGGAAAGCATCCAGACACAAAGTACGGCATTCACATTATATCTTAATGAAGATTCAATCTTTCATTCCGATATTGCCTTCAGCTTTAATGTACCTGAAAGAGAACTCAACACTTTTAAATCAAGGTTCCCTACATCAAACAGTCCTTATTTCAACTCTTACCATATGATGGATATGTATTTCGAATATTTAACCTGGGATATGGATGAGTCAATAATTACACTCTCAAGAGCAAGGGGTGCGAGTATAGGGCAGGCATATTTCGAATCCACTTCATATTTCAGTGAACAGGAGTTTCTTTCATTAATGGGTATAGATGATTACCACCCTCTTTTCCGGCTTAAAGAATTTGCTGAATGGTATTATAACGAAACCTTTCCGATAGATGATCTTGCAAAATGGATGAACCAACCCCATGAATATGTAATGGCACTGTGCGTCGACCTGGCAAATAAGGGTTTTTTGTTCTTTGACAGGATTAATAATGAGGTTACAATAAAACAAAAACTTTATGACTATATAAGCGCTTTTAGGAAAAACAAGGATTATGATGTGATGAGCATTTTCAGCGAAACAAGAAATCCCCTGGATAATGCTACCCTCAATATACGTAATTACAAAATGAGTATAGAAGGAGTACCAGGGATTTTCCTGAGTGATTCGCAAAATGTAAGGATCTACCCATATGACAGAAGTATAGAGCTCGAAAAAAACAGGGCTTTCGAATTTAATGGTGTCGTCCAGGCCGGAATGATTACCGTTTTTGGTAATGAATTTAAATTCAACTACGATACATTTAAAATTAAACTTACCAAGGTCGATTCCATTATGCTGTCAATTGAAACAGAGGATATTGATGAACAGGGGCGTGCATTGGCCCGCAAAATTGAAGATCTTATCCAGATGACCAACGCAGAGCTTCTTATCGATCAACCCAATAACAAATCAGGACTGGCAAGCCTTGAGCAATATCCAATGTTTTACGCATATAGTGAATCTTATGTCTTTTATAATAGAATACCTGGCCTGGAAGGGGTATATCCCAAATCTGACTATTATTTCAAACTCGAACCCTTCACCTTTGAAAATACTGACAGGCTGAGACAATCAGACCTTGAGCTGAAAGGAGCTTTCTTCGGGGGGAAAATAATCGAGCCACTGGACCAGACACTTACCCTGCAGCATGATAACTCCCTTGGCTTCAGCTATAATATTCCGGAAGAGGGTGTGGATATTTACGGGGGAAAGGCCAGGGCGTTTGATACTATCGAAATGAGTAACCTTGGAATGAAAGGCAAAGGCAGTTTAAATTACCTGTCTGCTTCTGTTGAATCAGATGAATTCAGATTTTTCCCGGATTCAGTGCTAGCCACCACAAAGAAAATAACTGTCGCCAGCAATACAGTGTTCCCCGAGGTAATTGCCGATGCTGCCGATATTAAATGGTACCCTGACAATGATGAATTTTACATTAATCCTCTGAATAATGAAACGTTCAGTATGTTTGACAACGGAACCAGCCTTAACGGAACACTTCTCCTGAAAAGTACAGGTTTGTCAGGTAGTGGCAAGATAAACCTTAAAGATTCATACCTGGATGGCAATAACTTCTCATTTACACCTTCAAGTATATATACTGATTCGGCAAGCTACAACCTCAAGTCAATATCAGGATCAGGCTTTGCATTCATTGCAGATGATGCCAGCGTACAAATTGATTTTAAAAACCAGAAATCAACATTCAGTCTTAATTCTGATTCTTCTTTAGTCAAATTCCCTGAAGTGAATTATATATGTACTATGACAGATTTTGAATATGATATGCAGGAGAAAGTACTGGCAATGATACAGAGAGGGAAAGAAGAAAGTAAACTGATGAGGCCGGACGAATTACTTAGGCAAGATCTTAATTCACTTGAAGAACCAAGCTTCTTTAGTACACATATGCTTAATGATACTATTAGTTTTAGTGCAAGCACTGGAAAATATTTGCTGGAAGAAGAAAAAATAATTGTAAATAATGTTAACTATATTCCTGTAGCTGATGCACTTATACAACCGGAAAACGGCACATTACGCATAAACAGAGGTGCTAAAACCGATCCCATAGATAATGCAATAATAGCAATCAACAACAAGCATATTATCCATGACGCAAGTGTTGATATTATGAGGAGCACAAGGTATATGGCAAGTGGTATTTACGATTATATTGATGAAACGGGAGCAATACAGCCTATTAAGTTTGATGAAATAATCGTGGATTCTCTTCGATCTGAAGGCAGGGGCCATATTCCGGGATTCGACAATTTTATGCTGAGCCCCAATTTCACGTTCCAGGGAGATGTTAGTTTTACCAATGACATAAATCAAATATATTTCCTTGGCAGTGCAGGTATAGTGCATAATTGCGATCATATAGGTTCTTCACCCATGAGGTTTGAAAGTCATATTAATCCTGATTACGTTATGATCCCGGTAGATGATAAACCACGGGATATTAACGGTAACCTTATTACTGTTGGAACCTATATAACTATTGACTCAGCACATATTTATTCTTCCTTCCTGTCCCCTGGGAAATCATGGAGCGATACGCCCCTGGTAAAAGCCAATGGATATATTATTTATGATAATGAAGAAGGAAAATATAAGGTGGCAGAAAAAGAAAAGCTTGCTAATCCTTTGTTGCCGGGAAGCCTTATTACTTTCGACAGGAACACCTGCGAAGTATACAGCGAAGGCCCTGTTGACCTTGGACTTGATTGTGGGCTCCTGAATATAATCAGTGCCGGACAGGTAAATCATAAAACAGATTCAAACCTGGTGGAGCTTGATGTTATTGTTGCACTCGATTTCCATTTTTCAGAACCAGCGCTCAAAATAATGACTGACGAGATTAGGTTTATTCCAACACTTGAACCTGTAGATATCAGCAGTAATACATATAACAAAGCAATGCAAAACCTTCTGGGGAGCGAAGCAGCAGCCACACTAAAAGAGGAAATGGACCTGTTTGGTGTGTCACGATCACTTCCCGAAAGTTTTCAACCCGAGTTGGTACTAAATGATCTCAAACTGGTGTGGAACCAGGATTACCAGTCGTACAGATCAGTAGGCAGCATAGGTGTAGGTTTCATCGGAACACAAGCAATGAATATATATGTTGATGGCTTTGTCGAATTTCAAAAACGACGCTCTGGCGACCTGCTCGATGTTTATCTGAAGGTTGATGATGCAACATGGTACTGGTTCAGCTATACAAGGGGCGTATTGATGGCACTCTCAGGAAATAACAGTTTTAATTTAACACTTACTGAAGAAAGAACAGGCGACAGGCGTCATCCCGATCACTCTATTCGTACCCCTTACACCTATATGGTTGGGGTGCAGGATCGTCTGGATAATTTCCTGAGAAGAATGAGACAGGACGAACAGGATGAAGGTATCATGGAAGATCCGATCGATTACCGGAATAATTAGATATATGCAACTGTTCTATTCAAATAAACTGAACGATAACCTGTTTGCTTTCGATGAAAATGAATCAAAACACATCATTACAGTTCTGAGACATAAAACCGGAGACAATATTCATGTTACTGACGGTTCAGGTAATATGTACAGGGCAAAAATAATTAATGAGAACCCGCGACAATGCCTCGCTTCGGTTACCGATACCATACCATCATTTAATAAGCATAATTATTACCTCCACATTGCTATAGCGCCAACGAAAAACGCGGAAAGGATGGAATGGTTTGTTGAAAAAACTGTGGAACTGGGAATTGATGAAATAAGCCCGGTAATATGTGAACATTCAGAAAGAAAAAGAATAAATAAAGTAAGACTTGAGAAAATAGCAATATCGGCAATGAAGCAATCATTTAAAACACATATTACTAAGATAAATGATATTATATACTTTCATGATTTTATAAAAACCAGGTTCGATGGTAAGAAGTTAATTGCACATCTTGATAATAAACATGCAACCGAAAGCCTGGCTCTAAATTATTCAAGGAGTGAAAATGCCCTTATCATGATTGGTCCCGAGGGAGATTTCAGTAGAAAAGAAATAAATACGGCCGTTGAAAACAATTATATCCCTGTGAGCCTGGGCAACAGTCGTTTAAGAACAGAAACAGCAGGCATTACAGCCTGCTGCTGGGTTTACTATACAAATCAGTGATCGTTTATTCCTGGCTTCAACCGTCCTGATTCCCGCAGAGCCTGGTCGAGTATCCACTCAATCTGGGCATTTGTACTACGAAATTCATCCGATGCCCATTTCTCAAGGGCCTTCAGCTTAACCGGATCTATCCGTAATGCAAATGCTTTTTTCTTACTCATATTTTTACTGGTGTAATGTTCCTGTATTTACTACAGGCGTTGCATCCTTGTCGCCACATAGAACAACCATCAGGTTGCTTACCATAGCAGCCTTTTTTTCTTCATCAAGCTCAACTATTTCCTTTTCACTTAATTGATCAAGTGCCATTTGGACCATAGATACAGCTCCCTCAACTATCTTAAACCTCGCAGCAACAACAGCAGTAGCCTGCTGACGCCTGAGCATAGCCCCTGCAATCTCCTCCGAGTAAGCTATATAGTTTATCCTTGCTTCGATAACATGAATGCCTGCCATTTCAAGCCTTTCGCGTATTTCTTTCTCTAATTCATTATTCACCTCTTCTCCCCCGCTTCTCAGTGTTATCTCCGCATCTTCATCCTCAAAATTATCATAAGGATATATCCCTGCCAGCTTCCTTATGGCAGCATCACTCTGCACATATACAAAGTGTTCAAAATCGTCCACCTCGAAAGCAGCTTTATAGGTGTCCTCTACCTTCCATACAAGAACACAACCTATCTTTATGGGATTACCGATTTTGTCATTTACCTTTATCGTCTCACTATCAAAATTACGGGCCCTGAGCGAAATCTTTTTACGTACATAAAAAGGATTCACCCAGAAAAATCCATTTGCCTTAATAGTTCCCTTATAAGCACCAAATAAAACCGTGACACATGATTCATTCGGGTTAACAACGGTAAAACCTATTGATACAAAAATAAATAATATAGCCAGCACTAAACCCAGCCAGACTATTTCATTAAGGAATCCAAGGATTGATCCTGTAAGGATTATCAGCTCCGCAAGCAGGAACAGGTAACCCGACACCGGTTTGAATATTTTTTCTTTTGACATTGTTGTAAATATTGGTTAAAAAACAAATGATATTATTATAATATCACAAATATATCACATTAAAATATTAAATGCAAAAAAACACAGAAAAAACCCGTGTTTTTTATTGATAAGCTCAATAAGTCAATATTTATCAAGCTCCTTATCGATATCAAGTAAAAGCTTACTTATAATTTTATCATCAGGTTTTTCACTTACATTGTGAAAACCAGTTACCAACTCATGAAAGCCGCATTCAAGGCCATAGGCGTCCGCGAACAGGTCTACTGTTGATGTATCAATCTGGTAATAATGTAATAACCGGGTAGAGTTTCCATCCATAGGCAATATTTTTCTTTCTACAAAAAAAACGATGCCATCAGGAATTTATTGTCAGCAGTTTAATTAATTGTGAGATTAAGGCTTTTTTCCTCGATCATTTTGCGCATATTGATCAGTGCATACCTCATTCTGCCCAGGGCTGTATTGATGCTAACATCGGTCTGTTCAGCTATTTCCTTGAATGACAGGCCGGCATAATGACGCAACATTACCACTTCGCGCTGATCCTCCGGCAATTTTTCAAGAAGGGTGCGCACATCATTCACAATTTGCTCTTTTACCATGTTATCTTCAATATTATCCTCGGTGAATTTCTTTTCATTGAGAATATCTGACTCATAATCATCATTGGAAAGCATTCTCATTTGCTTTTCCCTTCTGAAATGGTCGATTATCAGATTATGTGCTATTCTCATCACCCAGGACAGGAATTTACCATTATCAGTATATTTACCTGCCTTCAGGGAATGGATTACCTTAAGAAAAGTTTCTTGGAAAATATCTTCAGCAAGGCTTTGTTCTCTCACATATATGGAGATATAAGTAAAAACCTTCTTTTTATGACGATGTATGAGATTTTCGATTCCGGAGCGATTACCATTAATGAACTGCCTTACTAACTCCTGGTCAGTGCAATTTGACTTCATTCTTACTCGTATTGGTTAAGAGTAGAATTATTCTATAAGCAGTCCTCCTTTTTTTATTGTTTAACGGTATATTGAAATAACAGTTGCAATTAACTAAAAAAAAATTAAAATTAAAAATATTACTTTTATTGTCCTGAAATTTTCAGGAAAAAGGCATTAATTTCTGTATGAATAAGAACAGGACAGACTATATAAGGATCAAAGGTGCAAGGGTTCACAATCTAAAAAACGTAAGTATAGATATCCCTCAGAATAAGTTAATTGTAATAACCGGGGTATCGGGCTCGGGTAAATCCTCGTTGGCCTTTGATACAGTTTATGCAGAAGGACAGCGCAGGTACGTGGAAAGTTTATCATCTTATGCAAGGCAATTCCTTGGTCGCATGAACAAGCCCGAGGTTGATTTCATCAGTGGCATTCCCCCGGCTATTGCTATTGAGCAGAAGGTAAACACCAGGAATCCACGTTCAACTGTGGGAACTTCCACCGAGATATATGATTATTTGCGTTTATTATATGCCAGGATTGGCCGGACCTATTCTCCCGTTTCAGGTAAGGAAGTGAAGCGTCATAGTGTAGATGACGTGGTTGCGTTCGTGTCTAAGCAAAAGGAGGGCACAAGGATTCTCATTCTTTCTCCAAATACAATACCGGGCAATATTGATCTTAAAGAATACCTCTCATTCCTAAAAAAACAGGGGTTTAACAGGATAAAATTAGACGACAAAATACTGAAAATAAATGATGACGCTACCGTTAACGGGTATCTTGAACTTAATCAGGAAATAGCCATTGTTATCGACAGGATAATATCCGACAACGATCCTGACAATTTGAGCAGGATAGCTGATTCAGTACAAACAGCATTCACAACAGGCAAGGGAAGGTGTATACTGGGGTCAGAAGAAGAGGATAATCATATATACGAGGAGTTTTCAAATAAATTTGAGGCTGACGGTATTGAGTTCATTGAGCCAAACGAGCATCTTTTCAGCTTTAACAATCCACTGGGTGCCTGTCCTGTATGTGAAGGATATGGTAAGATTATAGGTATTGATGAAGAGCTTGTTATACCCAACCAGAATCTTTCAGTATATGATGGTGCTATTGTATGCTGGAAGGGTGAAAAAATGAAAAAATGGAAAGAGAGGCTGATAAGAAATTCCTCACTTTTTAATTTTCCAATACATAAGCCATGGTATCAGCTCACTGAGGAACAAAAGCAGCTGGTATGGGACGGCAACAGGTATTTTTATGGGTTGAACAGATTTTTCCGATACCTTGAAAAAAAGAAGTATAAAATACAGTACAGGGTAATGCTGAGCAGGTACAGGGGAAAGACAAGGTGTCCTGAGTGCAATGGCTACCGCTTACGCATAGAGAGTTCGTACGTTAAGATCAAAGGCAGGGCAATACAGGAGCTCACTTCAGTACCGGTTTCGGAAGTATATGATATCTTCAAACACCTGAAGCTGAACAGGCATGAGGATGAGATAGGCGGAAGGATTCTCTCTGAGATCAGGTCAAGGCTTGAATTCCTTCTTAATGTCGGCCTTCCATATCTCACCCTGAACAGGTTATCATCAACGTTGTCAGGTGGTGAGTCACAGAGGATTAACCTGGCTACTTCCCTTGGCAGCAGTCTTATTGGGTCATTGTACATTCTTGACGAACCCAGTATTGGTCTGCATCCCCGCGACACCAACCTTCTGGTACAGGTCCTGAGGAACCTGAGAGACATAGGCAACACGGTTATAGTGGTTGAACATGAAGAAGAAATAATAACTTCATCAGACCAGGTTATTGATATTGGCCCTGAAGCTGGCAGGTTCGGGGGTGAACTGGTTTTTCAGGGTACTATACAGAAGCTTAAGACAGCTAAAACACTTACTGCTGATTATTTATCAGGCAGGAAAGAAATACCTGTACCCGCTGTAAGAAGACCATGGAATAATTATATCATCTTAAGGGGTGCAAGGGAAAATAATCTCAAGGATATTGATGTAAATTTTCCTCTTAACACAATAACATTGGTTACTGGAGTCAGTGGTTCGGGTAAATCAACCCTGGTAAATGATATTCTTTATCCGGCCTTGCAGAATTCAATTTCCGGTTTTTCCAGGAAACCTGGCAAATACAGGGTCATCGAAGGGGATATATCTTTACTCAGGGGTATTGAGCTGGTTGATCAGCATCCGATTGGACGGTCAAGCAGGTCAAATCCTGTAACATACCTTAAGGCTTTTGATGAGATCCGAAAGCTTTTTGCTGAACAACAGGCTTCAATACAGGGTGATTTCAGGGCATCACATTTTTCTTTTAATATTGATGGTGGCCGTTGCGATGAATGTAAAGGTGAGGGTACTATAAGGGTTGAAATGCAGTTTATGGCAGATGTTGAACTGACATGTGAAGAATGTAAAGGGAAACGGTTTAAAAAAGAAATTCTCGAAGTAAAATACAGGGGCAAAAACATACATGATGTACTTGAAATGACCATTAATGAGGCTATTGAATTTTTCAGCTCACAATCCGGTAAAACAGAAAATAAAATTGTTGATCGCTTAAGACCGCTTGCTGATGTTGGTCTTGGTTACGTTAAGCTTGGTCAGTCTTCCAGTACTCTTTCAGGCGGTGAAAGCCAGAGGGTGAAATTGGCATATTATCTGGGTCAGGAGAGAGTGAATGATCATATTCTTTTCATTTTTGACGAGCCAACCACAGGCTTGCATTTTCATGATATAAACAAGTTGCTTAATTCACTAAATGCCCTTGTCGAAAGAGGCCATTCGGTAATACTGATAGAGCATAATGTTGAAATGATAAAAAATGCTGACTGGATAATAGACCTTGGTCCTGAA
This sequence comes from uncultured Rikenellaceae bacterium, assembly GCA_964577305.1. GTDB lineage: Bacteria > Bacteroidota > Bacteroidia > Bacteroidales > VadinHA17 > UBA9300. The sequence goes on from CAZNYS010000002.1 coordinate 90,453, forward strand.
GGAGGCGAAAAAGGTGGTTATGTTGTTTTTGAAGGCGTTCCGGAAGATATAATTAAATGCAAAAAATCATACACCGGGAAATGGCTCGCAAGAAAAATAAGTAAATAAGAAAGGGATCATTACTGATCCCTTACATAATAATCATTTTTAATATCTTATTGTATCTTGAAGCCAAACATAATAGCAACACATCCGCTTGCCGGATCATCAGACAGTTCTTCAAAGGTGGTAACCTTTATCACAAGTTTAAGCTGCTGGCTCGACTCCAGCTTAAAGTCCCATGTCTCGCTAAAATCATTATCTGCGTTTGAATAAAGGATGGTCTTATTGGCATCCATTACTTTAAACTCAATAGCCGGGAGGTTTTCTGATCCGCATATTGCAACTCTGTATTCCTGATCACTATAGAATGTTTTATACAATTCAGCTTCTTCCCCTTCGACCAGGATAGCAGCATGGTAATTGCCGTCGTGTATATAGGGTCCCAGTTCTGCTTTACATATTTTCTTAGCAAACCCTTTGCATTGAGCATTAACAAGGAATGAATTAAAAGCAAAGAGTAATGTTAGAATAAAACTTATCTGTATAATTCGTTTCATAATTTCCTATTTTACATAAGATGACCTGATTTGTTCAACTTTCCGGGAAAGTTCCGTAAATATATCCGGAGTCATATCTGTTTCAATTGTTGATTTGAGAATAGTTACATTAGTTGCTTCATCAATTTCGGGTTTAATATCAGTTGTTTTTATATTAATCTTATCAAAAACAACCTTAAGTCCTTCCATCTGTTTTATTATGTCCGGTACAGCCGGATGTTCATTATTGTCTTTAAGCAGCTGAAGCATAATGTCAACTGACAATTTCTGGTCGATAATTCTGCCCACCAGTTTTTCACTGTTAAATTCATCCATATCAACAAGCTGGGTTGCAATATAAAGCCCTTCTACCCAGCCACCAACAAGCACAATTGATGCTATTGCAGGTTGTTCATTATCTTCCAGGTATGAATTTGAATTAAGGAATGTCTCTGAAACTATATCGAGTATTACTTCCCTGTTGTTTATATTCTCTTCAAGCTTGTTAATTGTTTCCTCATTAATGGCATCCAGTATACCCAATCCGTCAGCCATTTCCCTGGCAGCAGACATATATTCAATAACAAGTTGTGTCTGGTCGTAAAGGCTTGAGAAGCTCAGGTCGCAGGTATAGATACCAAGGTTAAGGGCCATCAGCTTGTTTGTGGTATACCTGGATGTATTGGCTGTAGGATTTAACAGTTCTTCATTAAACGTTGCTCCTGCTGATTTTATCAGCAGGGCTGATTCAAGAGGTGAAGGAAGTGAGTAAAAGATCTTCTTAGCCTCATTGACATCCTGGAGCACCTCTTCATCTATCTCCGTAATCTCTACCGGTACTTCCTTGTCGCCTCCTTTACCTCCTGATTTACAACTGTTAAACAGAAGAGCAAAAGTAAAAACAGTTATTGATAAATACACTGTTTTCAGTAATAACTTATTCTTCATGATTGATAGTTTAGTTTGCTGGTCTATTTTCCGACTAATTTAGTACTAAATTTTTATTTTTCAAAGTAATGCAACATTGGCAGGCTATTAAGACCTGTACCGTTGGCATTTATTTTATTCATAAGCCGAAAAGTATTTCATGAACTGCGCACGTTCATACTTTCTGGCATCTTTGAAATTCTTATAGTTTAACTTTCCCCTGAATTCATTAATACTGTTAAAGTTTTTGGATTTCATCCAGGATTCAACAGCAGTCAATACTTCCTTTATATACTCTTGTCCTTCCTTGTATAATACAGAACATATCTGCACGGTATCGGCTCCCGCCAGCAGATATTTTACAACATCCTCACCGCTGTGTACACCTGTTGAAGCAGACAGACTTATCTTTTCATTAACGGCTGAAGCCATGGCTATCCACCTTAAAACATTCCTTTTGTCATCAGGACTGCTAAACACTGCAGCAGGTGTTATATTCATTGAATTCACGTCTATGTCAGGTTCAAAGAACCGGTTAAACAGAACCACACCATTTGCACCCCTGTTATATAACTGATCGATCAGATAAAACAGGTTTGTAAAGCGCTGTCCCAGTTTTATTGCAAAAGGAATTTTCAATGTTACCCTCAGTCTTTCAACCAGTTCAAAATATAATTTCTCTGCGTTCGCAGGCCTGATTGTTTTATCAAGAGGCATAAAGAACATATTTACTTCCAGGGCATCAGCTCCTGCTGACTCAATATTTTTTGCATAATTAATCCAGTCATCAGCACTAACACAATTGATACTTGGGATGACAGGAATGTCAGTGGATTCTTTTGCAGATCTTATAAGTTTCAGGTAATTATCAAGCGAATGTGTTTTAGTATAATAAGATATATAGTCTGATGCTTCCGGGTAATCTGAGCCAACTAACAATATACCTGCCTGGTAATTAATCTGTTCCTCGAATATTGATTTAAGCACAACTGCTCCCGCACCATAATCAGCGGCAGCTTTTATTTTGTCCAGGCTATCGGTAAGACCACTACTACTTATAATCAAAGGGTTACGCAGGGTTAAGCCCAGGTAATTGGTTTCCAGGTTCATTTTTTGCTTATTTAATTATTATCCATTTTACAATATCTTGCTCCAAATACGGAAGTACCAATCCTTACCATTGTACTTCCTTCTTCCAAAGCTACTTTATAGTCACCTGACATTCCCATCGAGATCTCGCAGAAATCATCCTTATCATTGAAATATCGTTCTTTCAGTTCTTCAAAAACCGACCTGAGGTAAATGAATTCTGATCTTACACGGTTCATATCATCAGTAAAGGTGGCCATACCCATTACACCCCGGATATTCACATTACCAATTTCATTCAGGATACCCGAGTCAATCATTTCTGCCGCTTCCTCCATGCTAAAGCCAAATTTTGTTTCTCCTCTGGCTATATGGAACTGCAGAAGGCAATTAACAACACGCCCTGCTTTAACTGCTTCCTTATTTATTTCCCTGAGTAATTTTTCGGAATCGACAGATTCAATCATATGGATAAATCCTGCAATATATTTTACCTTGTTTCTCTGGAGGTGACCTATCATATGCCACTGCACATCACCGGGAACATGCTCATATTTACCCAGCAGTTCCTGTACCCTGTTTTCTCCAAAAACCCTGTGGCCGGTATTATAAGCTTTCATGATATCCTCAACAGTTTTGGTTTTTGAAACAGCAACCAGTTTAACATTACCGGGCAATTCTTTCTTCAACAGGTTTATATTTTCAACAATATCACTCATATGACATAAAGGTGCAAAATTAGAAAAGCCCTGATTATTAACCAAGGCTTTCTTATGAATTTACCACATCAATCAAGCAAATGAATAGCTAGTCCACTTCGTAGTTTTGGTTCAAACCATGTAGTTTTTGGCGGCATAATATTACCTGTATCTGCTATATCTATCAGTTGTTTCATAGATACAGGATACATGGCAAAAGCTACTTTCATTTCGCCTTTGTCCACCCTTTTTCTGAGCTCACCCAGGCCACGGATACCACCTACAAAATCAATTCTTTTAGAGCGTCGCAGGTCCTGTATATCGAGTATTGGCTCAAGTACCTGCCGTGTGAGAATTATCACATCGAGCGCCCCGATAGGATCTGAATCGTCATAAACAGATTCTTTTGCTTCAAGCTTATACCATTGACCCTCAAGGTACATTGAAAAGATGTGCAAATTTTCAGGTTTATATATATCAGCACCACGCCTGGTAATGATAAATGATTCTCCAAGTTTTTCAAGGAATTCATCTGCTGTATTGCCATTGAGATCTTTAACAAGCCTGTTATAGTCAATGATTTCAAGCTGGTCAGACGGGAAATGCACAGCCATAAAATAATTAAACTCCTCCCTGCCTGTATACTCCGGGTTTTTTTCACGTTTTTCCTTACCTACAAGAGCAGCAGCAGCTGTCCTGTGATGTCCGTCGGCAACATAAGTATATGGTACTTTTTCCCTGAACAATTTTTCAATGCTCATAATTAATTCACTGTCATTTATTACCCAGAAATGGTGACCAAAGCCGTCATCAGCAACAAAATCATATTCAGGATCCTGTTCATTGACAACATTATTGACTATCTCATCAATTTCTTTAACAGCGGGATAAGTGAAAAATACCGGTTCAATATTTGCATTATTGATCCTTACATGAATCATTCTGTCTTCCTCCTTATCGGGTCTTGTCAACTCATGTTTTTTTATCACCCCCTTAAGGTAATCATCAACGGAGGCACATGTTACCAGTCCATACTGCGTTCTCTCTCTCATTGTCTGTGCATAGATATAGAATTTTGGTTCTTCATCCTGTACCAGCCATTTGTTTTCCTGCCATTTAAGAAAATTCTCACGCGATTTGCGGTATACTTCCTCACTGTGGACATCAATGTCATCAGGAAGATCGATCTCAGCTCTTGTAATGTGTAACAATGAATATTTATTGCCCTCAGCCATAGCCCGTGCTTCGCTTTTATTCATCACATCATATGGCAGGCTGGCCACCTTCTCTGCTATATTCTTTGGTGGGCGCAGGGCTTTAAATGGTTTTACTATTGCCATATATCAAATAATCATTTATTATCCTTAATTCACCCGGAATGTCTCATCACCTTTCTGAAGGAATGCCACAATCTGGTTTGCAGCTGCAAGACCGGCATTTATATTTGCTTCTGCCGTCTGTGCTCCCATTTTTTTAGGTGTAAAGAAATACCTGCCTTCATAATGGGCTTCTATATCAATATGACAGTCGGGTGCAATATCTGATATATAGCTGAAATCATCCCTCTCCCTGAAAACCTTCATTAATTCCTCCTCGTTTATGATCTCTTTCCGTGCAGTATTTACCAGTACCGCATTGGGGGGCATCAGATTCAGAAGTTTGTATCCTATTGATCCCTTTGTTTCTGCTTTTGCTGGCATATGAAGAGATATGTACTGGCATTTTGAATAAAGCTCTTCAACTGTTTTAGAGGCCTGTATCCCGTCTTTTTCAACATCTGCCTGGCTCACAAAAGGATCAAAAGCAAATATTTCCATTCCAAACCCTTTTGCAATTCTTGCCATGCATTTACCAACATTACCATACGCATGTATTCCCAGTGTTTTCCCCTTTAATTCAGTACCTGGTTTGCCATTATATCCTCCACGTGCAAGGTATACCATCATCCCGAAGGCAAGCTCTGCAACTGCATTTGAGTTCTGGCCCGGGGTATTCATTGCTATAATATTTCCTGCAGTGCAGGCTTCCAGGTCAATATTATCATACCCGGCACCTGCTCTTACCACTATTTTCAGTTTATCCGAGGCATTTATTACCTCTTTGTCAACTTTATCACTTCTTACTATCAATGCATCTGCATCTTTAACTGCTGACAGCAATTCCTGTTTGTCAGTATATCCTTCCAGCAGGCTAAGCTCATATCCGGCCTTATCAAGTACATGCCTGATGCCGTCTATGGCAACACTGGCAAAAGGTTTTTCCGTAGCTACTAATACTTTCATGTTTATTTTATTTAATTTTTTGCCTCAAAATCTATCATTGTTTTAATTAATGCCTTCACACTCTCTAAAGGAAGTGCATTATATAAGGAAGCACGAAAACCCCCAACTGACCTGTGCCCTTTTAAGCCTATCATCCCCCTGGAAGATGCAAAGGAAAGAAATTCTGCTTCAAGTTCTTTATATTCCTCATTCATAACAAAGCAAACGTTCATAATTGAACGGTCATCCTCGTTACTAACAGTTGGTACGAATAATTTATTCCTTTCTATTTCAGCATACAGCATCCCGGCCTTTTCACGGTTAATATTCAACATTGCTTCTACACCACCCTGCTGCTTTATCCATTTAAGTGTTTGTAATGCAGCAAATACAGGCAGAACCGGTGGTGTATTGAACATCGATTCTTTTTCAATATGGGTCCGGTAATCAAACATTGTCGGTATTGGCCTGTCTACTTTCCCGAGAATTGATTCTTTTACAATAATAAAGGTTACTCCTGCAGGAGCAAGGTTTTTCTGGGCACCACCGTATATTATTCCATATTTTGAAACATCAACTGGTCTGCTAAAAATATCCGAAGACATATCAGCTATAAGTGTTACCGGTGAATCTATATCATGTTTTATTTCGGTACCATAAATTGTATTGTTAGTGGTAATATGGAAGTAATCGGCATCAGTTGGTATTGTATAGTCCCTGGGTATATAATTATAATTTGCATCTTTGGAAGAAGCGACCTCCACAACCTCGCCAAAATATTTTGCTTCCTTTATTGCTTTTGAGGCCCATGAACCGGTATTAAGATAAGCACACTTATTCTTCATAAGATTCATTGGCACCATTGTAAATTGCGTGCTGGCACCTCCTCCAAGGAACAGAACATGATAACCATCAGGCACTGACAGAAGTTCTTTAAGTAACAACTGAGCCTCCTCCATAACTGCAACAAATTCTTTGCTGCGATGTGACACTTCCATGACTGAAAGTCCAGTCCCGGCAAAATTCTTCACGGCCTCAACAACCTTATCAATAGTATATTGAGGTAAGATTGAAGGTCCGGCATAAAAATTATGTTTCTTCATCCTATTTGATTTTTTGTTAAATAATGTAATTTACAAATAATATTTATTAAGCCTTCACAGGCTCATTTTTTTAAATTCAATAATCTATCCTTTTCGAGGTAAGGAATTACATCCGTTGAATCTTCCTGATGACAAAATGGTATACAATCGTCAAGTCCTTTTTCCCTCAGTCTGCTTCTCTGTGCTGCTTTATCAATATATGCCAGAACATCAGGTTCTGCAAATTTCCAAATATCAAGCACTATCTTTACCGAATCGCATATGGTAGTGTATTTATTACTTTTCAGCAGCCTGCTGGCAAGCGCCCCTGCAAAAACTGAATCTTCAAGGCATATTTTCCCCTTCCACCCGGCACACAGAAGAATAATATCCCTTTCCTGTCCTAACAGCCAGCTCTCCAGGCTGCTGATATTTAGAAATGAACCAATCACTACCCTGTAACATACTGATGCCACTTCAATTGTTCTCGTTCCGTTTGTTGTACTGTATACAATTGTTTTACCACGAACCCTGTCAGGTGTAAAATTAAACGGGGAATTCCCAAAATCTGCAAAGTCCTGAACATAACCGTCACGTTCGGCAGCAACCATATACCCTTTCTTTTTAAATTCCATTGCCTCTTCCAGGCCGGGGACCGGTATCAGGCTCTCAGCACCATTAGCAAAAGCATTGCAGATTGCTGAGCTCGCCCTTAGTGTATCTATTACAACAACAATAGCTTCAGGATCAGCATAATGATCAAAAATGGCAGGAGTAAGACATACTTCTAAATTATTTTTGCCCATATTTTACAGTTAACCCTTACTTTATTTTTTGTATATAGGGAATTTCACAACCTGTGCTTTAAGGTCTTTATTGCGTATCCTTATAAATATTTCTGTTCCCTCTTTCCAGTAACCTTTCTGAAGATAACCCATGCCTATTCCTTGTTTCATCATAGGCGACATTGTTCCAGATGTTACTCTTCCTATATTATCTCCATTTGCATTAACAATCTCATAATCATGCCTGGGGATTCCTCTTTCTACCATCACGAAACCTTTTAGTCTCTTATCCACTCCTTCTTCCTTTTGCTTCAGGAGATATTCCTTATCAAGGAAATTTTTCTCTTCCTTGAATTTTGTGATCCATCCTAGTCCGGCTTCTATGGGTGAAGTAGTATCATCTATATCGTTACCATAGAGACAAAACCCCATTTCAAGTCTTAAAGTATCTCTGGCACCAAGACCGACAGGTTTAATACCAAACGTCCCTCCTGCCTCAAACACTGCCTTCCATAATTTTTCGGCATCCTCATTCTTAACATATATTTCACAACCTCCGGCGCCTGTATAACCCGTTGTTGAGAATAGCACTGACCTTATTCCTGCAAAGGGGATTTCTTTGAAAGTGTAATACTCCATGGCCACTATTTTCTCATTCGTAAGCTTTTGCATCGCTCTCAGGGCTTGAGGGCCCTGTACAGCCAACTGCGCAACAGAATCAGATGCATTCTCTATTCCCTCACCTGATGTAATACCAAACTTCTCAGCATTGTCAACACACCATTTCCAGTCTTTCTCCATATTAGCTGCATTTACTACCAGCAGGTATTTTTCATCACTGAACCTATAGACAAGAAGATCATCAACTATTCCGCCCCTGCCATTGGGGAAGCATGAATATTGCACTTTCCCGTCAACCAGTGCTGATACATCGTTGGAGGTTATATATTGAAGATATTCAATTGCTTCAGGGCCTGTAATCCAGAATTCTCCCATATGTGATACATCGAAAACACCAACTTTCTCTCGTACTGTAATATGCTCATCATTAATACCTGTATATTCAACTGGCATATTAAAGCCTGCAAAGGGCACCATTTTTGCGCCTCTCTCTTCATGAAATTTTGTAAAGGCAGTATTTTTCATTGCTGATAACGTTTTTTATTTGATTTAATGGTATATGTAAAATAATTACTAGTTATAATAATTTTGTTCATTGTATTTCCTCATCTCCAGTGCAGGTCCATATTAATGCTCAGGGTATCCGGTTTAATACTGATTGTATCTGATTCAATAAAAAGAGTATCACTATTTACTTTTTGTAGAGTATCATCCAGATTAAGCATTATGAGTTTGTAAATATCAAAGCCTCCATAGCCTCCCGGCCTATCACTTGCAAGCCACGATTCGTTCTTATTTAAATGCCCTGGTTTATAAAAGAGATCGTTGGACTGTGAATTTGCAGGCACTCCTATATTGGACGGTTCTGACCATAAACCAATACTATCCTTTATCGACATGTAGATGTCATATCCTCCAATACCGCCGGGTCTGTTTGAGCTGAACCAGATAGTATCACCACCCGGAGAAACATGAACCGACTCTTCATTTTTTTCAGAATTAACAGGGTCACCCAGGTTAAATGGCTTCGTCCATTTATTTTTTCTTACCCTCTTCATGTAATAGATATCTCGCCCCCCAACGCCTTTCTTCATATCACTGGTAAAAAATATCTCATTCCCATCTTTAGTAAATGATATGGATGACTCCCTGTTACTGCTGTTAATATTTATGTCAATCTGTGCCGGTTTGCTCCATTTTCCCCTGTCAAGTTCCGAGGTAAGAATATCGCCATTCCCTTCATAACCTGCATACAGGTACATTAATTGGCTATTGGCAGCTATTGACAATACTCCTTCATTCAATAATGTGTTAAGCTCATCACCCGCTGGCCCGGCAGGATTCCAGTCATCACCCTGTTTGGTGGCAACAAAAATATTCTCATCCCACTTCATATCAGCAGCCTGGCGCTTCCTTTTTTCGTCAATGGCACGGCGCGTGGTAAAATATAACAATATACCTTCATTAGCCATAACCGGTGAGTAGTCATCATACTCAGAATTTATGTTCATTCCGGCGTTAATTATCTCAGCATCATTTTCATATCCGGTCATATCAATTGCTTTGTTGCACTGATTGATCAGGTCATTAACCTCAGGATTAAATGAACCGGAATCATGGTATTTGTCAGAGTACATATTATAACAATCGATGGCCTTCCCGTAATCACCACGGACCTGGTATGATTTACCTGTAAGTAAAAGGATATCTTCAGTTATGTCCGGATTTAGCTCATATGCCCTGAGCAAATAATCAAGCGATTTCAGAGGTTCTGACCCAAAGAGGTAACTCACACCTATTTTATAATTCAACTCTGCGTTATTGCCATTGTAATCGTTGGCAAGAAGATAACACACAACTGCCTGGGGATAAAGGCCAATGCCTGAATTAAACAGTTGATCCCCATCCCTGATATTCTTCCATGCATCTCTGAACCCCTCTTCCTGAGTTTTAAAATCAGATTTTGAGATTTTTACTGATACCTGGCCTTGTACCTTTATCAATGGCAGTATTAAAACAATAATCAGAACAGATAAATATTTTTTCATTGATCCACTATTTTGATCTTAAAAATAGTAATTATATGTATGATAAAAGCCCTCCCGGTAAAATAATTCAGGAATACCCCCCTTACTTTTTGTATTTTGTTATTTTTGTTATGAATTATATATGATTGAAAATGGAATTCAGGACAATTAATGTTTCATATATTGAAGAAGTTTGTGATAATTCACCGGAATTGATCACCGAGATGGTTAATATTTTTCGCGACCAGGTCTCTGAATTCAGTGATGAAATGAAGAGACTGCATGAAGAGAAAAAGATTTATGATCTTGGATTAATAGCTCATAAGGCAAAATCATCGATAGCTATTATGGGCATGGATGATCTGGCAGACAAACTCAAGGAACTGGAACTTAACGCGAAAGAAGGGACTAAACCTGAAACTTATATTGATTATATTAACGAATTTGTGAATCAGACAGGTGAAGCTTTAAAAGAACTGGAGATCTACCTGAGCACATTATAATATAAAAAATGGTTACTGTTGATAAGCTCGAAAATAATATAGACCATGTAAGCTTCAGCAACCTTGAAAAGTTGGACGTTTTGGTTGCTGATGATATCAGGGCTGAATTAAGCAAACTTTTTGAAGTTCCTAATGCAAAAGTAATAATAGACCTTGAAGGTGTGAAATATATTGACAGTTCCGGTTTCGGTTGCTTTCTTTCCACCATGAAAGCAGCCAGGAATAATTATGGAACACTGAAGATCTGCAATATTGAGCCCAGCGTTTTATCTCTTTTCAGGTCGCTTCAGCTACACTCCATACTGGATCTTCAGGATGACCTGGTTTCCTGCATAAATAGTTTTTAACTAATAATTCACATTAATCTTTTTTTACCTTATTGCTGCTATATTTGAGGTAAAGAAGACTTATGGAAAAAACTATTTTGAAACCAACTACAATGATATACCCCCTTCCGGCTGTAATGGTAAGCTGTGGAAGGCATCCTGATGAATACAATTATTACTGTTGCATGGACAGGTACAATATGTTCAGACCCTCCAATGTGTTATATTTCAATAAGACCATCCAGGCATTCATATGATATTATTAAAAGAAACAGGGAGTTTGTAATTAACCTTACTACAGAAAAACTGGTACAGGCAACAGACTGGTGTGGCCTACGATCGGGTCGTGACTATAATAAATTTGAAGAAATGAGCCTTAATCCCGTAAAGAGCAATATGGTGCAGGCACCTGCGATAGCTGAATCACCTGTCAACATTGAGTGCAGGGTTACTGATATTGTTGAACTGGGTATCCACCATATGTTCATGGCTGAAATACTTGCCATACAGGCGGATAAAGATTGTTTTAGCCCTGACACAGGCTCTCTTGAGCTGAGTAAGGCCAACCTCATAAGTTACCAGCATGGTAAATATTTCAAAACGGGAGAAATGCTTGGAAAATACGGATACTCTGTAATGAATAAGAAAATAAGGAATATACATCCACAAAGACCGGGTCGGGGGATGGCAAAAAATAGTGTATTTAGGAAAATAAGACATATTTTAGTACTTTCATTTTTGATTTGAAAAACCTCATAACTTATACCAGAAATGAGTGAAAAAATTCTTAAGGCACTGATGCAGCTTTTTGCTATTATAGCACGGCCTGAAAGCAGTGAGAAAGACCGGAGAAATATAGTAGAAGCCTTCCTCAGAAGACAACTTAATGAAGAACTGGTAAAAGAATACCTTAGTTCATTTGACCAGTTCTACCGGGAAGCCCAGGCAAAACAGAAGAAAAGTGCACATAAAAAAAGACAGTCTGCCATATCTGTCAGAATACTAAAAATAACCAGCCAGATAAATGATCAGCTGACACAGAACCAGAAAATTATTGTTCTCGTCCAGTTATTGGAATTTTGCAAATCAGACGGGACCGCTATTACCAATGAAGAATTTGAGTTTATAAAGGCTGTTGCAGAATCCTTCTATGTTGAAAGATCAGAATTTGAGCTTATACGGCAATTTGTACTGAGCGATTATTCCGGCATGCCGGATTCTAATAATATACTCGTTATCGACAATAAACTGGAGAGCCCCGGTGATATAATCCATCATGTTATCAATGAATCGATTAAAGGTCAGATATGGGTTCTTGAGATAAGCTCAGCCAATATGCACTTTATCAGGTTCACTTATATGGCTGAGCTATATATGAACGGGCAACTGGTGCAGGAAGATAAGGTATATCCTTTTAACCCCGGTTCATCACTCCGTGATCCCAAAGCAACACCTATATATTACAGCGACATAGTAAGTAAATTCAGGCGTGAAGAGCTGGAAGCATCAAGGGTAGTATATGAGGTCAAAGACATTGAATACAGGTTCAAAACCGGTGAAATGGGTATTCATAAAATGTCGTTCGAGGAAGAATCAGGTAGACTGGTAGGCATTATGGGAGCATCAGGAGCCGGAAAATCAACCCTGCTTAATGTGCTCAATGGTAATAATACCCCAAATAGCGGTGCAGTGCTGATAAATGGTATTAATATCCACCGCGATTCCGAAAATGCTGAGGGCCTCATAGGTTATGTGTCACAGGATGATCTGCTAATAGAGGAACTTACTGTATACCAGAACCTGTACTATAATGCCAAGCTCTGCTTTGATAACCTTACAGAAAACGAGATACATGAAAAGGTTTCAAATACGCTTCAAAACCTGGGACTATTCGAAATAAAAGATATGAAAGTTGGAACCCCGCTGAACAATAAAATAAGCGGGGGACAGAGGAAAAGACTTAATATATCTCTTGAATTGATACGTGAACCGCCCATCCTTTTCCTCGATGAACCAACATCCGGATTATCATCACGTGATAGTGAGAATATACTCGACCTTCTTAAGGAACTGGCACTCAAGGGGAAGCTTCTGTTTGTTGTTATACACCAGCCATCAAGCGATATATTTAAAATGTTCGACAGGCTTGTGATACTCGATACAGGAGGCTATATAATATACAATGGTGATCCGATAGAATCAATTACCTATTTTAAGCTGAGGACTCACCAGGCCAACTATAATGAAAGTGAGTGCCATGTATGCGGAAATGTGAATCCCGAACAGGTATTCAATATAGTTGAATCCAAGGTGCTCGATGAATATGGTAAGGCTTCAAATGTCAGGAAGATCTCACCGAAAGAATGGAATGAACATTATGCCGAGCATATTTTACAACATGAAAAAAAATTGGAACCCGGACATGGTATTCCCGAAATAAACTTTAAGACGCCCTGCAGGTTTAAACAATTCCTTGTATTTATTAAGCGTGATATACTGGCAAAACTGGCCGACAGCCAGTACCTGATAGTAACACTCCTGGAGGCACCCATCCTTGCCATTGCCCTGGCTTTCCTGATAAAATACTACGACGAAAGTGCGAATAATGCACACTACACACTTCTTGAGAACAGCAACCTGCCCGTATACCTGTTTATGTCAGTTATAGTAGCACTATTTATGGGGCTTACCGTTAGTGCCGAAGAAATAATAAAAGACAGGAAAATACTTAAGAGAGAAGCTTTCCTGAACCTCAGCTGGAACAGCTACCTGCTCTCAAAAGTATCTGTTCAGCTTGTAATATCTGCCATACAGGCGTTTGCTTTCGTGCTGGTCGGAAATGGAATAACAGAAATAAGGGGAATGTGGTTTGAATACTGGCTGGTTCTGTTCTCCTGCTGGGCTAGTGCGAACTTGCTGGGCCTGTTGATATCAGATAGTTTCAAGGCAGTGGTCACAATATATATGCTTATTCCTTTCCTCGTTATTCCACAGATTATATTAAGTGGAGTAATAGTGAAGTTTGAAAACCTGAATCCAAATATATCATCTCCTTCAGAAATACCTTTCTATGGCGAGTTTATAATTGCCAGGTGGGGATATGAGGCTCTTGCAGTTAAACAGTTTAAGGATAATGATTATGAAAAGCAGTTCTATGAGTATGATAAATTATTGAGCATAGCAAACTTTAAGAAAATATACTGGTATAACGACCTTAAACAAAGGGTAAGCGACCTCGAAAACGGAATGTCGCGAAAGAATTTCGATGATGATTTTAAAAAAGACCTTCTTGTATTAAGAAATGAAATCGAAAAAGAAATGGAGGTCGTTCCGGCACTGGAATTTAATTACCTTGATCAGCTCATCCCTGAAAGAGTTACCGTAGATGCCATTGCCGCAGCAAAAAGATATATTGAAATCCTGAACAACAGCTATATAAAAATCTATAATAACTACTTCAATGAGAAGGATCTTATCATAACAAAAGCAATGGAAGAAGATCCGGAAGATTTCATTCAACTGAAGCAAAGGCACTTTAATAACAGCCTTGAAGAATTTGTGACAAACGACAAAGAGGAAAAAAGAATTATTGAATATAAGGGAGAGATAATCCAGAAAATGGATCCAATATATAAGGATCCTGATCACCCGTTTATCAAAGCCCATTTCTATGCCCCAAGAAAACAGGTTTTCGGATATTTTATGGATACCTACTGGGTGAATATTGCAGTTATATGGTCATGGATTATATTAACCTATATCGCATTATATTTCAGGCCGCTGAAGAAAGTGCTTGACTCAATTGAAGAGTCCTCGGAAAGAAAGAAAGCAAAAAGCTGATATAATAAAAAGGGGCATGCTCAAAGCATGCCCCTTTTTATTTTTTAAACCGATCCGGATTCAGTGATAATTGCTATTCAACAATTTCAATCATTTCGAACGGAACTCTGATAATTGACTCGTAGTCTTCACCGGCTTCCAGCATATCCTCATCATCCTCCTCATAATACCATTTTATTTCAACATCATTCTTTGCCTTATGAATCATTTCCAGCTTCTTAAAAACATCAAGTATACACTTGGAGGAACTGGTATTAAAGTATTCCAGTTTCACTTCAACAATGGTCTTGGGTAATGGGTTTTCCCTGTATTGGTCAAGCCAGTCAACAAGCGGTTTATAGAATTCAACTGAATTTTCGGGTATAGACCTTCCCTCAAGTTTAAAAACCCCCCCACTTGAATCAAAATGAACAGTTGGGGTTTTTGGCGTTCCTTCAATAATGATCGGTTCCATATCGTAAATATTTTAAATTATTAATTGCTTTCTAATGCATTGATGTTTATTGACAACTTGAAAAATGCAAAATCCTTATTATAATCATAAAACTTATAATTCAGGTTATTGCCTGTTTTACGGGCAATATCCACAAGTCCCAATCCTCCTCCTCCCTTGGGGGAGATCTTCTGGTGATGAAGTATAAACTTGTATAATTCCTTTATTTCCTCGGTACTTGATTGGTTTATTTTCTTCAGCTTCTCTTCAAGTTTCTTTATTTTACCCCTGGTTATGAAGTTACTTGTTGTTATATTATAACCCTCAGTATTTCTTCTAACGATTATCATTCCAAATTTTTTTGAGTCCTGGTCTTCAAAATCTTCCGGGGGTTTGTCAACATGATGAAAAAGATTCTGCAAACTTTCAACAAGTACGTTATATACTTTCTTTCTTGTCCTGGGAGGGTCACTGGCCTGTTCAGTTTTTTTCTCAACTGAATCGAGGATCAAGTTTATGACATCTGAACTTATATCACCTTTGTAAGAGAAGATAACATCATCAGTCAATAAGTCCTTGAAATAATTCTCTACATTAAAGCTCATTAGCTTCAGTTTGACTAAGGCCAGTTAATATAATCGGAACAAATATAAAAAAAATCTCAAGTCCAAAAAATTTACCTTTTATGCATTTGATAAAATTCAATGTAATGTAGATAAATAGCCTGAAATAGGAGATAAGCATCATACTTCCATCACATGAGAGCTTGGCTTTGACTTTTCATACTACCCCGGTAAAGCTCATACTTCAATAGTTTCACTTCCAGTTTCCCGTTATACAATATATATTTTTGCGAGGGTTTTAATCCAATCTTACTGATGGCTTCTTTGTTCGAACTTATAAGCCAGGCGATTGAACCGGGATAGCCATGTTTTAAACGTTCCCCTATTCCCGAATATAAATTCTCTATATTTACAGTATCCATCCTCTCACCGTATGGAGGATTCATTATAATAGTACATTCTGATTCCTGTGATCCTGAATCAAGAAAGTCCTCTATACCTGATTGTATATCTGCCTCCAGACCTGCTTCCCTTATATTTGATCTGGCAATTTTGATGTTCCTGGATGAAATATCCCTGCAGTAAATCGAGGTTTGAAGGGGAACTATCTTTGATTCAGTTTCCCTGCGCACCTTTTCAAAAAGTCCATGATCATAATCCGGCCAGTTCATAAATCCAAAAAAGTCTCTGAACTTACCAGGTGGAATACGTCGTGCCATGAGTGCTGCCTCGATAGCTATTGTTCCTGATCCACACATAGGGTCAAGTAATGGAGATTGCATATCCCAGCCACTTATCATAATTATGCCGGCAGCAAGCACTTCGTTTAAAGGTGCCTCTGAACGGATACGCCTGTAACCTCTCTTAAACAGGGGAACAAGTGTTGAATCAAGACTTATATTAACCTGCTTTTCACTTATATGACAATTGAAGACTATATCAGGGTTCCTGGAGTCAACAGAGGGGCGCCTGTTCGTTTTTTTCCTGAACCTGTCAGCAATTGCATCTTTTAGCACCAATGCCGGGTAACCCGTGTGATTGAATAATGAAGAATTAACCACAGGCACTACCGAGAAGGTCTGACCAACGCCCATTATATTCTCCCATTGATATTCAATGGATTTGCTGTATAGATCCTTAGCTTTTCCAATCCTGAAACTAAACAGGGGCTTAAGTACTGACAGTGCTGTATGCAAACTATAGTTGGCCCTGTAGAGCATTTCCCTGTCACCTTCAAAGCTAACCGACCTCCTGCCCTTAATAACATTCCCTGCACCCATAGACTCAAGTTCAGCTTTCAGAACATCCTCAAGTCCATACAGGGTTTTTGCTAAAAGTTTATCCATACAAATAATATCAATTTCTCAGGAGCGAAAGAAACTTATTGCTGTCGGATATCATTTCCAGGGATTTTTCAATGACAATATCATCCTTGTTTATTACCTGGTAATATTCCGACATATCCCATATATCTCTTGCTACCAGGCCTTTGATTATCATCCTGATCTGTTTCTCCGAGATAGTATATTCATCTTTAACAAACTTAACCCCCATTTCGTTACCGAGGCTTATCAATGAATCTATATCAGATTCCCTGAATGAAAAATTGTCCATGAACTGGTCAAATGACGGGTACTGTCTTTTAAGCCAGGCTCTTTTAGTATCTACAAAATCAAGTGAGAACTGTGTAATTACATTTTTATTTACCAGGTCCCTGTAATAATCAGAGTACTCGCTGGTATCGACAGGGACAAATATATCGGGCATAATTCCTCCACCCCCGTATACCTGTCTCCCGTTTATCAGGGTATTGAATCTGAGGGAATCGAAAAGAGTGATACTATCTGCCGATAGTAATTCACCGTTTGTGAACCTGGAATAAAAATCCGTCATATATTTATCTACTCCCTGGTCATAAGGTCTCTGAATAAGCCGGCCCGTGGGGGTATAATACCTGGCTATGGTTAGTCGCACCGCGGAACCATCGCCCATGTTAAAGGCATTCTGAACCAGCCCTTTACCAAAAGTCCTGCGGCCTATTATAAGGCCACGGTCCCAATCCTGGAGAGCTCCTGCCACTATTTCACTTGCAGAGGCAGATCCCTCATCAACCAGGACTACAACCTTTGATTGATTAAGCTTACCCCCTTCCCTGGTATAAAAATCCTGACGCGGTGTTTTTAGTCCTTCGAGGTATACAATCAGTCTTTTCTGCTCAAAAAAATGATCGCAAATCCTGATTGCCGCCTCAAGGTAACCTCCTGTATTCCCACGAAGATCAATAATCAGGTGTTCCATATTCTTATTAATAAGGTCATCAATGGCGTCATTGAATTCCTGCTCTGTTGTAAGTGAAAAATTACTGAGCTTAATATAGCCTACATTATCAGCTGCCATATACGATGCAAGCAGGCTGTTAACCGGCAGTTTGTCACGTATTATCTCGTACTCCCGGATTCCTGATGATCCACGTCTGAAAATTCCAACTGTCACCTTTGTGCCTTTATCGCCTAACAATCTTTTTCTTACTCCGTTGGTTGATATTCCCACACCGGCTACATTTTCTCCATTTATAGTTACAATGCGATCGCTTGGCCTTAAACCAACTTTTTCGGACGGGCCGCCCGGCATTGGTGAAATAACAAGGATGGAATCGTGCAATATATTAAATTCAATACCTATCCCTTCAAAGCTGCCTTCAAGTCTCTGGTTTATCTCTTCCAATTCTTCCCTGGTTATATATGTCGAATGAGGATCCAGGTTTTTCAGGACCTCAATTATAGCTTTTTCTGTCAGTTTCTCCTGGTTGGTACTGTCAACATAAAACGCTTCTATCAGAGCCAGTGTCCTCCCAAATTTGAGGGTTTGTTCACTGAACATCTGAGCCTTCATCTCGATTCCCGTAAGAAGAATTATGAACGCTAACAGTATACCTGCTTTTCTATTCATAGTCTAAAGTTTAATCGTTTAATACTTAACCATTGCCCGCCTTCCTATGGTGTGGATCTGACTCACCCGATCATTCCCACTCTATCGTTGCCGGTGGTTTGGAACTGATATCATATACCACCCTGTTAATGCCTTTCACCCTGTTTATAATTGCATTTGAAACCTGCCCGAGAAAATCATATGGAAGGTGCGACCAGTCAGCTGTCATACCATCTGTCGAACCTACAGCCCGAAGCACAACAGTATTCTCGTATGTACGCTCATCACCCATTACACCCACTGACTGAACCGGCAGGAGTATTACTCCTGCCTGCCATACCTTATCATATAATCCTGCCTCCTTCAATCCTTCAATAAATATATCATCGGCTTCCTGTGCCATTCTCACCTTTTCCCTGGTTATTGGTCCCAGTATCCTTATGGCCAGTCCCGGTCCGGGGAAGGGATGACGCTTAATGATGATATCAGGCATCCCCATTGCGGCACCAACTTTCCTTACTTCATCTTTAAAGAGAAGTTTGAGTGGTTCAACAACTTTAAGGTTCATTAATTCGGGTAATCCTCCCACATTATGATGTGACTTTATTGTAGCTGAGGGACCGTTAACTGATACCGACTCTATAACATCAGGATAAATTGTTCCCTGCGCCAGCCACTTCACATCTTTAACTTTTGCTGCTTCCTTCTCGAACACTTCAATAAAGACCCTCCCTATAATCTTTCGCTTTTTCTCGGGGTCACTCTCCCCTTCCAGCTGATCCAGGAAAGCATCACTTGCATTAACAGCTTTAACATTCAATCCCAATCCATTATATGAATCCAGTACTTTCGTGATCTCATTTTTCCGTAGCAGTCCGTTATCCACAAATATACAGGTGAGGTTTTCTCCTATTGCTTTATTAAGCAGATATGCAGCAACTGATGAATCAACTCCTCCGCTCAAACCGAGGACGACCTTGTCATTACCGAGTGTATTTCTGAGATCCTTTATTGTTGATTCAACAAAAGAATCAGGCGTCCATGTTTGTTTACATCCACAGATATCGACCACAAAATTCGCAAGGATCTGTTTCCCCTGCACTGTATGGTATACTTCGGGATGGAATTGTATTCCCCAGGTTTTTTCACCACTTATATGGTAGGCTCCAACACGCACATCAGCAGTTGAACCTATTACTGTATAATGAGATGGTATTTCCTCAATAGTGTCACCATGCGACATCCATACCTGTGTTCCTGTGTCAATATTTGCAAACAGGGGATCGGCATTATTCATATATATCATTTTTGCCCTTCCATATTCCCTTGTATTTGAAGCATGTACTCTCCCACCATAATTATGCGCAAGGTGCTGGGCTCCGTAGCATACCCCCAGAAGGGGCTTTTTGCCTTTTATACTGTCAAGGTCAGGTACAGGAGCTCCTTCATCCCTCACAGAGAAAGGGCTACCCGACAGGATAACACCTTTAACACTATCATCAGGTTCAGGAAAATGGATATAAGGATGGATCTCACAATATACATTAAGCTCCCTTACACGTCGGGCAATCAATTGAGTATACTGTGATCCGAAATCAATGATAAAAATCTTTTCCTGCACACTAATTTTACTTTAAGATTGAGGTGTAAAGATAAATATTCTTTTGTTTGTATTACCGTTAATTAAACTGGAATTACTGAACCTTCTTCAGCAGCAATTGTCAGGGGAAATACTTTTTTTGCCTCTTCCAGGAGAGGGTTTATATCCTTGTACCTGGCAGAGAAATGACCTATAATAAGCTTACCCACACCGGCATCATGCGCTGTTCTTGCTGCCTGCTCAGATGTTGAATGACCTGTTTTTGCAGCAAGGTCTTTATTATCAGACGAAAAAGTAGCTTCATGATACAGCAGGTCAACCCCACGGACAAACTCGGAAAGGCGTTTAAAATACATTGTATCAGAACAATAGGCAAAAGATCTGGGTTTTGGCGGGTCGGTACTTATCTCACCATTAGGGATACATTTACCATCAGCAGTATAGAAATCAGATCCTTTTTTTATTTTATGAATCTCCGAGAGGGGTATATTATATTTACTTATAGCCTCTTTTAAGATATTACGTTCCCTTTCTTTCTCCCTGAATAGAAAACCGAAAGTAGGCACACGGTGTCTGAGCGGAAAAGAAATGACTGATATATTTTTATCCTCAAAAATTTTCACAGGCTCTGTTTCCTGCAGGGCAATAAAATCAATATCGAAATTTAAATGAATATCAAAATCTGATAAATGGGTATACAAAATATTGCGGAAGGCTTCGGGTGCATAAAGTCTCATTGGAGATTCGCGTCCTGACAGGTTCATAGATGAAAGCAGCCCGTAAAGGCCGAATACATGATCGCCATGCAGATGACTGATAAATATATTATGTATCCTTCCATACTTTATACTGTATTTTCTGAGTTGCATTTGTGTTCCCTCGCCGCAATCTATCAAAAAAAAATGCTCATGTGCATTGAGCACATGAGCGGATGGATATCTTTGTGAAGTCGGCAGGGCTGAACTGCTACCCAATATTGTCAATTCAAAAACCACCCCTTCGAAAAAGATTTTATGATATCATTTTTTCAGCATCCGATACAGTTCTAGTAATATTAAGTACTGTATCGAGCTGAGAAATTGTTATCAATCTTTCTACAGCATCATTAAGGCCACAGAGTACAAAGGTTCCCCCGGCATTCTTGCACAGCCTGTTAGCCACCAATATTGCACTCAACCCGGAAGAATCACAATATTCACATTTCCCCAGATCCAGGATAATATTCTTTTCACCCTTCCCGGACACCAGCACCAGCTCTGATTTAAGAGCAGGAGCAACATGGGTGTCAAGCTTTTCAGTCTGGACCTGGATTAAAGTACTGTTGTTTTTACTTTCGATATTAAAATCCATGACTTTCAAATTTATTAGCTCTAATTTAACTAATTTTTCTCAGATTTGGAAGATTTGTTCTCTTTTTCTTCCATTTCTTCCTTAAGTGCGGCAAGATCAGTTATATCCCCGAGGGTTGTTTTTTCAAGGTTCGATTTTATCTTTTTAGTTGCCCTCCTGGTGACTGCTGCTTCACTCTTCCTGGTTCCTTTTTCTGAGGTCCTCTTCTCGTCTTCAAAAATCCTGCTGTGTGACAGTATTATTTTCTTTGCACTTTTATTAAACTCAATTACCTTGAATGCAAGTTTTTCATCAACCTTGCCGCTTGTACCATCTTCTTTAACAAGATGCTTGGGTGTTACAAATCCTTCTACACCATAAGGTAAGGCAACAACAGCTCCTTTATCGAATACGTCCACTATTGTTCCCTCATGTATTGTATCAACTTCAAATACCTCCTCGAACACATCCCAGGGATTTTCTTCAAGCTGCTTATGCCCAAGGCTCAGCCTTCTGTTTTCCTTATCTATTTCCAGTACCACCACTTCAATCTCAGAGTCTATAGAGGTAAATTCAGCAGGGTGCTTTATTTTCTTTGTCCATGAGAGATCAGATATATGTATAAGACCGTCAACTCCTTCTTCTATTTCAACAAAAACACCGAAATTGGTGAAGTTGCGTACTTTTGCTTTATGCTTGCTCCCAACAGCATATTTTTCTTCTATCTCCTTCCATGGATCAGGCTTCAGTTGTTTAATGCCGAGCGACATTTTTCGCTGCTCACGGTCCAGTGTCAGGATGACAGCTTCAACCTCATCACCTACATTCATAAACTCTTGTGCACTTCTCAGGTGTTGTGACCATGACATTTCAGACACGTGGATCAGGCCTTCAACACCAGGGGCTATTTCAACAAAGGCCCCGTAATCGGCCATAACAACCACCTTACCCTTGACCTTATCACCTATCTTGATATTCTCATCAAGCGAATCCCATGGATGCTCGGTAAGTTGTTTCAGGCCAAGAGCTATCCTTTTCTTGTCATCATCAAAGTCGAGGATAACAACATTAAGTTTTTCATCCAACTGAACAATCTCTTCAGGATGATTTACCCTGCCCCATGACAGGTCAGTTATGTGAATCAGTCCATCTACACCTCCCAGATCAATAAATACACCATAGGAGGTAATATTCTTGACCGTTCCTTCCAGCACCTGACCTTTTTCCAGTTTAGCAATGATCTCTTTTTTCTGCGATTCAAGCTCAGCTTCAATTAATGCCTTATGGGACACAACAACATTCTTGAATTCGTGGTTTATTTTAACAACCTTGAATTCCATTGTCTTTCCAACGTATACATCATAATCCCTGATAGGCTTAACATCTATCTGTGAACCCGGCAGGAATGCCTCTATACCGAATACATCCACTATCATACCACCCTTGGTACGGCATTTAATATAACCATTTATAATTTCGTCCTTTTCCAGGGCTTCATTAACCCTGTCCCATGATTTCAGTGCCCTGGCTCTCTTGTGTGATAATACCAGCTGCCCCTTTTTATCCTCCTGGCTCTCAACATATACTTCAACCTTGTCCCCAACTTTCATATTAGGGTTATAACGGAACTCGTTAAGGCTGATTACTCCTTCGGATTTAAAGCCAATATTTATTACGACTTCACGATTGTTCATCGAGATAACGGTACCCTCTACGACCTCATCTTCAGCTATGGTGGAAAGAGTTTTGTCGTACATCTCTTCATACTCTTTCTGCCTGGGTGATTGTTTCGTTTCTTCCTTCTCAAAAGCATCCCAGTCAAATTCCTTAACCTCCTCCGTTTCCTTCTTAATAACAGATTTCTCATCTTTCCCTTTTCCCTTGTCTTCTGGAGTTTTAGCTTTCTCCTCTTTCACCTTCACCTCAGCCTTCTCTTCTTCTTTCTCCGCCTTTGGAGCTTCTTCTACTGTTTCCTTTTCTACTTCGGTTTCAGCTTTCTTCTCCTCAGCCTCAGCCTCAGCCTCAGCCTTCTCTTCTTCTTTCTCCGCCTTTGGAGCTTCTTCTACTGTTTCCTTTTCTACTTCGGTTTCAGCTTTCTTCTCCTCAGCCTCAGCCTCAGCCTTAGCCTTTACTTCTTCCTCTTTCCCCTCTACGTTCACGTCGTTTGTTAATTTCTTTTCTTCTTCAGTCATGATTTAATTAAATAAACTAATAATTAATAAGTTAGACATTATTTTGGATAAAATTGGATGCAAAAATACTGAAACCATCTCAAATCTCCTAATCCACGGCAATATTTATTGCATACAAAGCAATGATTTTTAAGCCCTAAGATTTCCTCCGGTAATCTTAACCTCAGCCTTAGCCTTAGCCTTAATGCGTCCACCGAAGCTTAAGCGAAGGTGGAGCCTCAGCCTTTTGAATATTCCATTATTCCATTCATCCAGTATTCAATATTTCCTATCTTTGCTCCTGCCACTTAATACTATATTTATGAAACGTATTCTAGTCACCGGGGGTGCAGGTTTCATAGGTTCCCACCTTTGTGAAAGCCTGTTGAATGAAGGAAGCGAGATAATATGTGCAGATAATTTCTTCACCGGCGCAAAAGAGAATATATCACATCTTCTTTCACATCCTTTTTTCGAACTTATAAGGCACGATATCACTATGCCCCTATACGCAGAAGTAGATGAGGTATATAACCTTGCATGTCCGGCCTCCCCCATTCATTACCAGTATAATGCTATAAAGACCATTAAAACATCAGTGATGGGATCGATAAATATGCTTGGCCTGGCAAAACGTACCGGTGCAAAAATACTGCAGGCATCATCAAGCGAGGTCTACGGTAATCCGGAGGTTCATCCTCAGCCCGAAGGATACTGGGGTAATGTTAATGTCCTCGGGCCACGTTCTTGCTATGACGAGGGAAAAAGATGTGCCGAAACATTATTCATGAATTATTATCTTCAGAATAATGTAAAAATTAAAATTGCCAGGATATTTAATACATACGGACCGAGGATGATGATGAACGATGGCAGGGTAGTTTCAAATTTTATAATCCAGTCACTCCGTAACCAAGATATAACGATATATGGTGATGGAAGGCAAACCAGAAGTTTTCAGTATATTGATGACCTTATTGATGCCCTTAAAGCATTTATGCTGACTGAAGACTCATTTACCGGACCGCTAAACCTGGGAAACGACGAAGAGATCTCAATAAATGAAATGGCAGAACTGATAATAAAAATGACAGGATCCAAATCAGGTATTATTTTCAGGCCATTACCACAGGACGATCCAATGCAGAGAAAGCCTGATATAAGCCTGGCAAAGAAGAAGCTTAAATGGGAACCAACCTATAATCTCGAGGAAGGATTATCGAAAACTATTGATTATTTTAAAGAAAAATTAAAGACATGAAAGGTATAATTCTGGCTGGGGGAGCCGGTACAAGGCTGCATCCTGCTACAAAAACTATTTCAAAACAGATATTGCCGATATACGACAAACCAATGATATATTATCCCCTTTCTGTCCTGATGCTTGCAGGTATAAGGGATATACTTGTTATCAGCACACCACGTGATATCGTACTTTTTGAAGACCTACTGGGCGATGGTTCTCAGATAGGCCTCAGGTTCAGTTATGAAGTACAGCCATCACCGGGAGGACTGGCACAGGCTTTTATCATTGGTGAAAAATTCATAGGCAATGATAACGTTTGTATGATACTCGGGGATAATATTTTCTACGGGCAAGGCCTTGGCCAGATCCTGATGGATACAGCCAAACTGAAAGACGGAGCATGTGTGTTTGGTTACTTTGTAACTGATCCCGAGCGATACGGAGTGGTTGAATTCGATAATTCCGGTAACGTGCTTAGTATAGAGGAAAAACCTGCTAAACCAAAATCCAATTATGCAGTTACAGGATTGTATTTCTACGATAATACTGTTGTAAAAAAAGCTAAAAAGCTTAAACCATCAAAGCGTGGAGAGCTCGAAATAACTGACCTTAATAAGTTATACCTTGAAGAAGGTAATTTGAAAGTTGAGTTGATGGGCAGAGGCATGGCATGGCTTGATACAGGCACTCATGAAAGCATGCTGCAGGCTTCCAACTTTGTTGCCACACTGGAACAACGCCAGGGATTAAAAGCATCATGCATAGAAGAAATAGCTTATATAAGAGGATTCATCGACAGGAAACAATTGCTTGTCCTGGCAAAAAAATTAGGAAAAAGCCAGTATGGCAGATATCTCAGGAATATTGCCACTGAAAAATTTATTACTCTTAGTGAGGTAATAAAATAACAGTGAATATGAAGATTATAGAAACTGAATTCAGTGGCCTGTATATAATTGAACCTAAAATATTTACCGATAACAGGGGCTACTTTTTCGAAAGCTATAACCAGAAGCAACTGAAGGAAAATAAACTGGTTTTCAAATCATTGCAGGATAATGAATCATTTTCATCGGGGAACGTGATAAGGGGCCTTCACTATCAGTTAAATCCAATGGCACAGGCTAAACTTATAAGGGTGATAAAAGGCCGTATAAGGGACATCGCCCTTGATATGAGGATAGGATCCCCAACTTATGGCAGGTGGAAGGCAGTGGATCTTGATTCCGAATTTAAACACCAGCTGTTTATCCCCAGAGGGTTTGCTCATGGCCTTTCAGTATTGAGCCCTGAAGCTATTATTCTATATAAATGCGATAACTTTTACAGCCCTGAACATGAAAGAGGTATAGCTTTCGATGATCCCTCACTGGCAATAGAATGGGGTATTGATCCTGCCCTGGCAATGATAAGTGAAAAAGACAGGAATAACCCCAACTTTTCCGAAGCCGAAAATAATTTCGAATATATGCTATGAAAAGAATTCTGGTTACAGGAGCTCATGGACAACTTGGCAGGGAGATCCATGCACAAAAAGAGATATTACAGGGGACAGAATTCTATTTTATGGATATTGATGAACTGGATATAACAAACAGAAGGGAGGTTGAAAGAACAATAACCAAAATAAAACCTTCGTACCTGGTTAACTGTGCAGCCTTTACTGCTGTTGACAAAGCTGAGAAAGATGCTGAGAACGCTTATGAAGTTAATGCATCGGCTGTTGAAAATATAGTAAAAACCGCCCGCAATGTGCCCGGAATGAAACTGGTACATATCTCAACCGACTTCGTTTTTGATGGTAAAAGCAGATCACCTTATTATGAAAATGCAAAGCCTGCAGCACAATCTGTGTATGGTAAAAGCAAACAGAAAGGCGAAGAATATGCACTCTCCTACCCTTTCGCAATGATTATACGAACCTCATGGCTGTACTCAGAATATGGGGGTAATTTTGTAAAAACAATTTTAAGACTGGCGTCTGAAAGGGATGAAATCAATGTTGTTGATGACCAGACTGGCACACCTACATGGGCAGCTGACCTTGCATCAGCTGTCCTGGATATCGTTGAACAAACAATAAATGATGATAAGAAATTTCTTGCCGGAATATACCATTACAGCAATGGAGGGCAATGCAGCTGGTATGAATTTGCCAGTGAGATAAAAAGGATAAAAGGACTCGATATAAAAATAAATCCTGTAAGTACCGCTGAATTTCCCTTACCGGCAAAGCGACCCGCTTATTCAGTGCTCGGTCTTGATAAAATAAAAAATACTTATAATATTAAGATCCCTTCCTGGCAGGATAGCCTGGAAAATTGTTTAAAAAGAATAAATCAATAAGATGAAAGATAAGAACACTGAACCAATCTATGAAAGGGCAAGGGCCTGGACATCCGGGGAATATGATGAGGATACCAGGAAAGAAGTCTTGTATATGATGGAAAATGATGAGAAAAAACTGATAGACTCCTTTTACAGGGATCTTGAATTTGGCACCGGCGGCCTGAGAGGAATAATGGGTGCAGGCACCAACAGGATGAACAGGTACACCGTGGGAATGGCTACTCAGGGCATGGCAAATTACCTAGTGAAAAACTTCCCCGGTAAGAACATTAGCGTTGCTATTGCACACGATTGCAGGAACAAAAGCAGGTATTTCTCAGAAATTGTTGCCGGGATATTTTCAGCAAATGATTTCCAGGTTTATCTCTTCGAGTCGTTGAGGCCAACACCTGAATTGTCATTCGCAATCAGGTACCTGGGATGCCAGAGCGGCGTAATAATAACCGCCTCACATAATCCACCTGAATATAACGGGTATAAAGCATACTGGGACGACGGTGGCCAGGTTACTGCACCCCATGATGTTAATATCATTGAAGAGGTAAGAAGCATAACCTCTGTCTCCCAAATAGAATTTGATGGCCCGGAAGAAAATATTCATATTATAGGAAAAGATATTGACGAACTTTTCATTAACACAATAAAAAAGATCAGCCTGAACCCTGATTGTATTAAAGAAAAACATGATATCGGTATAGTTTATACACCAATACATGGCACAGGGGTGGAAATAATTCCTGCCACACTGAGAAAATTCGGCTTTACAAATATTATTAATGTCCCGGAGCAGGATATTGTGGACGGCAACTTCCCTACGGTGGAATCTCCTAACCCGGAAGAACCCAAAGCATTCAAAATGGCCCTTGAAAAAGCAGAAAAACACGGGGCATATATTGCTATGGCAACCGACCCCGATGGCGACAGGCTGGGTGTTGCAGTGCGAAACCGGTCAGGCGAATTTGTCCTGTTAAATGGTAACCAGACGGCTGCAATACTGACATGGTATATAATCACCCAGATGAAGGCAAAAAATATACTTAAGGGAAATGAATATATCATTAAAACCATTGTAACCTCTGACCTGCTGGACAGGATTGCAGAAAAAAATGGAGTGGAATGCTTTAATGTACTCACCGGCTTTAAATATTTTGCGAGCCTGATGGAAAAGCTGGGCAAAGAAAGAAAATATATAGGAGGAGGTGAAGAAAGCTTTGGATACCTGCCAGGCGATTATGTCAGGGATAAGGACGCGGTTGGCTCCTGCGCACTGATAGCTGAAGTTACGGCCTATACTGCATGTAACGGTAAATCATTATTTGATATCCTTATTGATATCTATTATGAATATGGCCTTTACAGGGAAAAGCTGGTAAATATTGTCAGGAAAGGTAAAGAAGGCGCCGATGAAATAAACAGGATGATGGAAGACTTCAGGAACAACCCGCCAGAGGCCGTGAATAATTCCCGTGTTGTTAAAATTATTGACTACCTGGAGGGAATATCAAGGGACTTATTGGAAAATAAGGAAACCTTTTTTTATATGGAAAAAAGCAATGTCCTCCAATTCTTCCTTGAAGACGGCAGTAAAATATCAATGCGTCCAAGTGGTACAGAGCCCAAGATAAAATTCTATTTCAGTGTGAATGATAAACTTGAGAACCGTGACGAATACGAGAAGAAAGAAGCTGAACTGGACAGGAGGATAGATGCACTTATAGCAGCTATCAGCTCCGATAGCGTGATTTAACTATTCCCCGATGATCTTTACCAGTACCCTTTTACGGCGTTTACCATCGAACTCCCCGTAGAATATCTGTTCCCAGGGACCGAAGTCAAGCCGACCCTCGGTGACAGCCACAACTACCTCCCTGCCCATTAGTGTGCGTTTGATATGAGCATCAGCGTTGTCCTCAAAACCGTCATTATGTCTGTACTGTGAGTATGGCTTTTCAGGTACCAGTTTTTCGAGCCAATTTTCAAAATCCTGATGTAGCCCCGGCTCGTCATCATTGATAAAAACACTGGCGCTGATGTGCATTGCGTTAATGAGTGCCAGACCTTCTTGTACTCCACATTCAGCTAAGGCCGTTTCAACTTCACGAGTTATGTTTATCAGTTCCCTCCTACTGCTGGTATTGAACCATAGTTCTTTCCTGTATGATTTCATATCCTTAGAATAAATTCGATATTAAATTAATGAGACCGCAAGTTACAATTAATGAAAAAGCTGGTCAAAAAATATTAACTATTTTCATTCTCTATCCTTCACACATACAAGATCTATCCAAATTGCAGGGGATAGCCTGCAATTTGACATTCTCCGATGATCATTGATGACTAATCATCACCGAAAAAGGCAGGAAGGAAATTCACCAGGTACAGCCGGTCTGTAGCCCTGGTAACGGCAGTGTAAAGCCAGCGCAGGTAATCCAGCGTCGGTTCCTGCCTGTTGAACATCCCCTGGTCAATAAAAACACGCTCCCATTGTCCGCCCTGGGCTTTGTGACATGTCACTGCATATGCAAACTTTATCTGCATGGCATTGAAGTACGGATCGTTCCTGACAGCATCATACCTTTTCTTTTTGGTGCTCATACCGGAATAATCTTCCAGGATATTTTCAAATAGCATCTTATTCTGCTCCCCTGACAGGGAAGCAGTTTCAGAAGAAAGTGTGTCAAGAAGGACCTTTACTTCAAGTTCAACCGAATAGTCTATGAAGTCAAGTATCATGTCAGCAAACCTGAAGCCATACCTTTCTTCCTTTTTTACCACCTTTTTTATTCTTGCCATATCGCCATTGGCTATAAAATCAAGCTCTTCCTCCTTATTAGCCCAGAAATAATTATTCTTAACGATCATAAGCATATCACCGGCAGAAACTTCTTCTTCACGGTATAGTATCCTGTTGCGTATTCCTTCGTTATACCTGTTGGCCATCCTGTTTGAATTCACTATTATCACTGTACCATCTGTTCCCGCATATGAATATGCCGCCTCTATTTCCTCAAGCATTGTCTCACCGGTAATCCTGAAGATGTCATCAAATCCCTCAATCTTGAATTCCGGAATACTGAGGTCATTATCAGTTATTTTCCGGCGTACATACGTCGCGTTCATCAGTATACCTGATTCTCTGGTCTGGCGCACCACATCACGCAGTTCCGCTGTCTCAATATTGAATCCATACAGAGATAGATCCTGGCTGCTCAGTGCAGGACTCAGTGCTGATCCTACCGGTGGCAACTGCGCAGAATCACCAACCAGTATAAGCTTGCAATTCCTGCCACGGTAGACATATTCGATTAAATCATCAAGCAGACAGCCACTGCCAAAAACAGATACTTCAGCTGTCTCTCCTGATATCATTGAAGCCTCATCAATAATAAAAAAGGCATCACTGTGCATATTTCTGTCAAGTTCAAACATGCCCATGCCATCACTGCTGCTCTTTTGCCTGTAAATATGCTTATGTATCGTAAAGGATGATCTGCCTGTATATGAAGCCAGAACTTTGGCAGCACGGCCTGTCGGCGCCAGTAATACTGATTCAATATTAAAACTCTCCAGAGTATGAACTATTGCACTTATCAGACTGGTTTTCCCCGTGCCGGCATAACCTGTAAGCAGAAAGATACTGTCATTGGTATTCCCGGCAATAAATAAGACTATCGCTTTTATTGCGTTAAGCTGATCATTTGTTGGTTGATGACCAAGATTTTCACCCAGTTTCTTTTCAATATGCGATTCTATCATTTAGTTCAAAAACGCCCGGATCGATTTGGTATTCAATTTATTTTTTTATTTTTGCAGCAAACATAACCAAACTTATCTAACAATAAAAAAAATGAATATAGTTGTACGAGTTCTGCTGATTTTGGCAATTATTGTCCTCGGTTATCTTCTGGTTGACAGTATTATGAATCCTATCAGGTTCAACCGGGAAAGAGATACAAGAGAGGATGCCATTAAGGAAAGGTTAATAGATATCAGAACGGCCCAGGTAGCTTATAAATCCAAGTACGGAAGGTATACCGCTAGCTTTGATACTCTTATTAACTTTGTTAAAACTGATTCTTTTCCTTTGATATATAAAGAAGGTGCTATTACTGACGAAATGATTGAAGAATGGGGCCGCAGGGCTGAAATAGAAGCATTACGCAGAGGATTAATTGTTCGTGACACCTCGTATACTACTGTATTGGATTCAATATTCAGTCCGGGTTTCCCGGTCGACTCGTTGAGATATGTGCCGTTCTGCGATGATACCGAATTCAAAATGCAGTCAGATATTGTTGAAACAGGGTCAAGGGTTATGGTGGAAGTGTTTGAAGCATCTGTACTTAACGACGTATTCCTGCAGGGTCTTGACAGACAGCTCATCATTAACTATAACGCCCTGCGTGAAAAAATTACCGGCTTTCCGGGTATGCGCGTTGGAAATATTGTTGAACCCAATAATAATGCTGGGAACTGGGAGAACTAACAGTTTTTCATATGTATGAAAAAGAACTGTTTGACGAAACACTGGATATAAACTCAACCAATAACTACGAAATATCCATTCAGCTTGGACTGAATGGATTTTCTTTTTGCCTCCTTGACAACCTGAGGAACAGGTTTGTTATGTTCCGGGATTATAAACTCAGCGGTAAAGAGTCAAGTCTGGCGAATGAGATAATGGATATTGCAGGCAAGGACGAATTTCTTTCGAAGCAATATCGCAGGTACCGAATTGTGTTTAATCTTGAACGAAGCACCATAGTGCCGGCCGCCCTTTATGACCCGGCGATTAAGGATAAGTACTTTGAACTCAACCATAAGCTGGAAAATAATTATGTTGTGTCAAACAACAGGCTTACAAGGCCCGATGCCTACCTGTTGTTCGGTGTCAGGAAAGATATTTTTGATCTCTTGGTTAATCTTTTCCCTGATGCTTCCCTCTCCCACCAGTTAAAACCCCTGCTCGACTCATCCTTCAGACAGGCAAGGAAATCAAAAGATCATTATATCAGGTTGCACCTTGATATGGGTTTTTTTACTCTCATAATGTTAAAGGATGACGATTTGCAGTTTTTCAATACTTTCAGGGTAAGGAGCGATTCTGATATACTGTATTATCTGATGAACAGCTTCAATCGCTTTAAGATCACAGATGATCAGGTTGTTTATCTCAGCGGTAACATTGCAAAATTTGATGACCTGTATAATAATATGCTCAGGTATATTAAGACACTTAAGTTTGCAGTCCCTGAAGGCGATTTTTCAATGAGTTACATATTTGACGAGATGGGTACCCATCAGTATTGTAATCTTTTCAATATAGTTAATTGCGCATAATAAGCGGCCGTCATAAAGGAAGAATCATCAGGCCACCTGCAGGTCTTAAATTAAGGCCCACCACTGACATGGCAAGGGAAAGCCTGTTTAATATTCTCAATAATATTATTGATTACAATAATATACGTGTACTTGACCTTTTTGCGGGTACAGGCAGTGTAAGTTATGAGTTTGCATCACGTGGAGCTTACCTCGTTCATTCGGTTGAGGCAAACTCAAGACATGCATCGTTCATCAGTAAAACTGCCATTAAACTGGAAATGCAGTGTTTAAAGGTATTCCGTAATGATGTAAGAAAATATCTCACCAGGACATCAAATACTTACAATCTGATTTTCGCTGACCCCCCCTATGATCTGGACTGGCTTAATGACATACCTGATATTATATTTAACAGTGATTGCCTTGAACCAGGCGGTCTGCTGATTCTTGAACACCCGGGGAATTTTAATTTCAGTCATCACAAATACTTTTCAGAACATCGTAAATATAGCTCCGTGAATTTCACCTTTTTCCGAACCCCCGAATAACTATTACGGGTTTCATGTTCCAGGTTCCAGTTTTCATATTTCAGGTTCCAAGTTTCAGGTTTCAGGTTCCAGGATTTTAATCCCGATTCAACGATTTAGTTCAACAATCTCTAAACCATTTTAACTTAGTTCACAACGTCTATAATTAATCCATCAATCCTGGCATCCAGTTCAGCTTCTTTTGATCTGACAGTTCTGGAGCTTTACTACCGGTAAAATGATGAAATATGGTGCCGAAAGCGGCTAATGATCCGCAGAATCCTGGAGGCTATTAATTTCTTTGAACAGGTTTTTGAAACACTCCACGGCTGAACCTCCAGAGCGCACATTTTCTTCCTCTTCCCCGTACCAGGCTTTCAAAAATCGCCCGGCCGGAGACCATACCGTTTGCATCATGCCCAGGAAATGGGATGACATCTGTGGTGTGGAATGGTTCCGGTAGCGAACCATATTTTCAAGCTGATCAACAGCAACATCAGGGTTCCTGTAAGGACAGGTGACCACATCGAGTTGATGCATGGCAAAATAGGGTGCAGTGTGATCAGGCCTTTCATAATGCCAGTCGCAAATCACAACATCTTTCGGAATCATATCAATAGCACGGGCTGTGTTGTTCATGCTTGCCTCCCACATACCCAGCCCTGTTGCTTTGCCATCAATGAGACGGTCACCCCATATCCACAATTTTTGTCCCTTGTGCATCAGGTGGTTCCGTATGCGCCATACCTCATCGGAGAACAATTTGGCTTTATCGATTCCGGCACACCGCGGGCAGTGATCATCACCCAGGTAAAATACTTCATCCATGCCGGCATGGAATGCGGATGCTTCAAATACCTCCATGAGCTCATCCACCAGTGCAAAGACCACATCATGTACTTCGGGATGCAGGGGACAATAACTTTTGCAATATAGGCCATCATCATTGGGCCATTTATATTTCTCCGGCATCTGAATATGCGGAGTCTCGTCAAATTCAGGATATTCCCTGAGCAAAGGATTGACTGTCTCGTGCACGCTTTGGTGTCCCAGAAGGTTGATCTGTGGGATGATCTGAATCTTTGCGTCTTTACATGCTTCCACCAGTTTCCTGACATCGCTTTTACTGAGTGGATTTTTTGCACGTAGTTCCGGGTGGCTTTCATATTCATATCCATAGTCGACCATCAGCACCATGGTATTCACACCCATGGGCTTCAGATCTTCAGATATGAATTTCACGAAGATATCCACTTCCTGGCTATTGGGAGCACCAATGCATAATCCCCTGATTGGCATTATGGAGTCAATGTGTTCACTGGAGGCCCCCTCAATAACGGCCACACCTAATATCAGAATGGACAGAATGATCTTTTTCATAGGAATTAGGTATTTAAAGGTTTGAGTATTCATCTATCTATGGATTAAATATATGAAAATTTCAGAAGAAAATTCGAGATGCCATACCCGCTGTCCCTACCCCTTAATCCCTAAACATCTCAACCTCTTTTGATTCAAGATTTAAGATTAAAGACTGAAGATCTAAGAAGAAATCCCAATTCAACAATTTAACGATTCAACAATTAAACAACCCCTAAACTCCTTCTTAACATCTAAACATTTTTTAATACTTTAGTGTTTAACTAAAAAACACAATCATGAAAATCATATCACTCGACAATGTAGAAAAGAAAAATGTTCATATGGAAGGAGCTGTTGGTGCATGGAAACAGCTTCCACTGGGCAGTGCAGATGGTGCCCCTGTATACTCTTACCGAGTATTTACTGTTGAGCCAGATGGTTACACCCCCTATCATCGTCACCCTTATGAACATATGAATTTTGTTATAGAGGGGCAGGGTGTTCTTGTAAATGAAGCCGGGGAAGAGTTCCCCCTGAGTGCAGGTGATTTTGCACTGGTAGACCCAAACGAAAAACATCAGTACAGGAACACTTCAAACGAAAAGGAATTCAAAATTATCTGCGGGGTTCCAAAGGAGTTTGAATAACTCTGCAGAATGCCAGGGATATTATGATTTTATTGGTTTAAGTGGTTTAAGTGGTTTAAGAGTTTAAGCACATTATATTCCTGATGGTGTAGATCTCCAGATCTACGCCCCTTTTTATCACTGTGCCCTGCGCCCTGTGCTTATATACGCTTCTCATCTCTCATCTGCCTCAGGCCTTCGGCCTTCAGCGAGCTCGTAGCACTCGCATGCTATCGCATTCTCGCACTACTCGGTTCTCATCTCTTATAACTCATCGCTCTCTTTAAATCCCAATTAAATAAAGTTTCGTAAATTGTATAGTTAATAATTAGTTATATAGTTTTGATTA
>CAZNYS010000003.1:0-119128 GCA_964577305.1 uncultured Rikenellaceae bacterium
GGAAACCTCAGGGGAGTACCCTTCTCTTTATTTTTTTAATCGGACACTATTGATATTTAAGGAAGAAGCCAATGATACTTGCCAATGTAAAAGATATTACTGAAGAGGAGAGGATTGAAGCAGAACTGAGGGATAATATGTTCAGCCTTGATGCAGCTGTAAATGGTACAGGGATAGGCTTATGGGACTGGCATATTGAAAATGATAATCTAATACTCAATGATAACTGGTTTGCTATGCTTGGCTTTACCAGGCAGGACTTTGAAAACCGATACGAAAAATTTGGTTATAATACCTTTGCTGATTCTGTTCATGCTGATGATCTGATTAAGGTCCAGGAGAAACTTAAAAGTCATTATGCCCGGGAGATCGATTATTACAGGGTTGAGGTAAGAATGAAAACAATTGATAATAAATGGAAGTGGATACTGGCAGCCGGCAAGGTTTGTGAATGGTCAGGTGATAAACCCAGACGAATGGTAGGTATACATACTGATATTGACTACCGTGTAAAAATGGAGGAAAAACTTAAGGAAGCTATTAACAGGGCAGAAGAGAGTGATAAACTGAAATCCGCATTCCTCGCTAATATGTCTCATGAGATACGTACTCCCATGAATGGAATAATAGGATTCATGGACCTTATGGAAAGTCCTGATACCACTGAGGCCCAGAGGAAAGAATATTCGGAAATAATAAGAAGTAGCTCGCACCGCTTACTTGATATTGTGAATGCTATAATAAATATATCGAAAATTGAGGCCGGGCAGATTGAAATTCATGAATCAGTCGTTAATATCAGGAATTTATTTGATGAATTACGTACCCAGTATTCACATACTATCAATGAAGGAGTGAGGTTCGAAGTAAAAAAGGACAGTCAGGTCATTGAGGAAAATATCCTGGTTGATCAGGCGAAACTATACCAGGTATTTTCAAACTTAATATCCAATGCTGCAAAATTTACCTCGAGAGGGGAAATTTCAATAGGTTGTTCTCTCGAGGGGGATATGCTTAAATTTTATGTTAAGGATACCGGTGAAGGTATTGATCCTGCCTATCAGGATATAATATTTGACAGGTTCCGCCAGGTAGATATCCGCCCTGCACGTTTAAAAGGAGGTACAGGCCTTGGGCTGTCAATTTGTAAAGCATATATTGAAAAAATTGGAGGAAATATATGGCCTGAATCAGAGAAAGGGGAAGGAAGTATATTTTATTTCACCGTACCCTATAAACCGGTTGAGTATGTAAAAAGTGATGATGCAATTTTAAAAGGAGAACACTCCGATTTTAAAAATGATGGAGTGATACTTATTGTTGAGGATGAAATATATAATTACCTGTTTGCTGAATATGTTTTAAAAGACCTTGGATACAGGATCATACATTCCGAAAGCGGTCAGAAAGCAATTGAATATATAAGGTTATATCCTGAGATAAGCCTGGTAATAATGGACATACGCTTACCTGATATTTCGGGTTACGAGGCTACCAGGGAAATAAAAATGATGAGGCCTGACCTGCCTGTTATTGCTCTTACAGCCCTGGCGCTCTTTGGAGACAGGGAATCAGCCCTGGAAGCAGGGTGTGACGATTACCTTAAAAAACCGATAACAAAAGAGAAGCTAATTGAGTCTATCTCATATTTCCTGGGGAAAACCAAATGATGAAGCCAGGATCATGCTCAAACAGTTTGGCTATCAGATTGACAGTATTTCAGCTATCTCCAGCAGGTTGCGGTCTACACTCTTATGCAATTTAACTGCTTTCCTGAAAGGAACCAGCGCTATTTCATTATTCTGTATCCCAACCATTGTACTTTTCTGATCATCTAATAGTGCTTCAACGGCAGCATAACCCAGCCTGCTTGCTGTTACCCTGTCAAAAGCAGAAGGTGAGCCACCACGTTGAACATGACCAAGAACAGTGATCCTTATATCATAATTTGGATAATGTTCTTTTATAGTGTTTGCCAGTTTGTATGCACCTCCTTCTTTATCGCCTTCAGCCACAATTACTATATTACTGGCTTTTTGCCTGCGCCCGCTTTCCAGTAATTTATTAAGCTTTTCAACCTCATCATCGACTTCTGGTATAATTATGGCTTCAGCCCCTGTTGCTATACCACTGCGAAGAGCAATGAACCCTGCTTCGGCCCCCATTACCTCGATAAAGAACATCCTGTTATGAGCACTTGCTGTATCCCTGATCTTATCAACAGCCTCCACAACAGTGTTCAGGGCTGTATCATAACCAATGGTATAGTCAGTACCGTAAAGATCATTATCTATTGTACCGGGAATACCTATCAGTGGAATATCAAATTCTTCATTGAATATCCTGGCTCCTGTAAATGTGCCGTCACCTCCGATTACTATAACACCATTAACACCAATCGCTTTCAAATTATTATAAGCAATCTGCCTGCCTTCAGAGGTTTTGAACTCCATGCACCTGGCTGTTTTGAGAATGGTACCACCCCGTTGTATTATATCACTTACATCATGACTCCAAAGGGGGGTATATAAATTTTCTATCATCCCCCTGTAACCTTCTCTTATCCCTATAACCTCAAGATTATTATAAATAGCTGTGCGTGTAACGGCTCTTATGGCTGCATTCATTCCGGGAGCGTCACCACCAGAAGTAAGTACAGCTATTTTGCTTATTTTTGTCATGTTTCTACTATTTCTTTAAGAGCTACAAAAGTAATTTTTTTCCTTAATTTTAATCCTTCTTTCCAGGTATCATTTCAATTTTCTCAGCTACTTTCTTAATCAACCATTTGGGAGTTGATGTTGCACCACAAACTCCTGCCGTGGATGCCTTATCAAACCATGAATCATTTATTTCTGTAATATCTGAAATAAAGTAAGTATAAGGGTTTATTTTTGAGCATACCTCGTATAACATTTTTCCGTTTGAGCTGCTTTTCCCACTAACAAAAACAATAACATCATGTTTACGGCAAAATTTCCTGAGCCATGGTTCACGGTTTGCCACCTGGCCGCAAATAGTATTGTTTACTATAAGCATCTTTTCCGCTTCGTAACCTTCTTTTTCGTAGCGTTTTCTGATCTCCCTTATCAGTTCTACATATTTTTCCCTGCTTCTTGTGGTTTGTGAAAAGATCTCTGCAGGCCTGCTGAAATTTATTTGATCGATATCTTCCGGTTCTGATATCACTATGGAATGACCTTCTGTCTGGCCTAATAATCCCACAACCTCTGCATGTTCCTTTTTCCCGTAAATCAGGTTTTGAATATTATTTCCTGTATTTTCATAGTGGTTTTTTACCTTTTGCTGTATCCTTTTAACAATCGGGCAGGTTGCTTCAATTATCTCAATATTGTTTTCCCGGGCTATTCTGTATGTCTCAGGTGGTTCCCCGTGGGCACGTATAACAACTTTACTGTTTTTGAGCTTACGAAATTCATCATGGTCTATTGTTTTCAGACCAAGATCTTCTAATCTCTTTACTTCAGTTTCATTATGGACTATATGGCCCAGGCAATATATTTCTTCATCCGATTTCAGGGCTTCTTCTGTCAGTTTAATAGCTTGTTCCACACCAAAGCAAAAACCCGAATGCTGTTCAATCTCAACCTTCATTTCCTGATCTTATTATTTAATATGTCCCTGAACCAGTCCATCTGTTGGCTCACAGTCATGTCTGAATTATCAAGCACGTATGCATCCTCAGCTTGTTTCAGAGGGCTTATCTCCCTCCCTGCATCAATGGTATCCCTTTCAGATATATTATTGAGTACATTTTTAAATTCAACCTTTATTCCTTTTTCCTGCAATTCTTTATACCTCCTCTCGGCTCTTATCTCTTCAGAGGCTGTCATAAATATCTTTATATCAGCATCGGGGAATACAACTGTCCCAATA
Source organism: uncultured Rikenellaceae bacterium (assembly GCA_964577305.1). GTDB lineage: Bacteria > Bacteroidota > Bacteroidia > Bacteroidales > VadinHA17 > UBA9300. Next base: position 3,898 of record CAZNYS010000003.1, read on the forward strand.
TCCCTGCCGTCCATTACAATTCCCTTCATCATACCTGTTTCCCTTTGCATTTCAACGAGCCTCTCTCTTACAGCCCTGATTTTGCTTATTATACTTACCATTGATGACACCTCAACCTGCCTGATTTCGGCTTCTACATTTTCTCCGTTAAGGTATGTTTCATATTGACCAATGTCAGGATTATACCTGAATCTTATATATATATCAGCCATGCTTTCGGTGATTTCCTTTTCCTTCACCATTGATTTGTCGATGTACCCTTTACGGATGCAAAACAATGTAACAGCCCTGTACATGGCCCCGCTGTCAATGTAAAAGTAATTCAACTCTTTGGCAATAGCTTTGGCAAATGTGCTTTTACCACATGATGAATAACCATCAACAGCAATAATAAGTTTCCTGTTCATGTAAATTTTGTTTGAGCTGCAAAGTTAAGAAAATCATTTCATTTCAACCTGTTGAATAATGAGGGCTTAAGTAGTACTGAGAAATTTGTGGTTGATCCTGCAAGGTGAAACCTTGCCCTGCTAATCATTATATCGACCGAGGAAGTTTTTATACCAACACCGAGGCTGAAGCCCACTGTTGATGATCTAACCTGATACTCAAGTTCTTTTCTGCGCTGGTAATTGAATCCTGCGGCAAGAAAGAAATTTTCAGCAGGCATAATTTCGGCACCAAAAATAAGATGGCGCATTATATTTTCAGCCACTTCTCCTGATTTTGAGTACTCCTCCTCATCCTGTTCATCATATTTGTATACAAGGTCATATTTCTCAAGGTGCCTGGCTGTAAGGCTAAAACGCAAGGGGGCATGTCTTAACCTGGTACTTATTCCTGCCATAATCTCGAATGGTAGCTTTTCCCGGCTTCCACTGTAGGTTGTAAGCTGTAATCCCAGGTTCCTGATGACAAAGCCTGCACTCATAAGGCCATCATGGCTTTCCAAGGAAGCTCCAATATCCATGGCAATTCCGAGCGAGATATAAGTCTCAAGCTGTGATATTATAGGTTTAATGTTTACCCCGAGGTTAAACATAGAATCAATCTGCCGTGAATAAATAATATTAAAGGCATACTCAGCAGCATTGAAATAACCATTAATATTACCTGATTCATCTGCTCTTTCAAACCTGCCGTAATTAAGATAGTTTATGCCTGCTGAGAACGATCCTGCACTGTCTGAATAGTGGGAGTACATTATTGATCCGTAATTAATTCCAGCAAAATAATTTACATAATTCAGTGAGAGGCTGCCATGACCCAAAGGGCCCGACAGGGCCGGGTTGAATGTTGCCATTGATGGATCATTGCTGAAGGTGGAAATATTAAAGCCTCCCAGTGAGGATATATAGGCATTAGGGCTGAGGTTCAGGAACTCATATACATTATCGCCTCCAGTTTGTGCGTATACAGTGATTAAACTGGATGATAACAGAAATATTACCACCGCTTTTTTCATATAAGCCCTGTAAGGGAAATAACCAATATTTATTAAACGACTCTAAGCAGTTAATATTATGGATTAAAGATAGATGTAAAAAAGCTAATTAATACTGTCGCGTAATAATTTTTGATTTATAAAGTATATAATCAAATAAACAAAAGCCGATACTGTTATACCGAAAATTATTGGATCCAGGCCGAGGGGCAGGTCCAGCCCTGAGACTATAAGGGCAAAAGTTACAGAACCACCTGATATCATTGACCACAGGGATGCCCGCTTATCCGGTCTTTTGGTAAAAAGTGCTGCAACAACGGGGATTATCATTCCTGATACCATAAATGAATATGAATAAAGCATCAACTCAAGCACGTTGGGCATTTTCATAGCCAGTAAAAGAGCTGTTACGCCAATTATGAGAGTAAATATTTGTGATAACCTGAGGCTGTTCTTTGAATCATGTTTTCTGAAGATATCGGTTATTATGTTACCCGACGAGGCCATAAGGCAACTGTCGGCTGTTGACATTACGGCTGAAAAGTAGGCAGATAATACAATGCCCATGAGTCCCACAGGCAACAGTGCCCTGAGAAGTGCAGGTAATCCCATCTCGGGATCAATCATTCCGCCACTGGCAAAATCTGACAACAGACCGGCATCAAGAGCTACTCTTGCAAACATACCCAGAATTACCCCGGTGAAAGCCATTACAGGGTATTCAAAGAATCCTGCTATCAGCCATGCCCTCTGTGCTGTTTTTCTGTCTTTTGATGCGTATATCCTCTGGTATAATGTCATCCCTATAAACCATATTGGAATTATGGTAAACATCCAGTTCAGTATCTGTTGCCACGACACATTATTAAGCTTAAGGAATTCAGGGGCTAAGGTCTGTTTAATTGCATCAAAACCACCCAGTTTGATATAACTGATGGGTATGGCAATAAATATTAAACCCGAAAGAAGAACAATCCATTGAATAGTATCAGTATAAATAACGGCTTTCAGCCCGCCAACAACGGTATAGGTTACAGCTATCACCCCCATAATAAGCAATGCCTTGTTCAGGCTAAGGTCCATAAATGTGGCTGATGCAAGCTTTGCTCCAGCCAGTAATTGTGAACTTGTAAAACCAAGATATCCTATTGCTGATATCACTCCCGCAATAATGGCAACCTTTCTGTCATAAACTATCTCAAGAAACTGTGGAAACGACAGCAGGCCTTCGTCCCTTGCCATATCAGATATCTTGGGGATAAGCAGCACAGCACTCAGCCATGCACCCAGGAGACCGGTAAACAGGAGCCAGCTGCCCGAGATGCCCATTACAAAGCCAAGCCCTCCCAGGCCAATGGAGAATCCCCCTCCTACATCAGTGGCCACGACGGATAAGCCTATATGCAGACTGCTCATCTGGCGGCCTCCAACATAATAGTCATCGGTTGTCTTGTTCCTTTTGAGAAAATAAAACCCTACGCCCAGAACCAGGGCAAGATAAACTACGATAATGGTGAGATCTATCCAGTGCATATTATTTGTTATAAGGGGTTGCCGTTTCAGGTACCTCTTGACTGCTTTGCTCAAGCTGATATCTCACACAATTTTCCCAGCCTCTTCTGCCCCTGTTGCAGAAAACATTACGTAGTATATGTATTGGAGTTTCAAGCCCTTCTATCTCGTCATTATATACGGGACAGTTATCAGCATATTTACATCTCCTGCCAGAATTCATAAATTGCTCCTATTTTATTGATTTATATAATATATTCATGCTCTCAATACGTCCTGATATGTTGGTGTTTTTGATTAGTGTTCCTGTATATTTATACCCCAGCCGTAAAAAGGTTTTGTTCATTGGCGGGGAGTTAAGTCTTGCAATGGTATATAAGGTTTTGATGTTCATCCTGATCATTTGCGTTTCCATTTCCTTCAATAATACTATAGAAAGTTTTTTGCCTCTGTGAGATTTTAAGACGGCAAAGTCAGTCATTTCTGCATTCAGATTATCAGGGTCAATCTCTGCCGATGATACTGCTATGAATTCGTTCTTATTGTTCTTTATGCCAAAATACCTTGTATCTGTTTTCATCGAATTGATAATATATTCAGGATCGTGTACAGGGAAGGGATAGGTCTTAAACACTTGCCTGAACAGATCGGCTACCTCGGCAGTATCTCCTTCAGTAATAATATTTACATCGTATTCCGGTGTCTTGCCGGGGCCTGGTTCTCCGGAGCTCTCAAGAAGAATATTGCTGAGCTTCCTTAGCATATCGGTCTCAATGCCCCTTAATCTGTCTGAATTGAGAAATTTAGAGACAAAATGAATATCTTCTTCACCTTTTATGTATCCGGGTATATACGCTTCAGTGATATAGCCATCAGCCTTGAACAAAGGCAGAGCCCAGAGAGGTACCCTGGCTAATATTTTTCCGTAACTGTTTTTATGAGCAAGATCATTTATTTCAACAATAATAGCGGGAATATCTTTCTCGTCGATCTTCATAAGATATATGCGATCATTGTATTTGCCATGTTGTATTATAGACCCATTATCTGTACGTATCACTTCATCTTTCATATTATTCCCTTTTTTTATACCTTAAGTTATCACCGGGTATTAATGAAATTGTGTTATCCTGGTCAGAAAGCAGTTTTTCAATACCCAGTGATGCATACTCATCAGCATCATCAAGTTGAAGGTCAAGGTTACATTCATCACAGTTCCTGTCATAAAATTTAGCTTCGTAGCTTTCAGGCTCACGATAGGTAGTTATGATTCCTTCATAATTTCTAAGCACAACCTTATTTGTTAACCATGATATTATATAATTCGGCATCACAGGTATTTTTCCTCCTCCTCCGGGGGCATCTATCACATATGTAGGCACTGCAAAACCGGTGGTATGACCTATCAGGCTTTCCATTATCTCTATTCCTTTACCAATAGGTGTCCTGAAATGTGACAGCCCCTCAGACAGATCACATTGGTACAGGTAGTAGGGTCTGACCCTGTGTTGTACCAGCTTGTGCACCAGTGATTTCATTATCCTGGGACAATCGTTAATATCAGCCAGCAGAACAGACTGGTTACCAAGAGGGAAGCCACCATCGGCAAGCATGGTCAGGGCTTCCTTTGATGAACTGGTTATTTCCCTTGGATGATTGAAGTGAGTGTTAATCCACAGTGGCTGATGCTTCTTAAGAATTTTAATCAGATTATCGGTTATCCTGTCGGGGTACCTGTGGGTTAGGCCCTCAACCGGACTGTCCTTATCCTCTGCCAGGGGATCCTTGAATTCCGAATCATGAATGCTCATCTCATCAATGCTACCGAACGACTGTTTAAATACAGGGTCATACCGGTAATTGTCCGTATCTATTAATGATAAGTAATATGGTGTAATCGACAGAGGGAATTTTGAAAAAGTCTTTTCCAGATCTTCTCTTTCTTCTTCACTGAATTTGATGCCTGTGAGGAACTCAAATTTTTCGATTGATCTTATTGAATGTTTTAATTGCCAGCGCCAGTCTTTCCAATTAGAAATATTAGTGCCTTTTTTTATCTTTTTGGCAATGGATCGCTGCCCTTTATTAAATATTGACATATAATATTAAAATAGTTTCTGTCGAAACAAAAATAGCTATATAATGACAAAAACCCAAGTTAACATCTGCTTCATGCCTGTCTGATGACTTCAATCAACCTATTCAAGATTAACATCCATAGTTATCATTGGAGATGCATCAATGTTATGTATATCAAGAATATCAATAAGAAGCACAAGACTTTCTTCCACCTTTTTTAATTGCTGATTATCCAGTTTATCAAGTTTATTAGAAAGAAGGTCATGCATCAGCGGAGGTATTTGATTCAGTAAATTATCACCATTCGAAGTAAGAGAAATATGTACAACCCTTTTATCACCGGATTTTGGGAGCCGTGCTATCAGGCCTTTGGTCTCCAGACGTTTAATAATGCCATTTACTGTAGACTGGTTGAGATTCAGGAACCTGGCAATCTCGCCCTGGGTAGCCTGGTAGTTGGCTGATTTTTGAAGAAAGCCCAGGCAGAGTACCTGGGGAATACTGACTCCATACAGCTTTTGTATCTTTTTGGATTCGAGATTAATGGATCGTACAATCCTCCTGATCTTAATCAGAATATCTGTTGTATCCATAATATTATATTCAGGGGAAAATGAATAATTATTACTGTACAAATATATTTAGTTTTTATATACTTCTTTTAATTTTTTCCGGTATGAAAATCGTATTTGCGCTATGTAAAGGCCGGTAATCATTATAATTATACCTGTAAATTTTTCAATTGTAATAATCTCACCTATTGAATAATAAGCAAATACAGCAGTTAATACAGGTATTATGTTTGCAAAAAGATTTGCCCTTGTTACTCCTATGATCCTTACTGTATAGCCAAAAAGTATGAATGCACCACAAGAAGCAAAAATCGCAAGCTGGGCAACCGCCAGGGCAGCTTCAGGGTCAAAAACCATATCGGGTATATACCTGCCCTCGGATAACAGGAAAACAGGAAGAAATAGGATAAAGCCAATAATATTCTGAACATTAACTATATAAACAGGCCTGTAATTATTTGCCAGGCGACGAAGAATGAGTGAATACCCGGTTGCGCATAGAACGGCACATAACATCAGGATTATTCCTCTAATATCGAAGGATAGATTGCTTTCGCCGGTAACTATGAAAATAAGTATACCTGTAAATGAGATAATCACACCAACATAGTTTAGGCGATTCAGTTTCTCCCTGAAGAAAACCAGTGCCCCGATGGCGGTGAATACGGGTATTGTGGCTATCAGTACTGAAGCAACGGTGGAAGAAACAAGGGTTAATCCATGACTCTCAAAAATAAAGTAAAGAAAAGGCTCAAAAAGGGCGATAAAGAAGAAATAAATCCTGTCCTCTTTCCTTATTTTTTCGAATCTTTTGGTCAGGTACAGGAAAAGACTCAATACTACAATTGAGGTTGCCAGGCGAAAAAAAACAATTGTAAGAGGTCGGTAAGCCTGGTTTGCTATTTTAAACCAAACATAGGAGAAGGCAAAAAATGCCATTGAAAATACTATTGATATATATGCCTTTACCTTGTTTCCCAATTTATCGTTGATTTTATAAGTGGCGAAATTAGAAATTTTTTTTATATATTTGTTCGCTCAAAAGGTTAGATATGAGAGGGTTAATTTTTATATTTAATCGGGTAATTAGCTATAAAACATAACTTTAAAATCTAAAACAATCTATCGATGAAAATCCTTGTGTGCATAAGCAATGTTCCTGATACAACTACTAAAGTAAAGTTCACCGACAACATAAAGCTTGACACTGCAGGAATACAGTGGGTAATAAATCCATGGGATGAGTTATGCCTTACACGTGCCCTTGAGTTAAAAGACGGTAATCCCGGTTTGATAGAATCGGTAACTGTTGCTCATGTTGGTCCTGTTTCTTCAGAGCCAACAATACGTAAGGCCCTTGCAATTGGAGCCGACAGTGCCATAAGGGTTAATGCCGAACCGCATGATGCGTATTTCGTTGCAGCACAATTAGCAGAGGTTATCATGGAAGATTATTTTGATGTTGTCCTGTGCGGTATTGAATCAAGCGACTTCAATGGATCAACTGTCGGAAGCATGATTGCCGAATTTCTGCAATATTCTTCTGTATCGGCTGTATCAGGCATAAATATTGAAAATGGAGAAATAATCGTTACCCGGGAGATTGATGGTGGAAAAGAATTGCTGTCATTACCCCTGCCATTTGTTGCCATAGCTCAGAAAGGGATAACAAAAGAACCAAGGATCACCGCCATGCGAGGGATTATGATGGCCAGATCGAAACCAATCAAAATCTTTGAACCAAAGGAAGTAAAACCACTTACGGAAATTGTTTCATACGAGATGCCGTCGAAGAAAGAAGCCTGCAGGTTTATTGATGCTGATAAACCAGGCGAGCTCATTGATATTCTGCAAAATGAAGAAAAAATCATCTGAAAATTACCACATAAATAAAAAAATGTCAGTATTAGTATATACAGAAAACTGGGACGGAAAATTCAAGAAATTATCATATGAACTTGTATCATATGCCTCCGGCATAGCCGGAATGCTTGACTCATCGGTTACAGCTTTATCAATTGGTGATGTCGATACTTCTGAGCTGGAGAGCCTGGGGAAATATGGTGCCTCAAAAATTCTAAGTTTAAAGAATGTGCATTTAAAGTCCCTCGACAGCCAGGCTTATACTGTAGTAATTGGAGATATCGCAAAAGAGCTGAATGCAAAAGTTATTGTTCTGTCAAATAATAATACAGGTAAGGCCGTGGCTCCAAGATTATCGGTAAAATTAGAGGCTGGCGTTGGTGCGGGAGTAAGCAGACTGCCATCTTCTTTAGATCCTTTTATTGTATATAAAAGAGTTTATTCAGGGAATGCCTATGCAAATGTTGTAATTAAATCAGAAATAAAGATCCTGACACTTGCACAGAATTCATTTGAAATTATTGAAACAGAAAATAAGGCAGAGATAGAGAATATAAATTATGACCTTGATCCGGGACTGGTAAAGACAGAAATAAGAGATATACAGAAGCAGAGCGGCAAATTGCTACTTACAGATGCTGAAATTGTCGTATCGGGTGGCAGGGGAATGAAATCACCGGATAACTGGGCTCCCCTGGTTGAACTGGCCGACCTTCTTGGCGGAGCAACAGCCTGCTCACGACCTGTTTCGGATGAAGGATGGAGGCCGCATGAAGAACATACCGGCCAGACAGGTAAAATAATTGCTCCAAACCTGTATATTGCTGTCGGGATATCAGGAGCAACCCAGCATATAGCAGGTGTAAGCTCATCCAAATGCATAGTTGCCATAAACATTGATAAAGACGCACCTATTTTTGAAACAGCCAAATATGGCATAGTAGGAGATGCAATGAAAGTATTGCCGGGCATGATAGAAGCATTAAAGAATGCAAAATCAGGTTAGCGCCTAATACAAAATATTTAATATGCAAAAGCAGATTATTTTCGCAGTAGTGCTTCTGGTAACTCTGGGTGTTTTTTCTTTCACAACATTAAGGCTGATACGTTTCTTTAAGCTAACCAGGTCTGCTTTTCCTGTTAAGAATGCCGGAAGGAGGCTGGCGCTGACAATGAAAGTAGCCTTCGGTCAGTCAAAAATATTCAGGATGCCTGTCATCGGTTTCTTCCATGCACTGGTTTTCTGGGGCTTCTGTGTTATCCTGATAGGAAGTATGGAAATGGTTATTGATGGACTGGCCGGGACTGAAAGAGTACTTAAATTCCTGGGCGTGGTATATGATATAATAATTGCTTCGGGAGATATTTTTGCACTACTGGTGGCAATTTCAATACTTATCTTCCTGGCGCGCAGGTTATTTTTCCATATAAGCAGGTTCGAAGGTGTAGAGATGAAAAAATCATCACATACAGATGCCAGTATTGCGCTGACTCTTATTCTACTTCTTATGATCAGCCTGCTGGGTGTTAACAGCGCATATTATGCCCATTCAGTAAAAACAGGCCATGAAATGGCAGGAGTTTTCCCTGTCAGTTCAATTATTTCCGGATTATATGACAATACAGATCCCGGTTCAATATATACTCAGCACGAAATATTCTGGTGGTCGCATATAGTACTGATATTCATATTCGCCAATATATTGCCATATAGTAAACACTTTCATGTGTTTATGTCTGTTCCCAATGTATATCTTTCCAGGCTGAACCCGCTGGGTAAACTGGTGAATATGGATAATGTTACAAAAGAAGTCAAATTGATGCTGGACCCGGAGGCAGATTTCAGTGCTGCACCAGAAGATGCACCGGTTGAAAGATTCGGGGTTAAGGATATCGAGGATGTGACATGGAAGAACTATCTTGATTCACTCTCATGCACTCAGTGCGGGCGATGTACTGCAGCATGCCCTGCTAATATTACCGGTAAAAAACTGTCGCCCCGTAAAATCATAATGGATGTAAGGGCAAGAATGAATGATAAGGGACCCGGGATGGTTCAGAAAGGGAAGGATTATGATGATGCAAAGAGCCTGCTCAGAGATTATATCACCGAAGAAGAGCTGTGGGCCTGCACAACATGTAATGCCTGCGCTGAGGAATGCCCCGTTAACATAAACCATCCTGAAATAATAATAGACATGAGAAGGTACCTGGTTATGGAAGAAGGCCTTGCCCCGGGTGAAGTCAAAGCAGTATTCAATAATATTGAGAATAATGGTGCACCATGGCAATACTCAGCTGAAGACCGCATGCTGTGGGCAGAAAATATTGAAATTACAATCAACGAATAAGAATAATTCCTTCTATGCAGACAAAAAAGATTCAGGTTCCTGTTATGGCAGACCTGCACAGCAGGGGAGAAAAAGCGGAATATCTATTCTGGGTCGGTTGCGCAGGCGCTTTCGACGACAGGTATAAAAAGGTTGCCGCTGCTTTTGCAAAAATACTGACATACCTTAATGTCAGTTATGCAGTGCTTGGAAAGGAAGAAACATGTACGGGCGATCCGGCAAGAAGAGCAGGGAATGAAATGGTATACCAGATGCAGGCCCTGCAGAATATCGAGACTTTTAAAGCTTATGATATAAAAAAAGTAATAACCATTTGTCCCCATTGTTATAATATCTTTAAGAATGAATATCCTGATCTCGGGGCTGACTTTGAAGTTATCAGTTATGTGAGTTTCCTGGTAAATATGCTCAGGTCAGGCAAACTTGAAATTGACGATAGTGTTTTACATGATAAAATAATTACATATCATGACCCCTGCTATCTTGGACGGGCAAATAATATTTATGATGAGCCAAGAACCTTGCTTAACAGCATAAGCCCCGGCTTGCGTGAAATGAAGCGTAATAAAAGTTTTGCCCTGTGCTGCGGTGCCGGGGGAGCTCAAATGTTTAAGGAGGCAGAGAAAGGTAATAAGGAGGTATTCATTGAAAGAACCGAAGATGCTCTTGAAACCGGAGCAGAAATTATTGCAACAGCCTGCCCATTCTGTATGACAATGCTTACAGATGGGTTAAAATATAAAAACAGGGAAGAAGAGATAAAAAATCTTGATATCGCTGAATTAATTGTTAAGGCTATGAAAATATAGATTATAAATCAAAATAAACCAATTGAAATGGAAAACATGGAACTCCTGAAAAGCGGCGAATTCCTGATACGGGATACCAGCCATCAGAATATATTTATACCTGAGGAATTCGACGAAGAACAGCAAATGATAGCCCAAACCTGCAAAGATTTTATTAAGTCAGAAGTTTATCCCCGTCTGGAAGACCTAGACAAAGGTAACCGTGAATTGATGAAAGAAATAGTGAAAAAATCCGCAGATCTTGGTTTGATGGGGATATCCGTTAATGAAGAATACGGGGGCTTCGGACAATCTTTCGTTACCCAGATGCTCACTGCCGAAACTTTAGGAGCAGCTTATTCCTTCTCGGTAGCCTTTATGGCCCATTCCGGAATAGGAACATTGCCAATATTATACTATGGTAATGAAGACCAGAGACAACGGTATGTAACAAAACTGGTGACGGGAGAATTAATAGGTTCTTATTGCTTAACAGAGCCCGGGGCAGGGAGTGATCCCAATGCGGGTAAAACAAATGCCGTACCTTCGGAAGATGGCAGTCATTATATACTTAACGGGCAAAAGATGTGGGCCACCAATGCCGGATTTGCGGATACCCAAACAGTATTTGCCAAAATTGAAAATGACAGGGTATTGAGTGCATTCATTGTCGATTCCGCCAGTGAAGGAGTAGTGGTTGGTCCTGATGAGCATAAAATGGGAATAAAAGGATCATCAACCGCACAGATATATTATAATGATGTGAAAGTACCTTCATCCAACCTGCTTGGTAAAAGAGGCGAGGGCTTTAGAATCGCTCTTAATATACTGCATATGGGCAGGATAAAACTCGGTGCAAGCGTCCTGGGGGCTTCCAAGAAAGCTATTACTGATTCAGTGCAATATGCTAATGAAAGAAAACAATTCAGGACCCTGATAGCAAATTTTGGAGCTATTAAGCATAAACTGGCTGAAATGGTGATCAAAACATTTGCTGCCGAGTCGGCTGTGTACAGGGTGAGTAAGGATGTTGATGTGCTGATTGAAAAATACAAATCTGAAGGCCATGATAAGGGGCGCGCTACAATTGATGCAATTGCTCATTATGCAGTTGAAGCTGCAATATTGAAGGTTTACGGTTCTGAAATGCTCGATTATGTGGTCGATGAAGCGGTCCAGATTCATGGTGGCATGGGATATTCAGCTGAAATGGATGTTGAGAGAGGATACCGTGACTCAAGGATAAATAGAATATTTGAGGGAACAAATGAGATTAACCGCATTTTGTTGGTTGATACTGTTATGAAAAGAGCATTGAGAGGTGATTATGACCTTTTTGACCAAGCAGCAAAACTTGCTGAAGATCTTTCAGGTATTGAAATATATAAAATGAATGCTTCAGATGGTTATTTTACTGTCAAATCAGGCTATATAAGTAATATGAAAAAAATTGCCCTGCTTTTAATTGATGCTGCAACAAGGACTTATGAACGAAACCTTGTGCATGAACAGGAAATCCTGAATAATATTTCTGATATAATAATGGAGATTTATATCGCTGAATCACTTGCACTGAGGGTAAATAAGATAGAAAATATTAAAGGTGAGACAGGTATTTACAGGGATATTCTTGATGTGTACGTGTATGACTCTGCTCAAAAAATACGTAAATCGGCTCTCGATGCAGTCTATTCTATTGATGATGAAAACACCATTGACCTGTTTAAAGCAATCTCTGAGCTTTCTGAAACTGCAGGTGTTAATGTCAAGGAAGCACGCAGGCGAATAGCAGATAAATTAATTGAAGATAATACTTACAAATTCTGAACTTACGGTTTTACTTATTTACAATCAATGGAAACCTGTCAAGGTTGTTAAAATAATGAATCTTAAGGTATTTGAGAATAATATCAGATACATCTTCAGCAAACTTTTTTCTCCTTCCGGGGTCTAGCCTGAGATCAAGGTCAAGTTCTATCTGGATACCATCAACTGTCCCTCCGGCTGCTGAACTATGTCTGCCTGTATTAAATCCTCCGCTGAAGTGGGGCTCTCCCTCTTCTGGATATGGATGGTTGATGCTTGGAACAGTGACGTAACCACTTTCCTCAAGCAATGTGCCAAAACTATAAGGCCCTCTTAAAAGCTCGCTGTACGAGTAAGAGTTTATATTATCCTCAATCAAGTGTCTTATGCTGCTATATTCATAGAAGGATTCATCATTTAAGAAGTCATCATCCAATCTTAGCTCTTCAGCGGATACCATATAACCTAACTCAATTCTTCTTATATTGTGCCGGTGCCCATGCAGATCAATGTACAGACCTTTACCATACTTATCCTGTACATCTTTAACAGCACAATCGATAAAATTGTGAAACTCTGCCCAGGCCGTTTCAGATTGTTTATTACCACTGGCAGCCTCCTCTATATTGCGATTTGGATCTAATCTTGTTCTGTGCAGATGGTTTATTATAAGATAAGGGTAAAATCCGGTTTTCTGGAAGATGAAGTTACTAATGCTGGTCCCTATTTCAATGGTGAATATATCGCGATTCTTTGCACAGTTAATACAGGACCGTTCAGGAATACTATCAGGCTTCAGGTAACCGTCGTGAGGTATAGAGATTACCAGGGGCATATTGCCCTGAATGTATTCTATATACTCATTGGTCCCTTTTACAGAAACAACCGGAGCACTATCTTGCGAATATATATATGAGGAAATTAACAGTAATAAAATTATAGTACCTGATGGTTTTTTTTTCATACAGTGGAAATTGGTTTAGGAAACAAACAAGTAATTTATTCCTGTCCCTTTATTATCAAAAAAGAGACCAAAAGTATTATTTTATATATCTTTTTCAGATAACAAGGCACTGTATTCCTGTGCCAGAAATAATATATGCACTTGAATAATAATATATTATAGTCAATTCAAATTGACATTCTAATTATGTTTGTTGCCTGAAAGTAATAACCGTTTGCATTTTTATCTGTGCTGATTTAGCCCGAGAGAATGGGTTTAATTAGCCCTATTACCAGGATTTAACCGGCCTTATTATCTGTAAACATAAGTAAAACAATAAGATATGATTTCTGGCATGGCATTTGGTTTGGATGATTAACTTAAGTTATTATCTGAATATATGAGCCTTCAGTTGATTATCCTCATATGTATGCTGGCAACATTTGCTGTAAGTGTTTTTGTTTTAAAGATGCCTGCTGGGGTATCTTTGATGTTGGCTGCTGTTGTCGGGGCATTAGTTGGAGGATACGGAATCCCTGTAAGACATTTTGTTGAAGGTGGTTTTGGATTTCTGGAAGCTATATTGATAATATCAACAGCTATGATCTTTATGCGGGTGATGGATGCAACCGGCGCACTAAGAGGGATCAGTTACGGTATCCTCAGGCTGTTTTATAAAAAACCCACATTGCTGATTATCATTATTACTTTCTTTGTGATGTTTCCAGGGATGCTGACAGGACTTTCATCTACATGTATCCTTACCACAGGGGTACTGGTTGCACCGATCCTTCTAAGGATTGGTATGTCAAAACTGGCAGTGGGTGGATTAATTGCCATGGCGGCAGTTTTTGGTGAGGTGGCTCCACCGATAAGCATTCCTGTAATGATAATAGGCGGTGGGGTTGACATGCCCTATATAGGATTTGGATGGCCATTATTAATTGCATCTTTCCCATTAGCTATAATTATATCCTTATATTTCAGATATAGATATTTGCCGGAATATAATATGATTGAGGTGGAGAAGTTATTGAAGAACTCCAAAGAGGAGAAAACCGGTTTCTGGGTATATCTGCCACTCTTTTTTGTGATATTATACATGATTGGAGAGATACGGTTTCATGAATTTTTGCCTCACTTGGGTGTTCCCCTTATTTTTAGTATTGGAGCAATTATGGGTTTATTCACTAAAAAAGGAGTGAAGCTGCTCTCAGTATCAGGGGAGGCATTAAGGAGTGCAATGCCGGTTATGGCGATTTTAGTCGGAGTTGGCATGTTCCTGCAGAGCATGGCTCTCACCGGAGTAAGGGGTTATCTGGCGGTAGTTGCACTAAACCTTCCTGAAGGGTTGAGATACTTTGCTGCTACCATTATGCCATTTATGGGGTCAGCTTATGGTTCTGCTTCTGTTATAGGTGTACCTCTGGTTTATGTCTTCATAGGTAAGAGTGCACTAGTGGTTACTTCAGCACTGGTTCTTATGGCAGCCCTTGGAGACCTTATGCCTCCTCCTGCACTTTTATGTGCTTACTCCTCTCAGATAGTTAATGAGGAAAACCATTTCAGGATACTGAAGGTGTGTATTATCCCTATCGCCATTTCAATGACTGTAGGCGTGTTAATTCTTGTTTTTGCCCAGGAGATTTCGAATTTAATCCACTGATTCAAGCACTTATGATGTACATTATATATACAATTATACTGGCTTATATAACATTCGTAATTGTTGTTGAATTTCTCAGGGAGAAGAAATGGAAGAATAAGGTTGCCATGGCTATGGTTCTTATGATATTTATTTTGCGTCTTGCGCAAATAAAATAAACACTTATGCTAAAGAATCATTTATCAACAATAATAATAACTGTGGTTTTTGCATGTGCAGCAACTATTGCAGCTGTTGAGTTCAGGCAAATGCATAAGCCTGAAACACTTTATCCTAGTGAATCACTTACAAGGATTTGTATGTTGAGTGATTATTTTGATGGAATTACAGGAACTGCCGGTGATACTGAAGTATATATTTACGATAGTGGTGTTCCTGGTGGTACAGCATTTATAGGTGGTGGTGTTCACCCCAATGAAGCTGCAGGATACCTGGCACCGGTTGTCATTCTGGAAAATCTGGTTGTAAACAGGGGAAGGGTAATTATTATCCCCAGGTTGAATAACAGTGCTTTTACATGTAGCGACCCTATGGAAGGATTTCCTACTCACTATGAGATTAAAACCTCAGGGGGATCGAGAAAGTTCAGACTTGGCTCGAGAGTAACAAACCCCTTGCACCAATGGCCCGATCCACTTGTTTTTGAACAGTATCCATCAGGACAGCAATTATCGGGTTTTGAAACCCGGAATATAAATCGTGCATATCCCGGAAGGGCAGATGGTAATCTTAGTGAAAGGGTTGCATATGCTGTTATTGAGTTAATAAAAAAGGAAGATGTCAATATTGCTTTTGATATTCATGAATCATCTCCAGAAGTGCCAATAGTAAATGTGATTGTTTATCATGAAGATTATGAGGATATAGCAATGAATGCAATTCTGGGTTTGGAATTTGTCGGTTTGCAATTCTCACCTGAGTTATCACCGAAAAATTTTCATGGTCTGAGTCATCGAGAATGGGGTGATTATACAGATGCTATTCCCTTCCTGATGGAAACAAGTAATCCTTCCATGGGAAGACTGAGGGGTGAAACAAATGTTGAACTGGTTTTAAGAGGGTATAGTGAAAATTATAAGAAAGCAAAAGAGTCGGGAGCCCTGAGAATTTCATACAGGGAAGAAACCGGGGAACCTATAGAGCACCGTGTCGGAAGACATATAACTGGGTTTATCGAGTTAATAAATGCTTATAATATGTCATATCCAGGTAACACTATAGAAGTTACAGGTCTTCCGACATATGATGAGATAATGAAAAATGGAGTTGGAGAATATTTAAATAATTAAATAATGAATAATATGAAAAATAGAATCTTGAAAATTGCAGCTCTGTTAATTGCAATTATTTCAACATCAATGATCAAGGCTCAGAAATATGAGCAGCCTATCTTAATCTCATCTGCGGGGCAAAGTGCAGATGTTAAGCTTGTGAAGATGCTGGCGCAGAGACAGGATCTGGATGCAAATACAGTGCTGATGGCAACTGCATCAGATCTCGAAGGAGTTAAAACCCTTCTTATTGTTCCGGGATTTAGCTCTAAAGGACTTGGAGCAGCTGGTATCAGTCAGAAAGAAGAATACGAGCGTGTGGAAGCTCTTATTAAAGCCGCTAACGACAGGAACATATCGATAGTCCTAATGCATATTGGTGGCAATGCACGCAGGAAGGGGCAATCCGATGCTTTTAATACACTGGTAGCCGATAATTCGAAAGAAATGATAGTGGTTAAACAGGGCGACGAAGACGGATTCTTTACTGAGCTCTCTAAGAAGAATGATATTCCCCTGACACTGGTTGATAAGATTATTGATACAGCCGAACCTATGGCGCAGCTTTTTAAGTAGTGTAAGTCGTTAAAACTAATTCTAACAAAAAAACCTTAAATGAAAACACGACTAATCAATCTTATACTTCTACTATCCATTGTTTTCTCCCTGCATGTGTTTGCTCAGCCGTCCTCCACAGCGGTCGGGGGGAATGGGATGGTGGCTACTGCCCATCCTCTTGCTACTGAAGCAGCTCTTAAAATGCTTAAAAGTGGAGGGAATGCGATTGATGCAGCTGTATCGGCTGCATTTACCATTGGTGTTGTTGAACCCGACGGCTCAGGAATTGGAGGAGGAGGAGGGATGGTTATTTACATAAAAGAGACGGAGGAATCATACTTCATAAATTATTATGGCAGAAGTTCAGAGAATGCCCTGAGTATAGGCTTTGACAGTCAAAGGGATGCACGAACTGCAAAGGCAATAGGAATTCCGGGTACTGTTGGAGGACTGACCCTGGCCCTTGAGAATTTTGGTACTCTGCCACTTTCAAAAGTACTTGAACCTGCAATTCGTTATGCAGAAGACGGATTCCCCATAGATGCCACTCTGGCCGGGTTAATTCTTGATAACATAGAAATAGTTGGAGATGACCAGAATACTGCGGAGATCTTTACTGAGGAGGGTTTCCCCAAGATGGAGGGAGATATAATTGTTCAGAAAGAGCTTGCACAGGTATTAAGGAAAATAGCTAAAAAGGGCAGCATAGGATTTTACAAAGGTAAATATGCGAAAACACTTATAAAGAACATACAGGAAAGAGGGGGTGTTTTAACCAGAAAGGATTTCGCTACCTATATGCCAAAATTTGGTAAACCTCTTATGGGTACATATCGTGGTCACACTATATTAACTGCAAATTTACCGGAATCAGGCATTACTCTTATTCAGGGACTTAATATGATTGAGAATTATGACCTGAAGAATTCAGGCCACTTTAGCGAATCAGCTAAAACATTCCATATGATGGCAGAGACATCAAAATTAATGTATGCCGACAGGTATGAATATCTTGGCGACCCCGATTTTGTTGATGTACCTGTCGATGTTATGATATCTAAGGGGTACGCCAGGGCCAGGTTCAATACTATAAATCCGGATAAACTTGACCCGCCAACCTACAGGGAGACTGTAACAGGGGATCCCTATGGTTTTGGTAAGGCTGTAATGGATACATCTGTGCCCGAGCCTGAGTTGCAGGGAGGACATACAACGCACATGTCGGTTATCGATAAAGATGGGAATGCAGTAGCGCTCACCCAGACCCTGGGCCTCTTTTTCGGATCAGCCCAGACAATATCTGGAGTCCTGTTTAACTGTTCAATGACCAATTACTCATACGGTTCTAAAACAGCAAATATCCTTGATAACGGGAAACAGTGCAGAAGCTCAATTGCTCCAACAATACTGCTTAAAGACGGGAATCCTTTCCTGATCATTGGCACTCCGGGTGCCGGGAGAATAATTGGTACTCTATTCGAATTAATAATCAACGTGGTTGATTTTAATATGGATGTTACTGAAGCTAACATGGCCCCACGGTTCTATTGCAGAAAACATGATGACTATCTGCATCTGGAGTCAGGGATCAAACCTGAGGTAAGAGCTGAAATGGAGAAAATGGGGCATAAGCTTAAAGTTTACCAGGGCATTGATCTCTTTTTTGGTGGAGCACAGATAATATATATTGACCCTGAAACAGGGCTTTATTATGGATCTGCTGACAGGAGAAGAGGAGGTATAGCTAAAGGATTTTAAACATTATCGAGAGTATAGGTATAATGAAGACTTAAATATGGTTAACTAAATATGGTCCTTGCAATTGTCATGCTTTGTATTGCTATTGGCTTGCTGATTATAGAAAAAATAATAATTGGCAGGAGTGTGACAGCTTTGGATTTAAGAATTCATGTTAACGGTACACGAGGAAAGTCATCGGTTACTGAATATATAGCAGCGGGATTGTTGAAAGCAAACCATGATGTTATGGCAAAAGTTACCGGAGTTATTCCTGCGGTAATTCATAAAGGAATAGATCAGGTTTTAGGTAGAGCAGGAGTTGCCAGGGTTCAGGAGCAATTCTACATTATAAGACATGCTGCCCGCAAGGGTGTGAAAAGCCTTGTTTTAGAATGTATGTCAATTTCTCCTGAACTTCAGCAGCTTGAGAGCAGGGTGTTTAAACCTCATATTTATGTGATCACAAATATAAAAGATGATCACCGGGAGGTAATGGGACGAACAGTAGAAGAGCAGGCAGCATCAATATGCAGAGCTATTCCACATAATTGTAAGGTAATAACCAATGAAACTCATTTTCTGGACCTTATTCAGGAAACTGCGGCAAGAAAAAACAGCACAGTAGTAGTTCCTCGCCTGCCACATAAGACTATAAGGGATAAACTACCTCATTATGTATTCCCCGAAAATGTATCATTGGCTCTTGCTGTTTGCGAAGAAGCAGGCCTTGAACAGAGTCAGGTTGCGGAAGGTATTCTTAACCATGTAATGCAGGCTGAAACCCCACTTTTTTCAATAAGATCAGGAAATAGTGTGGTGAATTTTCTAAATGCGTTTTCTGTTAATGATGTCGATTCAACAATATCATTTATTGATCACTGGCAAAAAATAACCGGTTATAATCGTAAATATTCAGTACTGTTTAACACCAGGGCTGACCGTCCGCTGCGAACTGTCCAGTTTGCTGAATGGATAGCAAGTGCGTCACTTTCAATAGAGCATATTTTTATTACAGGAACTCATGCCAGAAAGGCCAGAGATCTATTTAAAAGAACCGTTGTTGGAAAGGATAGAATTCATATCTGCAAAAAATCTGACATTATAAGAATTAAAAGTATTCTTCTTGATACCGTTTCAGACAAATCGCTTGTGGTGGGTCTGGGTAATATTGGTGGCTATGGAAACAGAATTTTAGACATAATGAAATGATTCTACAACTATTCATAATAGGAATTGTAGTTGGTTTCATATTTTATGAATTGACAGGGATATCTCCTGGAGGTGTTATAGCCCCGGCTTATTGTGCTCTATTTATATATGATCCGTGGAAAATAATTATGACATTGATACTGGCACTGGCAGTTTATTTAATTATCAGGTATCTGTCATTAAAATTGATACTCTATGGGCGAAGAAAATTTTTGCTTGCGGTTTTACTAAGTTTCCTTCTAAAGCTGCTTATTGAAACTCAGATTCAACCAATGGATGTAATGAAAATAGATTTACAGTCTATAGGTTATATTATACCAGGTCTGGTAGCAAACGAGATGGGAAGGCAAAATGTTACTTCAACAATTCTCGGCTTGGGAGTAGTTACCATGATAGTATTTCAAATTTCAATACTAATAGCATGAAGAAGCTGAGTTTAAATATCAGGTTGCTGATTGCATTTGGCGTGCTGCTTGGAGGTACAGTGGTGACTGGAACCTGTTTAATTAAGAAACAGCCGGTAAAATATGTCGAGTCAATGAAAGAAGCTGTTGAACTGACAAAATCATGGTTCTCGGTTATTGATGGGCTAAAGAGAGAAAAAGGTGTCAGCTCTGATGCTTTTTCTAATGTTCCATACAATTATATGATTGGAAACGAGTGGTCAGAAATAACCACAACACTGGGATCCCTTGAGGCGAAAGAAATAGCAACAAATCCTGATTTTTCAGCATTGGTAGTAAGCTTATTGCATGAAGCTAAAATAAAAAAGGGCGACTGCGTTGGAGTTGTTCTGTCCGGCTCATTCCCTTCTCTGGCTGTTTCAGTGTTTGCTGCCCTGCAGACTATGGAGATTGATGCTGTTGTAATGAGTTCCTTAGGATCTTCCACATATGGAGCAAATCAGCCTGAAGTAACATGGATAGATATGGAATCAAGGCTTAACAGAGATGGTGGTATGATCTACAAATCTTCACTTGTTTCAATCGGAGCAGAAGAAGATTCCGGTAAAGGACTCTCTGAAGAAGGGATCATTAAAATTAAGAATGCAGCCAGCAGGAATAATGTAAGACTGTATATACCTGCTACCCTCTTGGAATCAATAGAAAAACGCATTGAAATATTTAAGGAAGAAGAGATTGATCTTCTTATAAATATCGGAGGAAACCAGGCTGCACTCGGCGCATGTTCGCATTCATCAGGAATTCCCAATGGGCTTAACACAAAGATTGACGGATGCTACGATGAAAATCGTGGACTTATAGTCAGAATGAATGAATCTGGTGTCCCGTTTATTAATATGCTGGATATAAAGAATCTCGCAAGTCAATATGGAATAGCTGTTTACCCGGGGATCAAATACTCTGAGTCAACGAACCTGTTTACGAAAAACCAGACCAGGAAGTATGCATTAATTATATTACTCTTTATTGAACTTGTACCGCTCTATTATTTGAGGAAGAGGCATAACCTGGATTAATAATGTTTATAAAAATGTTCAATATCAAGCGATTATATGAATATAGAATATTAAAACAAAAGAATAACTCTAAATACTTAACATTTTATATTAACCTAATTTATGATTCATGAAAAAGTCATTGCTCTTAATTGCCATCTTTGCATTCTCATTAATAAATGTGTTTGGTCAAAGAGTGGTTACAGGCAAGGTTACCGATACCGATGGTAATCCCTTACCTTTTTTGACTATATCTGTTAAAGGCACCGTTATTGGTACTAATACAGATAATCTGGGACAATATTCAATTACTGTCCCGGAAGGCTCTGAAATCCTTGTCTTTTCATTCGTTGGGATGGAATCAAAGGAAGTTACTGTTACCGGGAATATTCTTAACGTTGTAATGGATACCAGTCCTATTGCCCTTGGCGATGTCGTTGTAACAGCTTTAGGTATTACCAAGGATAAAAAAGCGCTTGGTTATAATGTCCAGGCAGTAGGTTCTGAAGAGATATCCAAAAGAGGTAACAGTGATATTGTAAACTCTCTGGCAGGGAAGGTTGCTGGCTTGCGTGTGAGCAGCACTTCAAGTGCTGCAGGTGCATCCACCTATATGACTATTAGAGGTGCCGCATCACTCACCGGAGATAACCAGCCACTTTTTGTGATCGATGGAATGCCAATAAATACTGATGAGTCATATCGTGGCAGTACAGGACAGTCAGGTACCTATACTTCGTCAAGAAGTATCGACCTCAATCCTGAAGATATTGCTTCGATGACTATACTTAAAGGAGGGGCGGCAACTGCTCTTTACGGATTGCAGGCATCAAACGGGGTAATTGTGATAACCACCAAGAAAGGATCAACAAACCAGAAGATGAAGGTAAGGATACACTCATCAGTAGGATTCAAGACACTGGGGAAGCGTATCCCTCTCCAGAATAAGTATGGACAGGGAAGAAACGGAGATTGGGTAGCCAAATATGATGCAGCATGGGGGCCCCTGCTTGATACCTGCAGTTATTCATTGGACCCATCAGATTGGGCAAGCCCTGAGTTGGATGTTGATGGAGCGATAGTAAGTATGAATGACCCTAATGCTACCGGTGATCCAGTAAAGACTTATGACCAGTACGATTTTTTCCAGACTGGAATAAGCAATAATAACAATGTTAGTATCGAGGCAGGTAATGAGAACTCTTCATATTTCTTCTCAGTGGGTAATCTTGAGGAGGAGGGAATAATACCCACAAATACTTTCGGAAGAACTACCTTAAGACTTAATGCAGACACAAGGCTTACCGATAAGATAAAAACAGGGGCAAACGCGATGTATGCCAACACGAGGAATAATCTGGTAAATGAGGGTGGTACATCATCAGGTCTTCTTGGCTTGTTTCGTACTCCACCCACCTTCGATAATTCAGCAGGGTACAAGCTCCCGGATGGAAGGCAAAGAACCCACAGGGGAATTAATGGTAGTTATAATAATCCCTACTGGACAGCTTATGAACAAAGCAAACTGGATAAGAATAACAGATTTGTAGGAAATACATTCCTAAACTGGGAGCTACTGGACTGGCTAACATTCTCATATAATGTTGGTATAGACTGGTTCCACAGAGGATATGCGACAATATACAACTGGAATAGTGTTGGACATATGGAGGGGGATCTTACGGAGAGAAGGGAATTCCATTCCATTTTCAACTCGGACCTGATGCTTGTTATTAATAAATATTTTAGTGAGACTTTTGGGTTTAACCTAACAATTGGACAAAACATGTTCCAGAAGAGTTATGATTACCTTACCGTATCTACCGAAGGCCTGTCATTACCTACATTATATAATGTAGATAATACCAGTTCTCAGACTGCAAGCCAGGGTACAAGCAAGTACCGGACAGCGGCTATATACGCTGACTTAAGCTTGGATTATAGAAGCATGCTCTTTTTTGGAGCAACACTTCGTAACGAGTGGTCTACCACCATGCCCGAGGATAATCTTGCTGCCATGTTCCCATCATTCAGCGGGTCATTTGTTTTTACAGAACTGGATGCTTTTGAAAAAATTCCCTTTTTCACATTTGGAAAATTAAGAGCCTCATGGGCAAAGACAGCTAACATTGCAAGCCCGTACAGAACAACTTCCTACTTTGGTGTTGCCGGTCCTGACGATTTTTACACCTCAGGTGTAAGCTTCCCGTTCCTGGATAATGCAGGATTTACTGTTGGCAATACAATTGGGAATTCTGACCTTCGACATGAAAAGCAGACCTCTGTTGAAGTTGGAGTTGAAATGAAATTCTTTATGAACAGAATCGGTTTTGATGCATCCTATTTCTTCAATGATAACAGTGACCTGTTACTGTCAGTTCCAATTGCAGGAGCAACGGGATACTCTTCTGCATATATGAATGCCGCTACAATGGAGAGTAAGGGTATTGAGTTAAGCCTTAATGCAGTACCTGTAAAAATGGGTGATTTCGTATGGGATTTCATAATTAATTTTACGAAGATGTCCAATATGGTTACAGGATTGGCAGAGGATGTTGAGTTCGTGACACTGAATGGCGATACAAAAGCCCAGATAAATGCTGCAGTTGGTTACGAATATCCTACTATTTTTGGATTCGACTGGTACAGAGATGTAAATGGGAATATATTAATTAATGATGATCCCAGCGACAGTCATCCTGATGGTTTCCCCTGGACAGATAAGACTAAAACAGTAGCCCTTGGGAGAGTCACTCCCGACTGGACAATGAATTTCTATAACACCCTTTCATTTAAGGGATTAAGTCTAATTACCCTTATAGATATAAAACAGGGTGGATATAATAATAATGGAACAAGGTACAGGCTTAACTATCACGGATTAACAGAAGAAACACTTGACAGAACTACACCTGTTGTTTTTGAAGGAGTCCTTGGTCATCTTGATGAGAATGGCAATATTGTTTCATCAGGTATTGAGAATACCACTGTAGTTATCAAGGATCAAAACTGGTACAGGGGTGAAAATAGCTTCAGCAGTGGAGGTGCAGCAACACAGGCAGTAGAGGAAACAAGCTGGGTTAAGGTGAGAGAGATTACACTCTCATATAATTTCAGTAGCAAAATGCTTAGAAAGATTCATCTTTCCAGCCTTGAAGTGTATGCAACAGGTAATAATCTGATAGTGTTATCTCCCTATAAGGGAGGTGATCCGGAGGTGAGTGTATATGGTGCTTCTAACGGGCAGGGCTTTGACTATTTTGCTAGCCCGGGATCCAAATCATATATTTTTGGTATTAAATTGTCGTTCTAGGCATTTGCATTGAACTTTAAAAATTAAGAAAATGAAAAAAAATATTAAATATACTTTTCTGACATTATTATTATCCGGCCTTGTTATTACTGGATGCGAACAATGGATTGATACGGATATTAATATTGACCCCGATGTCCCATCTGAAGTGCCAATGGATCTTCTGATGCCCTCTATGCAGGTCTCACTTGCATACCATATAGGAGGTAACAGGGCTGTGAAAACAACAGCTATTTTTGTTCAGCAGCTGAACGGTGTAAGCAGAAATTCATATAGTGAAGCTAACTATATCCTGGCCGCAACGGATGTTGATGATTTCTGGAGAAGAATGTACTACCAGGGTATGATGGATGCTGTTAAAATAATCGAAATGGCAGGAGAGAAAGATTCTCCACATTATAGTGGAGTTGCAAAGGTATTAATGGCTGTTAGCCTGGGTACAATGACAAACCTGTTCGGTGATATGCCTTATAGTGAGGCTTTTCAGGGTAGTGAAGGGATCCTGACACCTGCATACGACTCTCAGCAGGAGATATATACAGCGATAAATATTCTTTTGAGTGAAGCAATTACAGAACTGCAATCAACAGAGAATGTACTTGATCTTGAAGGAGATCTAATTTATGATGGTGATATAGACTCCTGGATAAGGGCGGCTTATTCTCTTAGGGCCAGGTATGCACTATATCTTGGTGAGTATACAAATGCACTTTCATATATTACTGACGCATTTCAGCCAGGTGAAAATTTAAAGGTGGATTTTGGTTCTGAAAATAACCAGGCAAACCCTATTTATCAGTATAATTCTATTTCAGCCTGGGGTGTTGATATTGTTATGTGTTCTACCTTCATTGATATATTGAATGCCTCTAGCGATCCAAGATTGCCATTCTATGCGGATCTAAGTGGGGGTATTTACATGGGCAGCACGCCGGGTTCGGAAGAAGACGGGGTGTCAGATCTTGGCGATTATAATGATTCACCCGAAGCACCGGTGCTTTTCAGCTCTTATGCAGAAATGAAATTTATTGAAGCTGAATGCCTCTTGCGTACTTCTGCATCTGCTGATGATGCTGCAGATGCATATATTGAGGCAGTTGAATCATCAGTTGATTATGTAACAGGCGGCGCCGATAACGAAGCCTGGCTTGATGCCAATATCAGGATTGAGGATGGAACTTCAATTTCAATAGAGAAAATCATTGGACAGAAATATATTGCAATGTATTCCACTGTTGTACCTTATGATGATTTCAGGAGAACGGGATTTCCGGTACTTACACCTGTACCTGGTGCTGGTGATATCCCGCAAAGGTTTCCATATCCTCAGACGGAAATATCATATAATTCAGCCAATGTGCCGACAATTACCAACCTTACTCAACCACTATGGATATTTAATTAATTGAAGTTAAGAATTACGTATAAAATAAGCATAAATCTGAACCGGGGGTTGTTACTGCTGTAATATTAAACAGTGGTAGCCCCTTGGTTTTTTAAATATGAACTTAATAAATATGAAAACAGGATTAACGTTTATTTTGCTGTTTTCACTCCTGGCTTGTTCGGTTGCTAAGGAAGAACAGTTAAAAGAGCAAAACACTGAACTTGAGAAAGTGCTGAAAAGGAAAAACCTAAGAATCGTTGTAACAGATTCAGGTATTGGAGGATTATCGGTGATGAATGATATTGCATTGAAACTTAAAGACTCGGGAAGTTTTAAAAGCATTGAATTAATATTCGTTAATGCACTTTTCGAGGCAGGATCAGGATATAATGCCTTACAAACCAGAAATGAGAAAATAGAGGTATTCAGTAATGTTCTTAAAGGTATCGAGGATAAATATCAACCAGATTTGATATTTGTGGCCTGCAATACCCTGTCTGTTCTTATTAATGAAACTCAGTTTGTTAAACAAAAAAACAGCCCTCCGGTAATTGGAATCGTAGAGCCCGGAGTAAAACTTATTGTTGAGAACCTTAGTAAAGATAATAATTCTACTGTAGTAATTTTTGGTACAGAAACGACCATTACTGAGAATACTCATAAAGCAGCTTTGCTCTCAATGAATATTGACGAAAAGAGGATTACTACCAAAGCCTGCCCTCAGCTACAGTCTTATATCGAGCAGAACCCGACAGGAGAGGAGACGGGAATGCTTATCTCATTTTATATGGCTGAAGCTCTTTCAGGTATCAGGGACCCAGGCTGTCCGGTACATATCAGTCTTAACTGCAGCCATTTTGGTTATTCAGAGAATCTTTGGCGAAAAGCTATCGAAGAGTCTGGCTATAAACCCGGTAAGATACTTAATCCCAACTATGAAATGGGAAATATCCTCAT
The DNA here is from genome assembly GCA_964577305.1 of uncultured Rikenellaceae bacterium. GTDB lineage: Bacteria > Bacteroidota > Bacteroidia > Bacteroidales > VadinHA17 > UBA9300. The sequence goes on from CAZNYS010000003.1 coordinate 30,813, forward strand.
TACCGCTAAAAACAAAAACAGGTTTTCAGATCCGGATATTTCGTTTATGGTTGTTTCAAAAGTAGAGCTTGTCAATGTTAATTCCATGATTAAGATTTTTAGTGATCAGTCACCTTCATTGGTTGAGGCACTGAGCAATTATCTCATAATTCCTGACCTTTTCTAAAAGGAGAGGATGTTGTACAGCTTTATATTGCTAATTATTGCTGGTTTTTCATAATTTGGTATACTGATAAAATAGAGATATGAGACTACCACGGTCATACAATTCTTTGTTCCTTTACTCCATAGTTTTTACTCTGGCTGTAACAATAATTACCTTTATTACTTATATATCGCTATCAAAATGGGAAGACAGACTGGTTGAAGAAACCAAGAAGATATGCACCACTTATATGAATATTTTATATGAAGCAGGGATTGATGATATAGAAAACCTGGGGAAATACGGATTGTTGGAAAAGGCAGATCTTTCTTCCCTGGAGAGACGGATGCTCGATGACACACTTAAGAGAATTACTGCCGAACAAATGAAAGTAAAGGAGGGTCTCGAAGCTGGTTATTACTTAATTGCACAGGATGAGTTTTTTGGTTACTCTTTTCCAACCTCACCTCCTCCTGAGCCAGTATACGGGCCACCTCCAAGATCCTATAATATAATAAGGGATCAGGTACTTAAGTCAATCAGGGATGACAGCTTGATTATTGATCTTCACTCATTTGATCCGGCTACGTTTCCCCTTGCATCCCGTCCGATTTATAGTAATTCCAGGATCGTTGGTGCAGTGTGGGTTAGAATTCATATTGAGAGAGATCTTCCTGCAATTAAGCTGAAGAAATTAGTATCCACTATTGCCATTTTTGCTGTTGCAGGGTTCCTGGTCTTAATGACCATTTCTATTGTGTGGGCGGGAGAGATAAGAGGAATAAGGAAAGAATTACAGAGAGCTGGACAGAATACTTCACTGAGGCTGAAAAAAAGATGGGGTATATTTAAATATATCTCCTCAAGTGTTAATATGATGCTGGATACTATTGAAGAGGAGGACAGGCAGAGGCAAATATTGGAGAAAAAACTTATTCAAAAAGAAAAAATGGCCTCTCTGGGCAGGGTTATTGCCGGAGTGGCTCATGAAGTTAAAACTCCACTTGCAATAATTAAAACCAGGATCCAGATGTGGCAGAAACAGGTAGAACAATATTCTGACATCACTACATATATATCACCGGAATCGATGCAATTGGTTATTGATGAGATAAACAGGCTGTCTTTATTGGTAAACAGGCTGCTTATTTTCTCCTGTCCGATTGAAAAGAACATTAAGGAAACAGATATCAATTCCCTGCTTGATGAGATACTCAGATTTCTTGATTTGGAGGATAAAGGCAAGAATGTTCTTGTTGAGCGAAAATTTAATCCTGAAATACCTATTATTGAGGCAGATGAGAATTCAATCAAACAGGTGCTCATAAATATTTTGAACAATGCATACGAATCAATAACCCGGGAAGGGATCATTACAGTAATTTCAGATTTTGATCCTGAAAGTAAATCAGTAGTGATTGAGATATCAGATTCAGGAGCAGGAATCCCTGAAGAATCGTTAGACGAAATTTTTGTACCTTTCTTTACCCTTAAAGAATCAGGTGTAGGATTGGGCCTGACCATTTCTGAACAGATTATCAAAGCACATAGCGGAGAAATAACGCTTATGAATAATGCCCGCGGTGGTGTAAAATGTATAGTTAGGTTACCTTTAACTCAGTAAGATGATTAATGACAATTCTCCATGCAGGATACTTATTGTGGACGACGAAAAGTCGATGAGAAAAAATATATCCGACCTGCTTATAACCCTGGGATATGAAACTGTTGAGGCTGATAATGGAATTGATGCCGTACGGGAATTTGAAGAGAATATCCCTCAGCTTGTAATACTGGATATAAAACTCCCGGGCAGGAACGGTCTTGAAGTATTGGAAAAGATGAAATTTATTTCATCGAATGTCCCGGTAATAGTATTCACAGCCTTTGGAACAAGTGAATATGCAATGAAAGCTATAAAGCTAGGGGCTTTTGATTATATGGAGAAACCTTTTGAGCTGGACGAATTTGTATTAATTGTGGAAAGGGCCTGTGAGTATAAACGCCTTCTGGATGAGGTTGAAAATCTTCGTTCTCTGGTAAGTGAATCAGCCAACCAGAATTCGCCCAATACCATTATTGGGAAAAATGCAAAAATGCAGGATATTTTTAAGTTAATTGGGCGTATTGCCCCTACTGATGCAACGGTGCTTATATATGGTGAGAGTGGAACAGGTAAAGAACTCATGGCTGATGCCATTCAGAGACACTCTGCAATAGCAGACAAACCATATGTTAAAATTAATTGTGGAGCACTGTCTGAGTCTCTCCTTGAGAGTGAAATTTTCGGTCATGAGAAGGGCTCATTTACAGGTGCCGATATACAGAAAAAAGGCCTCTTTGAAGTTGCTGACGGAGGAACGGTTTACCTCGACGAAGTAAATAACATGCCTCAGTCTCTCCAGATAAGACTACTGCGTATACTCCAGGACCAGTCATTCTTCAGGGTTGGAGGAGTTAAACTAATAAAGGTTAATGTCAGAGTAATTGCATCCACTAACAAAGATCTTGAGCCAGGTAAAACAAATAGTAATTTCCGTGAAGATCTCTACTACAGGTTGAGTGTAGTAAAAATTAATATCCCTCCATTAAGAGAAAGAAAGGATGATATTAATCTGTTACTAGATCATTTCTTATCCAAGTACAGCCCTGACAATAAACTGGTTCCTTCAGAAGAAACTTATAAAATGTTACATCAATATTACTGGCCTGGAAATATCAGAGAGCTGGAAAATACAATACACAGCGCAATAGTAACGACAAATGACGGAATACTTAATATAAAAAAACTGCCTATGCAGTCGGGCTATTATGAAGAAGGACCTTCTCTTTTATCATATATTGAACAGGGGCTCTCATTCAGGGAGACTATCAATATGCTTGAAGAAAGCTTAATTAAAGAGGCACTGGCATTAAATGATAACAACCAGACCAGAACTGCAGAATATCTTAAAATGAACAGAAGACTTTTATATTCCAAAATAAAAGGCAATAAATCTTAATAAGATGAATAGAAGAAAATCTATAATATATACGATAACCTTTTTAGCTATTTGCGGGTTTAGTGGTATTACCCTGGCTCAAACATATATTGAGGGAAATTCATACTTCGGAAGAAATAACTATATTGAGTACCTGGCCGGTGGATTACCACTGATAATCTCAGTCCCGCATGGAGGCTATGAAACACCCGGGGAGATACCTGACAGAACTTGCGGTACAACAGTTACCGATTCATATACCCTTGAATTGTCGATGGAGCTAGTAGATGCAATTATAAACATTACAGGCCGTTATCCGCATATAATTATTAATCATCTCAAAAGGATAAAACTCGATGCAAACAGGGATGTAGAGGAAGCCACATGTGGGGATGATAAGGCAGAAATATCATGGCTGGAGTATCATAAATTTATTGATAGCGCTAAAGTTACTGTTAATAATATGTTTGAAAAAGGTCTCTTTATCGATCTGCACGGACAGAGCAGCCATGGAGAGAGAATTGAGCTGGGATACCTCATATCAGGATCTGAATTATCATTGTCAGATGCAATATTAAACACGGAGACTTATGAGAATAAAAGCAGTATCCGTAATTTGATTAATAATAATGTAAATAACCTTACATTTTCCGAATTACTAAGGGGAAATAAAAGCTTGGGAACAATGTTGGAGAATAAAGGATATACTGCAGTTCCGAGTTTGCTTGAAGAATCTCCTTCAGGTGATTTCTTCAGTGGTGGATATAACACTGAGAGGCATGGATCGAGATCGGGAGGGACAATAGAAGCTATACAAATGGAGTGTAACAGGGAGATAAGATTTGATGAGGCAACCAGATATGAATTTGCGGGTGATTTGGCAGTCATATTGCTGGATTACCTGAAGCAACACTACCTGCCCAATCTTGAAGATTTTTATAGCACCGGCCAAGCAGTTGATAATCTCCTTTCATCCGGGTTCAGCATATATCCCAATCCTGTAAGAGATGTCCTGCATATTCATAATAAAATCCCCACTGAAGTAAGTGTATTAAACCTATTTGGACAGATAATGCTTACTGAATCTGTTGGTGCAGAGGATGATATATTCTTAGGTAACTTTCCCATGGGTGTCTACATTATTATTTTTTCCAGTAATGGACATATAGTCTATAAAGGCAAAATAATAGTAGACCAATGATTAGCACCAGGACTTAATTTCTTCCTGCTACGTCCAGGATTGCATCAAAAAGGCTGTATGGTGAACTCAATGAAACATCCTGGGATAATTCCCATGCCATAATTCCTCCTATATCATTTTGAATAAGAAAGGATGTTTTGCTTTTTATCAGTGTTCTGCCATTGAAGCTGTAGGCACCATAATTATTTACTGATGGTGGAGGATGCGCCATATCAACTATAGTGGAGTAAGTATATGTACGTGGTGATGTGTCTCCTTCTTTATAAGGACGTTTTGCATAAAAAGGTACACCCATTATTATTTTATCTTTGGGTATTCCCGCATATACGTGCTCGTATGTATAATCTTCAAACATGGTCAGAGGCACCTGGTTCCCATTTTCATCCATGAAACCATAACTCATCACATTGATGAAATCTACAAGGGGATGTATTCCTGCTGAAAAAACTACATCAGACGGAGCCATAGCTATTGAGAAAAATAAACCATTGGCCCTGAGTGAATCTGACATCATACTGGTGAGTATGCTACGGTCCTGGGTAGGAACGTTCACGGGATAACTCTCCCAGTCAAGGTCAACCCCGTCAATTTCATTCTCAATACAGAACTGAACCAGTTGACTCACATAATCTGCCCTTTTATCAGGATCAGCAAACATAGGGAAGATAGTTTCAGATTCATACCAGCCGCCTAAAACAATAAAAAGGAGGGCATCACTTCGGATACGGGCTTTGATAATATTCAAATCAGAAATCCTTCCTTCAGGCACTATAAATAAACCATCCTGGTCGGGAGCAAGCGAAAAATAATAGAGAATATCGAGATACTGCAGGCTATTCATATCTACACTTTCCATACCCCAGTGTGGCAGGTAAGCTGCTATGATAAGATCATTTTGAATATGTTCTGTCTCTTTTTCTGTACAGGCCCAGGCCAGCAGGAGTATTAACGAAAGGGAGAAATATAGGTTCTTCATAAAGGCTATTCTCTTATTTAGAATCTTAACATATTATAACTGTGTTTTGCAGAATATATGTTGCCTGAGTATTTTTAAAAATTAAAATTTGGCTATGAAGGTAAGAATTCTTTTACTGATTTTTATTACAATATTGCCTTCCTGCAGGCAGACATCAATATTTAATCCAGTTGATTATGTCGATCCTCAAATTGGGTCGGTTCATGGTCGCTGGTTTTTTTATACACCGGCAGCCAGGCCTTTCGGTATGGCCAAACTGGCCCCGCATACCAATGCATACGGAAGTATGGGGAGCTGGCTTCCATGTGGGTATGACGACAGGCATGAATCAATTGAGGGATTTGGTCACTTCCACGAATTCCAGGTAGGCGGTCTGGTCTTTATGCCTTTTCATGGCGAAATAAAAACCGTTCCGGGCACACTTGAGGATCCTGACTCGGGTTATAGATCACGTTTTTCAAAGGACACTGAAATTTCAATGCCCGGTTACTATTCAGTTGAACTTGATGATTACGATATTAAAGCTGAAATTACCTCAACTGAAAGAGTGGGTTTCCATAGGTATACTTACCCGCAATCTGATGAATCAGGTCTTATTATTGATATAGGACATAAGCAGGGTGAAAGCAGCGATGTAACCGAAGCATATATTGCGAAAACATCAGCTAATGAACTTGAAGGGTATATAATAACATACCCGGAGTATATAAAATTCTGTGATCCCGGAAAAAGGGTGAAAATGTACTTTTATATAAAACTGCATAGGGAGCCTGATTACTGGGGTACATTCACTGATGATTCAATAAGCAGGGATGCGGATGTAACAAAAGGAGTCTCAAACGGGATGTATCTAAGGTTTAAAACTAAAGAGGATGAACAAATTGAAATAAGGACAGGTCTGTCATATACTTCGATTGAAAATGCCCGTCTTAACTTCGAAACAGAGGCTGCGGATAGTGGTTTTGATAAGGTTAGGGATGATTCAATGGAAGCCTGGAAGAAAAAGTTATCAGTTATTACTGTTGAAGGAGGGAAAGAGGATGACATGATAAAGTTTTATACCGGGCTTTATCATGCATTGCTTGGCAGGGGACTGGCAAGTGACGTAAATGGCCAGTATCCCCGTAATGATGGAGGAATAGGTCAGATACCTCTTGATGAAAACGGAAAACCGGAATACAATCATTATAATACTGATGGTATATGGGGTGGATTCTGGAACCTGGGTCAGCTCTGGGCTCTGGCTTATCCGGATTATCTCAGCGAATACATGCAGTCGAACCTGGATTTCAGTGATGAAACCGGCTGGTTGCATGACGGTGTTGCAGCAGGGGCCTATTCAAATGGTGTACAGACTAATTATAATGGTTTAATGCTGGCAGCTACCTATAATTGCGGGATAAGGGATTTTAATATCGAGAAAGCATATGCTGCTGCATATAAGAATGAAACAGGCTATGCCGGCAGGGATTTTGGGTCAGGCAAATATGACCTGCACTATTTCGTTAATAATGGTTATATCCATTCGTATGATACAACCCTGTCAAATGGCTGGGTCTTTAATTTCGGGGCATCCCATACCCTGGAATTCTGTTTCAGTTCCTTTGCTGTGGCTGAGTATGCAAAGGCATTGGGAAGGACTAATGACTATGAAAAACTAATGAGGCAGGCAAATGCCTATAAACTGATATTTGATCCCGAAACAAAATTTATGAGACCAAGGAATGAAGATGGGTCATTTATAGATAATTTCGATCCTATGGAACCGTGGAGAGGCTTCCAGGAAGGTAATGCATTCCAGTATACATGGTATGTTCCACACGACCCGGCTGGAATAATAGAACTTGTTGGTCTTGACCTTTTCAATGAACGCCTTGAGACAATGTTTACCGAGGCCCGCAAAAGCGTATTTGGCGGAGGAGAAGAAATAGACAGCTTTTCAGGCCTTGAAAAGCTGTATAATCATGGTAACCAGCCATGCCTGAATAATGCCTGGCTGTTTAATTACTCGGGTAAACCCTGGCTTACACAAAAATGGGTCAGAAATATATGCAATGAATTTTATGGAACTGAACCCCTGCATGGCTATGGCTACGGACAGGATGAAGACCAGGGACAGCTGGGAGCCTGGTTTGTTATGGCAGGCATAGGATTATTTGATGTATCAGGACATGCTTTCAGTGATCCTGTTTACCAGCTGGGAAGTCCGCTCTTTGATAAGATAACTATTAAACTCGACCAGGAGTACTACCCTGGTAATGAGCTGGTAATAAGGACAATAAATAATAACCCTGAGAGTATTTATATAAGAAATATTGAATTTAATAAAGAAAATATTGATAAGTTCTGGATCAGCAGGAATAAAATTATAAACGGAGGTGAACTACTTATAAAATTGGGAGATGAACCTGCTATTGATGACAGGCGTTTAAAATTACCCCCTTCAATGAGCAATAAAACACGTTAAAGAATATAAAAAAAGTTGACTTATATCAATTATAAACGCCATAAAGATCAGTTCTAACTATGTAAATGTATTTGTTGATCTGCCTATGCACTCATATTTAGATACGATATATTTACCAATTATTAATACTTGAATGAATTTTACTATAATCAAAAAAAATATGAATGAGAAGAGAATAAAGGCTGTAATTAATATTGCATTCACTTTTATAATTATAGCCATGGTCGGGTTAACAGCATGTGAGAAATACAGCTATGATCCGCCTGTTTATGTACCACCTGACACTACCCAACCTTATGAAACAGTTTATTACAGCACAGATATAGCCCCTCTTTTCCCGGCCTATAACTGTACAGGTTGTCACGGTGGAGGTATAAATCCTGACCTGAGGGTATCAGAATCATATGAGGCACTGACAGAGGGAGGTTATATCAATATGAATAGTCCGCAGGAAAGTATTGTAATACAGAAGATCGATGACCCGGGACATGGAGGTACATGGAAAACAAAGGACCTATGGCTTTTACTGGACTGGATATACCAGGGAGCAGGTGATAACTAAAAAACTATAACTAAATAAACCGACAACGATGAAAAAGATATTCTCATTACTATTAATTACTCTGCTTGCAATTCCTGTATTTTCCCAGGAGGAAGAAGAGGATTATCCTGTAAGGTTTACCTTCGAAACGAGCATCCTGGCAGATAACCAAACCGTTATGACCCCTTACAAGGGGATGATCGAATTTGAGATCCATCACCGGTTTGGACTCGTGACGGGTGGGCATCAATCACTTTTTGGTATTTACTCTCCTTCAAATATAAGGCTTGGTCTTAATTACGGCATTACCGACAGGATTATGGTTGGGGCAGGGGCCACCAAGGATTTAAGCTTCTGGGATATACAGGGCAAATATGCAATTCTGCAGCAAACCGAATCAGGTCGTATGCCCGTTTCACTTACTTATTATGGAAATATCGCGGTTGAAGCGAGGGCTGATGAAAACTTTGGTCCACCTGAAAATTTCAAGTCATTCCATAAACTTTCATATTTCCACCAGCTAATTGTAGCCAGGAAATTCTCTGAGGCAATATCATTGCAGTTAGCCCCAACTTTTATATGGTTCAATGCTGTGGAGACCGGTTACAATAATGCTAATTTTGGTCTGCATGCAGGCGGTAAATTCACCTTCGTGCCCTCTCATTCAATAATTTTTGAATATGATTACCTTTTTACACCTCCTGATACGGATCCTGACGGTGACGGAACCGATAACTTTGACAGGACCCTGCCACAGATTGTTATAGGATGGGAAAAGGGAACACCTACACACGCATTCCAGCTTTTCTTTGCAAATTATAAAGGTATTATCGGACAAAGAAATTTTGTATATAATAAAAATGATTACTGGGATGGGGAATTCCTTATTGGTATGAATATAACAGTGAGATTCTAAAAACTGATATTATATGAAAATTGTTTTAGCCTTTATTACAACACTTCTTTCAGTTATTCTTCTTACAGAAAATAATGGCCCGGTACTGCAGGATCCTGAAGAGGATTTTCAGATACAGAAGGGCATTGAAAATAATCTGTTCGCTGAGGATAATGAGAAATGCCTGGTATGTCATGGGGAACCTTATTTTGAGCTGACTGATACCATTCAGGGTATTACGCAGAATCGACTTATGTGTGAGGACTACCATATCGACAGGGACGAATATTATCATTCAAACCACTGGAGCTTTGCATGTACAGACTGTCACTCATATGACCTGGAGATTTTCCCCCATCCAACATCTGCCAGGCTGGAAGAACCTTATCATTGCAATGACTGCCATGGCTATGATGAGCAGTATGCCCAGTATCAATTCGAGGAAATACAGGAAGAATATCTTGAAAGCACTCACGCTGAAATAGATGGATTCTCCTGCTGGAAATGCCATGATCCCCACAGCTACGAAATCAATATCAGAAATTCGACAAAGCTCGAAGAAACAATATTATATGATAATAATATCTGCCTTGAGTGTCATGCCAATTATGATAATTTTCAGTTGCTCACCAATAGAGAGGAGATTGTAATTGTTGAAAGTCACAACTGGCTGCCAAACGAATCAGCACATTTTACTAGTGTAAGATGTATAGAATGTCACACTGAGATAAATGACAGCATACTTGTTGCACATAAGCTGTTACCCAAAGATAAAGCAGTTAAAAGATGTACAGAATGTCATACATCAGATTCCCGATTACTGGCCACTCTGTACAAATTCCAGAGCAGGGAATTCAGGGCCAATGTTGGATTTGTGAATGGTGTTATTTTCAACCAGTCTTATGTTATAGGAGCTAACAGGAACATTATACTGAATATTTTCAGCTTTATTATTTTCGGAGGAGTTATCCTCATTATAGTAGTACATACATTTTTTAGAATAATCAGGAGGAATTAATAAATGGCAAGACGATTATATTTATACCCGGTTTGGATCAGACTATGGCATTTACTGAATGCTTTATTATTTCTTATTTTAATATTCACGGGGATCAGCATGCAGTTTGCAGGGTCTGAGAGGTCCTTTTCCCTTATTCGGTTCGACCAGGCCGTAGTATGGCATAATACTTCGGCTATAATACTCACCTTCAGCTATGTTGTTTTTATACTGGGCAATATATTTACTACAAACAGCAGGCATTACAGGATTAAAAAAGATAATTTCTGGTCTGACCTGTTTACCCAGCTTAAGTTTTATGCATTTGGTATGTTCAAGAAAGAGAAACATCCATTCCCCGTAACATATGAACAGAAATTCAATCCACTGCAGAAAATATCTTATGTTCTGGCAATGTATGTTGGTATGCCCGTAATCATAATTACTGGTTTTGGATTGTTATTCCCTGAAATACTGGTGCAGCAATTTTTTGGAGTTAGTGGATTACTGATAACTGATATATTGCATATAACCATTGGTTTCATCCTTTCAGTTTTCATGGCGATACATATCTATACCTGCACACTGGGTGATAAGCCAACCACATTGTTCAAAAGTATGATCAGCGGGTATCATGAAGAGCATGAGTAGTACTTAACAGATAATTTATGGTTAATGATAAGTCAGATAAATCCAGGCGGAAGTTCCTGAAGAATATCGGAACAGGCCTGGGTGCAATATCCATTGGCGGAGCCAGCGCTATTGCCGGTAATAAGATTATCGGTTCATCAGGTGAAAAGGTAAGGGTTCTTACGGCTGAAGGTAAGGTCGTCGAAGTGGATAAAGATGCTCTGAAGGAGTTAAAAAGAGAAACTAACGAGAGAAGGGAAACTGCCCGGGAGGGAATTCCAAACAGGAAGTTTATTATGGTTATCGACCTTGCAAAATGCGCCAATGCACGTAAATGTGTAGAAGCATGCCAGGAAGGACATATGTTACCTAAAGACCACGAGTGGATAAAACTTTATTCAATCCAGGACGCTGAACATACAGCACCATACTGGCTGCCCCGACCATGTTTTCATTGTGATAACCCTCTATGCGTTAGCGTGTGCCCGGTTGGAGCTACATATAAAAGAGATGATGGAATTGTACTTGTTGACAGTAAACGCTGCATAGGATGTAAATTTTGTATGACAGGTTGCCCTTATTCAGCGAGGTCGTTTCACTGGAAAGATCCTGAAGCTGAAGTGCCTGAAGATCATGTATATGACCCTGAACTGAATATACCACCGGTAGAAGGCACCGTTGGCAAATGCGTATTCTGCGCTGATAAACTGAGGAATAATGAGTTACCACGATGTGTGCAGGCCTGCCCCATGGGGGCACTCTACTTCGGTGACCTTGTGGAGGATGCTATTACTAATGGTGCTGAGACACTTCGGTTTTCAGAGACAATGGAACAAAAACACGGGTACCGCTACCTGGAGGAACTGGGTACACATCCAAGCGTATACTACCTGCCTCCTGTTAACCGCTTATTTGACTATGACAGTGGTATGGAAGGCCTGAGTGAACAGGACAGGAAAAGATATAAGGATACAGGTCCAAGAGATGCAAAAAAATAATATGCCCTGATTATGATAGAGATTAAGAATAAAAGTCTGGTTCATGACCTTACACCTGAAATTGTTTCTACCTCAAGGAAATGGTATTTTATTTTTGGGATTTTTGTAATAATTTGGGCCGTGGGGATCTATGCCCTGGTACAACAGATCGATAAGGGGCATATTGTAACGGGCATGCGCGATAATGTGGTCTGGGGGATCTATATTGTTAACTTCATTTTTTTTATGGGGCTAAGCTACGCCGGTGCGCTTATATCCGGAGTGCTTCACCTTTTCAAATCGAATTGGAGGGCACCGGTTATACGTTTTGCAGAGCTTATTACAGTTATATCCTTATGTATTGGTCCTTTCTTCATATTCTTCTGTATAGGAAGGCTCGACAGGTTGCCTTTCCTTTTCGCATTCCCACGGATACAATCGCCTATTACCTGGGACGTGATCGCAATTATAACTGACCTTTTCGGCTGTTTTATTTTTCTTTACCTGTCGCTTATTGAAGATTTTGCAATACTCCGTGATACTACTGATATCACTATCAAACCCTGGAAGAAGAAATTGTATCGTATACTTGCATTAGGATACCTGGGAACAGAAAAACAATATAAGATTCTGTCACAAGCTAAAAATATCATGGCAGCAATGATAATAGCCATTGCTATTATTGTGTATTCTGTACTGGCCTGGATTTTCGGTGTTACTCTGCAACCAGGATGGCACAGCACAATTTTCGGGCCTTATTTTGTTATTGCGGCAGTATTTTCAGGAACCGGCTTGCTTATAATTCTTATGCAACTGTTCAGGAAGATCTACAGGTTGGAAAAGTATATAACAAAAAAACATTTTATAAATGTAGGTGTACTGCTTCTAATCATAGCCGCATTCTATGGATATTTTACCTTCAGTGATTACCTCACTAAATGGTATGGATCGGTTAAAATGGATAAAATATTGATCGATAAACTGTTTGAAGACTATTACCTCATGTTTATTTTTGCCAATTATCTTGGCATACTTATACCTATAATAATTGTTGGTATACCAAGGTTCAGAACAATCAGGAATATTGTAATTGCAGCTGTAATTGCCCTGGTTGGATTATGGTTTAACCGTTATATTATTGTGGTACCAACATTGGAATCACCTTTTTTACCCATTCAGGACTTCCGAATGGACTTTGTCAAGTATTCACCAACATGGATTGAATGGGCATTAACCGCAGCAGGAGTTTCTATATTTGGTATCTTTATGATGTTAGTGTCAAAATTAGCGCCTCTGGTCTCAATTTCTGAAATGGAAGATTCAGAAGATAACAGGAAACCATAAAAACAAGTGTATGAAAATAAAAAAATATAATAAATTCCTGGTTTCCATTATACTGACGGTATTCTATTTATATCCCCTGACTGCGCAGGAAAAAGGGGAACCTGAAAAAATGAGCCCTTATATGGAGTTCAAGTATCTGAAGAATACCGAGGAACAGCGTATACTTGATGCAAAAATATTTCTGGCCGGTGAATTGGGTATAATACCTGTTGAAGGACTTCCTGTCAGGTTCTATACTAATATGGAGGAACCGGAATTACTGGGAGAAGCTGTAACTGATGCACATGGAATAGCCCGTCTGATTATTCCTGATGACCTTATATTGCCCGTTGATGAGGATAATAACTGGTGGTTCTATGCCGAGTTTGAAGGGAATGAGCAATATGAAATGACAATGGAGGAGATAAGTCTGATGGATGTGAACCTGAGTATGAGCCTTGAGGAAACAGAAGATGGCAAAATGATTTATCTTGAAGCATATACAATGAAAAATGGGGAAAAAGTACCCGTAAGTGATGAGGATATTTTTATTTTTGTACCAAGGATGTTCAGCCTCTTACAGGTGGCGGAAGGATATTTTATTGACGGAGAAGCTGAAGTGGAATTTCCGGATAATGTACCTGGAGATGGAGCAGGTAATCTTACAGTAATAGCAAGGTTTAATGACCACTGGCAGTTCGCAAATGTTGAAAAAAGGATTGAAACAACATGGGGAGTACCTTCATCACATGATGTTGCAGAATCACACAGGGCCCTGTGGACACAGATAGCTCCGCGGTGGATGATAGTTACCCTTAGTATAATGCTGGTAGGTGTATGGGGACATTACCTGTATGCAATCATAAGTATGATAAGGATAAAAAGAATCGAGAAAAAGAAGAATAAATAAATTTTTGCATGATAATTGTACAACTGATAATGAATTAAAATTAAATTGTTATGAAAACACTGAGAATTATTACTATTAGTCTGTTTCTGGCAGGTTTGGGATTTGCATTAATCTCAATGATCCCTCAGCAGCAGAAAATGCCGGAGCCATGGGAAGTACCTGTGAAATATAAGAACATGGAAAATCCTGTTACCGCTGATGCAACAAGCCTGACTAAAGGTGAAGCAGCATATAAAAAATCCTGTGCAACCTGCCATGGTAAAGCAGGACTGGGTGATGGCGTAAAAGCAAGAGCACTTAAAACTTTTCCCGGTGACTTCTCCGGTGAGACATATCAGAGCCAGACAGATGGTGAGCATTTCTATAAAACCAAGTTCGGGCGCGGAGAAATGCCTGCCTATGAGAATAAGATACCTGATACCGACATATGGCATATGGTAAATTATATGCGAACCTTTAAGGCCGAATAGGACACGAATTATCGCGAATTTTAATATAGATGGTGTGGATCTCCAGATCCACACCATCTTGATAATAAGCTGGCGCGGATCTCCTGATCCGCGCCTTTGTATATATACTGGGGTGGATCTCCAGATCAATTCCCTGTGGGATGAGGCTGTCTTATAAGTCCTCTAACCACCCCCTCCTCGACCTTACGGTCGGGATACCCCTCCTTTCAAAAGGAGGGGAAATGGCTGAATTACAATACTATAACTTTCTCCTTCTCTTCAGAGGAGGAGTACCCTGACTGAACGAAGTGAGCGTCAGGGGGAGGTGGTGTACTTTTGAGACAGCCCCAACAATTTCCAACAAACCAAAAAAAAGGGGGCTCCCTCAAAGGGAGCCTCCTTATATTTGTATGAAGACTATCTTTATTACTTAACAACTCCGAATACTACTTCCAGGGTGTTCAGCAGTACTGCTTCAGTGTAAGCAGGATTATGGAAACCAACACTCCTGTCTTCCTCAATAGCCTGCCAGTTGGTAAAGGCTGCAAGGTGCTCTTCTGTCTGTGGTGCAACTACTGTTGGATCGCTTGTGTGTACAAGATATCCGTCGGCATCCATTACACCGGCATTTTGTAGTTCTGTCATCAGTTCCTCAAGCAGTGCGGTAATATTGGTCTGGATTCCTTCCAATACATCATCAAGGTCAAGTATACCTTCAGGTGTATGACATTCTAAACATAAAGCAGGCCAGTTGGCAACTAATGAACTGTGATACTCATAACCAAAATTAAATGTATGACCACCGGCCTGTGTGCCGTATGCATCATTCATATGACATGTTACACATCCATCAGAAGCCGCACCAACAAGGTGGTTTTCTTCTGCGGGATAGCTTGTCGAACCATCAAATTCATAAAGACCTTCACCTACAAAAATATTATATTGTGGTCCGTGGTGAATTCCCCAGCGGTATGATTCAATATCTGAAATTTCAGCCGTTCCTCCATCGTCCCAGTTGGCAAGTGTATACTCAAGCGCTCTTCCCTGGTGGCAGCCTGTACACATATTACCCGTACCTATATCAACGGTGGTGGCGGTTGAACCGTCAACACTATGCCACCCAACTGTGGCTCCGGTCTTATTCAGGTCCCAGTCATCCTCGGTCCAGGTATTGTGGATGCCATGGCATGTGTAGCAATTGATCTGGTTGGGATTACTTATTACTCCTGCTGCTTCTTTGTTGCCAATTGTTGACTCAAAATCACCTGCTGCATTTACCTCAAGGAATCCCTGGCTGGTATGGCAGGGGGCACAGTCAGCGTCATTTCTTTCTGCATTGCCACCGGTAGCATGAATCGATGCCTCCCACTGTGCTGAAACTGCAGTGATGATCTGGTTATTGTCGTGGCATGTAATACAACCTGCAGTACCTGCTGGTCCCTGTGGTCCCGTTGGTCCTGTTGGTCCTGTTGGTCCTGCTGGTCCCTGTGGCCCTTCCGGTCCCTCACAGGCAGTAAAAGCAAAGGTTACTGCGGCAATAATCAGTAATAGATTTGATAGTTTCTTCATGGGTATGAATTTTAATGTCTGTTGATAATATTTTCTTAAATCATAATGCAATGCAATGTAAGGTTTTTTTTTGTTTGTTACTTTTATAACAGTATTGATCTTGTCCTTTGCGTTAAGTGATAGTTTCTTGTATCTTTGTTGATAAATATCAACACACATTATGTTTTCGAGCATTATCCGTATTGATATCATATTCTGGTATTGTTGTATAATTATGTTTTCTTAAAGGGAGGAAAATCTATGGCAAAAGAGAATATTTGCAATTGTGTTGATTGTAAAGAAGGCTGGGCAAATTTCAAGGTGCTGACTGATAAAGAACTGGTGTTGCTGGAAGAAAGCAGGTATGAAGCAGATTTCAGACAGGGGGAGATGATAATTAAACAATCATCACCAGCCTCAAATGCAGTCTTCCTGCGTTCGGGAATGGCAAAGATATACATGGAAGGGCAGGGACGGAAGAACCTAATAATCAGTATCGCCAAACCCGGAATGATGATAGTGGGGCCTGGATTATATACAGATTCGCGGTATACTTTTTCAGTCTCAAGTATTAATGAAGCTAAAGTTTGTTTCATCAGCATTGAAGTAATTAAAGACCTGTTCAGGCACAATAAGGCATTTGCTGAAGGAGTCTTAAAAGAAATGAGCACCATGTCTAATTTTTATCTTGAAAGGTTGCTGAGTATGACACAGAAAAAAATGCCGGGCAGAGTGGCTGAAGTTCTTTTATATCTTGCAAATGAAGTATTTAACTCTGATGAGTTCACACCATCGCTGACCCGCCAGGAACTGGCTGATATGGCCGGAATGGCAAAGGAAAGCATTGTCAGAATATTGAAAGACTTTTCTGATGAAGGTATAATATGCTCGGATTGCCCTGACATAAAGATACTTAAGAAAGACAAATTACAAATGATATCATATAACGGATAATATTACCTATGAAATTTAATTTACGAATGCTTTTTTCACCCGTTTTTACGGGTGTTTTATTTGTGGTCTTTACTGTAGCTATGGCAGTAGCCACCTTTGTTGAAAATGATTTTGGTGCAGCATCGGCGCGCCAACTAATATATAACAGCAAATGGTTTGAACTGATATTCCTGTTATTGGTTGTTAATCTGAGTGGTCAGATCTTTATTTATAAACTGTATAAAAAGAAGAAACTTACTGTACTTATTTTTCACCTGTCATTTATAATAATAATAGCAGGTGCTGCAATAACACGATATACAGGGTATGATGGGAAAGTCCATATCCGCGAGGGACAGGCTGCTTCACACGGGCTAACCAGTGATAAATATATGTCAATTGATATATATAATAACCAGGATGAGCTGCTTGTGTCACATGAAGAAAGAGTGATGGTGACAAATACATCCCTGGGTAGTTTCTACAGGGAAGGTGAAATGGATAATATTCCTTTTTCGGTAAGGTACTCCAGGTATATCCCAAATGCCAGTGAGTCGGTGGTCGATACTGAAGATGGCATACCCATTGTAGCATTACTGATCACCAGGGGCAGAACATTCCGTGAAGTGGTCTACCTGGCAGAAGGAGAAACCAGAAGCTTTGATAATCTCAGGCTGGGATTCGGTGATGATGAGAACTGTGACCTGAGAATAATGTTAAAGGCTGATACTTTCAGCATCATATCAAACACCGGGCTTACAAGTATGAGTATGATGACACGCGAAACAGTTAACATACCTGCAGGTGCAGAAACTGCTTTCAGGGAAATGATAATTTATACCACCCCTCACTACAGGATCGTACCGCAAAAATTATCAATAAGCGGCAGGGTAGTACCGGTTAGCATTGACCAGGAAAATTCTGTTACAGGAAAAGATGCTTTTGAAATTGAACTGAGATATGGTACTGACCTAAGAAGATTATATGTATACGATATTTATAATGGGAATATAGATACGGCAGAGACTGAATTTGGTGATAAAAGGTTCATAGTCTCATATGGACCTGAAAGAATAGATTTCCCGTTTACGATAATGCTGGATGACTTTATACTTGAAAGATACCCGGGTTCATCGAGCCCCTCGGGATACCGCAGCGAGGTTGTGCTCATTGATAAGGAGAATGAAGTAAATATGCCATATTCAATATATATGAATAATATCCTGAAATACCGGGGTTACAGATTTTACCAGTCATCCTATGACCCGGATGAAAAGGGAACTATTTTATCTGTAAACCATGACAGGGCAGGCATGGTGGTTACATATACAGGGTATGCTCTACTGTTTGTTTTTATAATTCTGACATTGATTAACAAAAACTCGGTATTCCGGAAAATCAAACCTTCTTTATGGAGAAATTCAGGATCTAAATTACTTGCAGTGGTTATCCTCTTTCTTTCACTGAACATAGGTGCCAGGGCTAATCCTTCTAAAATAGTATACGATAAAGCGAAAGTTGAGGAGTTCGGGAAAGTGTTGGTACAGGACCAGAGGGGAAGAACAAAGCCTCTCTATACACTCAGTAACGATATCCTAAGAAAGATAAGCCGTAAAAACAGCTATCAGGGTTATTCGCCAATGCAGGTGTTTATGGGATTAAGCACAGATTTTCAGAACTGGCAGGATGAGCCTCTGATAAAAGTGTCAAATAAGGACCTGAGAAAAACCATAGGTATAACCCAAGAATATGCCTCTGTAAATCAACTGATAGATTTTGACAAGGGTGAATATATTCTGTCCGGTATGATACAGGAGGTTGTAAATAAACCTTCAGGTGAGAGAAATAAGATGGATAAAGAGATCATTAAGGTTGATGAGAGGTTAAATATTATCATGATGCTCGCAAGGGGTGAGTTTTTCAGGCTTTTCCCCCTCAGGGACGGCACTGATAACTGGGGTACTCCTTCCCAGGCACTGGTAAATGCAATCCATAAGGAAGATAGCCTTTATATTAGTAATATCCTCTCCCTGTATACCAGTGCATTATTTGAAGGTAAAAATACAGGCAACTATAGCGGGGCAGATGAGTACCTCGAATCACTGATCAATTATCAGCGCAAATTTGCAGGGTATGACCTGCCATCGGAAAGCCAGATTAAAGCTGAAATACTCTACTATAAATCAGTGATATTTGAACGGCTGTTCCCTTATTACGCAACAGTTGGTATTGTAATGCTTATTATACTGATCACAATGATTATAAGGGGCAGAACAGGCAGAACACCGGTAATAAAGGTCTTTTCCGGACTTATCCTGATTGGATTTATTTTTCACAGCCTCGGTCTTGGCATAAGATGGTATATTTCAGGACATTCACCTATGAGTAACGGTTATGAGTCAATGCTTTTTATTTCATGGGTAACAGTTCTTGCTGGTTTGTTTTTCAGCCGCCGGTCTTCACTAACCCTGGCTGCAACAGCAGTGCTCGCATCACTTACCCTGATGGTAGCACATCTTAGTTTCATGGATCCTGAGATAACCAACCTGGTGCCAGTACTGCAGTCCTACTGGCTTACATTGCATGTATCAGTTATTACTGCAAGCTACGGGTTCCTTGGACTTGGAGCAATACTGGGACTGGTGAATATGATTCTCTATTCCCTTAATACACAGGATAACAGGAAACATATACTGAAAACAGTTGATGATCTTTCAGTAATTAATTACCGTACCCTTGCCCTTGGATTGTATTTCTTAACTATAGGTACATTCCTTGGCGCAGTATGGGCGAATGAATCATGGGGTAGGTACTGGGGCTGGGATCCCAAGGAAACATGGTCGCTTATATCAATGATAGTTTATGCTTTCGTTATTCATTCAAAGAATATTAAAGCACTGAACAGCATTTTTGCATTTAATATTATGTCAGTATATGCTTTTTCAGCGGTGCTTATGACCTATTTCGGGGTTAATTATTACCTGTCGGGTTTGCATTCATACGCAGGTGGAGATCCAGTTCCTATACCTGCTTTTGTGTATGTTTCAATAGCAGTATTACTGGTACTGTCCTTTTACTCGTACAGCAGGTATAATAATCTTGTAAAAGCCCTGTCATCCTGAGGGAGCGAAGACCGCCTACGCCGAAGGCCTTGGCGGACGATGTGACCGAAGGATCTTTATAAAGGGATTATTCCTCCTCTCTTCGTTCGGAGTAATGATCCCTTTGGGGAGTACCACCGGACATTTAAAGCCGGCTGCCTTCGGCAGCTACGGCTTTTTATTTTATATGGCTTATGCCAGCGAGCTGTCAGCGCCGTATAAAGGAGGGATTACCTCCCTCACTTTGTTCGGTCGGTGATCCCTGTTGGGGGGTACTTCTGACATCTAAAACCGGCTGCCTCCGGCAGCTACGGCTTTTTATTTTATATGGCTTATGCCAGCAAGCTGTCAACGCCACATAAAAATAAAAAGCCGACACACTGTGTGTGCCGGCTTTAGATGTCCGGGTGAAAGATGGGATTCGAACCCACGACCCCTGGAACCACAATCCAGTGCTCTAACCAACTGAGCTACATTCACCATATCCGGAATGCAAAGAAAATGTAAAAAAATAATATTGCAAAATTTTAAGGCTTTTTACCATACTCACTGTTCAATTATTATCTTTGCACGGTTCCTTAAAAAATGAACCAGGGATGCAATTCCTTTATTTACCTGCTATTATTACGTTTCACACACCTATAAATTAAGAAAATATTTTGGCAAAACCAAAATTCATAAATAATATTTCGGGACTGCAACTGTTTCAGTTACTTCGCTTTGTAGTATTTTTTATAATAAGTATTGTATTTACTAAAAGCTACCTTACTCCTGAAGCGATCGGTTCATGGGAAATGTTCATGTTTATCGCCAGTTTCTTAAGTTTCTTCTGGGTGACCGGCATCATACAGTCATTGCTGCCCTTATATAACCGTAACCGCACGTTCAGGCGACTGGGTGAGAATATCAGTGAAAAATCGCCCGAGATATTCAATGCATTCTTGCTGCTGCTGGCTTTCAGCCTGTTATTTTTCTTTTCAGGCCATGCCCTGAAAAGCAGTTTCTCTGTTTATGGATATACGGGTAATACACCATATTTGAATCTTCTGCTTCTTTACCTGTTGCTAAGCAGTCCGGTGTGCCTGATCGAGTATATTTATCTGCTCAGGGATCGTGCTTATCGAATATTCCAGTATGGGATTTACACTTTCCTGGCACAGCTGGTATTGATTATTGCTCCCATACTGGCCGGTAAAGGTATTATGTGGGCTATTTACGGGCTATTATTCATAACAGCTGTCAGGTGGGTCTGGTTAATAATATTACTTTTCAGGTATGCTGAATTCAGGATCTCATTTGATTTTATGAAGGAGCATCTGAAACTGGGCTGGCCTTTAATAATAACAGCCCTAATAAGTGGATCAGCTCAATATATAGATGGGATCATTGTATCGGCTCATTTTGATGACCCACGAATGTTTGCAATTTTCAGGTATGGTGCCAAGGAGTTCCCTGTTGTCATGATGCTTGCCACAGGTCTAAGCAATGCCATGCTTCCACAGTTTGGAACAAGGGCAAAACTGAAGGAATCGCTTCAGGTCATCAAAAGAAAGTCCCGTAACCTTATGCATTACCTATTCCCTATGTCAATGCTGGTGCTGCTTTTTTCCAGATGGCTTTATCCGCGTATGTTTACACCCTATTTCCTGAAGAGTGCTGATATTTTCATGATATACATATTGCTTGTCATACCAAGAATGCTCTTTCCGCAAACAATTATAATAGGCAGGAAAAAAACAGGTATAGCAATGAGTGCAGCTATTTTTGAGCTGGTGGTTAATCTTCCCCTGAGCTTATGGCTGGTGAAAGATTATGGTGCAGTTGGGGTGGCACTCGCAACTTTCGCCGTATATTTTCTCAGTAAAGTATATCTCGCAGGATACCTCTGGATAAAGATGAAGATAAAACCTACTGAATATATCCCTCTATTAACATTTTTTATCTATTCGGTATTATTAACAATACTGTTTGTACTGATCGACCACAGGATTATAGATATCAGTTAACTGTCATCCAGATCCCCGACAGGGTCATGATGTAGAAGCAGCCGCTGCACTTTACACGATGGCAGTAGCACGTGATCCATCATATACCCTTTCAACAAATACAGGACAGGACCTGATTGATGAGATCATGATACAGCGCCGTGTTGAACTCTGGGGTGAGGGGCAGCGTTTCTTCGATCTGAAACGACTGAATTTGCCTCTCGACAGAACCGGCGGTAACCATTCATCATCCATAAACGGAACCCTTATGCAGGTACCTGCAGGGGATACCAGGTGGATATCACTGATACCACAGGCTGAAATGGATGCCAATCCGAATATGGTACAGAATGATCTCTAGGTATTGAATCATCTGATGATATTAAAAAAGGCTGCCACGGCAGCCTTTTTTTTGTTCTCTGGAAAATGGAAATATCCCACTAATCCATTAATCCAATATTCCAACAATCCATTTGAAAATTCTGAATATATTTGTAAACTCTTTCAATTGTTTATCTAAGTTAACAATGAATGAACTAGAGAAATATTTTCAACAATACAGGGATAATATAGTAGGTATTAATGCATATTTTGACTCCCCCTATGGCAGGCAGAAGATAATTTATTGTGACTGGATAGCCAGCGGCAGGTTGTACAGGCCGCTGGAAGAAAAAATAGTCGGGGATTTTGGACAATTTGTTGCCAATACACACACAGAAACCAGTGAAACAGGCAAGCGTATGACCTGGGCATATCATGAAGCCCAGAAGATAATAAAACAACATGTGAACGCAGGCCCAGATGATGTGTTGATAACTGCAGGATCGGGCATGACAACTGTTATAAATAAGTTCATACGCATTATGGGCCTTAAGAGCTGCCATCATACAAACCTGCCATGTCTGAAAGATATCGAAAAACCTGTTGTTTTCATAACCCATATGGAACACCATTCAAACCAGACATCATGGTATGAAACACTTACTGACGTGGTAATGCTCCCCCCCGGTGGTGGCCTGCTGGTTGATCCTGAAATATTAAGGCAGGAACTAAAGAAATATGAAGACAGAAAATTCAAAATCGGATCTTTTACCGCATGCTCAAATGTTACAGGTGTAAGCACACCTTATTATGAACTGGCAAGGATAATGCATGAAAATGGAGGTATCTGCCTTATCGACTTTGCTGCTTCCGCACCATATATTGATATCGATATGCATCCATCAGAACCTATGGAAAAACTGGATGCCGTGTTCTTTTCACCTCATAAATTTCTTGGAGGACCGGGTTCCTCGGGAGTCATGGTTTTCGATTCAGCCTTGTATAATCGAGAGGTCCCGGATAATCCGGGTGGTGGTACTGTCGACTGGACCAATCCATGGGGCGAGTATAAGTATGTTGATGATATTGAGGCCAGGGAAGATGGAGGAACGCCAGGGTTTATACAGGCTATACGTGCAGCTCTCGCAATAAATATTAAGGAACAGATGGGTACGGGTAAGATCAGGGAAAGAGAGGAACAACTGGTGCATAAAACTTTCAGGGAACTGAGATCAATAGAAGGACTTAAAATACTTGCCGATAATGTGGAAGACAGGCTGCCGGTATTTTCATTTTATCTTGAAGATATCCATTACAATCTTGTAGTAAAGATATTAAGTGATAAGTACGGTATTCAGACCCGGGGAGGATGTGCCTGTGCCGGTACTTATGGACATTACCTGCTCCAGGTTTCCTATGATAAAAGCCATGAAATAACAGAGAAGATCAACAGTGGAGACCTCTCTGAAAAGCCAGGGTGGATAAGGATGTCGCTGCATCCCACTACGACCGACAGTGAACTGGATTATATAATAAGTGCAATCAGGGAAATATCAGATAATAAGGAGATATGGAAGAAAGATTATCTTTATAATAAAAAAGATAACGAATTTGTCCATAAAAAAGAATCAGGAGCGTCCGGTGAGCTGGTGAAAAACTGGTTTGATATGAATAATTAATATTCCAATATGGTAATTAAGGAAGTTATTGATAAAAAAGACAAAAAGAGGTTTCTTGAATTTCATAAATGGCATTACAGGGATGATCCCAACTGGGTTTGTCCACTCGATTCAGAATTCAATGCTATATTTGACCCCGGGAAGAACAAGGCTTATACCCATGGTGTGTTGAAAAGATGGATTCTCCTTAACGGAAACAACAAAGTTATCGGCCGCATTGCAGCTTTTATTGATCACAATCGTTCGAAAGTCTACAGGCAGCCAACAGGAGGAATAGGTTTTTTTGAAGTTATTGAGGATGAAAAAGCTGCATTCATGCTTTTTAATACAGCCATAGAATGGTTGAAAGATAACGGGATGGAAGCCGTTGATGGGCCTGTTAATTTCGGATCAAATGAGTCAAACTGGGGATTGCTGGTGGAAGGATTTGTTCAGCAGGGATATGGAATGCCATATAATAAAGAGTACTACAGTGATTATTTTGAAAAATACGGGTTCAGGAACTACTTCAACCAATATAGCTTCCACAGGGATATTGCCTCGGTAAATGTTTTCCCTGAGCGATTTATGAAGATTGCTGAATGGATCAGCCGCAAACCGGGATATTCATTCGAACATTTTACCTTCCGGAATGCTGGCAAGTATACCAATGACCTCGTTGATATATATAATGCCACCTGGTCTGAATTCAGGGAAGATTTCCAGCCTATGGAGTCTTCAGATTTTGATGATACAGTAAAAAAAGGTAAAGCTTTCCTGGATGAGGAATTAATATGGTTTGCATACCATAATGGTGAACCAATTGCATTCTTTATCCTGTATCCGGACCTGAACCAGATACTGAAACACCTTAACGGCAAACTCCATCTCTGGAATATACTAAAGTTCCTGTACCTGAAAAGAAAGCATACCATGACGCGCATGAGAGCCGTTGTGGCAGGTGTAAAACCTGCCTTCAGGAACAGTGGTGTCGAATCGGCAATTTTCAAATGCCTCTATCATGTTTTTATGAAAAAACGTTACTATACAGAACTGGAGCTGTCATGGGTAGGTGATTTTAATAAGATTATGCTGTCAGTGTACAGGGCTGTAGGAGCAGAACAGGTAAAAACACATGTTACTTACAGGTATATGATAAATAAGGATATCGAATTCATTCGCCTCGAGGATGAAATGAAGGAGCTTGTGGAAATAAAAGAACAAAAATCAGATAATTAATAAAACAATTCTTTGTGTTTTAATAATTCTTGATTAATTTTGCGAGCCCTTAGAGTAAGAATTATTATAATAAACAGAAGAGATGAAAAAGGAAATACATCCGGAAAATTACAGGTTTGTCGTATTCAAAGACATGTCAAATAATATATCCTTTTTAACAAAATCTGCCGCTCCCTCAAGGGAAACGATAAAGTGGGAAGATGGCAATGAATACCCTCTGATAAAGCTGGAGATATCTGACACATCACATCCTTTCTATACCGGTAAAATGAAATTGGTTGATACTGCTGGAAGGGTAGATAAGTTCATGAACCGATACAAAACACATATAGACAAAAAGAAAAAGTAAACCAAATTGATATTATAGTTCAAGCCCCTGATTATTAGGGGCTTTTTTTTTGCCTGGGTCTATGTTCAAGGCTGGCATAATGATTGTTAGGGTGAGAAGGACCTATAAATTACTTGATTTGTGAAAACAAAATGTAATTTTGACATATTAAAACGGTATGCAAAGAAAACAAAATAAAATATTGAATAATATTTTTTCCCCTGATATAGTTGATGAAGAAGGTGAAATAATGCCCATTATTGCCAATGAGGAAGATATAGAGATGGACGATTCACAGGTGCCTGATGAATTACCGGTATTATCCCTTCGTAATAATGTACTTTTTCCCGGCGTTGTACTGCCTATTTCAATCGGAAGAACAAAATCCATTAAACTTATCAAGGATGCCTATGATGGAGACAGGATCGTTGGCGCAGTAGCCCAGATAGATCCTGAGATTGAAGATCCCAGGTTTACTGACCTCCATAGAATAGGCACTATCGGACATATTATCAAGCTTCTTGAGATGCCTGATGGCTCAACTACTGCAATTATCCAGGGCCGAAGAAGGATTGAACTGACAGAGGCTGTGAAGGATGTTCCTTACCTAACGGCAAAGGTAGTGGTAAGAGCTGAACAAAAAATAAAAGAAGATACGAGGGAGTTTGATGCAATAGTCAGTTCTCTGAAAGATCTTTCGCTGAGAATAATAAAACTTAATCCTGGCATAGCACAGGAAGCATCCTTTGCAATCAAGAATATTGAGAATAAGTCATACCTTATTAACTTCATTTGTTCGAATACAGAAATAAAGGTGAAGGACAAACAGAAGCTTCTTGAGGCTAACAGCTTGCGCGACAGGGGCATAATGCTCCTGGAGAACCTGGTACAGGAAATGCAGCTGCTCGAGCTTAAGAATGAACTGCAGTCAAAGGTAAAGACCGACCTCGACCAGCAACAGAGAGAGTTTATGCTGCTCCAACAGATGAAAACCATACAGAACGAACTGGGAGATAATCCACAGGAGAAGGAGGTTGAGGAATTCAGGGGAAAGGCAAAGGATAAAAAGTGGACCGAAGAAGTTGAAGAAGTTTTTGAAAAGGAACTGGATAAACTTCAAAGACTCAATCCTGCAGCCGCTGAATATTCAGTACAGGTAAACTATCTACAGACACTTGTCGACCTTCCCTGGGGTGAGTTTACTGAAGACAACCTCGACCTGGAGCATGCTAAAAACGTTCTGGATGAAGATCATTACGGGCTGGAGGAAGTAAAAGACAGAATACTTGAACATCTGGCTGTAATAAAGCTGAAAGGAAACTTTAAATCACCTATCCTGTGCCTTTATGGCCCTCCCGGTGTCGGGAAAACATCACTGGGCAAGTCGGTGGCCAGGGCTCTGGGCAGACAGTATGTCAGGATGTCGCTGGGAGGACTGCATGATGAGGCTGAGATCAGGGGGCACCGGAAAACATATATAGGTGCAATGCCTGGCAGGGTAGTTCAGAACATAAAAAGAGCAGGGTCTTCAAATCCCGTTTTTATCCTTGATGAGATTGATAAAGTGGGTAAAGATTTCCGGGGAGACCCGGCATCGGCGCTGCTTGAAGTACTGGATCCCGAGCAAAATAATGCATTCCATGACAATTTCCTTGAACTGGAATATGATCTCTCCAATGTTCTGTTTATTGCTACAGCAAATACATTGTCTACCATAAGCCCCGCATTGCGGGACAGGATGGAGTTGATTGAAATAAATGGCTACCTCCTGGAGGAGAAAATTGAAATTGCCAGGAGGCATCTTCTTCCAAAACAGCTCGACAATCATGGTGTCAGGAAAGATCAATTCAGACTCCAGCGTTCTGTAATGACTGGTTTGATTGATAATTATACCAGGGAGTCAGGCGTCAGGGAACTGGAAAAGAGACTTTCAAAACTGATAAGAAGTACAGCAAGGGATATTGCTTACGGTAAAGAACCTGACACGTCACCCGATTATGAAAAGATAACATCTATACTGGGACCACCAAAGTATAACAGGGAGAAATATACAGGGAACGACCAGGCTGGAGTGGTCACAGGGCTGGCCTGGACTGCGGCAGGAGGTGTAATACTTTTTGTTGAGACAAGCCTTAGCAGGGGCACAGGTAAACTTACCCTGACAGGTAACCTTGGTGATGTGATGAAAGAATCTGCTATTATTGCACTTGAATATCTGAAATCGCATGCCGGTCTGCTGGGACTTCCTGATAATCTTTCTGATAACTGGAATGTTCATCTTCATGTCCCTGAAGGAGCGATACCAAAGGATGGTCCTTCTGCAGGTATTACCATGGCAGCATCCATTGCATCTGCCTTTACCCAGCGTAAAGTGAAACGTAATATTGCCATGACGGGAGAAATAACCCTGAGGGGCAAAGTGCTCCCCGTTGGTGGTATAAAGGAAAAAATACTGGCAGCAAGAAGGGCCGGATTGAAAGAAATAATATTATCCTCGGAGAACAGGAAAGATGTTACCAATATTAAGGATGTATATCTCAGGGGGCTCAAATTCACTTATGTTGAAACAATAATGGATGTGCTGGATTTATCCCTTTTAAAACAGAAGGTAGCAAATCCAAAGAAGATAGTTTGATTTTAAAATTATGGCCCGTCTGGTTTCAGAAAAGAAAGCCAATTTCGGGACATTACCGGTCTTTATGACCGCTGTCTCCACAATACTTGGAGCAATATTGTTCCTCAGGTTCGGCTATGCAGTTGCTCATGTTGGTTTCCTGGGGGTAATAGGCCTGATAGTGATAGGTCATCTTGTTACTTTCCCTACGGCAATGGCAGTGGCAGAGATTGCAACTAACCAGAGAGTACGGGGAGGAGGTGCATATTTTATTTTGTCAAGGTCATTCGGCCTTAATATCGGCGCCGCAATAGGTATTGCCCTGTACCTGTCGCAGGCTATAAGCATAGCATTTTATATAATTGCCTTTGCTGAAGCTTTTGACCCTTTGATAACATGGCTGGATAACAGGTTTGGCTTTGTAATACCTGATAACAGGTATATAAGTATACCCACTATGGTATTGCTTTCTGTGTTGTTCCTGACAAGAGGGGCAAACCTGGGGATGAAATTCCTCTACCTGGTTGTCATGCTCCTTTTCTCGGCACTGATACTCTTTTTTGCAGGTAAGAACGGTAATAACCCTGGAACGATTGATTTCACTGCAAGGGTGAGCAATCCAGATAATTTTTTCTATGTTTTTACCATTGTATTCCCGGCTTTTACAGGCCTGGCTGCCGGTCTTGGTCTGTCAGGCGACCTGCGTGAACCTGAAAAGTCAATACCAAGGGGTACATTGCTTGCTACCATTGCCGGTTTCTTTATATATATAGCAGTGGCATATAAGCTTACTATCTCAGCAACAACTGAAGATATGGCTGCTGACCAGTTAATAATGAGCAAAATAGCCCTGTGGGGACCTATAATACCCATAGGCCTGGCTGCAGCTTCATTGTCTTCAGGACTTGGCTCAATAATGGTAGCACCAAGGACACTGCAGGCGATAGGACTCGACAACATTTTCCCCTCGGGACCAATAAACCGTTGGTTCGCAAAAGGGAAAAACATATCAAATGAACCGGTTAATGCTTCTTTAATAACCCTGATAATAGCTTTCTTTTTTGTCCTTATCGGTGAGCTCGATTTTGTTGCCAAAATAATATCCATGTTTTTCATGGTGACTTACGGGGCTATATGCCTGATTTCATTACTCGAACATTTTGCAGCGGATCCTTCATACAGGCCTACCTTCAAATCAAGATGGTACCTCTCACTCATTGGAGCGGTAATGTCATTCTGGCTTATGTTCAAGATGAATACCCCTTATGCAATACTATCTATAGCTTTGATGGCCCTGTTTTATTATATGATCAGCCGGACAGGTACAGAAAAAAAGGGACTGGTGAAACTTTTCCGCGGAGTCGTTTTCCAGATGAGCAGGCAGCTCCAGGTGTTTGCCCAGAGAGCCGATAAAGAAGATCTTGATTCATCATGGAGACCATTTGTGATCTGTATATCATCCGAATCCTTTAAAAGAAGATCAGCTTTCGACCTCCTTCGATGGATATCATACCGGTACGGGTTTGGTACATACATTCATTATATTAAAGGTTACCTTACCAAAAAGACAAACTCCGAATCCAGGCAGGCCGTTGAAAAATTACTTAACCTCTCGGCAGGGAGCAGGAGCAGGGTATACCTTGATACCATAATCAGCCCTTCCTATACAACAGCCATTGCCCAGGTGATGCAGTTGTCTGGAATTTCAGGCAAGGGGAATAATATGATCCTGTTTGAGTTCTCGAGATCTGAACCTGAAACACTGGAAGAGCCCCTGAAAAATTATGAACTCATAAGCTCTACGGGATTTGATTTATGTGTCCTTAATACCTCCTATAAGGGATACGGATACAGAAAGGAAATACACGTATGGATCACATCACGGGATTATGTGAATGCCAACCTTATGATATTGCTTGCCTATATTATTCTTGGTCATCCCGAATGGCAAAAAGGAGAAATAAAAATATTTGCCATAGTTAAGAAAGAAGATCTTGATAGCAGGAAAGAAGAGCTTATAGGTCTTATACGCAGCGGCAGGCTGCCAATTTCTGCTTCTAATATTCAGCTTATATCCGATACAGAAGGACAGGATGAAATAGTCTGCAAGTATTCAATTGATGCCGATCTTACAATAATAGGATTTACCCGCGAAGAGCTAAGCTCACAGGGACCTAAATTATTCTCAAATTATAAGGATATTGGTAATATCCTGTATGTTAATTCAAATCAAGGCAAAGAAATTACCTGAAAATAAAAAGATATGAAGAATACAGAAAAGAAAATAGCAGTGTTCCCCGGCTCATTCGACCCTTTTACACGTGGCCACGAGTCAATTGTTAACCGGGCCCTCAGTCTCTTTGATGAAATAATAATAGCCATTGGTGCAAATGCCCTGAAAGATGGGTTTTTTACACTTGAGAACAGGAAGAGAATGATCAGGGATGTCTTTAAGGGTATAGATATGGTCAGGGTATCACATTACGAGGGACTTACGGTTGATTTCTGCAGGAAGAACAATGCCTCATTCCTTCTCAGGGGTATAAGAACCGCTGCCGACTTCGAATATGAAAGAGCCATTGCCCAGTTAAATAAGGCCATGGCCCCTGAAATAGAGTCAGTGATGCTGCTTACAACACCTGATATGACACCGATAAACAGTACCATAGTACGTGATATTATCCGTAATGGAGGGGATGCTTCAAAATTTGTTCCCTCAAGTATAGATATCAATAATTACCGTTAGATGAAGAAAATCCTTACCCTTGTCCTGGTTATTACTTTATGTTCGGCAATAATCAGAGGCAGGGACGTGCAATTGAACGGATATGCTCCAGGTGGAGCAGGTCAGTACATAGAGGTGTACAATCAACCTGATCCCATAACAGAGCAGCCAGTGCTGATTGACAGGATCCAAATCCCGGATAATGAAAATTTCAGTTTTAGCATAGATTGTAATAATATATGCTGGCTCAGGTTAAGATATGGTGTATACGAATTTATCCTTGTTGTTGAAAAGGGCGGGTCTTATCAACTTGAACTGCCAGGTTACATAGCCAGGACAAAAGCTGAAAAGCTGAATCCTTTTTTTGAATACGAACTTATGCATATTAATGTGGCAGGTAATGATAATATCAATAACAGGATAAAATATATTGATTCACGGTTTTTCAATTACACCAATCGTATTACACGTTCAATATACCTTGGTGAACCACTAGGTGGCAAAGACTCACTGCTGAAATCATTTGCCCGTATCGAAGAATTAATAACAGGAGATTATTCAGCCAGGTATTACGAGTACAGGTATTGCTTGCTGAAGATGATATCAGAAAAACAAACAGTTCCGGGATCAGATGATCTGGCCCTGATAAACAGGACATTCCTGCCCCATATGCCAGCTTATACTGACCTTGTCAGGCAGGTGTTTAACGGATACCTCAGACGTCTGGCAAATGATCGCCAGACATCATCATTGCGGGCGTGTATTAATTCAGGAGGGCCTTACCATGAAATAGTAAGACTTATACAGGAGCAGGAGATTATAAGAGATACATCACTCCTGGAATTTGTAATGCTGTCAAACCTGTACAATGAATATTACATGGGCGGCTTCAGAAAAGAGGGGGTGGAAAAAATTTTTGAATGGATGTCAGCCAATGCCATGAATAAATATAATCGCCACCTTGCAGGTATTATTACTGAAAAGATAAACAGGCTTAAGCCGGGGAATATTCCACCGGGTTTCAGGCTAATGAACCCCGAAGGTAAAATATACACTCTCGATAGCCTCATGGGTAAATTTACAATCCTGGCATTCGGTAACATGGAATTGCCCGAAACAAAGTCCGAATTGGATATATTGAATAACTGGACTGGTGAATATAAAGACAGACTGGCTGTTGTTGTGATATTACTTGATGACGACTTTAAGTCTTCTCTGGAACGGCTTGGAAATGATAATTATGATTTTATTTTCCTGGACGGGTCCGAATCCACTGGCCTGGTGCAGGACTATGAGATAAAGTATTCACCGGTATTCTATTTTTTAAACAAGGACCTGAGGCTTATCCGTTCCCCTGCAGTATTACCTTCTGAAAACTTATGGGGCTCAGTTGTTTTACAGCTTCGTGATGGCCTCATGGATAACATCAGAGACTGAAGGCCAGGTGTTTTGATGTACATATTTTATTTCTTCCCTGCTGAACCACCTTACTTCAGTAATATCTTCTGAAATCTGGGGCGCGGCTTTACCCTCTCCCGTGTCGTTAAAAACATACCAGTGTGTTTCTTTCAGTACCCATTTTTCATCTTTTTTGTAAATATGATATGTCGGGTTAAGTATTAACCTGGCTTCTCCGGCGATAAGCCCTGTTTCTTCTTCGATCTCCCTGACTGCACATTCCCGTACAGATTCATTTTCAGAAAGGTGGCCTTTAGGAATATCCCATTTGCTTCGTCTCCTGATAAATAATAACTCTTCATTATCATTGTACAATAATCCGCCCGAAGCTATTCTGTTCTCAAAATATGCCCTGAATGCGTTCCAAAGTGAGTTAATCTTATACGAATAAATGTTTAGTGAGCTGATTTCATTGTTCCTGATAAAGGCTGAAATTTTAGCATAAAGCTCATCTATATCATGGTATTTATAGAATAAGCGGTATTTTTGCATTCGGTCGGGTTGACTGCTAATAAATATGAACCTTTTATCGAAGTAAATCTTATACACCAGTCTATGGAAAATACTGCAAAATCAATTGCGGATTATTTATTACAAATTAAAGCAATAAAACTACAACCGTCAAATCCTTTTACCTGGGCTTCGGGATGGAAATCTCCCATATATTGTGATAACAGGAAAACACTTTCATTTCCTGAAGTCAGGTTAGCAATCAGGGATGCTTTCGTAAAGAAAATAAAAGAGCTATATCCTGGCACTGAACTTATTGCAGGAGTAGCAACCGGAGCTATAGCTCATGGTGTACTGGTAGCCGATGCCATGGACCTGCCTTTTATATATGTGCGATCAGGAGCGAAGGAACACGGACTTGGGAACCGAATTGAAGGATCTTATGAGCATGGCCAGAAAGTCGTGGTTATCGAGGATCTTATATCTACCGGGAGCAGTAGCCTGAGGGCTGTGAATGCCCTGCGGGAGGCAGGATGCGATGTGCTGGGGATGATCGCAATATTTAAATATGGCTTTAAGAAAGCAGAGGATAATTTCAGGGCTAATGAGTGCAATTTGTTCACACTGAGTGATTATAACATCCTGGTTGAACAGGCAATGGCGTCAGGGTATATTACTGATAATGATATTGATACATTAAGTAAATGGAGGCAGGATCCTTCGGCCTGGGGTAAATAATTTAATTATGGAAAATTTTGCTACATATGAAAGCAGGGTAGGGAAGATTGGCTCGGGAGCAAAAGAGATATTTTCTTTTGTCACCGATATGAGAAATTTCAGCAGGTTCCTCCCTGAACATACTATAGAAAACTGGGAAGCATCTGTTGATGAGTGTTCATTTGAAGTATCACCTGTAGGTAAATCCAGAATTAAAATTGTCCGGAAAGACCCTCATGATACAGTTAAATACGCAGGATACGGGCTTAATAATACCGAGTTTTATCTCTGGGTACAGCTTAAAGAACTGAAGGAAGAAGATACCAGAGTTAAATTGACAATTAAGGCTGACCTTAATCCGGGACTGAAAATGATTGCCTCAAAGCCTATAAAAGAATTTCTTGATAAACTGGTAAGCGGAATGGAAGAATTTGAAGACTGGGCAAATCTTAACCGGTAAACTCAATTTCCCTGAAACCATACACTATGGTATTCCCATTACCCTTGTCAATTTTAATACGGCCAAATCTGTCAACTCCCCTTATCCTGCCCCTGACCGGGCCTTCAGGAGTAATAAAATCGGACGCTACGTTGAGCCTGTACAACCTGCTCGTATATTGTTTATTGATATAATCCAACTGGCCCTCCCTGAGCCTGCTGTACCATTTATCACATGTTTTACAAAATTCAGCTAATATGTCCGCGATATCATATTCACGTTTATTTATGATATTCAATGAAATAGGGTTAGGTATTTCCGGTGGGTAATTAACCTGATTAATATTAATGCCTGCACCTACAATACAATTTTGTATCTTATTTCCTTCAAGTGAATTTTCAATAAGTATGCCTGCAATTTTGTCATCTTTATGGTATATATCATTTGGCCATTTAATACTTATTGCATCAGAATAAGCATCAAGAAACCCGGCAATTGAAAGGGATATAACTTTTGAAATCATGAACTGCTGGTCTGCTTCCAGGAAGCCAGGATAAAGTATTATGCTTACGGTTAGGTTTTTACCCGCTTCGCTTATCCATTCATTACCCCTCTGTCCCTTGCCCTTGCATTGCTCACCTGCATAAATCACTGTACCTTCAACGACAGTTTTCCCTGCCAGCATTTCGGCCGCAAGTTCATTTGTTGATGACACTTTTTCACGATATATGATGTTGGAGCCTATTAACATGGTAGTCAAGCCATTACATTTAATTAAAGCACTTCTTTCATTGCTTCTGCCATATTTACCGAGTCTGGCATTGAAATTGTAAAACTTATGATGCTATAACAAAAGTAAAAATAATGTTCGTATTTTTACTGGCGAAAATAATGTAATAAACAGAATCTGAGATTAATGACAGAAAACAGTGACGAGGCATTACCACTGATTGAGAATATAAAAAAGGGGATCTTTGAAAAAAAGGGAGAAAGAGTTCTTAAACTTGATTTCAGGTCTTTGGAGAATTCAGTATGTGATTACTTCATAATATGCCATGGGAATTCAGTAACGCAGGTAGATTCAATAACAGAATCAGTAGAGTTACAAGTGAAGAAAAACACTGGCGAGCATCCCCATCACAGGGAAGGCCTTGAAAACTGCATGTGGGTTTTACTGGATTATGGTGATGTGGTTGTACATATATTCCAGGAGCAATACAGGGATTTTTATAATCTGGAATCACTTTGGGCCGATGCAGTTATTGATGAGTTAAGGGATAATTAAAATTAAGGGTTGAGATGACTGATAAAAACAGGGGAGATCAAAATACAAATAAACAGGGTGGTAGTTCTGGAAAGAACGATAAACCCAGGATAAATCCAACATGGATATATCTTGCTATAGGAATAGGGCTTATAGCTATTAATTTTATGTTTGGGGGTAAGAAAGTTGAGAATGTGGAGCAATGGGGTGATATTGAAAAAATGATAGAAAATAAGGATGTCCGCAAAATTGTAGTTATTAACAAGGAATACGCGGAAATCTATCTTACAGACCAGGCTATTGAATCAGGGAGATACCCTGATATTTCAGGATCCGGTGGCTTTAGTCTCGGGGGTCCATCTCCAAATTGCACATATCATTTTCCTTCGGTTGAGCTGTTTGAGTCACGGCTTAACGAGATACAGGAACAATATAATTATGCTGAATCAGAATGGTTACATCCCAGCTATGAAACAAGGAAGAATTATTTTGGGGAGATCCTGGGCTGGATATTACCCATGCTCATTATTCTGGCCATATGGTTGTTTATCTTCCGGCGTATGGCAGGTGGCGGAGGTTCCGGTGGAGGGGCAGGGAGTATTTTCTCAGTAGGAAAGTCAAAGGCAAAAATATTCGATAGGGAATCCAATGTAAAAATTGATTTCAGTGATGTAGCTGGCCTTGAAGAAGCCAAAACAGAAGTTAAAGAAGTAGTAGATTTTCTTAAGAACCCCAAGAAATATACTGCCCTGGGAGGTAAAATTCCGAAGGGAGCCCTGTTGATAGGCCCTCCCGGAACGGGAAAAACCCTTCTGGCAAAGGCTGTTGCAGGTGAAGCGAATGTACCATTCTTCTCTATTTCAGGTTCTGACTTTGTGGAGATGTTTGTTGGTGTTGGTGCTTCAAGGGTACGTGACCTGTTTAAACAGGCCAAAGAAAAAGCACCATGTATTGTATTTATAGATGAGATAGATGCAGTAGGAAGGGCAAGAGGCAGGAATCCGAGCTTTGGAGCTAATGACGAACGTGAAAATACACTTAACCAACTGCTTACAGAAATGGATGGCTTCGATAGTAATATCGGTGTCATAATTCTTGCAGCTACAAACAGGGCTGATGTACTCGACAGGGCTCTGATGAGGGCCGGCAGGTTCGACAGGCAGATACATGTTGAATTGCCAGACCTTAACGAAAGAAGAGAGATATTCAAGGTACACCTGCAACCTATAAAGCTTCCTAAATCTTTTGATATAGATTTCCTGGCAAAGCAAACACCTGGCTTCTCAGGTGCTGATATAGCAAATGTGTGTAATGAAGCAGCCCTGATAGCCGCACGCAAAAACAAGAAAGTGGTCGGCAAACAGGACTTCCTTGATGCCGTGGATCGTATAATCGGAGGGCTGGAAAGAAAAAACAAGATTATATCGCAGGAAGAGAAAACAACAATAGCATACCATGAGGCAGGCCATGCTACTGTAAGCTGGCTGCTAGAACATGCAAGTCCTCTTGTGAAAGTCACAATAATACCACGTGGCCGTGCCCTTGGTGCAGCCTGGTACCTTCCGGAAGAAAGGCAGCTTACCACAACAGAACAAATACTTGATGAAATAGCATATGCACTCGGGGGCAGGGCAGCAGAAGAATTGGTGTTTAAAAAAATATCAACAGGAGCACTTAATGACCTTGAAAAAGTTACTAAGCAGGCTTACGCGATGGTTACATACTTTGGTATGAGTGATGAAGTGGGTAACATAAGTTTCTATGATTCTTCAGGTCAGAACGAATACGGTTTTACTAAACCCTATAGTGAAAAAACTGCAGAGTTAATTGATAAAGAGGCTAAACGTATTGTTGATGAGGCATATCAGAGAGCTCTTGATGTGTTGAAAAAGAATAGAAAAGGCCTTGAAACCCTGGCTTCTCAACTCCTTGAAAAAGAGGTTATATTCAGTGAAGACCTGGAAAAGATATTCGGGAAGAAAAAGGGTAACAGGCCGGCAATAGAAGAATCCGGAAGACCTGCAAGAAAAAGACCATCAAAGAAGAACTCATTAAAAGAGAAGGCTGAGGAGAATAACGATGAGCTTATTAATAATGCAGAAGACACTTATACAGGTGAATCAGGTGAAAAGACCTAGGCTGAAAATGCCCGTTCAGGTAAGTAGCCAACACTGCATATATGGAAAGGAACTGGGTTAAGATATATGAATCAAATAATGAAACAAGAATAGAAATGGCCCGCCAAATGCTTGAGGATAATAATATTGATAGTGTAATTATAAACAAAAAGGACAGATCTTACGGTTTTGGTGAATTTGAACTCTATTGCATGCGCGATTATGTAATACGGGCAAAACTATTGATAAAAGAACTCTGATCTTGAGAAACTTATCCAAACGAACATTAACAGGGATTTTCTTAATAATTATTGTACTGGGTGGGATCTGGCTGCACCTGATCTCCTGTTTGTTAATAGGTGGATTAGTGCTGATTGGCTCAATTTATGAATATTATAAACTCGTTTCCACAACAGGAACAGTCCCTCAGAAACCAGCAGGGATAATAACAGCAATAACTATATATATAATTTCGATATTTGTGGCAGCAGGCCTGCTGGATAGTATATTTTATCTTATTGTCGTGGCCGAGTTAATGTTAATAATAATTGCTGAGCTGTTCAGGAAGCAGGATAAACCTTTTGATGCTATTGCCCAGACAGTTTTTGGCATAGTTCTTATCTCTGTTCCATTTTCTCTTTTCCCTTTCATGACTTTTGGTTTTCAGGGGCCCGGAACAATTCTGCCAGGCAGTATTTCTGATTTCTCACCAGGGTTGTTGCTGGGTATATTAATACTGTCGTGGAGCTTCGACATAGGGGCCTACCTGTTTGGATCATGGTTTGGAAAACATAAGCTTCTGGAAAGGATATCCCCGGAAAAATCATGGGAGGGTTTTTTCTTCGGATTAGTAATTACAGCTTTAATTGCATGGCCGGTATCCTTATGGATTCAGACCCCTGATACTAAAGGATGGATAATAATAGGTATAATAATAGCAGTAACAGGTACCATGGGAGACCTGGCAGAGTCGATGCTTAAGAGAAGTGTGGGAGTAAAAGATTCCGGGTCCTTGCTACCCGGTCATGGGGGAATACTCGACAGGTTTGACAGCCTGATCCTGTGTCTCCCTTTTGTGTTCATCTATATTATCCTTTTTGGCTGATTTATGCTATATGATTAGTTTTGTACTCCATGAAGATTCACAGGGAAGGATATAAGTTGATATTATACAGTTCTGCTGCCCTGGCAGTACTGAATGTCATTATTATATACTTCTTCATAGATATAAAGGCTGTCTGGATTACCCTACTGTCTCTATCAGTACTAATTACCGGCTTCAATTTATTCTTTTTCAGGAAACCCGAAAGGAAAATAGAGGAAGAGGCCGGAAAAATACTTGTTGCTGCAGATGGTAAAGTAGTGGCCATTGAGGAAGTGGAAGAGAATGAATACTTCGGGGATAGAAGACTGCAGGTATCAGTTTTTATGACACTGTTTAATGTGCATAGTAACACATATCCCGTATCTGGTACAATTAAGTATATTAAATATCAACCTGGCCGTTATTTTATTGCAAGTCTTCCAAAATCATCGGTTTATAATGAAAGAACAAGTGTGGTAATAGAAACTGAAGAAGGACTTGAGATAATGATACGGCAAATAGCAGGATTTGTAGCGCGAAGGATTGTTACATATTCAAAGCCCGGATTAAAAGTTAAACAGGGTGAGGAACTGGGATTTATCAAATTCGGTTCCAGAGTCGATATTTTCCTGCCACCCGGCACAAAACTGAATATCGATTTGCGAGATTCAGTACATGCTAACAGGGATATACTTGCGGAAATAAAATATTAAAAACATTAATTCATATCAAGAAATGAAAATAACTGAGAAAAAGGAAGATAATGAGGTAATTGAAATAACAAAGGATGTCAGCTGGATAGGAATACTTGATTATGATATTGTTACTTTCGATATAGTAATGGAAACAGAGTATGGAACAACCTACAATTCCTATTTCATTAATGCTGACAGGAAAGCCATTATCGAAACTGCAAAGGAGAAATTTGCCGGGACCTATATCGATAAATTAAAACAGGTTGCTGATCCTTCTGAAATCGAATATATCATTTTCAATCACACTGAACCAGATCATTCAGGTTCACTGAAGCATGTGCTGGAGCTTGCTCCTGAAGCAACCGTGGTTGGAAGCGGGAATGCCATAAGATATCTTAACGATATGTTCGATTTTACTTTTAAGAGCATGGTAGTAAAGGATGGTGACAAGCTCGACCTGGGGAATAAGACCCTGAGGTTTATTTCTGCTCCTAATTTGCACTGGCCTGATACAATGTATACATACCTTGAGGAAGATAAACTGCTCTTTACCTGTGATTCATTTGGTGAGCATTATTGTGATGACCGCCTTTTTGATGACCTTCTGGATGATTTCAATGATGCTTTCAAATACTATTTTGATGTTATACTTAAGCCTTACAGCAGGTTTATGCTCAAGGCTATTGATAAAATACGCCCACTCGAAATTAGCGCAATATTACCTGGGCATGGCGCTGTGCTGCGCTCATACTGGAAAAAATATGTTGAACTGAGTGAAAAATATGCGCGTGAATACCTTGATCTGACAATGGGTGAAGGGGGGAAGAGGGTACTTATAACCTATGTTTCAGCCTATGGCTATACAGGGGAAATGGCCAAAGCCATTGCCATGGGTATTGAAAGTGAAGGCAGTGCGCAGGTTAAGATTCTCGATATTGAGAATATAGAGCTTGGAGATCTTGAATCGGAAATAGTTAAAGCAGATGCCCTCCTTGTGGGATCTCCTACCATCAATCAGAACACCTTGCTGCAGGTTTACAAACTTTTTGCTGTTATAAACCCTCTCAGAGATAAGGGTAAACTGGCAGCATCGTTTGGTTCATACGGATGGAGCGGGGAGGCGCCAGGCATTATTGCTGCTAACCTGAAAAACCTTAAACTGAAAGTGATGGAAGACAATGCAGCCTTTAAGTTCAGACCAGGGGAAGAAACAAGGTCCGAACTGGTTGCCTTTGGAAACCGCTTTGCCAGGGAACTGTCATCCTGATTTGTAAACAATAGCTGGAGCGAGGCTCCAAACTCGTACCCGGCTACAGCGCATAAAGTAAGACTTAGGGCAGGGTGGTTCATTTATGCAAAATTATTTCACAGGGTGAACTTTTATCTTTTGTCTTTATTATCTTTAACACCTGAACCAACCCCCTTGCAGTAAATTTTATAAATATGGGGTTATTACGAAAGTCTGTTTATAATATTCTTCGATTCTATAGGGATGGTTTCAGAACTATGCCTGTCTGGGGTAAGAAGGTATGGTTGGTGATCCTTATCAAGCTCTTCATAATGTTTGCTGTTTTGAGAATTTTCTTTTTCCCCGATTTGCTGAGGAAGAATTTTGATACTGATGAAGAAAGGGGAGAGCATGTATTTGATGAACTAATAATTAAAACTGATACAGATGATTGAGAATATCGACCTTTCTTTAGTCGATTGGTCAAGGGCCCAGTTTGCCCTTACAGCCATATACCACTGGCTGTTTGTTCCGTTAACCCTTGGTTTATCGTTTATCCTGGTGATAATTGAGACAAAATATGTACGAACAGGCTCTGAGAAATGGAAGAAGACTACGAAATTCTGGATGAAATTATTCGGTATAAATTTCGCCATTGGCGTATCAACAGGCCTGATACTTGAATTTGAATTCGGTACCAACTGGTCAAATTATTCATGGTTTGTTGGTGATATTTTTGGTGCCCCCCTGGCAGTGGAGGGCATCATGGCTTTTTTCCTGGAATCGACATTTATTGCGGTAATGTTTTTTGGATGGGATAAGGTCAGCAAGCGTTTTCACCTTGCATCAACATGGCTGGTAGCTATTGGAGCTAACCTTTCAGCCTTATGGATCCTCGTTGCAAATGCATGGATGGAAAACCCTGTTGGCATGATCTTTAATCCCGAGACGGCAAGACACGAGATGCTAAGCTTCTGGGAAGTATTGTTTAATCCCGTTGCTATGGATAAATTCTTTCATACAATAACTTCAGGTTTCGTACTGGCTTCTTTGTTTGTGACTGGTATAAGCGCATGGTTCCTTATCCGCAATCGTGAAAAGGAAATGGCCATAAGAAGCATAAAGGTGGCTACAATATTTGGCACTTTTGCATCAGTTGTCATGATTTTTACCGGTGATACATCATCAAGGACCATTGCCAAAGTGCAGCCTGTAAAATTTGCAGCCATGGAAGCTTTATATGAAGGACAGACAGATGCAGGTCTAACGGTATTCGGTATCCTTACAGATAAAGATGGAGAAGGCGACCTGGATGAAAAGAATATTATTGCCCGGATAGAGATACCGGGGTTTCTGTCAGTTATGACAAATGGTGACAGGGACTCATTTGTTGCAGGTATAAAGGATTTAGTAAAAGGAAATGAGGAGAAGGGTATTATGTCAGCATCAGAAAAAATAGAAAGGGGGAAAATAGCAAGAAAAATGCTACTTGAATATAAGGAGGCAAAAACACAGGGTGATAATGAAAGGGTTTATGAATTAAAAACAAGATTTGAAGACAGCAACTTTCAGGAGGAATATTTCAGATATTTCGGGTATTCTTACCTTAACAATCCGGCTGATATTGTTCCTAATGTTCCGCTGGTTTTCTATAGTTTCCACGTTATGGTAGCCCTTGGCTTTCTTTTCCTCTTACTGCAGCTTCTTGCATGGTACTTCACAGCCAATGGTTCAATAGGGAAAAGAAAAGTGTTTCAGTGGATGCTCTTATTCAGTATACCCCTACCTTACCTGGCCTCCGTTCTTGGCTGGCTGGTAACTGAGATGGGCAGGCAACCATGGATAATACAGGACCGCATGCCTGTTGGCATTGCTGTATCAAGCCTGAGCGCTTCAACGGTACAAACTACTTTCTGGTTATTTGCAGCTCTTTTTACAGCACTGCTGGTTGCAGAGGTGTCAATTATGACCAGGCAAATTAAAAACGGACCTAAAATAGAGGAGGAATAATTATGTTATTAGCAGTGTCACATTCGTTTCTACA
This sequence comes from uncultured Rikenellaceae bacterium, assembly GCA_964577305.1. Lineage (GTDB taxonomy): Bacteria > Bacteroidota > Bacteroidia > Bacteroidales > VadinHA17 > UBA9300. Next base: position 73,253 of record CAZNYS010000003.1, read on the forward strand.
GGAGTACTGGTGGTTTCTAGTTTCCCTTCTCGCCAGCCTGCTGGTATTTCTTATGTTTGTACAGGGCGGTCAGTCTTTTATCTTTACCCTTGCCGGTAATGAAGGAGAGAAGACAATGATAATCAATGCCATGGGGCGTAAATGGGAATTTACCTTTACTACCCTGGTAACCTTCGGAGGAGCCTTTTTTGCTTCTTTCCCTCTGTTTTATGCCACAAGTTTTGGTGGGGCTTACTGGGTATGGATGGCAATACTTTTTAGCTTCGTGATCCAGGCTATTGCATATGAATACCGCTCCAAACCATCTAATGTACTGGGAAAGAAAACCTTCGAGGTCTTTCTCCTGATCAATGGGACATTGTCCCCATTATTAATAGGTATTGCTGTTGCTACATTCTTCACCGGAGCTAATTTTTCCCTTAACGAGTTGAATATGGGAAAATGGGATACTCCGTGGCATGGACTCGAAGCAGTACTGAGCATCAGGAATTTATCACTCGGTATAGCAATTCTTTTCCTGGCCCGGCTGCTCGGCCTGATGTATATAATTAATACTATTGATGATGATGAGTTGTTAAGGAAAGCAAGAAAAAAGATTATTGGCAACCTGATACCTTTCCTTATCGGATTCCTGTACTTTGTTATCAGTCTCGCATTATCAGAGGGATTTGCTGTTGATCCGGAAAGCGGTGATGTATTTTTGGAAAAGGGGAAATACCTGCATAACTTTATAGAGATGCCACTGGTGCTCATAATGTTCCTGGCAGGAACATTGCTTGTATTGTTTAGCCTCTACCGTACTGTCTTTACAGAGCGTACAGATACTATATGGTATTCAGGCTTCGGTACAGTACTCGTTGTTCTGTCTTTGTTCCTTGTAGCTGGTTATAATAATACTTCTTTTTATCCATCACTTACTGATCTGCAGAGTTCCTTGACCATCAGGAATGCTTCTTCGAGCCTTTTTACTCTCAGGACGATGATGTATATTTCATTTATCATTCCGATAGTAGTTGCATATATATGGTATGCATGGAGAGCTATAAACAGGAAGAGAATTGATAAGGAGGAGATCAGTGGAGAAGGGCATTTATATTAGTATCAATAATAACAAATGAGTATTCTTAAGATACAGGAATGGTTTGGTGAATTTGGAAGCGGACCTGTAATGATAGCAGGTCCATGCAGTGCAGAGACGGAAGATCAGATTCTGCGCACAGCTAATTCATTAACTGATTCCTGCAAGCCGGCGTTGTTCAGGGCAGGAATTTGGAAACCGCGTACCCGCCCCGGTACATTCAGCGGGGTGGGAATAAAGGGTTTGCAATGGATGATAAAGGTGAAGGAGCAGACAGGGATGAGGGTTACCATTGAGGCAGCCAGCCCACGCCATGTTGAAGCATGCCTGAAAGCAGGAATAGATGTGATATGGCTGGGTGCCCGTACTGTGTCAAATCCTTTCTCGGTACAGGAAATTGCTGAATCACTGAGAGGAGTAGATATACCGGTGCTTGTGAAAAATCCACTTAATCCCGATATGGACCTGTGGATAGGAGCAATCGAAAGAGTATACAATGCAGGTATCCGAAGACTGGCAGCCGTTCATCGGGGCTTTTCTCCCTTCGAGAGAACGAGGTACAGGAATATGCCCAAATGGGAAATACCAATAGAGCTAAGAAGGAGGATAAAAGAAATACCTGTTCTGTGTGACCCCAGCCATATAGCGGGAGATTCTTTGCTGGTCCCTGAACTGGCACAGAAAGCAATGGATATGAATATGGATGGACTAATGGTAGAAGTGCACTATGATCCGCCTTCAGCCCTAAGCGACAGTAATCAGCAATTGTCGCCCGCCGGATATTGCGATATGATAAAAAACCTCGTTATCAGGCGCCCAAAACCTGAAGATCCCGGATTCCTGGACTACCTTGAAGAACTGCGTAACCAGGTGGATTCCGTTGATCATCAATTAATTGAACTGTTGGCAAGGCGACTTGAAATAATAGATTTAATAGGGGAATATAAATTCAAAAATAATGTTGCAGTGCTGCAGATGGACAGATGGTTGGAGATACTTAACACAAGACTTGAACAGGCTGATATTTCAGGAATTGACAGTAACTTTACTGAAAAATACCTGAAACTGATGCACCAGGAATCAATAAGGAGACAAACGGTAATTATGCGAAAGCTTAAAGAAAAAAAGAATGGATCAGCTGATAATAGCCCAGATGACTGATACTATTATATAAAGTATTATAATAAGCGGCAACGCTGCAAATCCTGTACCTGCTATTAACAAAACTGAAGAACCGAGAAAAACTATCCTTAATTCATTCCCTTTAAACCTTAAATGCCTGAACTTGAATGAAAACATTGGGATTCGCGTGATCATAAGTGAGGAAAAGAGAACAGTCAGGAAACATAATACTATCCTTGAATTAACCAGACTCTCAATTAACTGGCTCTCACCATATTCGCTGGCAAAAACAAGGGAAATAATAAAAAAAGCATTCCCGGGGACTGGCAATCCCCTGAAATGTTCACTTTGGGCTTTGTCAATATTGAACTTTGCAAGACGCAGACCTGAAAATGTTGGGATAAGAACGGGTATATACTGCAGGTATCCTGCAATGGTATCAGCTCCTTCAGCAGAAAGGATAAGCCGGTACATTAAAAGACCAGGAGCAACACCAAAGCTGACCATGTCGGCTAGACTGTCTAGCTGAAGGCCTATGTCGGAATATGCATTGAGCAGACGTGCGGCCAGCCCGTCACTAAAATCAAAAAGAAGAGAGGCTGTTATAAACCATACAGAGAGTCTGAGATTGCCGCGCATTATCAGGATAATAGCGATGAAACCTGAAACCAGATTAAGCAAAGTCAGAAAGTTTGGTATCTGCTTTTTCATGTTTTGGGGCCATCCTGAATCTAATGTAAATTAAGATAAATTTTATCAATAATCCCAATTTGTATATTTTTACACGAATTTAATATATAATGGAACATCTACAGAATCTGAAAATAGCAATCGACTTTGATGGAACCATCGTTGAGCATGAGTATCCCAAAATAGGAAAGGATAAATTGTTTGCTTTTGAAACATTAAGAGAACTGCAGAAGCATGGTGCATTGCTCATTTTATGGACCATCAGGGTAGGAAAGGAACTGGATGAGGCACTTGAATATTGCAGGAACAAAGGAATAGAGTTCTATGCAGTAAACAAAAACTATCCTGAGGAGGAATTTGAAAATTCAGTCAGTCGAAAGATTAATGCTGATGTTTATATTGATGATAAAAATGTAGGAGGATTCCCGGGCTGGAGTACTATATGGCAACACTTGAGCTTATACGAGGAAATGGAAAAAGAAGTAGCAAAGAAACTTAACAGCAGGAGATCATTCTTAAAGATATTGTTCAACAGGATACGGAGGAAGTAAAGAAGTTGATAAAGCATAAAATATTGATAAAGTTTATAAAGTTTAATTGGTGATGAAATATATATTCCTGGTTTATTTAGTAATAGCTGCTTTTGCTGTTTCATGCAATGGCTCTGTTAAGTCGTCAGATAACAATGCATCAAAAGAAGATGAAGCTCCGAAAGTGCTTGCTGCAAGTCTTGTGAATATGGAAGAACCTGACGATGGTGCAAGATACAGTTCGGGGAATGAGATAAGTTTAAAACTGAGCCTGAGAGGCAAAAATACACCCGATTCTGTGAGAGTATTTTTAGATGGTAAATCATTGGTAACCCTGGAAGCCACCGTTCTTGAGTACACTATAGACACTAAGTCAGTAAGACTGGGCAGAATACCTCTTAAAATAATGGCTTATGAAGGGAACAAAAGACCTCAGGTACTAACTCATTTCATAACTGTTATTTCTGATATTAAGCCTGATCTGTACTCTTACAGGGTAATTAATACGTATCCACATGATAAAACAGCTTATACTCAGGGTTTAGTATTCCATGATGGTTATTTCTATGAAAGCACTGGAGGAGAAGGAAAATCAACATTAAGGAAAGTGGAAATTGAGACTGGCAATATCCTGAAAACACATAATCTTGAAAGCAAATTCTTCGGGGAAGGGCTGGTTATTTATGACGGGCAGCTTTTTCAGCTTACGTGGCTAAACAATGTAGGTTTTGTCTATGATATACAAAGCTTCACAGAGATCAAAAGGGTTCATTATACAACACAGGGATGGGGTCTTACAAGCAATGGCCATGAACTGATAATGAGTGATGGTACAAATGAATTATATTTTCTGGAACCCGAATATTTTACTGTATTATCAACATTAGAGGTATATGACGATAAGAACCAGGTATGGCAGTTGAATGAACTTGAATACATAAATGGAGAGATATGGGCGAATATATACACGACCGACCGTATTGCACGTATTGATCCCTCTACAGGCAAGGTACTGGCATATATCGACCTCACGGGCATATTGCCTGATGAAGATCATCATCCTGAACTGGCCGAACTCAATGGTATAGCATGGGACAAGGATAATGAGCGATTATTTGTAACAGGAAAGAACTGGCCAAAGCTATTTGAGATCAAGCTTATTAAGCGTCAGTGAAGCCCTGTACAATATTTATTGACCTCGGCAGAATATCAAATTCTATAGGTGAATGACCCAGTGACTCGCCGTCGACCTCAACATGTATCAGTGGGTCAGAGTCAATTTTTATCTTCTTGCCTGTATAACCCTCTACCTTGGGATGGTCGAGAATAGTGCCGTTATAAAGTCTTTTAAGACTGCGTATAATCTCACCCTTGCGCATATTCTTTACGAGGGTAAGCTCGAAAAGGCCATCATCGGCAATGGCTTCAGGGGTTTGCATCATACCACCACCTGAATATTTACCTATGCCAAGACTTATTGTGAATGTGTCGTTCTTTATCTTCTTGCCATCAATCTCAATACTGGTATTGGTATGCTTGTATGACAGCAGGCTTCTCAGTAATGTCCAGAAATACAACATCTTGCTACTATGACCCTTCTCTTTCTGCCTGTTCGATCGTTTTGTGACAATTGCATCAAATCCCAGACCGGCCATATTTATAAAATACCTTTCCTTCACGTCTGTGCCCGAGAAAAACTTTATTACTCCTGTATCCTGTAAAAATGTATTTTCGTCTTTGATCACCTTTATGGCCGATTCATAATCCATGGGTATATTGAACATCCTTCCCCAGTCATTGCCCGTGCCAACTGTTATCATCCCAAGTATTAAATCAGTGGTCAGTATTTTTTGCTGCAGGAAAGCACCATTTACTACCTCGTTCATCGTGCCATCACCTCCTACAACAAGAATTTTCTTGTGTCCTTTGTTAATAATATCAAAAGCAAGCTGAATAGCATGATGCTTGGCTTCCGTGAAAAAGTGATTAAATGAGATGCCAAATTGGGTTAAAAGATCTGAGATGATGTGCCAGTCCTTTTGCCCTTTCTTCCTCCCTGCATTGGGATTGACAATTACCTGCCATTCTCCGGTTTTACCTGATTTACCCATATTAATAAGCTTGAGAAAGTGTAAAGATGCTAAAAAAATATCTAATCGGAAATATTAACCTATTGTAACCATAAAAACCTGTTAATAAAATGTTGAAAACCGTAATTGAAATGTTTACAATTACATGTGTAATCGGGGATTCACGGCAATCATAAATAGTAATTTTGAAACTCCCAAACGAACTAAATAATTTAAATAAATAAATAAATAAATGGCGAGGATTATTTCATTAGCAAACCAGAAGGGTGGAGTGGGTAAAACAACAACGGCGATAAATCTTGCTGCCAGCCTGGCAGCACTTGACAGGAAAGTATTAGTAGTGGATTTTGATCCTCAGTCTAATGCCACATCCGGTATGGGTATCGACACGCGTAAACTTGATAATACAATTTATGACTGCATCATAAATGATGTTGAACCATCAACTACAATTATCGGTACAGAGATAGATAATCTCGAACTGATACCTTCCAATATAGATCTTGTAGGTGCAGAGATAGAAATGCTTAATACGGAACAGAGAGAAAGTATTCTTAAAAAGGTATTGAAGAATATTCCTGACAGGTACGACTATATACTGGTCGATTGTTCACCCTCACTTGGGCTTTTAACGGTTAATGCACTTACAGCTTCCGACTCGGTTATTGTACCTGTTCAGTGTGAGTATTTTGCTCTTGAAGGGCTTGGTAAATTGCTTAATACCATAAAAATAATACAGAAAAATCTGAACAAGGCTCTTATAATAGAGGGTTTTCTGCTTACAATGTACGATTCAAGGCTCAGGCTTTCAAATCAGGTTGTTGAAGAGGTTAGAAAGCATTTCCAGCAAATGGTGTTTGATACAATCATACAGCGTAATGTAAAATTAAGCGAAGCTCCCAGTTATGGTCAGCCTGCAATATTATATGATGCTGAATCAAGGGGAGCGGTTAATTATCTTAACCTTGCACAGGAGTTGATCGATAAAGGACAGAACGGGTCAGGCAGCAATACTGATATATAATCAGTATTTATAATATATGATAGTATAATGACAAAAAAACAAGCATTGGGTAGAGGTCTGGGGGCATTAATTGATGATGCTGAAAGGGAGGTACTCGAACAGAAAGTGGCAGCTAACTTCGAGATCAGTATTGACGATATTGAGCTTAATCCTTTTCAGCCACGCACAAGGATCGATGAACAATTACTTGAAGAACTGGCTTCTTCAATTAGTAAACTGGGTATTGTGCAACCACTTACAGTAAGGGAAAAAGGTAATAACAAATACCAGCTTATTGCAGGTGAGAGAAGGCTGAAAGCCGCACGAATAGCCGGGCTTAAAACTATCCCTGCTTATTTGCGTACTGCCGACGACCAGGCAATGCTCGAACTGGCACTTGTTGAGAATATCCAGAGAGAAGACCTGGATGCAATAGAAATAGCTATAAGCTACCAGAGACTTATTGAGGAATGTAGTCTTACCCAGGAAAAACTCAGCGAAAGAGTAGGTAAGCAAAGATCTACCGTTACTAATTACCTCCGCTTGCTGAAACTGCCTGCAGAAATACAACTGGGAATAAAGAACAAACAGCTTACTATGGGCCATGCACGTACACTAATAAATATCGAAGATGCCAAGCAGCAAATAAAAGTGTACTACAGGATAATCGATGATGGCCTTTCTGTCAGAAAAACAGAAGAGCTGGTACGCAAGATGCAAATGACCAGGCTGAAAGACCCTGAACAAAACCAGAAGAAAAAACAACTTAATAAGGACTTCCAGTACCTCTCAGGACACCTGTCTGAATTATTCAAATCTGATGTGCAATTCAGAATAAATGAAAAGGGAAAGGGTAAAATCGTCATACAGTTTGATAATACCGAGCAAATGGAGCGGATTTTAGAGGTATTGGATAAACTTAACTCCTAAAATATATATCTTTGCCTTACTGTCATCGTGCTTTGCCCGCCGGAGTCTTGATGAGGGTGGGTGTAGAGCGAAGCGACCGAAGGATCTTGATGATTTGAGAAACCAGATTTCAGATTTTACTTCTTAAATCTTAAATCGTTAATCTTAAATCTCATATCATTGATACTCTTCGCTTTGCTCAAAATGACAGTTAAAGGTATTGATATTGAAAACCATTAGACTCATAATATTACTTATGATGCTGGCAACAAGTGCTGGCGCCCAGGTCATAATTCAATCAAAAGATTCAGTCTCTGTTGACCGGGAGCAGAAAGAGAAATTACCTTCATCTGTGAGGGTAATATCTCCTGTAAAGGCAACAATGATGGCCGCTGCTCTACCCGGATTAGGGCAGGTTTATAACAGAAAATACTGGAAAATACCTCTCGTTTATGCCGGTTTTGGAGCCCTGGGTTACAGCATAATACGTAATTCGCAAAATTTCGACGGATACATGGAAGCTTACCAGCACCTGACTGATGATGTGCCTGAAACAATCACTTATGAAAAATATACCTCCGCATTTGACTCAGGGGAGATCGATCCCGCACTGGGAGCAGATAACTACAACCCACAAACACATAGCTGGGTTAAAGACCAGATGTTAAATGCTATTTCATACTACAGGAGATACCGTGATTTGTCATATATTGGTGTGGGACTCTGGTATATATTGTCAATACTGGATGCAAATGTTGATGCTATAATGTCGGATTATGATATAAGCCCTGAACTGAGCCTCAGCGTTGAACCTGTGCCGTTAAGTACAGTTAATGGGCCAACAATGGGGATAGGGGTAAAAATAACTTTTAAATGATTGAACTATGCGAAGAATAATTATACTGTTATCAGGAATTTTACTTTTTAATATGTCAGCCCTGGCGGTAAATGACACGATTATTATTAAAACTGATTGTGAATTTATTGAAAGGCAGTTAGACAGCCTTACACATATATGGTTCCTTGAAAGGATGTCCTATGATAAAGATACCCTGCAGAAAAGACTGGAACCTGTGGTTGAATTTCCTGACTCTGTCTACAGGGAACGCCTGCATAATATTCATTCGGTTGTGAACCTTCCGTATAATAATATTGTGAGAAATTATATCCATGTCTATATTAGGAAAAAAAGGGACAACTTTGAGATCATGCTGGGAATGAGAGAGTATTTTTTCCCGATGATAGAAGATATTTTCGATACTTACGGCTTACCCGCCGAGCTTAAATATATGGCTGTTATCGAGTCTGCCCTTAATCCGAATGCTGTTTCAAGAGTTGGAGCAACAGGATTGTGGCAATTTATGTACAGCACGGGAAGAGCATACGGACTTACTATTAACTCAGTTGTTGATGAAAGAAGAGATCCCGTAAAATCAACTCATGCAGCAGCCAGGTACCTTAAGGACCTGTATGGTATCTATAATGACTGGGGACTGGTAATTGCTGCTTATAACTGTGGCCCGGGAAATGTAAACAAGGCAATAAGAAGATCAGGAAACAGGAAAGACTACTGGGAGATATATTACCGCCTTCCACGCGAGACAAGAGGATACCTGCCCGGATATATTGCAGCCACTTATTCAATGAACTATTATAAGGAATATAATATCAGGCCTGTACCGGTGAATTTCTCGGTTGCTACAGATACAGTAATGACCACCAGGGATATACATCTTGAACAACTTTCAGCTGTAATGAATATTCCACTGGCTGAGCTTAAGGCACTGAACCCCCAGTACAGGGCATTGATAGTACCGGGAAAAAGTAAACCAATGTCAATTACATTGCCTATAAGATACCTTGGCGATTTTATTTCCTTGCAGGATTCTGTGGCTGCTTACCGCGCCGATCATTATTTTAATCCTGAACTTAAAAATGCCAGCCCGACACGATCAACATACATACCACCCAGTATCAGTGGTAAAACAAAATTGATATATACTGTTAAAGAAGGAGATAACCTTGGTTATATTGCCAGCTGGTATAATGCAGGCGTCTCTGATCTGAGATACTGGAATAATATATATCGTAACCTTATTCGAATTAACCAGAAACTTGCAATATATGTGAATCCCTCTGAAAAAGAATACTATTCGGCAGTTGATAACCTGAGCTTCGCTGAAAAACAGGCTAGAATAGGAAAACCCGTTACTGTTCATAACATGGATGAGGAAGTAGTTACGGATCCTGGTTTCATATATCATACAGTTCGCTACGGGGATACCGTTTGGGATATAGCAAAAAAATATTCAGGAGTCAGTGCTACTGATATTCTTAACCTGAATGGACTGGGCCAGTCAGGGAAAATCCATGCGGGACAAAAGCTGAAGATTAAGAAAAGTAGTTAATATAGATTATCTGAGCTCATAACAGCCAGACTATGCGTCCATACAAGACCTTTCTTGTTTTCCTGGTCTTACTGTTGCTTCTTTACGGGCCGATGTTTTTCATGAGCGGCCCACTTAGGATAGCATCCGGTATTTCTATAAGGTGGCCCGACATCAGTTCAGAATATTTTATTCGTAAACCCTCCGCTGAAGATACAGTAAAAACAGATATACTGGCTGATAAAGTGGATATTACAGCCGTTGCTGATACTACTGCCATTCCTGCAACAATAGAGGAAAACTACCTTTTTGATTTTTCTGAATCACAGATACTCTCTGGAATGTTCCGGGATCTGCTAAGAAGCGATACAGGTCAGTTAAGAGTAATGTACTATGGTGATTCCCAGATTGAGGGTGATCGTATCACTTATCATTTAAGAGAGGAGATAAGAAAGATCTTACCCGGAACCGGACCAGGAATGCTAAATATCACCCCGCTTATATCATATACGAGAACATCACAGGTCAAATCATCTGATAACTGGCATAAGTATGACTATCTATCCTACAGGGATGGCCTGATAAACCATCGCAGGCTCGGACCATTAATGAGTATCAGCAGGTTTCTTGAACCGGGAATAAAGGAAATTACTCCAACAAGCGCCTGGTTCAGTGTTGAGCCATCACGATATGCCGATTCATTATCTGCTATATATAATGAATTCCGTCTTTTCTATGGCAGGCTGGAAGATACCCTGGTTATTACAGTCTATACAGGTAAGGATGTAATAATGAAAGATACCCTGAAGCCGGCTGATACTGAACAGGAATATTATGTTAACCTGGGTTCCGCGAATTACCTGAAAGTCGAATTTGAAGGCAGGAGCAGTCCTGACTTCTATGGCTTCAGTATCGAAAGCAGCAAAGGTGCAATAGTGGATAATATTCCAAACAGGGGAAGTGCCGGGCTGGAATATACAATGGTCTCCCGTGATAACCTGGGCAGTTTATATGATATGATAAAACCTGATGTGCTGGTATTGCATTATGGGCTTAACGTAGTATTGAATATCAGTACCAGCTATAAATATTATGAGGAGGGAATATACAGTCAGTTAAGAAGATTGAAAAACTTATGCCCGGGGACAGTCATTATCCTTATGGGTCTGACTGATATGGTACATAAGGTTGATGAGGGAATGCAATCATATGATAATATTCCGCTTATCAGGGATGCACAGAAAAGGGCAGCGCAAAGAGCAGGCGTCCTGTTCTGGGATTCATGGGAGGCTATGGGAGGCAAAAACTCGATAATAGAGTGGAGCAGGCATGAACCGCCCATGGCAGCCAGTGATTATACCCACCTGACCTATGCCGGGGGTGCTGCACTGGCTGACTTATTCCTTCAGGATATCAATAGACAACAAACTTCTGAAGAACAGGAAGAGTTTTTAACCGAAAAGAATACCCTGGTTGCAGCTACTGATTCTGTGGGTATGCAATTGGGACGGGAAAGAGATCTTAAATTAGACACTGGGAAACTGCTTCTTGAATTAAAATCATATGACCAGAACAAACCACTGCTGTTTACAGGTGAATCATTCTGGATATTCCTGTTTATTGCACTGCTGCTTTATAGCCTGATATTCAAAAAGCCTCTGCTGAGGAATACTTATCTTTTTCTCTTCAGCCTGTTCTTCTATTACAAGTCGGGGGGCGTGTTCTTCTTCCTCCTTATAATATCAACACTGACAGACTATATTGCTGGGCTAATAATATATGCAGCCAAAAGAAAACCGGTAAGGAGACTTTTCGTTTTCCTCAGTTTACTGGTCAATCTTGGTATGTTGTCTTATTTTAAATATACCGGATTCTTTACAGGTGTATTTAATGATATTTTCAATACCAATTTGCCTGTCACTGACTGGATCGCTTCAATCTCCAACTTTTACCTCGGTACTGGTTTCAACATTGATATTATTATACTTCCTGTTGGTATTTCATTTTTTACTTTTCAGACCATAAGCTATACAATGGATGTATATAGGGGTAAGACAAAGCCCGTAAAAAATATCCTCGACTTTGGCTTCTATGTTTCCTTTTTTCCACAGTTGGTAGCAGGCCCTATAGTAAGGGCATCCGAATTTGTTCCACAGCTCTATGCTCCATTCAGGTTGTCAAAAAGAGAATGGGGTCATGCCTTGTTCCTGATAGTAGGAGGTTTAATAAAAAAAATCATTATATCAGACTTTATATCTGTGAATTTTGTTGACAGGGTATTTGTTACGCCCCTGTTGTACTCTGGCCTTGAAAACCTGTTGGCCGTTTATGGCTATGGACTACAGATATATTGTGATTTCTCAGGTTATACCGATATAGCTATTGGCATAGCACTGATGCTTGGTTACAGGTTACCTGTGAACTTTAATTCACCATATAAGGCATATAATATAACCGATTTCTGGCGCCGATGGCATATATCACTGTCGCGCTGGCTCAAGGATTATTTATATATTTCGATGGGAGGTAACAGGAAAGGGCGTTTCAGGACATATGTGAATCTTATGATTACCATGCTGCTGGGAGGTCTCTGGCATGGAGCTGCATGGAGATTTGTGATATGGGGTGGACTGCATGGCCTTGGCCTGGTGGTAAACAAATTATGGACGAAGATCTTTCCCCGCAGGAGAAATCCGGGCAGGATTAAAAGATTTATCTCTGTTTTTATAACTTTCAATTTTGTCAGTTTCTGTTGGATCTTCTTCAGGGCCGTTAATATGGAACATGTTCTTTTAATGCTAAAGCAGATATTTACATCTTTCAGCCCCGGTAACCTGTTTGCTGTATTTACTGCATACGGCCAGGTACTAATAATAATTGTATGTGGTTATATTCTTCATTTCCTTCCGGTAACAGTAAAGGAATCATACCGCGGGCTATTCATCAGGCTGCCGCTGATAGTAAAGATAATACTGGTTTACCTGGTAGCACTTGTTCTGTACAATGTGCAAGCAACAGATATACAACCGTTTATCTACTTCAGGTTCTGAATTCATAGAACCGAGCCCCGAGAATTCGGGGCGAGCTCGACGAACCCCGACTCCTCGGGGTGAGTCAATACTGGATTGATGGATTTAATGGATGGTCATCGAGATTAACATTTATTTATTAATTCATAAATCATAATTCATAATTAGAGGTATTCTTCATCGCTTAAATCAGAACCAACAAAGGGAGCTATTGCTCTCCTGTAAATTCCCTGTACCCAGGCAATGGCCATTCCGTAGTTGGTAACTGGTATTCCGGCTTCTAATGCCGGTCTGATCCTGTTATGTAATTGCTTTCGCGTGATCATGCAACCGCCGCATTGTATAAGTAGTGCATACTCTTTCACCGGCCGTGGAGTGGTATCAAGTCCCGCTACAACATCAAAATCTATCTTTTTACCTGTGAAGCTGCTTATCCATCTAGGTATTTTCACTCTGCCTATATCATCACATGAAACATGGTGTGTACATGATTCAAGCATCAGTACGCGGTCACCGTCCTTAAGATCTGATATTTTTGGGGTGCCTTTAAGGTAATTATCGAAGTCCCCCTTGAGTCGGGCAAGAGCTATACTGAAACTGGTAAGTGGTATATCGCTTGGTACCGAGGCATCTGCTTTGACGAATATTTGTGAATCGGTAATAGCAAGGGCCGGCTTTATGGCAGATCTTTGCAGGAAGGTATCAATTTCCCTCTCTTTTAGTACTATGGCTATAGCATCATTATCAAGCACGTCCCTTATGGCTAGCACCTGTGGCAAAATAAGCCTGCCCTCCGGGGCTTCCACGTCAATTGGTGTTATCAGGAGCACTATATCGCCATTCTTTATTATATCTCCCAGCAAGGTTGGTGTTTTCAGGGCATGTTCAGGTATTGTAGCTTTAATAAGCCTTATGAGATCCTCATAATTTTCTTTTGTTAATGCTGAAAAACTGACTACCTCTCTGCCAGTTATTTTACTTATCTTTTCAACATAATTGTCAGAGGGTTTTACCAGATCTGATTTGGCTTGAACAATAATATAAGGTGTATCGGTATCTTTGAAACGGCTTATAAGCATGTCCTCGTACTCACCCCAGATATTATTGTTCAATACAAGTATGCCCAGGTCAATAATATTCAGGGTTTTCAAGGATTTTTCCACGCGTTTATTGCCAAGCTCGCCCGTATCGTCTATCCCGGCTGTATCAATGAGTATTACGGGGCCGAAACCTGTAATTTCAAATGATTTCTTCACCGGATCAGTTGTGGTACCTGGCTGTTCTGATACTATTGCTATCTCCTGTCCTGCAAGGGCATTGATCAGGCTGCTTTTACCATTATTCCTTCTGCCGAAGATACCAATATGTGGAGTGCTTTCGTGACCTTTCTTCATAAAAAACACAAATAATTAATCATCATGACTCTTGATATCATCCACCGAGAATCCCATTTTAAGCAAATTACCCGGTTTTAATATATCTTCCAGCCTTTCTCTGTCAATATATCCTGTGTGCTCACATGCCTTAAAAATATCAGTTTTCTTTTCTTTCATATATAATGCGATCTCAGAGGCCTTATTATAGCCTATATAAGGAATTAAGGCTGTGCTTATTACCGGGCTACTTATAATTGTATCATAGGCAGCCTTTTTATTAACCTCAAGATCTTTGACCAGGTTCGTTGACAGGCTTTTATTAGCATTTATAAGCATCTTAAGGCTTTCAAGTATACTGTGACCTATAAGGGGCAGGTAAGCATTCAGGTCAATACATCCTTGTCCGCACAGGTTACTTATAAGCATATCATTGGAATATATTTTATGTACTGTGCTGATGATAAATTCAGGAATAACGGGATTGACCTTACCGGGCATTACAGAACTGCCCATCTGGCGCTCCGGTATACTTATCAGGCCCGTTTTGCTTATGTCAGCAGCCAAAAGCCTTATGTCTGATGCTATTTTCTCGAGGTTAACTGCATGAGCTTTAAGTGTGGCATGTATTTCAACCCATTTATCAAGGTTTGATGTAGCATCATTCAGGTTTTCGCTTCGTGTGAGAGGCAGTGATGTAAGATGTCTCAGTTCAGGTACTACTTCGATTATGAAGAAGCGTGGAATAGCCAGGCCTGTACCGGTGGCCCCTCCGCCAAGGTTTACTACCTTGATCCTTTCCTTGCATTTTGACACCCTCCACCAGTCGCGTGATAATGCATCATTATAGGCACTGAATAGTTTCCCGAAAGATGACGGTACAGCTTCCTGCATCTGCGTGTAACCGGGTCTGAGGTAGTCACGGTAAGTTGTTTCAAGACCTTCAAAATACTTCCTGAGTAAATTTATTGATTCTTCCAGGTCAGTAAGTAAAGTCATGGAAGCAACAGTGAGAGCGGTGGGAATGACATCGTTGGTTGATTGGTAGATGTTTGCGTGCTCTATGGGATCAATAACCGAATAATCACCTGCACTGCCACTGCTGTTTATCAGGGCAGCATTGGTAATTATCTCATTAATATTCATATTGATACTTGTACCGGCTCCGCCCTGCATCGCAGGTATTATAAAATGGCTGAAATACAATCCTTCAGATACTTCAATGGCAGCATTTTCAAGGGCATCAATTGTTTCAGGTGGTATCATCTTCAGGGGCATATCCCCGGCATATTTTTTCCGGGTGGCCTCAGAAAACTTTCTGTATACACGGTAGCAGGCCTGTTTTACCAGCCCTGTTGCCCTGTACCATTCTTTGTGAAACGGAATGTCACCTGGAAAGTTTTCCTTAGCCCTGATTGAGTTGATACCGTAAAGAGCTTCTTCGGGGATCCTTACCTCACCAAGCTTGTCAGATTCAATACGATCCATAGGCTTAATTATTGATCCGCCACAAATTTAGTCAAAATAATAATTAGGTGTAATTGGCTCCCTCCCTTCGATAAACTCAGGGCAAGTTGGTCGCGTAATTTGTCACGCTGGTCGCCTCTGTCGGGCAGGTACTATTTATTTCCAGAAATTGGATGTGCGAATGAGACCACATCTTTACCTGTAATTTCTTCAGGGCACAGGATAATAAGTCGTTCCAGAACGTTTCGGAATTCCCTTATATTGCCAGTCCATTCGATTTTCTTAAGTTCCCTGATTGCACTTTCCTCGATTGTCCTCAGGCTAACGCCATATTCATTGCATATAAGGTGGTTAAAATGCTCCGCAAGTAAAGGGATATCATCCAGCCTGTCATTCAGTTTTGGTACATCTATCAGGATAACACTCAGTCGGTGGTAGAGATCTTCCCTGAAACTGTTCTTTTCAATTTCTTCACTTATATTTTTATTGGTAGCAGCAATAATCCTCACATCAACTTTTATATCCTTGTCTGATCCTACACGCGATATCTTGTTTTCCTGCAGTGCTCTCAGTACCTTTGCCTGTGCCGGGAGGCTCATATCTCCTATCTCATCCAGGAAGATTGTTCCCTCATTTGCCTGTTCAAATTTACCTATCCTCTGTTTATGGGCAGATGTAAAAGATCCTTTTTCATGCCCGAAAAGTTCACTCTCAATTAATTCAGAAGGTATTGCTGCACAGTTAACTTCCACGAAGGGCCCTTTTGACCTGCTGCTTTTTTCATGTATCTGGTGTGCAACCAGTTCTTTCCCTGTTCCGCTGGCACCGGTTATTAAAACCCTTGCTTCAGTTGGGGCAATCCTGTCGATCATCTCTTTTACCTTTACTATTGCTTCCGACTCACCAACTATTTCGAACTTTTTGCTAACCTGTTTCTTAAGAGTTTTGGTCTGTATTATCAGGCTTGATTTATCCATTGCATTCCTCATGGTAATCAAAAGCCTGTTCAGGTCAAGTGGCTTTTCCAGGAAATCATAGGCTCCCTTTTTTATTGCTTCAACAGCGGTATCAATATTACCATGACCTGATATCATAATCACCGGGATATCATCAGTTATTTCATGAATTTTCCCGAGAACTTCAATGCCATCCATCTTGTCCATCTTGATATCACAGAGAATAACATCGTAACTGTTCTCCCCGAATAACTCAAGTCCGCTGTCGCCATCTTCTGCCAGGTCAACTTCATGCTTCTCATACTCAAGTACCTCTTTCAGGGTATTCCTAATAGCTTTTTCGTCATCGATTACCAGTACTTTTGCCATTTATGGTTTAGAGGTTTAGAAGTTTATATGTTTAGCCAGCTTTATATTCGATCCCTAATATCTCACACTTTATCTCTCGCCTCTCAGATCCTTCGCTTTGCTCAGTAAATCAAATTCATCTTTCCTCAGCCTCAGCCTTAGCCTTTATATTTTATCCACTTCCACATCTCTTTGTAAGTAACTTTCTTACCATACATTAGTATACCAATCCGGTATATTTTTGCGGCGAGATATACAAAGCCTACAAATGTAGCTATGAGTACTGCTACAGATACCACAACCTCCCAGGTAGGAACTTCAAACGGAAGGCGTGCCATCATTACTATCGGTGAAGTAAAAGGTATCATTGAAAACCAGAAAGAAAGTGAACTTTCCGGATTTTGCATGGTTCCTATAGCAACAAACAAGCCCAATATAATAGGCAGCATTACAGGAAACATAAACTGCTGGGTATCTGAATCAGTATCTACTGCTGATCCTATTGCAGCAAATACTGAGGCATAAAGTAAATATCCAAATATGAAATAAATGAAGAATGAAATAAGTATAAGCGGCCAATTAACATTCATCAGGTTATTAAATATTTTAGCAAATTCCTGTTCCTGGGCCGATAATTCAATAGTTTGTTGAGCCATTTCACTATCCTGACTGTCTGGTACCTGGCTCATAACACTCTGTGATATCTGCTTACTTATTTCCTGTGGATTATCTGGAAGTACTTTTGATTGTACAACGGTTAGAATGGCAAATGTCAGGATGATCCATATTGAAAATTGTGTAAGTCCAACCAGGGCAATACCAATAATCTTCCCCATCATTAACTCTACGGGTTTAACCGATGATATGATCACTTCCACTATACGGTTATTCTTCTCTTCAAAGACACCTCTCATTACCTGCACACCAAAAAGTAGTACTATCATATACATTAATAGTGCACCTATATAAGCCAGTGCCATGGAAATACCGGTGCTGGTTTCTTTTGTCTGTCCGGCATCATCAATCCTGATTGTCTGTACTGATACATCGGTCTGTACACTTTTTAATATTGTACTTAAGTCTTCAATATCGTAGGCAAGTAATTTTTTGTTTTCAATATCTTGTTCCAGTGCTCCTTCAATATGCTGTAGCAAATCAAGGGGTGGCTGTTTTTTGGAAATAAGCTGTACTGCCTGGGGAACATTTGTTACAACAGGTGATATGTACAATATTCCGTAATAGCCGGCTTCTTCGAATGTTGTTTTAAGCTTATTTACATCGGCATTTTCAAGATAAACAAAGTCGGCGTCATCTCTGTCCTTTATTACACCTCTGAAAAGGTCGCTTCCGTCTTCTATCACTGCTATTTTCTTGAACTCTCTATCCTCATTTCCCATTATTAATATAGGTACCAGGAAGAGTGCGACAAAGATAAGAGGGGTAAGAACAGTCATTATTATGAACGATTTCTTTTTTACCCTTGTACTATATTCTCTTTTTATTATGGTTGATACGTTTGCCATGACTATCTTAATTTGGATCAGTTGTTTTTATTGGCTTCAACTACTCTTATGAATATCTCATTCATTGATGGGAGCGCAGGATTAAATGATATAACCTGTCCTTTATCGGTCATATCCCTGATGATATTGTTTATATCAAGCTCGCCCCCCGTCTTTAGACGTATTGTTGACTTGCCATTATCCCTGGTGGATTTCAACACCTCATAATGGCTGTTGGTCTTTATATCAGCTTCACCTCTGAATACAACATCATATTCGTTTGCAGCCCATTCTCCACGTATCCTTTCAACGCTGCCCTGGAGTATTGACTTTGCCCTGTCTATCAGGGTTATATGATCGCACATCTCCTCAACGGAGCCCATATTATGTGTGGAGAAAATAACCGTAGCCCCCTTATCCCGCAGGTTAAGGATTTCATTCTTGAGTATACTCGCATTTATAGGGTCAAAGCCACTGAAAGGCTCATCAAAGATCAGGAGTTTGGGTTCGTGTAATACAGTGGTAACGAACTGTACTTTCTGTTGCATCCCTTTAGACAATTCTTCCACCTTTTTATCCCACCAGTCTATTATCTCCAGTCTGGTAAACCATGATTTGAGCTTTTCCAGTGCCTGCTGCTTACTCAGTCCCTTCAGACGGGCCAGGTATAATGCCTGTTCACCAACTTTCATTTTTTTGTACAATCCCCTTTCTTCAGGCAGATATCCTATTGAGTGAAGGTCATTCCTTGTAATTTTATGACCATCAAGCACTACTGTTCCGCTGTCAGGAGCAGTTATCTGGTTGATTATCCTTAGCAGGGTAGTCTTACCTGCCCCGTTTGGCCCCAGCAGTCCGTAAATCGACTGCTTGGGTACTGTCATGCTGAGATTATCCAGTGCCAGGTGGTTCCTGTACTGTTTAACTACATTTTTAGTCTGTAAGAGTGACATTTATTTTATTTTGTCGGATTAAACAAAGAACCTGCAAATATATAAAACAAATACTTTTTTTGTCAATATAAGTACTTAATATCTATAAAGTGGATTAATTGACCGGCATACTTGCACTGATGCGGGTGTATTTATTCAAAGTATGATTTCATGCGCTCAAAGAATCCCCTGTCATCTTTACCAGGTTTTGGAGTAAATGATTCTGAGTTTATCATTTTTTCTATTATTTTCTGTTCTTCCCCGGTGATCTTTTTTGGTATCCATACATTTACATTAACCAGCAGATCCCCCTTACCATAGCCATTTACTTCAGGCAGACCCTTCCCTCTAAGTCTCAGAATCTTTCCGGGTTGTGTTCCCTGCTCAATCTTTATTTTGACCTTATTATCAACAGTTGGTATCTCAACATTGGTGCCTAATATGGCTTCAGGTACACTTATATAAAGATTATAGATAAGGTCTTTACCTTCCCTGTAAAGTTCCGGGTGTTCTTCTTCATCTATCATTACAAGCAAGTCTCCCGGCACACCTCCCCGTCTGGCAGCATTACCTTTGCCGTTTACTGTCATTTGCATTCCTTTTGCCACGCCGGCAGGAATATTGATCTTAATAATTTCCTGGTCTTTTACTATACCTTCACCAAAGCAGGTATTACATTTTTTTGTGATTATCTTCCCTTCTCCACCACAGTTAGGGCATATTGAGGTGCTTTGCATCTGGCCAAGCAATGTATTTGTTATCCTGGTAACCTGGCCTGAACCATGACAGGCATTACATGTGGAATAACTATTACTGTCGGCTGCGCCTGATCCACCACAGCTTGAGCAGCTTACATATTTAGTAACCTTTATTTTCTTCTCCGCACCTTTGGCTATTTCCTTAAGACTCAGCTTTACCTTTACCCTGAGATTGGATCCTTTATTGACTCTTTGCCGGCTTCTGCCTCCTCCAAAGCCACCAAAACCTCCAAAACCACCGAATGCATCACCAAAAATATCACCGAAGGAAGCAAAAATATCTTCCATTGTCATTCCTGCACCACCGAAACCGTTCTGCCCACCAAGACCAGCATGGCCATACCTGTCATAACGTGACCTCTTGTCATCATGACTCAAAACCTCGTAGGCTTCTGCTGCTTCCTTGAACTTGTTTTCAGCTTCCTTGTCACCCGGGTTTTTGTCGGGATGATATTTAAGGGCCTTTTGACGATATGCTTTCTTTATCTCGTCCTTCGTTGCATTCTTTGATACACCCAGTACTTCGTAATAATCTCTTTTGCCCATCCTGTCTGGTATTATTCTCCCACTACTACTTTAGAGTAACGTATTATTTTGTCATTCAAATAATAACCTTTCTGGATTACATCCACGACCTTACCTTTTTTCTTCTTTTCTGCAACAGGTATCTTGGTTACTGCTTCGTGTAAATCGGTATCGAAATCTTTATCCAGGGCATCTATTTCCTTTATGCCATTCTGTTTAAGAAAATCCTTCATCTTGCCGTAAATAAGTTCTATCCCTTCTTTCATTGCTTTGCAGTCTGATGTTGTTTCCATCAGGCTGATTGCCCTGTCAAAATCATCCATCACAGGTAAAAGGCTTACCAAAACATTTTCACCTGCTGATTTGGTAAGCTCTATCCTCTCCTTTAATGTTCTTTTACGGTAATTATCAAATTCTGCTGACAGTCGAAGGTATTTATCCTGTAATTCTGCCAGTTTTACCTCTGTATCTTCTTCCTTTTTTTCACTCTTGTCAGATTCCTGCTCTTTTTCTTTCTTTTTTTCTTTTACGGAAATTTCAGGATTTAATAATTCTTCATCTTTATCCCCAACAAACCCTTCTTCTGCCTGTTTTTCGGCAGTTTTACTATTATCACTCTCTTTAACAGTCTGTTGGGTTTCTGACTGCCTGTCCTTTTCATCTTCCTTACCGATATTCTTTCTTGTCATATATATTCATTTTGCAGTTAATCATAATGGAAAACAACAAATAACCTGCCATATGAGTCATGGGGACAAAATGTCATGATCATAATGCTTTTACTTTGTAATTATTGTAGTAATTTAATTTCCCGGGAGTCTAATAATTAAACTCGTTTACTAAATATCATGGATGAGATTGTCGAAAAAATATATGGGAATCAGAACATTTTAAACAAAATATGCTTTTCATTCTGCAGTGTAAGAGACGACAGGGAGGACCTTTTCCAGGAAATTGTTTACAGGGTTCTCAGATCTTATAAGGACTTTAATAAGAAATCATCATTCTCAACCTGGCTTTACAGGATTGCACTGAATACGGCAATAACTTACAGGAAAAAGAAGAGACCTGAGCTTTTTACAGGGCAGGATCAGTTAAGTTTACAGTTCTTACAGGGTTGCCCATTAAGTTTGTTCTGCTGGATTGGATAGTGGTATTTTCGGTAATGGCTTCTGAACTTACCAACCTTATATTTTCAATTTCAGCATTATTTATTATTACACTGGGCATGATTGCCTATGATTTTTACCTTCTGAAAATAATTGCCGGGATTAATAATTATGCTGATAATATTGAATCCAGGCTTGGTAAATTAAATGATTTCCTTTCGGTACATTTCTCAATTTTTCAGATCGAAAACTCATTATCAAACCCTGTACTGGTTATCCTCGGAATGTTCTACTATCATTTTCTGAAATACTCAAAATTTGAGTTCAGGGCTATTGATGATATTATCGTTTTCGTCGCGGTTACATTGATCAGTTACCTGGGTGCTTTTTATGTGTCAAAATACAGCTTATCTGCTTTTAAAAAGGAAGCTGTTGAGCTTTTTGGAACAGGAGATGAGCAACAAGCAATCATCAATTTTGAAGATAGAAGGAGGAAAAATCGAAGAAAAAGACTGTTTATTTCATTGATTATCCTTGTGACAGGCATAGCTTTATTTGTTCTTTTACTTATGGCATAAATCAGGGAATCCGGAAGGCAGAACTTTCAAACATCCAGGGGGATGTATCTTTAATGCCATATTATCAGATATTTTAGACATAAACAGAACATATTTGATGTTTCTCTGTTATAGAGATAATAATTTATATTAACAGGGAAACAAGAAAATCAATATGGAACTTGAAGTATTTTTTGAAGAGAATAAGAAGGTTAATGCAAGGCTTAATGGTTATGTAATACCCACAGATCAACCAAGGAGAAGTGGTGGAGATGAATCAGCGCCGGAGCCGTTCAGTCTTTTTCTTGCCTCAATAGGCACATGTGCCGGTATTTATGTTAAATATTTTTGCGAAAAGCGTGGCATAGATTCCAGTAAAATAAAAATAATTCAGCGTCATAATTTCATTCCAGAAACCAGGCTGATTGATAGGATTGAACTGGAAGCAATATTGCCTGATGATTTCCCCGAGAAATACAGGAGTGCAGTAGTAAATGCGATGGATCTCTGTGCTGTAAAAAGGCACTTGAAGAACCCGCCGCAGATAGAGACGTTTACAACGCTTGACAGTAAAACAAATTAGGAGGTCTGGTAGATAAAGGCAGTTTATGAATATCGAACACCGAATGCTGAACAATGAATAACGAATTTATATTCAGAATATCAGATACTTCTACATTCGCTAATCGATATTCATTCTTCGATATTCAGCAATCATATCGCCGCCACCGCCTCAATCTCAATTAACACGCCATAATGTAATTTATTGGTTGGTACCACTGCCCTCGCCGGCTTGTGCTTGCCAAAGAATTTTTTATATACTTCGTTCACCCTTGACCAGTGTGACATATCAGAAATATAGGCAGTGGTTTTAAGGATTTTATTCTTGTCCGAACCCGAATCTTTAAGGATTGTTTCAATATTTTCCAGAACCTGCAATGTTTGTTCTTCTATATCACCTTTGACTGGTTCACCGGTAAACGGATTCAATGGCAGCTGCCCCGATACATAGATCGTATCATTATATTGAACTGCCTGGGAATAATGTCCTTTTGGTTCAGGGATGTTAGGTGTTAATAATTCTTTTATCCTGTGGTCTTTTTTGGACATGGCATATTTATTCTTAAAGGTTTTACTGGTTGATTCAGGTACTGGGATCTGGGTAAAGTTGCCCGTTACTCGTTTCTCGTTAAACTCTTACACTACTTAAAACCAACTAATAAATAATCAATAAAAATTAATAAATTCATCTCTCATCTCTCGCCTCTCATCTCTCTTCACTCACCACTCAATCAACCCTTTGTATACTGGCTCCCAGTGTATTCAAACGGCCATCAATATCCTGGTATCCCCTGTCAATCTGTCCTATATTATGGATGGTGCTTATTCCTTCTGCCGACAGGGCTGCCAGCAGCAGGGCTACTCCGGCCCTGATATCAGGTGATGTCATTACCGTTCCCCTGAGATTAAATTTTCTCTCAAGGCCTATGATGGTAGCACGGTGGGGATCACACAGGATTATCTGTGCTCCCATGTCTATCAGTTTATCTACAAAGAACAGCCTGCTTTCAAACATTTTCTGATGTATAAGCACTGATCCTTTTGCCTGTGTGGCGACAACGAGAAAGATACTCAGCAGGTCGGGTGTGAGGCCGGGCCATATTGCATCAGAGATAGTCATTATCGAGCCATCAATATAAGTTTCTATCTCGTAACATGTCTGTGCAGGTATATAGATATTATCGTCTTTTCTTTCAAGCTGAATGCCCAGGCGTTTGAAAGAGTAAGGTATTATACCCAGGTTATCATAAGAAACGTTGGTAATGGTTATCTCAGATCCGGTAAGTGCTGCCATTCCTATGAATGATCCTGTTTCAACCATATCAGGTAATATGGTATGTTCACAGCCCCCAAGTTCATCCACTCCTGCAATATGCAGAAGGTTTGATCCTATTCCGTCAATTTTTGCACCCATAGATACCAGCATGCGGCATAGCTGCTGCACATAGGGTTCACAAGCTGCGTTATAGATAGTGGTTCTTCCTTTTGCCAGCACAGCGGCCATTATTATATTGGCAGTGCCGGTGACCGAAGCCTCATCAAGATGCATATAAGTTCCCCTCAGCTGTTTGCCTGAAACGGAGTATATTGATTTTTCAACATTATAATCAAATTTTGCACCCAGGCTATTAAAACCACTCAGGTGAATATCAACCTTGCGTCTGCCTATCTTATCGCCTCCGGGTTTAGGCATGCTTGCTTTACCAAATCTTGCAAGCAGTGGACCAAGTATCAATATTGAACCCCTGAGAGCGGAGCTCTGTTCAATATATCCCGGTGTTTGAAGGTATTCGAGGTCAATATCAGCAGCTTTAAATGAGAAGGTCCCTTTTTTGAGTTTTTTTACCTGGGCACCCAGGCTGCTAATAAGCTCAATAAGTTTGTTTACATCCCTGATATCCGGTATGTTTCTTATAATGATTTCTTCATCAGTCAGCAGGGTGGCACAGATTACCTGCAGGGCTTCATTTTTAGCTCCTTGTGGCTGTATGCTACCCTTAAGTTTCCTGCCTCCTTCAACTATGAATTTGCTCATTGTCGTTTCGACTGGTATTTTTTCTTATGCTGTTTGTTTTGTTTACCCAGAGGTTTTTTCTTTTTTGGTCCGAGAAGATCCTTAACATCAAGAAGCCGCAATCCTTCCGGTACTTTAAGCCTGTTTTCTGACAGGTCTTTCAGGTCATTTAAAATAACATCGTCGTTTACCTGGCTGCGATTCCATGTTGCAGAGGCTTTCTTCATCTGGTTGGCTATAAGCATGACAAGGTAATCTTTTTTCTCTCCTTCCTCCATCTTACATGCCTCTTCAATCATCATTTCTATTACCCTGCCATAATGAAGGTATTTAACTTCACCCTTTTTATAACCTATTTTTTTTGGTTTTTGAAGAAGGATCTCCTTGGCGGGAGGTGGAAAAGGTGCGTCTATATCAAGTTCGAAATCAGCTATGATAGTGAGGTGGTCCCATAGTTTATGTTTTACATCACCTGAATCCCTGAGGCTGGGGTTCAGGTTCCCCATTATCTGTATAACCGACCTGGCAGCATGCGTACGTTCATTCCTGTCCTTAATGGTTTTTATGTGATCAACCATCTTTTGTACGTTCCTGCCATATTCCGGCAACGCCATCCTCTTTCTCTGAGTGTTATAATCGTGTTCCATTAAAATAATTTTCTACAAATCTAAGTATTTTAGTTGTAACGGTACAGGGAAACAGTTTATTCTTTCCTTAATGCAAGTCTGGAGACAGCTTTCACGGCCCTAATTGAATGACCAAAACACAGCAAAGTTATAGAATTGCAATTAATGAGCTGTTATTTATATCAGGAATGTTTTTCAAAAGATATAACTTTGCAGACTGATCATACAAAACCTGAAACTATGAGAATATTAACAGGCATGTTACTTTTCCTGATATGTGTTACGTTGTCAGCAACGGATAAATATCCCAGAAACAGCAATATTGATGTTGTCCATTATGAATTCAGCATTTACCTTTCTGACAGTTACAATCTTATCAGGGGAGAAGCAAGATTAAGAATTAATCATACAGGCAATACAGATGAAATCAACCTTGATCTTATGGCTCTGAACGATGATGGCAAAGGAATGACTGTTGAGGAAGTAAGGATTGATGATAGGCCTGCATCATGGCATCACGAAGACGATCGTCTTAAGATTGATCTTGCATCAATGAAAGTTGAGGGTGAAACATCCAATTTATTAATCCGTTATTATGGCATTCCTGCAGATGGATTGATTATTTCAAGGAACAGGTATGGCGACCGTACTTTTTTTGCTGATAATTGGCCCGACAGGGCAAGAAACTGGATACCATGTGTTGATCATCCTTCCGATAAGGCATTTGTTGATTTTATTGTTTATGCCCCTGACAAATACAAGGTTGTTTCAAACGGTTACCTTTACGAAGAGAGCACATTACCGGAAGGAGTGAAGATAACCCACTGGAAAGAGGAAATCAGTATACCAACCAAAGTGATGGTAATAGGAGTTGCAAAATTTGCCGTTCGTCTTGCTGGTAAAATAGGTGGGACTGATATATGGACATATGTATTTCCTGAAGACCGCGAAGCTGGCTTCTCTGATTATTCGGTTGCTATAGACCCTTTTACCTGGTATAGTGAAAAAATTGGACCTTATGCATATGAAAAACTGGCCAATGTGCAATCAAAAACCATGTTTGGCGGTATGGAAAATGCCAGCTGCATATTTTATTCCGAAGTTTCAGTTACAGGAGATGGCAGGGCAGAACGCTTAATGGCTCACGAGATTGCCCATCAGTGGTTCGGCAATTCTGTTACAGAGAAAGACTGGCATCATATCTGGCTGAGTGAGGGTTTCGCTACATACCTTACGGCTCTTTACCAGGGAAGCAGGGAAGGAGAAACAAGGCTAAGGGCTGTTATGAACATGGCAAGGCAAAGAGTTATCGGCTACCATAAACTGAATCCAGCACCCGTAATCGACACTACTATTGTTGATTTTATGAAATTGCTCAGCACAAATTCATACCAGAAGGGTGCATGGGTTTTACATATGCTCAGGAATGAAATTGGAGATGACCAATTCTGGAGTGGGATGCAAACCTACTATGCACGGTACCGTAACAGGAATACTCTTACATCCGACTTTGAAAACACCATGGAGGAAATATCAGGGCGTGACTTGAGTAAGTTTTTCCATCAATGGCTATATTTAACCGGACATCCCGAATTGAAAATAAGCTGGACATATAATAACAGGAGAGAAGAGATCAATGTACTGGTTGAACAGGAACAAAAAAATCATATTTTTGAATTTCCGCTTGATCTGCAGATAAATGACCGGTCAGGTAGCAGGATTGAACGTATAATGGTAAATCAACAGGTCCAGTCTTTTGTACTGAAATCAGCAAATTCCCCGTATGAAGTAATACCTGATCCTGAAGTCAGTCTTCTCTTTGAAGACAAATCCTGAAAAAATACTATTTGCTTCTTTTGATAAACTTCACATTCCTGAAACGTAATGCACTCCAGTCTTCATCTATGGAGACCTGCCTTACAGGTTCTAAACCATAGGAGTTAATGAGATCCCAGCCTTTATCCCTGCTTATATCAGAGTTATACTTCTTTGAACTCTTCTTGGGATAGGCAAACCATAACACTCCATCCTCGGCAAGATTATGAATGCTCTGTGGAACCTTGTCTGTCAGATCAGATTTGTGTTTGACAAATATCAAACAGAATTCATAAAGGTACTTGGGATCTATCTCTTTATCTACCCTGACTGGAAGCTTCAGCTTTTGAATTTTATCAATAAATCCATTATTGCCGTTTACTATACAAATCCTGTACTGATCCCTGTAATTTAGCTTCTTTAAAAGATATTCCATATTCTACCCCCAGCAAATAAATTTGCATGACAAAAGTAAGAAATCTTTTATAAATGATATAATCATGCTCATATTTGCAGACATATGACAATCTTCTTACATTTGTAATATCAAAAAAATGGGGTGCCTTAATATACAGGCTGAGATCATACCCTCTGTACCTGATACGGATAATGCCGTCGTAGGAAAAGAGACCTCATTCTTTTGGTTTAAATAAGCATCGAATCAAAAGAAAATGAAAAAAATCTTATTTAATTGCTCGCTCTTATTTCTTATTGCATTAAATGCTTTCCCAATGCAACAGGAGCAAAAATGGACCATCAGCGGGAAAGTGATGGATGAAAATGGCCGTCCGCTTACCGGTGCCACTATCATTATTAAAGAGACATACCTTGGAACAACTGCAGGTTCTGAAGGTAATTTTAACTTCAAACCAATGAAACCCGGTGATTATGTTGTCGAAGTGGCACACTTGGGTTATGAGTCAGTCACCAGGGAGGTGCGACTTGATGGGGATGTTTACATAGAATTTGAACTTAAAGTGGCAATTATCCAGGCCGATGAAATAATGGTAATAGGAACCAGGGCTTCAGAAAATACCCCTGTGGCATACAGCAACCTGAAAAGGGAAGATATAGGAAAACTGAATACCGGACAGGATCTGCCATACCTGCTTTCTTCATTGCCATCGCTGGTGGAAACATCTGAAGCAGGAGCGGGACTGGGATATACAAACTTCAGGATCAGGGGGACCGATCCCAGCCGGATAAATATTACAATTGACGGAATACCTATTAATGACCCTGAATCACAGCAGGTTTTCTGGGTAAATATGCCTGACCTGGCATCTTCAGTATCGGATATTCAGGTTCAAAGGGGTGTGGGTACTTCAAAGAATGGTGCTGCTGCATTCGGAGCAAGTGTGAACTTTCGTACAGAAATGCCTTCCGATGAGCCTTATGCCGAAGTAAGCAGCAGTGTGGGATCTTTCAATACATTCAAGGGTACAGTAAAACTGGGTACCGGGATCATAAATGAAAGGTTTAAATTTGACCTCAGACTATCAGGGCTCACAACAGATGGCTATATCAAGTACAGTGGATCCGATCACAGGTCCCTTTTCCTTACAGGCCTGTATAATTCAAAGATCGGTACTTTTAAGGCAAATGTCCTCCTTGGTGAAGAAATTACCGGCATAAGTTGGTGGGGAGTGCCTTTAGAAGTACTGGATACGGCCAGGACCTATAATCCCGCAGGTGAATATACAGATTCATTCGGAGATAAAAGATATTATGAAGACCAGAAAGATAATTATAATCAATATCATCTTCAGTTACTTTACAAAAAGTCTTTGAATGATCATCTCCAGCTGAGCGCTGCATACCATTTTACCTATGGTGCAGGCTTCTTTGAGCAGTATAGGGGAAATGCATTATTGTCTGATTATGCTCTTCCTAACTGGATGGCAGGGCCAATCCTGATAGACAGGGTTGACCTGGTGCGAAGAAAATGGATGTTGAATAATTTTTATGGTGGAATAGCCGACATAAAATATAATAAGGATAAAATCAGCCTGAGCCTGGGAGCAGGGATAAATAAGTACATAGGGGACCACTTTGGAAGGGTGATATGGATAAGATATGCCGGATGGACCGAAAAGGACTATGAATGGTATTTCAACGGTGCCTCAAAAAGTGAAATGAACGTATATGCCAAGTTCGATTACAGGCTAACGGATAAACTGAGTGTTTTTGCTGATGCACAATATCGAAATATTAATTATATCATGGAAGGTAAGGATGATGACCTCCTTGACCTGGGCCTTAATAAAGAATTTAAATTCTTTAACCCCAAGGGTGGAGTGTTCATGAAAATTGATCCCAATCAGGACGTTTTCCTTTCTCTCTCGGTGGCAAACAGGGAACCAACAAGGGCAAATTACAAGGATGCCAAGGGTGACCCTGGTGCTATGCCTGAGCCTGAAACACTGTACGATCTTGAAGCAGGGTATAACCTCGGCATGTCGAAATTCATGTCTGGTATTAATCTATACTATATGTATTATAATGACCAGCTTGTCCCCACCGGCGAACTAAGTAATGTTGGATATCCCATAATGACCAATGTTGAACAGTCGTACCGCGCAGGCGTCGAAATCACAACAGCCGTAAAGCCGTTTGATTTTCTCGAATGGGATGTAAATGCAACATTGAGCCGTAACAAGATTAAGGATTTTGTAGAACATTATATTGACTATAATACTGTGACATCAGAGGAGACAGCTATGACTAAAGAGCTTGGTGATGTGGATATAGCGTATTCACCCGGTTTTATACTTAACAGCGACCTGGTTCTTTCACCTTTCAGGGAATTTGAGATGCATATCATTAGCAAATATGTGGGTAAGCAGTATTTCGATAATACAAATAATGAAGAACGTGTGATCAATCCATATTTTGTGAATAATATAAGGTTTGATTATAGATTCGCGGTGAAAGGAATTAAGAATATTGCGCTGCAGCTGCAAATAAATAACCTGCTTAATTCACTTTATGAAAATAATGCTTATGGCGGCAATTATTATATTGACGGACAGGAGTATACCTGGGCATACTATTTCCCCCAGGCAACTATAAATTATCTATTCAGACTGGTAGTTAGCTTCTGATCTTTATGAACTGGCTGGCTGATCATTATATTGAAGTCTTCGGTGCTCTAACAGGTATCATTTATGTAATTCTGGAAATCAGGCAGAGCATCTGGCTATGGCCACTGGGTCTTATCACCTCGGCTTTGTATGTATGGGTCTTCTTTACAAATAAGTTTTATGCAGATATGGGACTGCAGAGCTACTATGTGCTGATAAGTATATACGGATGGTACTGGTGGCTGAGGGGAGGGGAAAAATATAATACTGATTCCTTACCTGTGACCAGGATAAGCTTGAAGCTGGCAGGTATACTGGTCTTTGTCTTTATATTGCTGTTTGCAGGTATTTGGTATATTCTGCTCAACTACACTGACTCACCAGTTCCTCTGGGTGATGCATTTACCACGGCATTATCAATAGTTGCAACATGGATGCTGGCACGCAAAATTATTGAGCACTGGATATTATGGGTTATTGCCGATCTGGTGTCCATGGGGCTGTACATTTACAAAGGCTTATATCCCACAGTGATATTGTTTGCAGTTTATACCTTGATGGCTGTTATAGGTTACCGTGAATGGAGAAAGACAATGGGTCAGAATCAGGAAACAGGGAATTTTTTTTAGGGGGTGTATCAAAAGTAAAAAAATCAAGATTTTTTTACTTTTAAAAGCCATTTCAGAAAATATAACATTTTATTAATAAGCAACATAGTAACTAAAAGAATTTCCTTGAAATAGTAATCCATGGCTTTTGATACACCCCCTCTACTTTTCCTTTTTTTTTTACTTTTATCTTTTGTCTTTTATCTTTTGTCTTTTATCTTTTGTCTTTTATCTTTATAATATGTCCAAACCAGTAATAATTCTTGCCAACGGCCGGTTTCCAAATGCCAGCCTGCCCCTGGGCTACCTGGACACTGCAGAACATATTGTCTGCTGTGATGGTGCTGTATCAAGTCTTGTTGATTACGGTCTTGAACCATGGGCTATTGCTGGCGACCTGGATTCAATACCTGAGGACCTGAAAGAAAAATACGCTGACAGGCTATATTACGATGGAGACCTGGAAACGAATGATCTTACCAAGGCCGTCAGATACTGCGTTGTGAAAGGGATAAAAGATATTGTTATCCTGGGAGCGACAGGAATAAGAGAAGATCATACACTGGGCAATATTTCACTCCTGTCCGATTATGCAGAATCAATATCAGCTAAAATGGTAACAGACTACGGTATAATTATACCTGTTCAGTCCGGTAAACCGGTCAGCAGCTGGCCAGGCCAGCAAATCTCGGTATTTACTTTTGATAAAAATACAAAGATCAGCTCATCGGGGCTCAAATATCCACTTGTTGAACTTGAATTGAAAAACTGGTGGATGGGTACGCTTAATGAATGCACAGGCGATCATTTCATCCTAAATTTCGATGAAGGACGCGTACTGGCTTTCCTGGAAATTGAATGAAAAACTATAAAAACAACGTGAGGCCCTTGACAGTAAGGTGGAAGAATTTAATAGTGCTACAGCTGATAAAAAAGAAGACTTAGCAAAAGAAGTCAAGAACTTACAGGATGCACTCAAGAAAAGTATAGAAACTTTTGAAGAAGAAATGAAGAATTAATCAATGCATCTTTGGCATATTAGATGCCTCAGGAAAAATTCATTCTTCATTGAACAGATCGATCATGGTTCTGGTCATAGCGGCCACTCCTCCGCTGAAGGTAGGGAAAAAGTCTGGGTGAAAGGCAGCATTATGTAATCCGGGCAGAGGAGTGCCGTTTTCTCTATAATCACGATATTTTTCCTTTTCCACACCACCCAGCCAGAAAAGGGCTATAGGCACCTGTTCGGGAGTGCGTCCGTATTTCCCAAAATCTTCACCCACAGTGCTTGGATTCACTTCAAACATGCGGTCAGCACCCAGCATCTTCTCCATGGATTGTATCCCCTTATTCACGAGATCCGGGTCATTGGCCAGAGGAGGCGTTAGTCCTTCCAGGGGAATTACCTCCGGAAGCTTTTCTTCTGACAGACCTGCCGAAAGTGCAATACCACGGGTGATCCGCTCCAGGCCTTCAATGATTTGCTGATAGACCTCGTCAGAGAAGAATCTGACTGTAAGCTGAAGGTCTACTCTGTCGGGTATCACATTATGCTTGCTTCCACCATGTATAGATCCAACCGTGACCACAGCAGGCTGGGAAGGCTCTATCTCCCTTGAAACAATGGTTTGGATGGCCAGCACTATGCGTGATGCCAGCACTATCGGGTCTATGGTAGTATGTGGCATAGCACCATGGCCGCCGTAACCATAAACATGAATATCCACCGAGCTTACTCCTCCAAAGATGGTACCCGGATAGTAGCCAATGGATCCTGCCGGTAGTTCAGGATTAACGTGATAGGCCAGGGCATAATCGGGTACAGAAAATTTTTGAAATAAACCGGCTTCAATCATCCTGTTGGCACCACCACTGACCTCCTCGGCCTGCTGTGCAATGGCAATGATGGTTCCCGACCACTGCTTTTTCAGTTGCACCAGGGTGTTCAGTGTGCCCAACCATAATGTCATATGCATATCGTGCCCGCAGGCATGCATTGCAGGGACCTGGTTACCTGCAGCATCTTTCATTACAGCCTTGCTGGCAAAAGGCAGCCCGGTTTCTTCTTTTATTGGCAGGGCATCCATGTCGGTGCGCAGCATTATAACTGGTCCTTTACCGTTTTTCAGTACACCCACAACACTGTTGCCTCCGAAGTTACGACTTACTTCAAAACCCATATCCTCCAGGTGCCCTGCCATCTTCTTAGCCGTCTCAAACTCCATCAGCGATACTTCAGGGTGGGCATGAAGATATTTATAGGTTTCAAAATGTTCATCTTCAATACTTTTGATTATGGATTCTATTTGTGTCTTAAGCTTGTCCTGGGCGATAATGGACATGCTAAAGAGGAGGCATATAGCCAACAGAAATGTTTTTTTCATCGGAATGGTTTTTGGCAGGGGTAAATTTAACTATTATTTATTATTTATTATTTATTATTTTAGGTTTAGGAGTTGAGAGGTTTATAGGTTTAGAATCCCTATCCCTGCTCCATGCTCCCTGCATCCTGCTATCTGTAAAGGTAAAGGAATCCCCTGAACTCTTTCCCTTCGTAAACAACATCATCCCAGCCCCTGGCATGTATTATATAGAAATAAACACCCGGACTTGCCTTACTGCTGCCTATCTTACCATCCCATCCCTGCCAGTCCTTAAGGGAATCACCCTGGCCATCAAAAACATATACTCTCTGCCCGTTCCTGCTGAATATCTGCACGAATATGCTTCTGAGTGATTTATTGTCAACAAAGAAGAAGTCATTATTTCCATCACCATCGGGGGTAAATACATTGGGTATATTCAATGAAGAGGGCTCCACTGTAATAGTAATGCTTGTTGAATCTTTACAGAACTGGTCACTTTCAATAAAAAGTCGCATCTTGTAAGTGCCAGGGAAATAATAGGTATGCGAATAAGGTTCTGCCAGGTATGAAATTGAATCATCACCAAATTCCCATCTGTAAGTACTGGCACGGATAGAATTGTCAGTGATGAATACCTCAAGAGGCGCTTCACCCTGGTTGGGATCTACTTCAAAATCCGCATTCACATGAATCGATTCATAAAAAAAAGCTGAATCAGCTGCACATCCAAAGCTGTCAACAACATGGAGGTTATACCATACATCTTCAAGCGGTGGATTGAATGTCTGGGGATTGATCTCCAATGTTGGGTAAGGAATGGAGGATTCCGGATCAGATGACCATTCAAAGTTGTAATCATTGAGAAGCATTATTGGAGTCCCGTTATTCACATCAGCATAATAAAAAGTGTCGATCGCAGCAAAGCCTGAAAGGGCAACGTAATTGCATTTGAAATCACGCAGACTGGCAACGGATACAGGTTTGTCCAGGTGTATCCAGAATGTCAGTACTGTATCATAACCATAATCATCTGAAATTTCAACCCTGTAACCTCCTTCAGAAAGTCCTGAAACTTCTGAAAACTCTGCATCAGGATGTTGAGTAACCGGTATTGAAAAACTGGAACTTATTTCATCCCATTTGGTCCAGGTAAAATCAAAGGGGGCTGTACCACCGGGGCTTCTGGCTATTATGTAGGCCGTTGAAGTGCCACTATAATTACAGAAAATAAATACAGGATCGTTTATGCCTGTGGATAAATAATCAGTATATCTTGTGGCACTCGAACCGGGTGCCGTTATCTGGGCATTGGCAATAAGTGTGCAGCTTAGGAATATTATTGAAAAATATGATCTCACTCTGTTTATGCTGATTAGTCAGAAAAATAACGGTTACGCCCCTGATTTGGTATATTAATGTGCAAGTATAATAAATGTGATGCGCCTGTGCAAGCAATGATATCCGTATTTAACTGTTGATAACTTGGTGGTGATTGCGCTTCCCTGTTTTACTTATTATGATCTCTTTTAGTAACTTTGTGCCACTCTAAATGTGGATTTTCTCTATGGCGGATAATTACCTCAGTGAATTAAATGAAGCACAGAAAGTTGCGGTAGTCAATACCGAAGGGCCTTCACTTGTTATTGCCGGAGCCGGATCCGGAAAGACCAGGGTGCTTACTTACAGGATAGCTCACCTTCTTCAGAAGGGAGTACCTGCTCATTCAGTACTTGCCCTGACCTTTACCAATAAAGCTGCCGAGGAAATGAAGGGAAGGATCATTGGAATAGCGGGCTACAGTAACAGCAGGTATTTATGGATGGGGACATTCCACAGCATCTTTGCCAGGATCCTGAGGGCTGAATCAGACAAACTGGGATATCCATCAGGTTATACCATTTACGATGCCACTGACTCGCGCAGTCTTATCAGGACAATTATCAGGGAAATGGGGCTTGATGATAAGGTCTATAAACCATCATCCGTAGCTGCCAGGATATCAGCAGCCAAGAACAACCTTATTACGGCTCAGGCATATGCGTCCAACAGGTCAATTACCGAAAGGGATAACATTTCAAAAGTACCCATGATGTCAGAAATATACCTGAGGTATGCTGCCAGGTGCTATAAGTCGGGAGCAATGGACTTTGACGACCTTCTTATGAATACCAATATCCTCTTAAGGGATTACCCTGATGTACTTGCAAATTATCAGAGAAGGTTTAACTATATCCTGGTTGATGAATACCAGGATACGAATCTTGCCCAATACCTTATAGTAAAAAAATTGTCTGAAAAACACCGAAACCTCTGTGTTGTCGGGGATGACGCCCAGAGCATATATTCCTTCAGGGGAGCGCGTATTGAGAATATATTGAATTTCAGGAATGACTATCCTGATTATACTCTTTATAAGCTCGAAAGGAATTACAGGTCAACAAAGACAATAGTAAATGCCGCTAATAGCATTATTCATCATAATAAGGGACAGATAAGCAAAACGGTATACTCCGAAAACATACAGGGTAACAGTATCAGGATAATAGAATCAATGACTGATGGTGAAGAAGGATTCAGGATAGCTTCCGATATCTTCGATCGCAGCCTGTCGGAACAGCTTAAATGGGAAGAGTTTGCAGTGCTTTACCGCACAAACGCCCAGTCGAGGATCTTTGAGGAAACCTTCAGGAAGAAAAATATTCCATACAAGATATACGGGGGACTGTCATTTTATGAACGAAAAGAAATAAAAGACATTCTTGCTTACTTCAGGATGGTAATCAATCCGCGTGATGAGGAGGCACTGAGGCGTACAATAAACTATCCGAAGAGAGGAATAGGAAAAACCACTGTTGAAAGGATATTTGAAGCGGCTGCAGGAAAAGAAATCACAGGATGGGAAATAATATCAGGTCCGTCATCATATGAATCCCTGCTGACACCCGCCACATGGAAACGGATCAAGGTGTATACTGATCTGGTTAATTCCCTGTCATCAGAATGTTCAAATGCCAATGCATATGATGCCGCAATGAAGATAGCTTTGGTAACCGGAATACTGAAAGAACTTAAGGAAGGGCAGACACCTGAAGAGGTGAGCAGGTATGAAAACCTCCAGGAATTACTGAATGCTATAAAGGAATTTACTGATGCTGCGGAAACCAACGGTGAACCCAATGATCTTGCAGCCTACCTCGAATCGGTTGCTCTGCTTACCGACAGGGATACTGAGAAAGAGGAAGACAGGAATAAGGTTACACTGATGACAATGCATTCAGCCAAAGGGCTGGAATTTAAACATGTATATATAGCCGGACTCGAAGAAAACCTCTTCCCCTCACTGATGTCCCTCTCCGAAAATAGTGGACTTGAAGAAGAAAGGCGCTTATTTTATGTTGCCATTACCCGGGCAAAGGAACAGGCAACCCTTAGTTATTCACTTAACCGTTACAGGTGGGGCAAACTGGAAAATTGCACGCCCAGCAGGTTTCTTGCAGAGATTGATGATGATTACCTTGAGCATCCTAATGGCACTGGAAGAGATGATAATTACAGTTCTGGCAGGTATATAGGACCGTTCGGAAGAGGAAGAAAAGGAATAAGAGATAAAAAAATTGAATATGTTACCCCCCCGGGCAGGAATCTTAAAAGGGTGGAGCAGGGAACCAATTATAATTCTGATAATCAGAAACTGGCTGCTGAAAAAGATCTCAAAGAGGGAACGGTAGTATACCACGAACGCTTTGGCCGGGGTACAATAATATCCATTGATGGTGAAGCTCCAAATACAACTGCACTGGTTGATTTCGATAATTCAGGTGAAAAAAAGCTGCTTCTGAGATTTGCCAAACTGAAACTCAATAATAGTTAAAAAGGGGAAACCATTTTTCAGGCCTCCCCACGGTCAGGTATAAAAACAGGTGTTACTTGTACTACTCTGATTCAGGTATCTCAGGTAGTTCACCTTTCACTGTAAGTACATCATTATAAAGGGTGGCAAAGGCTCCGCTGATCCACATGATTGCAGGAAATATACCAACGATCAGCATTAGCAAACCAAAAAGTATTATGAAAAATGATACTATTGCCATTGCAAAAATAGTCCAGCCATATCCCTTTGTCAGTCGCCAGCTTTCCTCAATGGCTGTTATGGGTTCCATCTTTTTGTCCATAACAAGGTAAGGAACAAAAGCAAGCCGGCAACTTATTATGATCCCGGGTATGATAAGCATAATAATTCCGATCATTACCAGGGCAAAAGTCAGGAGATTAGCCAGAATGATCTGGATATAGTTTTCGGAAAAACCGGAAACCAGGTATTTGAAGTCAATTTTCTGCTTCCGTGCAGCATGTACGAATATCAGATCGCTGCCAAAATCAAATACAGGAATAACAAGAAATGAATAGGCAAGAGCAAAGAGCCCAAAAATAGCTACGAATAAATTGAAGCCTGCTAATTCGACTGTTATTCTTACAATCTGGGTGGGTACCTGTATGACAACAACCACGATAATAACAAGGAGCAAGGAAAGAAAATTATCTCCCAGTATTTCCAGCCCTTTTGAGAAACTCCTTCCAAATGAAGGTTTTAAGTTATTCTGCACTGGATTTTCCATAATCGGATGTTTTTTCATGAACAAATCTAATATATAGTATAGAATTGGGACTCATACTTAAGTATTGTTCTTAAAATATCCTACTTTAGTATTCAGTAATCAACCAAAGTAGTGAGTATTTTTACGCAAGAACCAATGGATTGAACATGCTCCGTTTCCTGTCATATGTCATATTTGCTCTGTCAGTTGGTTTATCTGCACTGGGAATACTCACGGCAGTAAGGTTACGCAAGGAATACCAGAATGGGTTTACTTCAGCACTTATTTATTTCCAGATCTTTGCATACACATTTGGGTTTTACGGTATATGGGGCCAGGTCTTTATAGATAAATTCCTTGCCGAATATCTTTCAGGAGCCGTTATGGAAAGAATAATAACTTCCCAGGCCCTGATAGGTTTGCCTTTTATGATCCTCAGCTGGTATATGATGATAAGATTTGCGATGAGTTTACAGAAACGCAGGGAAAGCATGGCTTTCACAATCATATTCTTTATAGTCTGCGGAGCAAGTCTGGGGGTTGTGGCTTATCTTACCTTCAATGGGCTTAATATGTCACAGCAGTTATACGTATTGTACTATATTGCTTTTGGCATTTTTACGCATCTGATATCCGGAGTGGTATTGCTTATACGTCCGCTGAGCAAAACAAGGATAAAAAGAAACAAACTAAACCTGCTTGCAATAGTGACTATCCTTGCAGGGATTCTCCAGTCTGTTATACTGTATTTCTTTGAAATACAGGGATACATAGCCCTGTTATTTGTGGTTGTTTTCTTTTCCTGTTATTCTTTTGTCCCTCTTATACTGAGGTATTATGGAATTCTTACTTCATATATAAGGACCAGTGATGATGAACTTGATTTCGATGATTTCTGTAATCGTTTTGAAATATCACACAGGGAAAGAGAAATAATAACGGAAATGTGTAAAGGATGTACAAATAAGGAGATTGCAGATAATTTATTTATCAGCCTTCAGACCGTTAAAGACCATACACATCGTATTTATATTAAAACCGGCCTGAGGAACAGGGTGGAACTGGTAAACAGCATACGAAATATATCTCCCTGATCAAGTCAGGGATGACAATAATAAACTGGTGCAATATTCCTAAGATTGACTGTGTTCTCCATAGCCTTAGTCTCAGTTTCATTCACCGACCTATTTACCCCGTTCACCGATTTTAATAGAAATTTAACGTTTAAAACTTTGGGAACTCGAAAAGTTTTCTCATTATTGCAGTCCGGAAATTTAAAGGATGGATCATAGGGAAAGAATAACAGAAGCAGCAGCAGTTTTGTTCTCGAAATTTGGCATCAGGGCTGTTACTATGGACTCAATAGCGAATCAGTTGGGAATGTCCAAGCGTACCATATATGAGTATTTTGCTAATAAGGATGAATTGCTGGTAAGTGTCATAAACAACATGGCCGCAAAGCAGAGGAATGTCTTCATGAAAATAATGGATGAATCTGATAATGTTATTGAAGCACTTTTTGAAATGCTCAGGATTGCTTCCACCCATTTCAATAATACAAATCCCACCTATTTTGTGGATCTTAAGAAATATCATTACAAGGTATATGAAATGATATGCCAGAAAGGGGACATTAAAAATTTTGAAATGTCACTGGCAATGCTGCGCAGGGGAGTGGAGGAGAAAATTTTCAGGGATGATATAAATATTGAGATTGTAAATGCAGGGATTCACAGTGTAATTGATGCTACAAGGGATAACGAAGATCTGCCCCCTGATAAATATTCTAGTTTTGAGATAATTAACAACCTTCTTTTCAATTTCCTTTTAGGTATATCAACAGCTAAGGGACAGGAACTAATAAACAAATATAAAAAACAGAAAAAAATTGATTTAAATGCATAGAATAATGAAAATCAGATGGCTATACTTTTTTTTGTTAACACTCATGGGTGCGGCATTGACAGCTCAGGACCCTGATACTGTTTTGACCCTTTCTCTTCAGGAAGCACAGGAGTATGCAGTGCAGCACAATAAAATGGTTAAGGCTTCGAGGTATGAGGTCCAGGCCGCAGAGATGTCGAAATGGGAAGTTATATCAAACGGGCTTCCAAGAGTCGATGCCAGTGGTTCATTAAATGACAACCTTAAGTTAATGACTACACTCCTGCCGGGAGAAGTATTTGGGCAGCCGGGAGAGTTGATACCTGTCCAGTTTGGAACAAAGTATAATACCGGTTATGGTTTGCAGGCTACACAGATGATCTTTAATGCCCCGTATTTTGTGGGAATACAAACAATGAAACTGGCTGAACAAATGAGTCAGCAATCGCTGGAAAGATCGGAGATAGATATCAGGGAACAGGTTATAAACACTTATTACCTGATACTGATATCCCAGGAATCTCTTGACATACTTAACGGAACCAGTGAAAACCTCAGGGAGGTATACCG
Organism: uncultured Rikenellaceae bacterium; assembly: GCA_964577305.1. Taxonomy (GTDB): domain Bacteria; phylum Bacteroidota; class Bacteroidia; order Bacteroidales; family VadinHA17; genus UBA9300. Next base: position 113,740 of record CAZNYS010000003.1, read on the forward strand.
TTCGACAAAATCAATGAAAGAAGTAGGTATGGCTGAGGAAACTGATGTAGACCAGATGCTTTCAAATGTGAGGGGTCTTGAAACCAATGTACGTTCGATGGAAAGGAACCTTGAATTCAGCTATAATCTGCTCAGGTTTCAGCTGGGAGTAAATATTAATACAGATATCAGTCTCACCACGAATCTTGATGAATTGCTGAAAGAAACAAGTATTGAAGCCCTGATGGAAAGTGATTTCAACATCAGGGAACATATTGATTTCAGGCTTACTGAGAGCCAGGTAAAAATGCAGGAGCTGACGCTGAAGAATGAGAAAGCAAGCATACTGCCTTCATTATCTGCATTCTATTCCTGGAATAAGAACGGTATGGGAAATAAGCTCAATGACATGCGATGGTTCCCTAACTCAATGCTTGGTTTCCAGGTCTCGGTACCCATCTTTGCCAGCGGTCAGCGTTATTCCAGGATCAAGAGAGCACAGATAGACCTTGAGATAGCTGTAACCAATAGGAATTTGTTATCAGACCAGCTGCTACTACAGGAAAAGCAACTGAGATTCAACCTTATAAATGCCCGTGACCAGTATGATACACAGCTGGAAAATGTGGATGTTGCCTACAGGGTATATGAAAGCATTGAGAATAAGTACCGGCAGGGTTTGGCATCGAGCCTTGACCTGACCCAGGCAAATAATAATTACCTGCAGGCTGAAAATAATTATATCAGTGCCGTTATTGACCTGCTTCAGACTAAGCTGGCACTGGATAAATTGCTAAACAATATTTAAAAATGTCGAAAAAAATAAATATCAGAAATATGAAATCCATTAGATTATTGCCAGTTATTGCAATACTGACAGCTGTTGTTACAGGATGTAACCAACAGGACCAGGCCGGTCAGCCTGCTGGTGAAGATGCCGAAATGACCGAGAAAAATGAAATTATCGTTAGAACTCAGGCGCTCGAGCTTTCGACCATAGCGAGAACAATTGACTATACAGCTACCCTTGAGGCTTTTGAGGAAGTGCATCTTGCACCTGCTTCTCCCGGCAGGATAAATAAAATTTTTGTTGAACCCGGCGACAGGGTTGTTAAAGGACAAAAGCTCTTCTCAATGGATCAGACACAACTGTACCAGGCAGAGATTCAACTTGGTAATTTGAAAACAGACCTTCAGAGACTCGCTACGCTACTTGAGACTGGCGATATTCCACAACAGCAATATGACCAGTTGAAGACCCAGGTGGAAGTCACTGAAAGCAATGTTGAGTTCCTGAGGGAAAACACTGTTATATATGCCCCGTTTGGCGGTATAATCACCGGCAAATATTTTGAGAATAGTGAAATGTATAGCGGTGCACCAAACACAACAGCCGGAAAAGCTGCAATTGTAACCCTTATGCAGATAAACCCGGTTAAGGCTATTGTCAATATTTCAGAACAGTATATGCCTCTTGTAAAGAAAAGTATGGATGCAACCATTGTTGCTGACATGTTTGCTGAAGATGAATTTAAGGGCACTGTGACCCTCGTTCATCCTGTCATTGATCCAATGACAAGGTCTTTTAAAGTGGAGATAACAATATCCAATAATAATATGAAACTAAAGCCCGGAATGTTTGTGAGGGTATCTATGTTCCTCGGTGAGGAAGAAGCTTTTGTTGTTCCTGCAAATGTTGTCCTGCAGCAGGAAGGAACAAATAACAGGTATGTGTTTGTTAACAGGAATGGTATTGCTGAACGATCCCCGGTGAGAATAGGCAAACGTTATGATGAAATGCTTGAGATAATCAGTGATGAGCTTGCCGAAGGTGATAACCTGGTTGTTGATGGTCAGACAAAGTTAAGCGAAGGCGATATTATTAAAGTAGTTAATTAATCAATCAGAAAATAAACTTATGAGTATATATAGCAATGCAGTAAAAAGACCCCTTACGACCATTCTGATATTTGTGGCACTGGTGGTTGTGGGTATTTACTCACTGACCAGGCTGCCGGTGGACCTTTATCCCGAGATTGAGCTTCCTTTCCTTACGGTTTTTACCTCCTATCCCGGTGCCAGTGCCTCAGACATTGAGACCAATGTAACGGATTTGCTCGAGAGTCAGTTAAATACAGTTAGCAATCTTAAGGAGGTGACTTCTATATCCAGTGACAACACCTCGATTATTTTCCTTGAGTTTGAATATGAAGCAAACCTGGACGAGGCAGCCAACGAGGTAAGGGATGCCATGAATTTTATAGTAAGCTTTCTGCCCGAGGATGCCGAAGATCCGACAATACTGAAATTCAACTCCAGTATGATGCCAATAATATTCTATGCTATTACTGCAGATGAAAGTTACGAGGGGCTGGAGAAAATACTTGATGAGAAAGTGGTAAATCCCCTGAACAGGATAGAGGGTATAGGCTCAGTAGGTATTGCAGGAGCCCCTGGCCGTGAAATATACGTTGAGGTTGATCCCAGAAGGCTTGAGGCATACAATATGACTTTAGAGCAGATTGGAAGTATACTGATGGCCGAAAACCTTAATACGCCGGCAGGATATCTTGAAATGGGTGAACTTGACTATCCGCTTCGCATACAGGGTGAATTTATTGACAGCGATGTATTGAAAAAGCTGGTGGTTGGTAGCTTTAACGGCAATACTATCTATCTCGGCGATGTGGCTGATATTGATGATACAGTCAGGGACACAAAACTGGAAGAAAGGATAAACGGTCAGCTGGGTATGCGTATGTTCGTTCAGAAACAGTCAGGAGGCAATACCGTGGAAGTTGCCAGGGAAGTACGAAAAACCCTGGAGAAGCTGGAGAAAGATCTGCCCCCTGACGTTAAGATTGAGCCTATATTTGATTCATCTGAATTTATCGTAGGATCAATAAATAACCTGACAAATGCATTGATGTTCGCAGGTATATTTGTGGTCCTGGTGGTTTTGTTCTTCCTGGGTCGATGGAGGGCAACATTCATTGTAGTTCTTACCATTCCAATATCTCTGATTGTTGCATTTATTTACCTTTTCCTTTCAGGGAATTCCGTAAATATTATTTCCCTGTCATCATTATCCATAGCCATTGGTATGGTGGTTGATGATGCCATTGTTATTCTCGAGAATATTACCAGGCATATTGAAAGAAAAAGCAGGCCACGTGAGGCTGCAATATATGCCACCAATGAGGTTTGGCTGGCGGTAATCGTTACTACACTTACCGTAGTGGCTGTTTTTCTTCCACTAACATTCGTCGGGGGCCTGACGGGAGTGCTTTTCAAGCAGCTTGGACTCATTGTAACACTCACCACTGTTACATCAACAATAGCGGCCATAACACTTACCCCGACCCTGAGTTCATTGCTCCTCAGATCACGAAAGAATAATAAACCCAAACGCAGGTTCAGTTATGACAATACAATCAAAAAAGGACTCGACAGATTTGAAGGATTCTATGAAGCTACACTCAGGTGGGCACTGAGGCATAAAATAATTGTGACCTTTATTTCTGTTATTGTATTTGCAGGCTCCATGGCCCTGCTATCTATCGTAGGTACTGAATTTATGCCGGAAGCAGATCAATCAAGCCTCAGTGCAAGCATTGAACTGCAAACAGGTACAAGGGTAAGCAAAACGCAAAAGGTGACAGCACAGATCGACAGTATTCTGGCTGCTTCTTTCCCCGAGGTGGACCTGGTATCATCATCCACAGGTACAGGTGAGGATATGAATTTTGCATCGATGTTTTCCTCCTCCGGTACACATACGATATCTTATACCCTTTCACTGACTGATGTGGAAGAAAGGGAACGTACAGTATGGGAAATTGCTGAGGCATTAAGACAGGAACTTGACAAATTCCCTGAAGTTATTAATTACCAGGTTACTACTTCCAACATGTCAATGGGATTCGGAGGTAATAGTGTAGAAGTTGAAGTGTATGGATATGATATAATTGAAACAAATGCTGTTGCGGAAGAGCTGGCTGCTAAAATCAGTATGATTGAAGGAGCCAAAGATGTACAGATAAGCCGTGATCCGTCAAAGCCAGAACTACAGATAGTACTCGACCAGGAAAAAATGATAAGCCATGGCTTAAATACCGCTTCAGTATCATCAGCAATTAAAAACAGGGTGGCCGGACTGACTGCAACACGCCTCAGACAGTTTGGAGATGAGTATGATGTGGTTGTACGATTCAGGGAAGAGTCAAGGAACTCAATCTCTGACGTTTTGAATATAAGTATAATGAACAGCCAGGGGCAGTCCATCAGACTGGGAGAAATAGCCGAGGTGAACGAATACTGGTCGCCTCCAAACATTGAACATAAAAGAAGGGAAAGGGTTGTTACAGTTTCAGCTACACCATATAAAAGAGCGCTGGGTGATATAGCCAATGATATACAAACTGTTATTGCTGATCTCGAAACACCCTCAGGTGTTCAGGTGCAGATATCAGGTACTATTGAAGAACAGATGGAATCATTCATGGATCTGGGATTACTGATGATGGTCAGCCTTGTGCTGGTATACCTGGTAATGGCTTCTCAGTTTGAATCATTAAGAATGCCACTTATCATTATGTTCTCAATACCATTTTCATTCTCAGGTGTGGCCATTGCACTTTTCATTACCGGTACAACACTGAACCTTATTGCCGGCATAGGTGCAATAATGCTGATAGGTATTGTTGTTAAGAATGCTATTGTTCTGGTTGATTTCATTAACCTTCAGCGTGACAGGGGTCTTGAATTGTATGAGGCCGTTGCCATATCAGGACGATCAAGGTTAAGACCTGTGCTGATGACTTCAGCCACAACAATACTGGGAATGTTGCCCCTGGCTATTAGCATGGGAGAAGGATCGGAGATATGGAGCCCCATGGGAATATCGGTGATCGGCGGATTGATATTCTCCACCATGGTTACATTGGTGCTGGTTCCGGTTGTATATGTCATCTTTGCCCGGAGAGGCGAAAGGGACAGGAAACGAAAAACTCGAGAGGAATTCAAATTCCTGGAGGAAGAGTTATCAACCATTTAAATCAACATTACTATGAAAGCAGTATTTATTATATATAACCAGGCTCATAATGAGAAAGTTGAGTTTATACTCGACAGTTATGGAATCAGTGGCTATTCCGAATGGAATAATATGAAGGGACGTGGTAGCAGGGGAGGTGTTCCTCACCTTGGTACACATACATGGCCCGAGATTAATTCGGCCACATTGGCCATTGTAGATGATGATAAGGTAGACAAATTACTTAGTGCCGTTAAAAAAATGGATGAACTGAATACCGATGTTGGAGCCAGGGCATTTGTGTGGGAAATTACCGCTTCGGTTTAATTGTTATCCTGTGGGGCTGTCTCATAAGTCTACCACCTCCCCCTGACC
>CAZNYS010000004.1:0-114047 GCA_964577305.1 uncultured Rikenellaceae bacterium
TAGAATAACAGATTCCGGTTCTGTTGGTTGGGGGTTCGAGTCCCCCCGGAATCACAACGATGCGAAGGAATGCGAACCCGTTGTGCAAAATTAATAAGAAAGACAAAAGTTGATCTATAAGTATTTATTTGGGCCGGTGCCATCGAGGCGACTGGGGATGTCGCTGGGTGTTGATCTGGTACCACGCAAAGTTTGTTCATTGGATTGTGTGTATTGTGAGGTTGGTAAAACAACTAAACTTACTACGGCAAGGATGGAATATGTCCCTTTCAATAAGGTAAGGGATGAACTTATACATTTTTTCAACAACAATCCAGATCTGGATTATGTAACTTTCTCAGGATCAGGCGAACCAACATTAAATATACGCATCGGGGATGTTCTTCGTTTCATAAAACAACTGAAACCGGGCCTTCCTGTCGCTGTTTTAACGAATGGTACATTATTATCGGATAAAAATGTCAGGAAAGAAATTCAGGATGCTGATATTGTTCTTCCATCGCTGGATGCAGCTACTAAAGGCGTTTTTGACAGCATTAATAGGCCGGCTTCGGGACTGGATATTGAGAAACATATCGAGGGTCTTGTGGATTTCAGGAATGAGTATAAAGGAAAGATTTACCTTGAGATATTTATATTACCGGGGTATAATTATGAAGAAAATGAGTTAAAGAAACTCCGGAAAGCTGTATTACGGATAAAACCTGATGCGATACAATTGAATACCCTAGACAGACCCGGTACAGTAAGCGACCTTTCAGCAGCAACCAGGCAGCAAATGGAAAAGATAATAGAAGAATGGGATTTGCCTGGGATGGAAATAATTGCTGCCGCCCCCAAAAGAAAGGAAATACAATCATACCGGAATGATGCTGAAGAAGCCATAATGGGAATGATCGCACGTCGACCCTGTACGATTGACGATCTTAGTAAAACACTCGGGATACATATAAGTGAAATAAACAAATACCTCGATGTACTGGAGTCGGAAAAAAAAATTAGATCTGTAAGGCAGAACAGGGGTGTATTTTATAAGCCTGCCTGATCAGTTCTCAAAAACCGCGTCTTTTCTGAGAGAGTCAATGAAACAGGCTTTCATCCAGTAAATTGAAGGATTTCCTGATTCTGGATTGCATGATATATCCTTCAGGTATTCCCAGGTTAACTTTTCAGGCTTTTCCCTTAATCGTCTTGACATAAAAAATATATATTTATTATCCCTGGTTACATATACTGAATGTTCAAAACCGTCGGGTGTATTTATTTTATCTCCCATATTAATGGGATCGCTCCATTTATCATCTTCAGATCGGAAAACAATATAATAATCTGTTCCCCCGTAGCTATCATCACGGCCGGCAGCAGGTACAATAATATAACTCTCATCATGAGCAATAAAGGTATTATACTGGTTTATGCCACAGTTTACCTGCTCAGGTAATTTCTCTGGTTCCTGGTACTTCCCTTCTACAAGTTTTGACCTGTAGATGAAACTTTGCTGGGAACCAGGATCATTACGTGTAAAATAAATTATTCCTTCTCTGGTTAGAGAGGGGTAGAATTCTGCCGATTCTGTATTTACAGGAGGGCCGAGGTTATATGGCTTGCCCCATCCTGTATCTGTCCTGTCCATGACCCAGATATCTTCATCTCTGTCATTGTCTCCGCCTGGTCCCGGCCTGTTTGACAGGAAATAGAATTGGTTTCCATTATATGATAGTGCAGGCTCAATATTCATGAAGGAAGGATCTTCCATTTGCTCCATAACGCAGGGTTCAGTCCATCCATCACCCGTCTTTGTTGTGACCAGGATAGTATAATAACCTGAAATATGGGCTCCGAAATAGATCTCATTGCCATCAGGACTGATAGCTATATCTCTTGTCTGGTAATGACCAGTTACAAAACCCGGAGCAAACAGTTCAGGACTGTCACCTGGTAGCTTGCAGCCAGGGAAGGAGCTATCATAGCAACCTTCCCTATCATTACATGACTGCAAGGAAAATATAATCGGGGTCAGCAAGGCAAGTATTAATATTTTTTTCATAGGATTTGGTTTTATGATATGACCTCAGGCATAGAGATTACCCTATTTTATAATTGTTGTTTAACAGAATTCAAATTGAAAAATTTGCTTAAATTGTCCTTTCTCTGAAATACCGGACAGAACACAAAAGCCAATGAAAAGAATTATCATAGCTCTTATTTTACAGGCAATAACATATTTAAGCCTTTTCCCTCAGTCGGAACCTCTGAAACCCTTAAAAACAGACAATCCTCCGGAGATCGATGGTTTACTGGACGACAATGTGTGGGAAAAAGCTCCTTCGGTAACCGGCTTTAAATCGTTTATACCTGATTTCGGGAAAGATCTTGATTTTAAAACCGTTGTATACATGGCTTACGATGAAGAGAACCTCTATTTTGCCTACAGGTGTTTTGATGATGAGTCAGGGAAGATAAAGGCATCGATTAATTCGAGAGATAATATCCTTGACGATGACTGGGTATGTATAAACCTGGACAGTTTTAATGACCAGCAATCACTATACGCGTTCTATATAAATCCGCACGGCATACAAATGGACAGCCGGTTTGCGGGGGGACTTGAAGACAGGAGTGTCGATTTTGTCTGGTACAGTGCAGGAACATTGGATGATGAAGGTTACACTGTAGAAATACAGCTTCCACTTAAAAGCATACGTTTTTCAAACAGGGAGCCGGTTGAGATGTCGGTGTTTTTTGAGAGAAAAATAAGCAGGCAGGCTATACAGGGATCGTATCCTCCAATGGATCCTGAAAAAGGCTTTGCTTTTCTCACCCAGATGAAGCCCATGATATATTATGATGTAAAGCACTATTCACTTTTTGAGGTGCTTCCTGCATTTACCTACTTATACCGTAACCAGCATACCGAGGGTGAGATGAACAAGGATGAGCGTTCACCGAAATTAAGCCTTACCACCAAGTATGGTATTACATCCCAGCTTATTATTGATGGAACACTTAACCCTGATTTCAGCCAGGTTGAGGCTGATGCAGGACAGGTAGACATTAACCTGCGTTACAAGGTATTTTATCCTGAGAAAAGGCCATTCTTTCTTGAAGGGCATGATAATTTCAATTTTGCTGCCACCCAGGCTGATGAACATGACCCTGTGAATACACTGGTACATACACGGTCAATAGTGAATCCTTATGCGGGTGTGAAACTTACCGGTAAGGTTGGAGAAAGAATAACCCTTGCTGCACTGTATGCAGCAGACCGTGTAGATAGCGATTATGATTCCGTTAATAATTCCATGGCTCATTTCCCCATATTGAGGATGAAGTATAGTCTGTCGGATGATAGTTTCCTTGGTGCTATCTATACAGGAAGGGAGCTCGACACAGCATTTAACAGGGTGGGAGGGCTTGACGGGCTCCTCCGGATCAGCAAAGGGAGCACAATTCAATATAATGCCGTGTTGTCCTCGAACAAGGCCGGGCAGGGGGATGAAGCTCAGAATGGATATATGCTTGCAGCAGAATATGGGCATGATAGCAGGAACATAAGTTATTCTTTTGGAGGGAAGAGTATCAGTCCTGGTTTTGTTTCGTCTACCGGCTTTATCAACCGTACAGGCATAAACTATTTGAAGGGATTATTCAAACCAAAATTCTACCCTGAAACAGAATTTATACAGCGCATTGACCTGGAGCTTTTTACCAGACAAGCTTATGATATTGAATATAAATTATGGGAAACAGTGGATCACCTTGCCAGCTGGATATATTTCAGCGGATCAACATATATAAAGCTAAAAGCAGAATATGCAACCGAAATATTCAGGGCAGAACGATTTAAAAGCGGAGGCTTCCATGCTCTGGTAAGTACCCAGATTGGTAAAAAAATAAACCTTGCAAGTTTATATCAACACCTTGGTTCAATATATTACTCAGCAGAACCTTTCCAGGGTGTGATCAACAACTTTATCTTTATGGGTGCGTACAAACCCTCGGAGAAACTGCACCTGGACCTTACATTCAGATATTCTGATTTCAGTGATGACAAGACAGGTGATAAGGTTTATGATTATTCGATACTGAGGGGTAAGGTTACCTATCAGATGAACAAGTACTTCTTCATTCGTGCTATTACCGAGTATAATAGTTACAGGGAAGAGTTACTTACTGACTTCCTGGCATCCTTTACCTATATTCCGGGTACTGTTGTTTATTTTGGATATGGTTCTATATATGAGAGGTTAAGGTGGGAGGATGGTAATTATATCAGGGATGAGCATTTCCTTGAGACAACCAGGGGTTTCTTCTTTAAATGTTCTTACCTGTACAGGTTTTAGAATGATTGCAGTATTCTTATATCAGCTATAATACTTGACGTTGATTCGATACTTCTCAGGGGCGAAAGGGAAAGCATCTTTCTTACTGAGTTTAGATCAGAAAGCAATATATCGCCCTTGTCGTAAAGTATATCAAAAAGTATTGCCGTTTTCAGTGAATTGCCCCTGCTGCGGATTGTACAATTAAGGTTTCTTCCAGGGAAGATATGAAAATACCTGTTATTATCATCAAGGTATTTAAGCACCCATTGTGATGCATCGGAGAGTGAACATTTCCGGTATCCTTTCTTTGATTGTCCTATCCATTCACGGAATGATTCTTTAGTCATTACATTTTCCTTTTCCCTGAGCAGGCTTATTTCTTTAACAATATCATCGAGATCCAGTACACCGGTATAAATATCTGCCACGGATGTTCCTAAGTGCCTTAGCACAGGAATAATATCTCTTTTCATCTTTTCTTCGCTCAGGAGTGAGCATCTACGTGAAAAAGACCTTATATAACCCATGTGGTGTTTCAGTGGATTAAAGTTTACAGGTTCAGGTATGTTATTCCAGTTATTCATCCGGCACAGATAAAAAAGCCCTGACTTTTTACTTGTCAGGGCTTTACTATATGTTGTAAGATCAATATATGTTTCTGATCTTGTCAACTGGCATATTGGCGTACATGATCTTCAGAGCATTAGCCCTTCGTAAAGATAGCTTGACTTCTGTAACAATCTGCATTCTTGTATCCCTGTCAATTTTCAGGGATACGAGCATTTTAGCCTGGTCGGATTCATCAAGTGATTCCCTTTCCTGGGCTATAAAATCCAGAATATCATCTACTTCTTTAAATGCATCGTTTAGCTGTATTTTTGGCTCTGAGCCAAATGTAGCCTGGAGATTTGGTAAAGGTTCGCCTATATAAATAAAGCTTGCCAATGATTTTTTCTCCAGTTTTTTTCCTTGAGTTGCATCCGGTAATCTAACCGTGATTTTTAGTTCCACCTCCCTCAAAACCGTTACGGTCATGAAGAAGAACAAAAGCATAAATACAATATCAGGAAGTGATGCGGTATTTATTTTACCCACACCGGCTTTCCCTGTATGTCTTTTAAATTTACCCATATTACTCTCCTCCGATCTTTTTTGGTTCTGCTTCTGAGATAGGTGCATTATAATACTCGTCGACTGCGGCCATCTGATCTTCGTTGAGATCATCATAAACCATGCCCCATGTTTGCATTGCCAGCTCATCTCTTACTTCATCCCTGGCGGCCAGCAGTTCGTTCTGCACTGCTATATATACACCATAGGTTGTACCGTAGTCGTTTTGTAGAGATATTACAGCCTGTTTAGCCACCCGGACTAAACCAAAATAAGGAATATTCTTTTCGATTTTTTCCGGCAAATCCTCATCATCGTTTGGATTAAGGATGAATTCTTTTGTAATATCTTTAAGTTGACCTATTTGAATTATTTCGCCTTCAACCAGGAGCATGTTATCCTTATTTACTTTTACGACGAGAATATTTCTCTCGTGGATTTGCTGATCATCGCTTTGTTCTTGATCCGGATCCTGCATAGGCGGGAGTTTTCGCATCAGGCCTGTATCTGTAGCCATGGTAGTTGTTACCAGGAAAAAGATAAGCAGGAGAAATGCTATATCCGCCATTGAGCCAGCATTTATGTCCGGTACATCCCTTCTTGCCATAATTTTATTTTTTTATTCCCCCGCCGGGGGAGTTTATTAATTGCTACTTAAAAATTCTCGAAACAGATGACCATATTATGGCCAGAAAAGCAAGACCGACAAGAATATAAGCAGTAAACAATCCTGTGTCAACATACTTCAGTGTAGTGGGATCATTTCCCTTACCTGTAAAATAAGGCATATTCAACAATGTGTCATCAGCCATCAGGTAAGCGACAATAATAACTACGACTGCTGCAACAAGAAATATAATACCTTTTTTAGTGCCTTTGGGGTATATAATAATATTTATTATTGAAAATATAATTGTAATCGCTGCGGCAGCAAAAAATAGTATATATGCCCATGTAAGGAATGTTTGTGTAATAGCCGGTTCCTCCAGCCTCGTACCTTCAGTTCCTTCCATCACATTGCCGAAATAAAATAATATCCCAAATACTATGGTAACAGCCATCAGCAGCCAGAGTATTATCTGTATAATTCTGCTAGTTAAATTTGACATAGTTTTTACTTTTTAAGGTTGTGCTTGACAAGTATGTCAACAAGTGAGATTGAAGCATCTTCCATCTGGTTTGTCAGGCTATCGATTTTTGAAAGGATAGTGTTATAGAAAACCTGGAGGATAACTGCAACGATAAGACCTGTAACCGTAGTAATAAGAGCTATCTTAATACCACCGGCAACAAGACCTGCCGATACGTTACCTGCCTGTTCGATCTGATCAAAAGCTTCAATCATACCAATTACTGTCCCCATGAAACCAAGCATAGGAGCAATTGCGATAAAGAGAGATATCCATGAGAGGTTTTTCTCGAGAAGGCCCATTTGCACGCCACCATATGAGATAATTGATTTCTCGGCCATCTCTATACCTTCGTTTGCCCTGTCGAGGCCCTGGTAGAAAATGCTGGCCACCGGGCCGCGGGTACTACGGCATACGTCTTTTGCTTCTGCAACACCCCCGCTTTCAAGAGCATCTTCAATCTTCTTGAGAAGTTTATCTGTATTTGTTGTAGCAAGATTAAGATAAATTATACGCTCGATAGCAATTGCCAGACCGAGTATAAAGGTCAGCAAAATAACACCCATAAACTGGGCACCACCCTCAACAAATTTGATCTTGATCTGCTTGTGGAGTTCTCCCCCTTCACTTTCAGTAGCAGTTACAGATTCCATTCCTTCCTCTATAGTTGCTGGAGTTTCTTCTGCAACTTGCTCAATAGCAGTTGTGTCTTGTGGCTCATCCTGAGCAAAAGCATTAACTGATGCTCCGATAAAAAGCATCCCAAACACAGCTACAAATGCAAATAGTTTTTTCATGGTTTGTTTGTAATTTAAGTTATTAAAGTGTAATAATATTCCGCAAATTTATAAAATTCTTTCTTTTACAAGGCTAAGAAGCTTATTTAATCTCTTTTTGTATGATTTTAAAAAATAAATAATCACACTGTTATGTTAGCTAAAGCCTATTTTTATAAACAGGAAGGGATTCCTTCGAATCCTTTTTCTCTTCTAAATTATCTATTAACACAATTTTTCCCGCGGTTAATAATAAATGCGGAGAGAGAGGGATTCGAACCCTCGGTACCCTTTAGGGGTACACACGCTTTCCAGGCGTGCCAGTTAAGCCACTCCTGCATCTCTCCTAATAAGTAACCCCAAGGGATCTGTCAGTATTTCAAAGAATTTCAGTCGCCCAAAATACGAAAAATTATTAATAAAAACATCCTAAAGGCTTATTTCTCCCCTAAGACTCCTATTTAGAAGTTTTTTAATTATACCTGCATCATCATAATTACCAAGTAAGTACATGAGCTTGGTTACAGCAGCCTCTGTTGTCATATCATGACCACTGATAACTCCTGCCTCAAGTAATTTACGGCTGGTTTCATAAATGCCCATATCGACTCTTCCTGAATAACATTGAGTAATATTAAGCACGAATCCTCCACCTGAAATATAATCTCTTATTGTATTGATATACCATTCTGCAGCAGGGCCATTACCTGTCCCGAATGATTCAACAATAACAGCCCTTGTTGGTGAAGAATTAAAAAAACTTTGAACCGTTTCCCTGTTTAAGCCGGGGAATAATTTCAGGATCGATATACTGCTATCAAGATTCTTACAGACCCTGAGATTCTTCCTGACAGTAGGTGTAAGTATAAGGTTATTATTGAATTTTATATTTATACCCGCTTCAGCAAGGGGAGGATAATTTGGTGAATCGAAAGCATTAAAATGCTCTGAACTGAATTTTGTAGTGCGGTTACCCATGCGAAGGTAATTCTCAAAATATATACAAACCTCAGAAACAGGTGTTTTTCTATTATTTTGAGAAGCAGCTATTTCTATTGCACTGATAAGGTTTTCTTTGCCATCGGTCCTTATCATCCCAATGGGAAGCTGCGAACCAGTAAAGATCACTGGTTTCTCAAGATTTTCAAGCATAAAGCTGAGAGCCGAAGCTGAATAAGCCATGGTATCAGTACCATGGAGTATGACAAAGCCATCATAATTGTCGTAATTTGCCTCTATTATGCCTGCCATTTTTTGCCATGATTCGGGACTGACATCTGAAGAATCAATCAGAGGGTCAAAGGATATAGTGTCAATTCTGCAATCAAAGCGCTGAAGCTCCGGAACCTGTTGCTCAATATGCTTAAAGTTGAACGGGACAAGCACTCCTGAAGAAGGATCATGTACCATTCCTATAGTGCCTCCTGTGTATAAGATAAGTATTGAGGATATGTCTTTCAAAACAATACTTTAGTCCAAATTAAACAAATTAATACAATTTGATGTGGTTATCCTGGCAATTTCTTCAACAGGCAGATTTTTTATTTCACCCAGTTTTTCTGCTATAAACCTGATATAGGAGCTTTCGTTGCGTTTACCCCTTTTTGGTACAGGAGCCAGGTAAGGAGAATCAGTTTCAAGTATTATTTTTTCCAGGTCGATTGATTCAAGTGTTTTATCAAGATCTGAATTTTTGAATGTAAGTATACCTCCTATTCCTATGAGAAAACCCCGGCTGATGATTTCGTGTGCCTGTTCAATGCTGCCTGTAAAAGCATGAAATACTCCGCGAAGATCATGTAAACCTGTAGCATCCAGCAAGGTGAGAATTTTTTCCAGGCTTTCACGCGAATGTATAACAACAGGCAGGTTCTCTCTTCCGGCAATTTTCACCTGTTCTTTGAATGCATCTTCCTGTTCCCTGAGGTATGTTTTGTCCCAGTAAAGATCAATGCCTATTTCGCCTATTGCTATGAATTTATGCTTACCGAGATTGTTATTAACTGCTTCAAGCTGTTCTTTATAGTCATCCCTTATACTGGTAGGGTGTATTCCTATCATGGGATAGCATATTCCCGGGTAATTACTCACCATTCTCAGCAATGGACCAACAGAGTCTTTGTTAATATTTGGCAGGAGCATTTTTGTAACATTACAATTAAGGGCCCTGCTTATGATCTCATCCCTGTCATCATCAAACTCAGGTAAATAAAGGTGCGTATGACTATCGATAAGTTGCATCTTGTTTTAATGACATGAGGCTGCAAACATAGAAAACAAAAAAAAAGGAGACAAGTTAATGCCCCTTTTTTATCTATAGGTATAAAAACAGTATACTGCTTAGACTACTCCTTGAGCAAGCATAGAGTCTGCCACCTTAATGAACCCTCCGATATTTGCTCCTTGTACATAATTAATATAACCGTCCTCTTGTGTTCCGTATTTAACACAGGTATCATGGATATTCTTCATGATCATCTGGAGCCTGTCATCAACTTCTTTACGTGTCCATGAAAGGCGCATTGAGTTCTGAGTCATTTCAAGGCCTGAGACTGCTACACCACCTGCATTAGCTGCTTTCCCGGGGCCATAGAGTATGCCGGCCTCCAGGTAGGCATTAATAGCTTCCGGGGCGGAAGGCATATTAGCTCCCTCTGAAACACAGTAGCAACCATTCTTAATGAGTGTTTTTGCCTGTTCTTCATTAATCTCATTTTCGGTCGCATTAGGCATTGCAACATCGCATTTAACACCCCAGGGCCTTTTACCCTCGAAATATTCAACGCCATATTTTTCGGCGTATTCCTTTATCCTGCCGCGTTTGACGTTCTTCAGTTCCATCACGTATGCCAGTTTTTCTTTATCTATGCCTGCCGGGTCGTAGATATAGCCTGATGAATCGGAAAGTGTTACTACCTTACCTCCCATTTCGGTAACTTTTTCACATGCATACTGTGCTACATTACCTGAACCTGATATTGCCACCACTTTCCCTTTGAGTGTATCGCCTCTCGTTTCAAGCATATTCTGGGCAAAATAGGTTGCACCATATCCGGTTGCCTCAGGACGTATAACTGAGCCACCCCAGTTTATGCCTTTCCCTGTGAGGACACCGGTGAACTCATTCCTGAGCCTTTTATACTGTCCGAACAGGTAACCTATTTCGCGTCCGCCAACACCGATATCACCTGCCGGCACGTCGGTGTTAGGACCAATATGGCGTGATAATTCTGTCATGAAACTCTGGCAGAACCTCATTACTTCGTTATCAGACTTACCCTTGGGATCAAAATCTGATCCTCCTTTGCCTCCTCCCATAGGGAGCGTTGTCAGACTGTTTTTTAATACCTGCTCAAAAGCAAGAAACTTCAATATTCCCAGGTTAACAGTAGGGTGGAACCTTAAACCCCCTTTATAGGGGCCAATGGCACTATTCATTTCGATACGGTATCCTTTGTTAATCTGGATTTCTCCTTTGTCATCAAGCCATGGTACCCTGAAAAGAATAACCCTTTCGGGCTCTGCAATTCTTTCAAGGATCTTGGCATGTTTATACTTGGGATTTTCTTCAATGAAAGGGATTAGTGATTCAGCAACTTCCTGTACGGCCTGGTGAAATTCGTTTTCACCCGGGTTCTTAGCCTTGATAGCTGCCATAAATTTTTCAACTCTTGGGTCCATAGTCTTTATTTTTATTAATGTTTTTTAGATTTAAGAGAAGCTAAAAATAGAAATTTCATTTTTAAAAGAACCTACAGTATAAACCTTCTTTGTAAATATTCAGAAATAAAATACAGGATGAAATGTCAATATATAGATAATCAAAACTATAATACATTCATATGTGTTATAAAACATGCACGGTAACATGACTTTTGTCATGATTCATTCGTGAAAGCAAATCAGATTTTCCTACGATAAATATTTCCCGGGATACTTGTTATATGACCTGAAAATTCAAGTTTTAAAAGGGCTGATGATAGCTGATGCAATGGTTTGCCGAGAGAACTGCTTATCTGATCTGATGCTAATTCTTCATTTTCATTGAATAATGCAAATATTTTTTCTTCAAGGGGGCTCAGGTTCTCAGGGAACAATTTCTTTTGTTTGTTTTCGGATTTGGATCTCAACCAGTTAAGGTTATAAATTACATCATCGGCTGATTCGATAAGAGCTGCCCTGTTAGATTTGATAAGAAGATTACATCCTTCAGATAAGCGGTCACCCGGACTGCCGGGAACTGCCATCACTTCCCTGTTATACGACATGGCAATATCGGCAGTAACCATAGCCCCTCCCTTTCTTCCTGATTCAATAACCAGGGTGGCATCAGATATACCTGCTATGATCCTGTTTCGCTTGAGAAAGTTATTTCTTTCAGGAGCTTCAAACGAAGGGAAATCTGTAATAAGTGCTCCCTGTGATATTATTTGCTTTGCTATGGATAAATGGGCTGAAGGATATAGTGTTTTAAAACCATGACCCAGAATTGCCAGTGTTTTGAGGTTTTCTTTCAACGCAGCTTTATGTGCAGTAATGTCAACACCGTAAGCAAGCCCGCTGGTGATTATCAGCTCAGGGTATTCATTGGCAAGGTTATTAATAATAGTCTTACATATATCTTTACCTTTTCGTGTAATATTCCTTGTACCCACAACACTGATAATCTTTTTATCATTAAGGTTTGCATTACCCTTGAAATATATGAGCAATGGTGAGTCAGGGCATTCTTTCAGCCTTTCCGGGTATTCGTTTTCATCATAACATGTAACGCCTATATCGTGTTTACGAATATAATCCAGCTCCTCGGCTGCTTTATCCATAAATTCCCGGGAGCAAAGGTGGGATGCAATGGTTTTACCTATGCCGGGAATACGTATCAGGTTACGATATGATTCATTAAAAACAGCTTCAGCAGAGCCCAGGTGTTTGATAAGTTTTCTGGCATTTATATCACCAACGGCAGGTACCATGCCAAGGGCAATAGTACAGATCAGTTCTTTATCTGTTTTCATTTTCAGCATGAGACATTTTACCAAAGATAATAAATAGGTGTGAATTTGAATATGCTGAAATGCATAAAAACAAGATAGAAGAAAGGCTGCTCATAAGTTGAACAGCCTTTACATAATACTATGGGGGTGTATTTAATAAATACCGTAGTCCAGCATAGAATTGGCTACTTTCAGGAAGCCAGCAATATTTGCTCCCTTAACATAATCCACATATCCGCTTTCAGTAGTTCCATATCTCACACATGCCTCATGGATATTGATCATTATTTCATGCAGCCTGTCGTCAACCTCAATACGTCTCCAATGAAGTTTCATTGAGTTTTGCGACATTTCAAGTCCTGATGTGGCCACACCACCTGCATTGGCAGCCTTGCCCGGCGCAAATAGGAGTTTATTTTTCTGTATTATTTCAATCGCTTCAGGCGTACAGGGCATATTGGCTCCTTCACATACACAAATGCATCCGTTGTTGACAAGATTCTGTGCGTCTTCGGCATTCAGTTCGTTCTGGGTAGCACATGGGAGTGCAATATCCACTTTAACTTCCCAGGGATGTTTACCTTCGTGGAACTGTGCTGACGGAAATTCATATGAATATGGTTTAACAATATCTTCATTTGAGGCTCTCAGTTCCAGCATATAATCTATCTTATCACCGGATACTCCGTCGGGATCATAAACATAACCATCAGGTCCTGAAAGTGTTACAACTTTGCCGCCCAGCTCGATGACTTTCTGGACTGCGCCCCATGCTACATTTCCAAAACCTGATACAGCCACTGTTTTGCCTTTGAATGTTTCACCTATGGGAGCAAGCATTTCCTTAGCAAAGTATACACATCCAAAACCTGTGGCTTCAGGTCGTATAAGTGAGCCACCCCAGTTTATACCTTTTCCTGTGAGCACACCTGAATGTTCACGTTTCAATTTTTTGTACATACCAAAAAGAAACCCTATCTCACGGCCACCCACTCCGATATCACCGGCGGGGACATCCATTTCAGGGCCAATATAGTTCCATAGTTCAAGCATGAATGAATGACAGAACTTCATAATCTCAGCATCCGATTTACCTTTTGGATTAAAATCAGAGCCACCTTTACCACCACCCATGGGGAGTGATGTGAGTGAGTTCTTGAAGATTTGTTCAAAGCCAAGGAACTTCAGAATACTGAGGTTTACACTGGGGTGGAAACGTAAGCCACCCTTGTATGCACCTATGGCATTGTTGAACTGTATACGGTACCCGAGGTTTACCTGTACCTTACCTTCGTCATCCATCCATGGTACTTTAAATGTGATGATCCTGTCCGGCTCTATAAGCCTTTCAATGATATTGGCAGATTCGAAATGTGGATTATCATTATAGACTTCCTCAATTGATTCAAGTACTTCCCTGACTGCCTGAAGGTATTCAACCTCGCCGGGGTGTTTCTTCTCGAGGTTGTTAAGAACAATATCTACATTCATTATTAGAAAATTTTGATGATTTTATAAAGGATTCATTAATGGTTCAAATATGATATTAGCAAAAATGTTAAAAAATGATTAAACTCATAAGTCAGAACTGATTAATGCTGTTTTATATATTTGTCAAGTGACCCTGCTATTTTATTAAGTTCTGATTTTGATAACGAGGAGATATAAACAGGAGAATAGCTTGCTTTTTTATTTCCCATCAGGCGATATAGTTGTATCGATTTTATCAGGACCGGGAAGGGTTTTGTTATTTTATAGCCAAGAAACTCATTTTTTGGAATTTCTACCGAATTCTTTTTCCCGCTTAAAAGGCCTACAGAGTAGTATCTGAAGATAATATTCTTACCATCATCTGAGAAGTAGATGTATTTGTATTTCAGTAGAAGAGGCAGGAAAGCCAGTATAATGTATGCAGCTGTAAGGATAAGCGTGGCATAGAATTCCTGGATGCCAAATACAGGAAAATGCAGCTGCTTCCCGAAATACACGACATATACATATACAAGCATGATCAGTGTGGCTATGAATAACCTGATTCTTAAGCCTATAATAGTCTTGCTATTATCAAATGTCATCCGGGAAAATATTTTTACAAACCTAAATTATTTTTTAAAGATATCAATTAATTTCGTCAGACAAATCCTGTCTTTTCATTTTAAAAAAATCCTGTAATATATTTCGGCACTCTCTTTCCATAACACCTTGTAGTACACTGGTTTTATTATGCAACACACTGTCTTTATTAAGAGAATAGCCTTTCTTTTCGTCAGAGGTTCCGTATATCAGTCTCCCTATCCGGCTCCAGAATAATGCCCCGGCACACATAGTACATGGTTCAAGGGTAACATAAAGGCTGCATTTATCAAGGTATTTACCTCCAAGGTATGTGTTTGCAGCAGTTATTGCCTGCATTTCGGCATGGGCCGTGGGATCATTGAGTGTTTCAGTAAGGTTATGTGCCCTGGCTATAATCCTGTTATTGCATACCACTACGGCACCAACCGGCACCTCTCCTTTATCCCTTGCTGTTTCGGCCTCAGTTAATGCGGCCTTCATAAAGGTTTCATCCGAAAATTCTATTGTCATCATTATTATGAGAGATGTTTGTGTAAATGTAATAAAAACAGAAATATATCTCAGATGACTGTAATTCGTTTCAGTGTAATGATGTTTTGGTTATTTTTGTTTCAAATTTATCAGGCTCATTATGTACAGAACACACAATTGCGGAGAACTGACTTTATCCAACCAGGGTGAAAAGGTTGTATTAAGTGGCTGGGTCCATAAATCACGCGACCTGGGCGGAATGACGTTTATTGACCTGCGTGACAGGTATGGCAAAACCCAGCTGGTCTTCAATATGGAAATAAAACCTCAGTTATGCGCTGAAGCGAGAAAGCTGGGGAGAGAATATGTCATCCGTGCTGAAGGTATAGTTGAAGAAAGAAGCAATAAGAATCCAAAGATGCCTACCGGTGATATTGAAATAATTGTAGAAAGCCTTGATGTACTTAATACCAGTGATCTGCCTCCCTTCACCATAGAAAATGATACCGATGGGGGTGATGAATTAAGGATGAAATACAGGTATCTTGATCTCAGACGCGAACCTGTTAAACAGAATATAATTCACCGGCACAGGGTTGCCCAGGAGGTTAGAAAATACCTGGATGCACAGGGCTTTATTGAAATAGAGACTCCTGTGCTTATTAAATCAACACCCGAGGGGGCACGTGACTTTGTAGTTCCCTCAAGGGTGCATCCGGGATGCTTTTATGCACTGCCTCAATCACCCCAGACCTTTAAACAACTGTTAATGATATCAGGGTTCGATAAGTATTTTCAAATTGTCAGGTGCTTCCGGGATGAGGATCTCCGTGCTGACCGGCAGCCAGAGTTTACCCAGATAGATTGTGAGATGTCTTTTGTTGAACAGGATGATGTCCTGAATGCTTTTGAAGGACTGGCTGTTCATCTGTTCAAAGCAGTAAAGAATATTGATGTGAAGGAGAAATTTATTCGTATGACATACGAACAGGCTTTCTCAGAATATGGGACAGATAAACCTGATCTTAGATTCGGGATGAAAATCACGGAAATACGTGATACAGCCAAAGGAAAGGGATTCAATGTATTTGATAAATCAGAATATATTGGAGGTATAGTTGCTAAAGGTTGTTCTGATTATTCACGGAAGGAGCTTGATAAGCTTACTGATTTTGTGAGAAAGCCTCAGATTGGTGCCCAAGGACTGGTATACGTAAAATATAATAAAGATGGCTCATTCAAATCATCTGTTGACAAATTTTTTAGTCCTGATGATCTGAAGCAATGGACTGAAATCATGACCGCCCGACCGGGCGACCTGCTTCTTATACTTGCCGGTGAACGGATGGATACCCTTAGAGCACTGTCTGAACTTCGTCTGGAAATGGGCAACAGTCTGGGCTTGAGAGATACTGAGCAGTTCAAAGCTTTATGGGTTGTGGATTTTCCCTTGCTGGAATGGGATGACGAGACAAACAGGTATTATGCAATGCACCACCCTTTTACATCACCAAAACCTGAAGACCTTCATATGCTTGAATCAGATCCAGGCAAAGTGCGGGCAAATTCTTATGACCTGGTGATCAATGGTGTTGAAATTGGTGGAGGTTCGATAAGAATACATGATGCTGAAATACAAAAGAGAATGTTCAGAGTGCTGGGATTTACAGATGAGGAGGCCCATTCACAGTTTGGTTTCCTGATGGATGCTTTCAGATATGGTGCACCACCACATGGAGGTATTGCTTTCGGTTTCGACCGTTGGGTAGCTCTTTTCACTGGTTCTGAAACAATAAGGGATTTTATTGCTTTCCCGAAAAATAACGCGGGAAGGGATGTAATGATAGATTCACCTTCTGCAATTTCAAAGGGGCAGTTGGATGAATTGCACCTTGCAATAAAAAAAGTTCCCGGGACAGATAATATTTGATTTATTGATCCTGAAGCTGCATGTGGATGACACCATGCCTACATGTATTAACATTATTGTTCATCACAATTAAAATATTATTACTAAATTTGATTTGATTGAAATAATATAAAATAATACTTGTAACCATGAACGACTTCTTATCAAGAAAAAACAAAGCTAAACTGGCAATTATTCCAGTTGCCATTCTATTAATGTGCTTAATACCACCTTCCATTTATGCACAGACTGATATACAGGTCTCGAAGGAATATATGATTAAGCTAAAAGACGGGGGATCGATCACCGGCAAGATTGTGTCAGAGAATAGTCAGCAGATCGTTGTGGAAACTACATCCATGGGGCGGGTAACTATACAGAGGTCTAATATCGAGCAGATGACCTTGCTTACGGAGAGTGATGCGGGCAAGGGCTGGTTTCCCAATCCCAATCCGGGCAAATACCTGATTGGAAGCTCGGCAATAGCGCCTGATAAGGGTTCGGCTTATTATCAGAACACATGGCTCTTCTTTAATTCCTTCAGTTATGCATTCACAGATTACTTAAGCCTTTCAGGCGGTTTTGAGATATTCTCCATTTTTGCAGGAGGAGATGGCCCTTATGCCTTTTATCTCAATCCAAAAGCATCGTTCAAAGTTGCTGACAACCTGTATGCTGGGGGGAATATCCTGTACGCAAACACAATTAAAACAATCGATGATTTCGGAGGACTCGGTACACTGAATGCATTTGCAACATACGGTAATGATAATAATAACCTGACGGCCGGCCTGGGCTGGGGATTCTTTGAAAAGGAGTTCAGCAGTAAGCCGGTAATCTCCATTTCAGGGATGGTAAGGGCCTCCAGGCGCATAGGGTTTGTAAGCGAGAACTGGCTGATACCTGAAGTTGGGGAAGACGGTTCGTATTACGGTATATTTTCATATGGTATAAGATTCCTTGGAGATAATATATCTGTTGATCTGGCATTCATAAATAATCCTGATATTGCGAAAGCACTGTTTATCGGTGTTCCCTTCCTTGATTTCGTATTCAATTTTTAGAATACAGAAAGGAGAAGCTCGATCAGGCAATTACATATTTTTTAATCCACAGGTGTGCCTATAAGTGTTGCCGCGGTACAATCAATTATCTTGATCTTTACATAATCCCCGGATTTGTATTTACCCCGGGGGAACACCACCACCTTATTCTGGGAAGTCCTGCCGGAAAGGTCATCAGGTGATTTTTTTGAAAAGCCTTCCACCAGCACATCGTATACATTACCAATATCCTTTTTCTTGCTCTCCAGTGATAATTTGTTTTGAAGTTCAATTATTTCATTCAACCGCCTTGTCTTAACTTTATCCGGAACATCATCAGGGTATTTTCTTGCAGCTTTTGTATCAGGTCTTTCATTATATTTAAACATATACGCAAAATCATATTCAGCCCATTTCATAAGGCCCAGGCTGGCTTCATGATCTTCCTCTGTTTCTGTACAGAAGCCAGCTATCATATCGGATGAAACAGAACACACGGGGAGGATGTTTCTTATAGCTTTTATCCTTTCCATGTACCATTCCCTGTCATATTTCCGGTTCATTAATTCCAGGATTCGGCTGCTGCCGCTCTGGGCAGGGAGGTGTATATGTTTGCAGATATTATCGTAACGTGACATAACCCTCAGCACATCATCCGACATATCTTTTGGATGTGATGTAGAAAAACGGACTCGCAGCAGGGGGTTAACCCTTGCTGTTAATTCCAGCAGTTCAGCGAAGCCTGTCTTAATTTCATTATCTGCCCATGAATATGAATCAACGTTTTGACCCAGCAGGGTAACTTCCCTGTAACCGTTATCGAATAGTTCCCTTACTTCATTTAAAATGGTTTCAGGGTCACGGCTGCGCTCTGCTCCCCTGACATAGGGTACCACGCAATAGGCACACATATTATTGCATCCCCTCATTATTGATACAAATGAGGATACCCCATTCCTGTCCAGTCTAATCGGTGAGATATCTGCATAGGTTTCTTCCCGGGAAAGAAGAACGTTAACTGCCTCATGCCCCTGGGATGCTTCGCTGATTAATCTTGGCAGGTCCCTGTAGGCATCGGGCCCGACAACTATATCCACCATTTTATCGGTAACAAGGAGTTGTTCCTTCAGTCTTTCCGCCATGCATCCGATCACACCCACAAGCGTTCCCGGGTTTTTCCTTTTATGATGTTTGAACACGTCAAGCCGGCCCCATACCCTCTGTTCTGCATTATCTCGTACAGAGCATGTATTTACCAGTATCAGGTCGGCATCATCCATCCTGTCGGTTATCAAAACCCCATCATCCTTAAGTATGGATACCACTACCTCACTGTCAGCAACATTCATCTGACATCCATATGTTTCTATGTATAATTTGCGGGGCATTTGTTATAAAACCTCTTATACAATGATTTTGTTCAGGCTGCAAAAATACAAAACGTATTATGAATTTCTATCCCTGACCCATATTATCGGATTTTCATTGATATATTTTCTTACCCTTAACAATTGTTTATTGGTAAATAGGATTCTGTCGTAGAATCCCGATTGCCATCCAAATGTTGGATCGATTTTTCTGGCATTTCTTGTAACGATTGATTTATATGAACCAATAATTGATGAAACGGTATTTTTACCCTGGTTTTGAAATCGTTTTTGGCCAGGTGTTAATATTGGTTTTTTGGGTATGTTATGTATTGTTTTTACGGATTTTGGGTGTGATTTTATTTCTGTGAATGATGTAGGTTTTGTGGATAATTTGGTAGAATCAAGGCATTGCCTTGATTCTACTACATTTATATCAGGGTGATCATCAACATCAATGAATATATACGGTTTATTCAAAACCAAAATACAATGAATATGATTCGGCATTATTACATATGTGTCAATAATTGCAAATGGGAAATGATCATGAATGGATAATATGAATTGTTGGGCAATTCTGCCTATTTTGGATAAATAAATGTCGTAATTATAAATATCCCCCAAAAAATTTTTCCTATCCCTGGTACAGATGGTGATAAAATATTTACCCCTCCAACCATAATCCCATTTTTGCAATCGGATAGGTCCAATTCTATATTTATTCATGAATTTCTTCGTCAATTCCTCAGAAATCAAATTAATGAAAACACAAAATGAAATGCAGCATTTCAAAGGTATGCAAAATATTAATTCAATAAAGGAATTGAATTTAACAGATTATTATCTATTCCCCTGACATTGAATAAGGGTACGATTCAGGTTCGGTACACCTTTTCTTATTGGATTCTTCGGACATTGTGAATATTATTTTACCACCTTGCTGGAGGGCATCGTGTGTAAAATAATTATAATTTACGGTCTTCCCGTTAAGGGTGATATTTTCAATGTAATAAGATTTGCTGCCATTTCCTTCTGCAAGAATCTCAAGGGTGTTTCCTTCCGGCATTTCAATAGTCATCTTATCAAACAATGGTGACCCGATAACATACTGGTCTGTTCCGGGGCATACAGGATAGAATCCCATTGCACTGAAGACATACCATGCTGATGTCTGCCCGTTATCTTCATCACCACAGTATCCATCTGGGGTATAATTATAGAGCCTGTCCATAACCTGGCGTACCCTGTACTGTGTTTTCCATGGTGCTCCCGCGTAGTTATACAGGTATATCATATGCTGGATCGGCTGATTACCGTGGGCATAATTGCCCATTCCGGCCATCTGCATTTCTCTAATTTCATGAATTACGATACCGTAATACGAATAATCGAATACAGGAGGAACCTCAAAAACTGAGTCAAGCTTTGCTACAAACTGGTCATTCCCTCCCATGAGGCTTACCAGGCTGTCAATATCATGAAATACACTCCAGGTATAATGCCAGCTGTTCCCTTCAGTAAAGGCATCACCCCATTTGTATGGGCTGAAAGGTGATTGAAAACTGCCATCGAGATTTTTCCCCCGCATTAGTTTCCTCCCGGGGTCGAATACATTTACAAAATTATATGCCCTCTCTTTATATAATTCCAGTTCTTCTTCGGGCCTGCCCAGTTCCTGACCCAGCTTCCAGATACAATGATCAGCATAGGCATATTCCAGTGTACGTGCCGTGTTTTCCCTGATACCCACATCATATGGTATATACCCAAGTTTATTATAATATTCAGCTCCATACCTTCCCACAGAATGCACAGGACCATGTCCTTTAGTGTTTTTGATCATTGCCTCGTACAGTGTTTCGATATCATATCCCCTGATTCCTTTCAGGTAGCTGTCAGCAACCAGTGAAGCCGAGTTTGAGCCTATCATACAATTTCTGTGCCCGGGGCTTGCCCATTCAGGAAGCCAGCCACTTTCGAGATATGTATTTACCAGGCCACTCATGATATGACTGTCAAGTTCAGGATACATAAGAGTAAAGAAGGGAAACACAGCTCTGAACGTGTCCCAGAAACCATTATCAGTGAACATATACCCGGGTAATATCTCACCGTTATATGGGCTATAATGAACAATTTCTCCTTCAGCGTTTATCTCGTAGAATTTTCGCGGGAAAAGCAGCAGCCTGTAGAAGCAGGAATAGAAAGTCCTTATTTTATCGTTATCATCACTTTCAACCCTGATCCTTCCAAGTTCCCTGTTCCAGGCTTCCTTTGCCTCTTTCATTACAGTATCAAATGACTTTGTGCCAATCTCATTTTCAAGATTCCTTTCAGCTTGTTCGGGGCTGATAAATGATGAAGCCACGCGGGCATATACAATTTCATCTTTTCCTGTTTTGAAACCTATAATGGCCCCTGCATGAAAGCCCTCGGCTTCTAGGATATTAGCCTGAAGCTCTTTATTAAGCCATGTGTGTGTATAATCAAAGTCCTTATCAAATTCTATTACAAAATAGTTATAAAAATTATCAGGGACACCTCCGCTGTTGTTCCTGCAGTAACCGATTATTTTGCGCTCGTCT
This sequence comes from uncultured Rikenellaceae bacterium, assembly GCA_964577305.1. Lineage (GTDB taxonomy): Bacteria > Bacteroidota > Bacteroidia > Bacteroidales > VadinHA17 > UBA9300. Next base: position 21,790 of record CAZNYS010000004.1, read on the forward strand.
GATAATATTTTCACCATAGAGCCTCTGTAAAAACCATCAACCAGGATCCATGAGGAATCATTTTCAGGAAATGTAAACCTGAAGATTGCAGCCCTTTCCGTTGGTGTTATTTCAGCAGTTACGTCATGATCGGCCAGATATACACTATAGTAATATGGTTTTGCTGTTTCTGCCTTATGTGAGAACCAGGAAGCCCGGTCTTCACCGTCAAATCTTATCTCGCCGGTTATGGGCATTAAAGAAAAGGCTGCATAGTCGTTAATCCACGGGCTTGGCTGGTGGGTCTGTTTAATACCCCGTATTTTATAGGCATCGTATGTATATCCCCAGCCATTACCCATTTCACCTGTCTGGGGAGTCCAGAAATTCATTCCCCACGGCATTGCTATGGCAGGATATGTATTCCCGTTTGACAGTTTGAACTCAGAGTCGGTCCCCATAAGCGGGTTTACCAGTTCAGCGGGGTCAAATGAAATGCTGTTATCATCATTTTTCTGGGTACAGGAGCTGACCAGGGTAGTCAGTAATACTACCAGCATAATGGGTGTAATAATCTTATTCATATTTATATTCATTTAACCTGTTTCATAAGTTTGAATGAGTTCACTATTATAATTGCGAGCAGTCCGCCTGCAATAGTAAATAATACTGTAATTCCGTTTACCAGTATTCCATAGGTTATGCCTGTTTCTTCACTCAGGTTAAACAGGAGGAAGAGCTGTAAGACAAAGAAGTGTGTGGTCCCTATTCCTCCGGGGCTGGGGATAGCCCATCCAATAGTTCCCACGAAAAGGACCACAAAAGCGAAATACAGGTTGAGGTTCTCAGTTGAAGGTAATGACCTCAGGCAGCAATAATTCATTAAAATCATAAGAAACCAAACCATAACTGTTTGGAGTGCAAATATGCGGTACGACTTTATCCTGAATGTATTTCCTAAGGTTGCCCAGAACTCCTTCAGAAAAGACCTGATTTTATGTAGAAGCTTATAATGCCTGAATATCAGGATCAGGGCAGCAATAACCAGTACCAGCCCCAGTAAGATTAAACCAAGGTTCAGTAAATTCGCTGAGACTGATTTTTTAATACTGTAAACAGCCGTTTTAATCAATTCACGCAATCTTCCGAATTCAAGAAGGATTATAACTGCTATTGCCAGTATAAGTACAATCAGGTCATATATCCGTTCAGATATTACAGTACCAAGGCTTTTTGAAACAGGTATACCTGATGATTTTTGTAATGATGTACACCTGATTATCTCACCCAGCTTTGGTGTGAAGCTGTTTATGAAAAATCCCAGGAGCAAGGAATAGGATACATTCTTAATTTGAGGAAAGTTGCCATTGTTTTCCATTAGCAATTTCCACCTGTAAGCCCTGAAAAAGAACATAATTAACAGGAATAAAATGCTTAATAATATCCAGTTGATCCTGGCTGTTAACAGAAGTTCAAATATATCGTCCAGGGGTTTGTTCTTAAGAGTAAGGAAAAGGAAGAATCCTCCAATAATAATTCCTGTTGCAGCATTTATTACATGTTTCCTCATGCCAGATATGGTTTTCCGGGAACGTTTTTAGCGGATAAAGATAATAAGAAATGATTTATATCTTTATTTAAGCCTGAGATATACCGGGCGGTGATCGGATATAACTTCCTGGTAGTCGGTAAAACACCGGTCAGGCCTGTTAACGATTGAAGTGTCAATATTTGCATACAATTCGTCCGTTACACATATATGATCTATATGGCTTGGCCATGAGGGGTATGACCACCATGCAACACTACCACGGGCAATAGTCATGTCTGTGAACATAAAATTATCAGGATCATTTACCATGGTCCAGAACACGTTGGTCTCGTAGGTTGTCCCATTTATTTCATCATTGAGGTCTCCAAGAACAATAACCGGCTCATCCGGGTAATTATTTGATATATATTTATATAAAGAGTCAGTGGCATTTCTTCTCCGGTCTTCGTTTTCAGTGCCTTCACAGCATTTAAGGTGGTTGTTTATCATTATTGCATCTATACCTGTCGGTATATGTGTTACATGTATTTCAAAAGGTGGCCGGGGGAATGACCAGTAATCATCCTCGAATATTATTTTACTTTCAGCCTCATTAAGACTAATCTCCGATACCTTGTAAAGAAATGCCAGGTTCCAAACGGAATTGTTAATCGGGTAATATTCTCCTTCCCATCCAATGAGTCTTTCAACAAGCTTATCAAACTCTGCTTCTGAGCTTATCTCCTGCAGGGCAATAATATCAACATTCATTTCCTTTATCAGCTCAGCCACCACCTCTGCTGTTTCTTCATCATATCTGGGATATTCCTGGATATTGAAAGTAACTATATCGAATGTATTAGCGGAGCCACTTATGACACATTCCGAAAAATCTATTCCTTCATTACCATTGGAGGGCTTTTTGCGGCATGATACCATGATAAGGACAATTGACAAGGCCACTAAGAAAATTATGAACAAGTTCCTGTGCATATTTATTTCTTTCCTTATGTAAAGATGCAAAAAATAAATGTAAAGACGCCCAATTTAGGCGTCTATACGAAGTCTCTACGAAACACATACATTAATATTATAAGTAAAAATTTAATTTTGTAATTACTTTATAGATAAACATCTTATGAAACATCTGATCCTTATACTTTCACTACTGATCCTATACGGTTGTCACAACAGTTTAGAAAACAATTCAGCAGGCGTATCTACTGTTTCATTTTACGTTGGCACTTATACCGGGTCAGGAAGCCGGGGGATTTATAAGTTCCTGTTGCACAACGACGGCCGACTTGAACGGATTAACCTGGCAGCAGAGACAGAAAATCCATCATTCCTGGCATTTAGCGCCAGCAGGGACTTCCTGCTGGCAGTGAATGAGAAAAGTCCGGAAGGAACAGTTGAATCGTTCCGGACTCGGGGTGACAGCTTGGTAAGAACCAGCCGGAGCCCTTCAGGCGGTGCACATCCGTGTTTTGTAGCTATTAATGAAGATGGCTATGTATTATCTGCCAACTATTCAAGTGGCACCATTGGCTTGCTGAAACTGGATAGCACCGGTGTACTAAGTGTGTTGCTTGATGTTCAGAAGCATACAGGAAGTGGCACAACCAGCAGGCAAAAAAGTCCGCATGCCCATTCCGCCTGGTTTGAACCAGGAACCTCGCGGGTAATCTCGGTAGACCTGGGTACAAACGAGCTGTGGTTCTCAGATCTGGATACCCTGCATGAAAAGCTGTTGCCTGAAGAGCAACAAAAGCTTGGTATGGATCCCGGAGCGGGACCCCGCCACCTGGCATTCCACCCCAATGGTATTTGGATCTACGTGGTAAATGAGCTGAACAGTACCGTGACGCTTGTTAAAAGAACTGGGGGAGGAACATTTGAAAAAGGGCCATCATTTACAACCCTGCCGAAAGATTATACTGGAACTAATGCCTGTGCAGATATTCATGTTTCATCCGATGGAAAGTTTGTTTATGCTTCTAACCGGGGGCACAACAGCATTGCCATTTTTGAGACAGATCAGCATGATGGGACACTAAAGCTAATCGTACACCAGTCCACCTGCGGAGAATGGCCCCGAAATTTCGCCCTGTCACCCGGTGAAAACTACATGCTGGTGGCCAACCAGAATTCAAATAACATAGTGTCGTTCAAACGTGACAGTTTCACTGGTCGTATGGAACCGATAGATACCACAGAAGCACCTTCCCCTGTTTGCATTTTGTTTTAGTAGAAACGTCCAATTTGTACGACTCTACGTTTATAACGTTAAATGAGAAAAGACCTGAGTCAATTGCACCCTGTTTCGTACATTGACTTTCCTGAATATATTATATGTATGGTCTTTGACGGTCTGAAGGGAAATAAACAGCTCATCGGCTATCTCCTGGTTTGTCTTGCCCCTGCATATCTCTGTAATTATCTGTTTCTCCCTGTTTGATATGCCATATTGCTGGTAAAGATCCTCAAGTGAATCAGTGAGATCAATGAATTCATTAGCATTTCTTTTCAGGTAGGATTTCAGTAATATTATCAAAGCCAGGTCGGAACAGAAATAGAATAAAAGGAAATATAAACCAACATATACACTCCAGTAAGCAAAATGCAATGCAATAGCATTCAGCAAGGCAATACCTGCGAGAATAAATCCAAACCTTACCAGCAGTATCCTTTTTTCATTGTTACTGGTCCTGACAGCTCTGTATATAAGTATAACAAGGATATATATCTTGACAAGCAGGTCAATTGAATAAAGTACTATCCTGACTAACTGGCTCAGGTCAACACTGTTCAAACCCGCGTTTTCGGGCATATTTCTAAGTATCAGTCCGTAAATAAGGAAAGAGGCCGTGGCCAGTGTAAAGAATATAATGGCAACTGACTGGCTTACCTTTCTCGAAATAAGCTCATTTGATGCTTTAATAAGGATATACCATGCTGCAATTATAAAAGGGACACCGAAAAAAGGTATAACAGCAGCAATTGATTCTATCTCTGCAATTTTAATGTCATACTTAAGTAGGATTTCTCTTATTGCTATACCACCGAGTATGCCGTAAACTCCAAAGACAAAATGAAGTATTTTATAATAGAAAAAACTGTTCAGGTAATCAACCCGGTATATTTTCCTGAGTCGGGATAAAAGTATCAGACTGTACACTCCTCCTGAAACAGCGACAACAATGACAACAAAAACAGCCAGTCTGATCATCAGATAATATTTATTACAAATGAAACAAATTACTTGCTTCAAGACAAAATAATTTACTAAGACCTTATCATACCAAAGTTGGATAATAAACAAATCCTACTTTTGGCGGATTGACTTTGGCTGTATTACATATATATATTTGAAGTAGAAATCAAAAAATAAAATCATGGAAAAAATAACAGAATTATTACCGAAGGCAGGTTCAGCGTACCGACATGGCTGGAGAGTGATGAAGAAAAACTTCATCTCATTATTCCTGGTAGCATTGATTATCTTTGTGGCAAGTATACCTCTTGGTATCTTTTCCAATGTTTCTGATATCCATCCCGATAAATGGGGTATTGTAGCTGTGGCAATGATTTTTGCCCAGATATTCGCTCTGGCCTATTCTTTATTTGTATTATCACCGTTAGAATACGGGTCAAAACTTGTTTACCTGAAAGCAGCCCGGAATGATCATTTTGAAGTAGTAGATATGTTTGACTCGTTTAAAAACTACCTGGACGTTGTTCTTGCCTCACTTCTCAGTGGAGCAATTATTGTATTTGGTTTTTTCTTCCTTATCATCCCGGGCATTGTTTTTGCCTGCCGGCTGGCTTTTGTTCCTTTTCTTGTTATGGATAAGAAGCTTGATCCCGTGAAGGCTGTTGAGGAGAGCTGGAGATTAACAAAAGGTCATGGATGGAGGATCTTCTGGATGGGAATCCTGGCCTTTTTCCTAATTATTGCCGGGCTTATTGTACTTATTTTCGGAGTATTTATTTCGGCTATATGGATCAGCTCAACCTTTGCTTCTCTTTACCATGCCGTACTGGTTGAAAAAGGAGAATATGTAATACCAAATGGCAATCAGTAATCTGTAAAGACACCCAAATTGGGCATCTCTTATGTTGATATAACAACCCATCATTTTTGTTTTCATGACACCGGTTGAGAAACCGGTGTTTTTCGTATTTTTGCATTTGAAATATAAATAAGATAATTATGTCAGGACATAGCAAATGGTCGACCATTAAGAGGAGAAAGGGTGCCAATGATGCTAAAAGAGGCAGAATGTTTACCCGTTTGATTAAAGAAATTACCATAGCTGCCAGGGAAGGCGGAGGTGATCCGGAAGCGAATCCCAGGCTGCGCCTGGCTGTTCAAAATGCAAAAGGAGCCAATATGCCCAAGGATAATATTGAAAGGGCTATAAAAAAAGCTACAGGAGACGATGCGACAAGGTACGAAGAGATAACATTTGAAGGATACGCTCCAAATGGGATAGCAGTTTTCGTGGAGTGCCTTTCCGACAATAATAACCGTACAATTGCAAATGTCAGGTCAGTATTCAATAAATTCGGAGGAAATCTCGGTACTCATGGCTCATTAAGTTTCCTTTTTGACAGGAAAGGAATATTTACAGTCAGGAAAAATGATGAAATTGATATGGATGAATTTGAGCTAGAGTTAATTGACGGTGGAGCAGAAGATATTGAAACAGATGATGATATGATAACAGTGACCTGTGCAATGGAAGATTTTGGTAACCTTAATAAGAAGCTGGAAGAGAAGGGTGTGGAACCTGTAAGTGCCGACCTCCAGAGGATTCCTAATGACACCAAAGAACTTGACCTTGCAGGTGCAGGGAAAGTACTCAAACTGGTAGATACCCTTGAGGATGATGATGATGTACAGAACGTATTTCATAATCTCGAAATGACTGAAGAACTGGCTGAGGAGCTTGAGAAACAATAAAAGGAGATAATTTACTATTTTTATGGCATGAAAAGATATATCCTACTTATAGCCCTTTTTGCATTATGCAGCAGCATTCAGGCACAAAAACTGATAAAGGCAGAGGAACTTATTAACGGAAGCGGTAGTTACCGGGCGGGTCGCGTGGAAATAAACCAGGATATACGCGTCGATTCACTGCTAAGCAGACATATAATGGCAAATGCCGAAACTGATGGTATAAATGGCTACCGGATACAGATTTACAGGGGTTCAGGACGTAATGCCAGAGAGGATGCAAACGAAACAAAAGCTGAGTTTATTTCTGGATTTCCCGGTATACAATCATATCTGAGGTTTGATCCACCCAATTATTTTAAAGTGCGGGTGGGTGACTACCGTACAAAGCATGATGCATATCCCGATTTCAAAATGGTGAAGCGGAAATTCCCAAATGCTTACATAGTAACAGATATTATAACTTATCCCGACCTGGATCAGTAAATTATGAGTGATCAGATTAAACATGAGTGTGGCATAGCAATGATAAAGTTGCTTAAGCCGCTGGAATATTTTATTGAGAAATATGGGAGATGGGATTATGGCCTGCAGAAGATGTACCTGATGCTTGAGAAACAACATAACAGGGGTCAGGATGGTGCAGGAATTGCCGGTTTGAAGAAAGGAGTCAAACCCGGTGAAAAATATTTTTTCAGGCACAGGTCAAACGGAAGCAACCCTATAAGGGAAATATTTGACACCATCTATAATGACGTAAGGAAGCTGGGATTTGAGCAGCCTGATAAAATAGAATATAACTCCCTGAGACAAAATCTTCCTTATGCCTCAGATATTTATGTCGGGCATGTCAGGTACGGAACCTATGGTCTCAACAATATTGAAAATGTTCACCCGGTGATGAGATTAAATAACTGGAGGTCCAGAAATCTCGTACTGGCAGGAAATTTTAACCTGACAAATGTAAACGATATCTTCGGATCACTGGTTGATATAGGCCAGCACCCAACCGATTTTTCTGATACGGTAACCATACTTGAGAATGTTGGACATTTCCTTGATGAGGAAGTGGAATCGCTATTCATGAAGTACCGTGCAAAAGGACTGGAAAAAAAGGAAATTTCTCCTTTGATAGAAAAAAATATTGAGGTGGCTGAAGTCCTGCGAAATGCCAGTAAAAGATGGGATGGTGGCTATGCCATGGCAGGCATGCTGGGACATGGGGATGTCTTTGTTGTCAGAGACCCCTGGGGGATACGTCCTGTATTTTATTATATTGATGATGAGGTGATTGTGGTGGCCTCGGAGCGACCGGTAATTCAAACATTATTTAACCTCAAAACTGACCAGGTTAAAGAACTGCAACCAGGCTATGCCCTTACTGCAAAATCCTCAGGAGAAGCTAAAATTGAAATGATACGCGAGCCGGAAATAGAGAAAAAGTGCTCTTTTGAACGTATCTATTTTTCCAGGGGAACAGATAAATCAATATACAGGGAGAGAAAGAAACTGGGAGAACAACTCACAGGAAGGGTGCTGGAGGTAATAGATTTTGATCTTGAAAATACAGTATTTTCTTATATACCGAATACGGCTGAAAGTGCTTTTTACGGGTTAATAAAAGGCTTGGAGGATTATCTTAGGGATCATAAGGTTAAACTTATCAGGGAAAAGGGTAACGAATTGTCAGATAAAGAACTGGAAATAATACTTTCATCAAGGCCCCGCATTGAAAAACTGGCTGTGAAAGATGCAAAACTGAGAACATTTATTACTGAAGATAAATCACGCGACGACCTGGTTGGCCATGTCTATGATGTTACCTACGGGGTGATAAGAAGAGGAATTGACAGTATGGTGGTACTGGATGACTCAATAGTCAGGGGTACAACCCTTAAAAAAAGCATAGTTCGAATACTTGACAGGCTGGACCCTCGCAAAATTGTAATAGTCTCTTCATCACCCCAGATAAGATATCCTGATTGCTACGGTATTGATATGGCTAAAATGGGTGACTTTATTGCTTTCAGGGCGGCAATTGAGTTATTAAAAACCAAAGGTATGGAAGGTAAAATAGGTGAGGTATATGAAAAAGCTCTGAAAGAGAACCGTAAGCCCCTGAATGAAATAATAAATGTTGTAAAAGAAATATACGATCCTTTTTCCGCTGATGAAATATCGTCACAGATAGCACGTATGCTTAAACTTCCCGTAATAAATGCTGATCTAGAAATAATATACCAGTCTATTGAGGGACTCCATGAAGCATGCCCCGGGCATCTTGGCGATTGGTACTTTACAGGCAATTATCCCACACCCGGCGGCAATAAAGTAGTTAACCAGTCTTTTATTAATTACATAGAAAAAAAGGACACAAGGGCATATTAATTACTTATGTCATAATCTTCCCTGTAGGAGGCAAGATGACGGTTGATTTTCTCAACATACATGTCTTTAATGGTGATCATGATACCTGTTTCATTTACATTTCCAAAGCTTTCATTATGTATGGTTCCGAATGTACGCATTGTAGGAGACAGGTTCATATAAGCATTAATAAGCGGAGGTATAGTCTCTCCTATTTTCCTCACTTCCTGTGACAGCATCTTGTAGTCATCTTTATAGTTGTCAGCCGTAAAAATATTTTTCATAAGCTCCTCGTCAATATTCAGCGAAATATCTCTTTTTGGTACCACCAGGTTGTCGGGATCACTGAAATGCTTCTTCATGAAATATATTATCATGCTTCGGGCATGGATATGAAAATGAGGATACATGGTTACCTTGCCAAATAAATACCTTACCGATGGATTCTCAATTACTATTGCTCCCAATCCATCCCATAGATTATCAAGTGCAAACAGGCTTTTTCTGCCCTTTGCCTTTGACTGGTAATCGGGCTGTACGAAAGATCTACCAAGCTCCATCAGGTTTGGGAGGAATTCTTTCGTGAATTTATCCGAAAAATTGAAGTATTCATAAGATGCCATATCTGAAGGATCAACTTTCTTCTTGCTGTTATCATGAATAAAAAACCTGTATCCTCCAATAATATCCTTGTTTTCAGGATCCCAGACAATCAACTGCTGATGAGGGGATTCTTCAGAATAGTCGTATTCGTCCAGGTCAATTGCTTTTCCCGTTCCGCCACCAGCACCCCTGAACGTAAGTTCCCTGAGCCTACCTACCTCGTGCATAAGCTTAGGGGAATCATGGCTTGTAAAAACATATACCTCGTTATTTGCATTATTCGTCTTTCGCAAAAGCTTGTCTTCGGTCAGCTCCTTTTCAATCTCATGCATTGGTATTCCATCTACAATTTTCTTCATACTTTTCTGTTTTGACCAAATAAATCTTAGACTATTTAAATAAAACGGACGAAACCTTCAATTCAAAAATAATAAAATTATTCATTATTGAATCACTTCAGCCAGTTCATATGATTTACCTTGAATCCACTCCGCCCACTCAAGTGGTGTTTTAGACTTATCAAATCTTTCCCATGGTATGCGTTCACCAAAGACGATGTGGAGATCTTTGTCCTTCTGCTGAAACATTTCATCGGGTAAGTAGAGCATTTCAATATTTGATTTAATTCCAATTGCTTTCCTGAAATTCGATAGATTATAAAACCAGTTTGAATTTCTTCCTGAAAAATATACCGGGGCAATATCGCGTTTATGCTTTATCGCTTTGACAAGAAAATTCTTCTGCCATTGAAGATCCTTTATTTTACCATGTTTCTTCCTTGAACATAAGCCGGCAGGGAAATATAGTATCTGGGAATCAGAAGCGTATGCTTCCTCAATCTCTCTTGCAGATTCCCTTGCCTGGCTTCCGTGCTTGTTGATTGGCAGAAATATTCCCGACATGTTCCCGATATTCATCAGGATGTCGTTAACAGGAAATTTTATATCATCAAAATATTTCGATAATTCGGTCATAAAAACAAGCCCGTCAAGTCCCCCAAGTGGATGGTTCGAAACAAATACATAACGTCCCTCACCCGGTATATTGTGTTTATTATGGACCTCATAATTTATCCCAAGGTATACCAGGCCGGCTTTAACCAGTTCAATATTATTGAGGTCACCGTATTTCGACATGAAATCATTGAGTTCATCCTCGTGGATTACCCTTTTCAGGTACCTGATAATAAAACCTGGTATTAATCTTGCAAGCCCCGGATTTTTGTCCATGAATATATCTTTTATGTCTATCCTGGTCTCACCGGATACTTTATTCTCATCCATTTAGTTACCCCCTGACTAATTATATTTGGCATTGCAAATTTAATCAAAAAACCTCAAATCAGGATATACGAAACTCACACTTAAACGCCTCAGGGCTTCAGTTACGGGCATAAACAATCACAGAAAAAATGTGAAAAGTTATTAACAAAGTGTAAAAAAATGGAGTAAAGTGGGATAAAGTGGTGAATTTTTCTTAATTTTACCCTCAAACCTTTTTTTTATATGGCCACATTTATAGGTGATTATAGTTGCAAGATTGATGCCAAGGGGAGGCTGATTTTCCCGTCTGCGTTCAAAAAGCAGATGCAATCAACTTCACTAGATCATTTTGTAATAAGGCGCGACATCTTTGAACAGTGCCTGGTTTTATATACTGCCGGTGACTGGGAAGAGCAAATGAATAAGATCCGCAGCAGTATAAACCCTTACAACAGGGAGCATAACATGTTTTTACGTAATTTCTTTAAGGGAACGGCAGAGCTGATTCTTGACAGCAGTAATCGTTTGCTGATCCCGCGAAGGCTGCTTGAAATAGCGGGTATTAAAAAGGAAGTAATACTCGCAGGTCAGGATGGAAGGATAGAGGTATGGGCAAGTGAGAAATATGATAAAATAGATATGCCGGTGGATGATTTTGCTGACCTGGCTGAAAAACTTATGGGAGGTAAATTACCTGAAGAAGAATTATGATGATATACCATGTCCCTGCATTGCTGAATGAATGTATTAACGGGCTGAACATTCAGCCTGACGGGATTTATGTTGATGTAACATTCGGAGGTGGCGGTCATTCAAAGGAAATATTGAAGCATCTTGACAAAGGAAAGCTGATAGCTTTCGATCAGGATGAAAAGGCTGAAATAAATAAACCGGTTGATGACCGGTTTCTGTTTGTAAACCAGAATTTCCGTTTTCTAAGGAACAACCTCCTTTACCACGGTGTGAATTCAATCAATGGTTTGCTGGCTGACCTGGGGGTTTCTTCCAGGCAGTTTGATGATCCGGAAAGAGGTTTCTCCTACAGGTTTGAATCAGGGCTTGATATGCGGATGAACCAGGGAGCAGGAACAACAGCTGCTGATATTGTAAATAAATACCCGCGGGATGAGTTGAGGAGGATGCTGAGTGATTACGGGGAATTCAGAAATGCAGGTGATCTGGCATCAGCAATTGTATCATACAGGATAGGATCTCCTATTGCCACAACGGGCGATATGGTCGAGTCAGTCAGGGATTTCATACCATCACGTGCAGAGAATAAATTTCTCTCACGGTTATTCCAGGCCCTGCGGATCGAGTTAAACAGGGAAACAGAATTTCTCAGGGAGATGTTATTGCAGGCAACCGATATACTGGTTAAGGGTGGAAGAATAGCAGTGATAACATACCATTCGGTTGAAGACAGGCTGGTAAAGAATTTTTTCAGGAGCGGCAATTTTGAAGGTCGCCAGGGAAAGGATTTTTACGGTAATCCTGTAAGTCCTTTCATTCTTGTAAATAAAAAAGTGATAATCCCCTCTGCAGAAGAGATAAGCAGAAACAGAAGGGCAAGAAGTGCAAAGTTAAGGATAGCAGAAAAAAAATAGACATGGATAAAGGTAAAAAAACGGCAGGTACCGGCAGTCAGCCAGGAGGAGAAGGCTTTATTAAAAGCCTGTTCAGTGGATCACTGTTCAGTGAAAAAATTATCCTTGGTAACCTGCCATTTTTTTTGCTGCTGACTGTTCTGGGGGCTTTGTATATAGCCAACAGGTTTCATGCAGAAAAAATAATCAGAAAAACCGACCTGTTGCAGGAGGAAGTAAAGGAGCTGCGGGCAGAGGCTATGGCTACTGCATCTGAATTGATGTATATAAGCAAGCAATCACAGGTAACCAGGCTGATAAATCAACGCGGACTTGAACTGAAAGAGTTGAAAAAGCCACCTTATAAAATTGTGGTAAAAGAATAAGCATGGCACTTAGGGATGAAATAATATGGCGTAGCGGAGTAATGTATATTGCTATTATCATTATAGCCATGGGCATACTGGCACGCATTTTTATTATCCAGTTCATGGAAGGAGATAAGTGGGTTGAGATGGGTGAAGAGTATGTCTACAAAACTGATGTTGTTCCGGCAAACAGGGGTGATATTTTATCTGATGACGGCAGGTTACTGGCCAGCTCCATTCCATATTATTCAGTTTATTTTGACACCAGAAGCACAGGGATGGATCAGCAGACATGGACCCAGGGGCTGGATGGCCTTTGTGATGGTTTATCCAAAATAATAGGATTGAAGTCTGCTGATGCATGGAAACGCGACCTTACGAATGCCAGGAGAAACGGGGAAAGATATTACCTCATTAAAAGAAGGGTAAGCCATAATACCCTGAAAGAGTTGAAGCGACTACCTATATTCGAAAATGGAAGGTATAAAGGAGGCTTTATAGCGGAAACAGAGAATATGCGCAAACTTCCACACATGAGACTGGCCAGCCGGACTATAGGGTATCTGACAAAAGGTGCTACCGGTAATGTGGTAGGCCTGGAAGGAGCATATGATGCCGAACTTACAGGCGTCAGCGGATCGGTATTAAAGCAACGCCTTACCGGCGGAGCATGGATGCCGGTAAATAATAAAAATTCATTGGAGCCCAGGGATGGTAATGATATCCTTACCACTATAAACATTGACCTGCAGGATGTGGCTGAAACTGCCCTGGAGAAACAAATCGTAAAGCAAAATGCCCATCATGGTGTTGTAGTACTGATGGAAACAAAAACAGGGGACATTAAAGCCATGGTAAATCTCGAGTTAGGGGAAGATGGGAATTATTATGAATCATATAATTATGCCGTTGGTGAAAGTACTGAACCGGGATCTACCTTTAAGCTGGCTTCATTTATTGCAGCCCTTGAAGATGGGGTCATAAATCTCAATGATACAATAGATACAGGTGCCGGGCAGGTCAGGTATTATGATAAAACAATAAGGGATACCAGGCGTGGAGGTTATGGAAAATTAAGCGTTAAAGAAATATTTGAAAAATCCTCAAATGTTGGAACAGCAAAGATAATTTACGAAAACTACAAAGGACGCCCCGGTGATTATGTCGACAGGTTATACCGTATGGGCCTGAATGAAAAACTTGGTATTGATATTAAAGGAGAAGGCACCCCACTTATAAGATACCCGGGGGATAAATACTGGTCAGGTATTTCACTGCCTATGATGTCGCATGGCTATGAAGTGCAGATGACCCCTCTTCAATTACTTACTTTTTACAACGCCGTTGCCAATAGTGGACGAATGATGAAACCGCGTATAGTAAGGGAAATTCAATACCATGGCGAGACCATAAAAAAAATAAATCCTGAAGTGCTTAACCCGGCTATATGCTCTCACTCAACCATTGAGAAAGCACGAATATTACTGGAAGGGGTTGTAGAGAATGGCACGGCAAAAAACCTGGATAATGACACTTACAGGATTGCAGGCAAAACAGGAACGGCACAGATTGCCAATGATAAGTATGGTTACAAGCATGGTGGTAATATATCTTACCAGGCTTCATTTGTAGGTTACTTTCCTGCAGACAACCCTGTCTATTCCTGTATTGTGGTAGTTAATGCTCCCTCAAACTCAGTTTATTACGGAAACCTGGTAGCAGGCCCGGTATTTAAGGAAATAGCTGATAAAGTATATGCTACACGTTTTTTCGATACACCACAGGAGCCTGATCACAGCCTTCCAAAAGTGAAAAAAGGATATGCTGATGATACAGAATACCTGCTGGCTGACCTGGGAGTGATGCATAAGTATGGGGGAAAAGAGAAATGGATTGAATCATTTTCAGATGAAGACACTCTAAGACTGAAGAAGCTGGAGCTGATAGAAAACCTGGTTCCCAATGTGATAGGAATGGGACTCAAGGATGCCCTTTTCCTACTCGAGAACTCAGGACTGAAAGTGACGGTTCAGGGCAGGGGAAGAGTGGTAAGCCAGTCATTGCGCCCGGGTGTCAGAATAGTACGGGGCTCGAATATAAATATTGAACTGTTGAACAGATGAAGAAGCTGACGAACATATTAATTGGCATTGATTACCCGGTTGAGGTATCTGCAGCTGATATTTCTGTGGCTAATATTTGTTTTGATTCCAGGAAGACCATTAAAAATGACCTTTTCATTGCAGTCAGGGGTACTATAACTGACGGACATAACTATATAGATGAAGCTATCAGCCTTGGAGCCATAGCAGTAATATGTGAAGAGATTCCTGAGAATGCAAACCGCGGTATCTGCTGGATTAAGGTGGAGGATTCTGCTTATGCCCTTGCTGTCTGTGCTTCAAATTATTATAACAATCCTTCTAATGAAATAAAACTGGTAGGTATTACAGGGACAAACGGAAAAACAACAACAGCAAGCCTTTTATACAGACTATTTACTGCCCTGGGATATAAGGCTGGTTTATTATCGACAGTGACAAATTATATTGCCGGAACAGAGCTCGAGGCCACACTTACTACTCCCGATCCTGTGAGAATCAATATGCTTTTACGAGAAATGATTGATTCAGGCTGTGAGTTTGCATTTATGGAAGTCAGTTCTCATGCTGTTGCACAAAAGAGGGTAAAAGGCCTTTACTTCAGTATGGGCATATTTACGAATATTACCCATGATCATCTCGATTATCACGGCAATTTCGATAATTACCTGAAGGCCAAAAAAGCATTCTTTGATCAATTGCCTGCCGGTTCTATCGCCCTGGTCAATGCTGACGACCGTAACGGGAGTCTGATGTTACAGAATTGCAGGGCCGCCAAGTATGAATATTCATTGAAAACAATGGCTGATTATACATGCAGGATCATTGAACACAGTATTGACGGTATGGGTCTTAAGTTCGGAAACCAGGAAATCTGGACATGTTTCATTGGTGAGTTCAATGCTTACAACCTGCTTGCTGTTGTTTCAGCCGCAGAGTTACTTGGGCAGGACCGCCATGAAGTCCTTACAAATATCAGTAACCTTAAAGCTGTCCCTGGCAGGTTTGAAGTGATACGATCCGGTATGGGCACAACGGCAATAGTAGATTATGCACATACTCCTGATGCACTGGAGAATGTTTTAGCAGCTATTAATAAAATGAGACAGACGGGAAGCAAGCTTATTACTGTGGTTGGTGCAGGAGGCGACCGCGACCGGGGCAAACGGCCCATAATGGCGAGGATCAGTGCTGAAAAAAGCGACAGGGTGATATTAACATCCGATAACCCTCGAACTGAAGATCCTGATAAAATAATTGATGATATGACTAAAGGAATACCGGCGGAGATGCAGGCTAAGGTCCTGAGGATCACTGACAGACGCGAGGCAATACATGCTGCTTCAATGATAGCCGGTGAAAATGATATAATCCTTGTTGCAGGGAAAGGTCATGAAACATACCAGGAAGTAATGGGGCAACGCCATCATTTTGACGACAGGGAGGAATTAAGAAAAATATTTATGTCGGCAAACTAAAATATTAATAATGTTATATTACCTTTTCAAATATCTTGAATCATTAAATATTCCCGGGGCAGGAGTTTTTGAATATATCTCTTTCCGGTCAGCTGCAGCAGTTATTACCTCACTGCTGATATCACTTCTCGTTGGCAAAAGGATTATCAATTATTTGCAACGCATGCAGGTTGGAGAAGTTGTGCGTAAACTTGGCCTTGAGGGGCAATATAAAAAAGAAGGGACGCCTTCAATGGGAGGCCTGATAATACTTGCCTCGATAATTATACCCACACTTTTGTTTGCCAGGCTCGATAATATATATGTAATACTGATGCTCATTACTACTTTCTGGCTGGGACTTATAGGTTTTATTGACGATTATATAAAAATTTTCAAAAAGAATAAGAAAGGACTCGCCGGGAAGTTTAAAATAATAGGCCAGCTGGTACTGGGTTTGATTGTTGGTGTCACATTGTTATTTAGCGACCAGGCAGTAATACGGGAGATTGTGACAGCTGATGAATTGACTATCACTCAGACTTCAGAATATCTTCAGGCAGCCAATATAGATCAACCCGACGAATATGTGACCAATGACGTGAAGTGTACCAAAACTACAATCCCTTTTGTGAAAAATAATGAATTTGACTATTCATGGTTGGTACTATTCATTAAGAAAGAAAACAGGCAGAATGCAGGATGGGTCGTCTTCGTGATAGTTGCGACGATTATCGTAATAGGAGTATCGAATGGCGCTAATCTTACTGACGGCCTCGATGGCCTGGCAACAGGTACATCTTCAGTCATAGGAGTAACGCTTGGTGTACTGGCTTATTTGTCGGGCAATATCATATATGCTGATTACCTGAATATTATGTACATCCCGTACACAGGAGAGCTCGTGATATTTGCCAGTGCATTCATTGGAGCAACCGTAGGCTTCCTGTGGTATAATTCCTACCCGGCACAAGTATTTATGGGCGACACGGGCAGTCTGGCACTGGGTGGTATAATTGCTGTTTTTGCCATAGTGATAAGGAAAGAGCTTCTTATTCCTATACTCTGCGGGATATTCCTGGTTGAAAGTCTTTCGGTAATGATACAGGTGAGCTGGTATAAAAGAACCCGGAAAAGAAGCGGGAAGGGTAAACGTGTTTTCCTGATGGCACCATTGCATCACCATTACCAGATGAAAGGTTTTCCTGAACCTAAAATAGTTACAAGATTCTGGATAGTGGCCATAATGCTTGCGGTACTGAGTGTAGTAACATTAAAAATCAGGTAATGAAAGACAGGCTTGTCATACTGGGTGCAGGTGAAAGTGGTACGGGATCAGCTATCCTGGCTGCCAGGGAAGGATATGATGTCTTTGTATCTGATAATGGAATTATTAAAGACAGATACAGGAAAGACCTTGAAGTATATAATATTGATTTTGAAGAAGGGAAACATGATACCAGCCGGCTGTTAAAAGCTGATCTTATTGTGAAAAGCCCGGGGATACCTGATGATAAATCACCCGTAAAGGAACTGATTAATGCAGGGATAAAGGTAATATCAGAGATTGAATTTGCAGATAGGTTTACAGGTGCAAAAAAAATATGCATTACCGGCAGCAATGGTAAAACAACCACAACAAATCTCATCTATGAAATATTGAGGAAAGCAGGCTTCAATGTTGCCCTGGCAGGTAATATAGGTCATTCATTCGCCCGCCAGGTGGCCATAGGTAATTATGATTATTATGTTATTGAGTTAAGCAGTTTCCAGCTTGATGGCATGTATGATTTCAAAGCTGATATAGCTGTTTTAATGAATATTACACCTGACCATCTTGACAGGTATGGCAATACTTTCCAGGAATATATTGATTCTAAATTCAGGATAATAAATAACCAGTCAGAGAATGATTATTTTATCTACTGGGCTGATGACCCCGTTATCCGGCAGGAGCTTGCATTTCGCTCGCCGAAGGGTCAGTTGCTGCCATTTTCTGCTGTCAGATCAGATGGTATGGCAGGATATATTGATAATGACAATCTAAACCTTTCCATTCACAATAAAACCGAAGAAATTATGACTATTCATGACCTGGCACTTAAAGGCCGCCATAATACTTATAACTCTATGGCTGCTGCAATAGCGGGTAAAATACTGAACATAAGAAAGGAAATAATAAGGGAGAGCCTCACTGATTTCCAGGGGGTGGAACACCGCCTCGAAACGGTTATTGCAGTGCATGGTATTAACTTTATTAATGACTCCAAAGCTACCAACGTTAATTCTTCATGGTATGCCCTTGAGTGCATAACAACCAAGATAGTCTGGATAGCGGGGGGAATTGATAAAGGCAATGATTATTCCGAACTACATAAGCTGGCAAAGGGAAAAATAAAGGCTATTGTGTGTCTTGGCACAGATAACAGTAAGATAATAAATGCTTTTAAAGGACTGGTCCCAACTATAATTGAAACAAAGTCGATGAACGAGGCAGTAAAGTCTGCATATTACCTGGCATCAACGGGTGACACAATATTGCTTTCTCCTGCCTGCGCAAGCTTTGATCTTTTCGAGAACTATGAGGACCGCGGAAGAAAATTTAAGGAAGCGGTGCGGAACCTGTAATATGTGTTGATATGAAAACAGTGTTTGGTGGTTTATTCAAGGGAGACAGAGTAGTATGGGGATTGATAGTGGTATTCATGATCTATTCCCTGCTTGCCGTTTACAGCTCTTCAGTGAGTGTGGCATTTTCAAGGCATGGAGGTGATACTACTTTTTTCCTTAAATCGCAGGCAATGATGCTGATCTTCTGTCTCTTTATCATAACTGTGACCCACCATTTGCCTTACAGGATATATTCATCACTGGCAGGTTTTATACTCTTTGTGGCCATAATATTACTGATAATTACACTGATCTTCCCGGTAAGGATAAACGAAGCTTCAAGGTGGATAATGATACCGGGCACAGGATTTATGATCCAGACATCAGATCTCGCGAAAGTAGCTTTGATAATATACCTGGCCCGCATGCTTTCTCAGAACCAGAATAACCTGAGGGATTTCAAACTTATGACCAGGATTATGATAGTACCTGTGGCAATAGTGTGTGCATTGATCATGCCTGAGAACCTGTCAACGGCAGTAATGATCTTCGGTATGGCACTGGTTATCATGTTTATTGGAAGAATGCCGGTGAAATATCTCTTTGCCTGGCTGGGACTAGCAATAGCAGCCATAGTAATTTTTGCTCTGCTCCTTGACCTGGTAACAGAAACTAACAGGGTTTCAGTATGGAAGAGCAGGATAGAGAATTACGTGAAGGGAGAAAATGACAGTGATACTGACTATCAGGCCAACCAGGCCAAGATAGCTATCGCAACAGGAGGACTTATCGGCAAAGCTCCCGGCAACAGCGTGCAGAGGAATATGTTGCCACAGTCAAATTCTGATTTCATTTTTGCGATAATAATAGAAGAATACGGGTTGATTTTCGGTGCACTGCCGGTACTGTTTGTTTACCTTATCCTGTTGTTCAGGGGAATAGCAATAGCAAGAAAATGTGAAACAGCTTTCCCGGCCTTCCTTGTGCTGGGCCTTACCATAATGCTGGTAACCCAGGCAATAATTAATATGGCAGTGGCAGTGGGTCTGTTTCCTGTTACGGGACAGACACTGCCAATGATAAGCTGGGGAAGAACATCGATGGTTGTATCAAGTTTTTCACTTGGGGCAATACTGGGAGTGAGCCGTGTAATAAGGGCTAAAGCCCGGAAGGACCAAACAGTTAACATGGAGGAGGAAGATCCGGGCGACGGACTAATATATGAAACTGCAAATGAGTAAACGAATAATCATAAGCGGAGGAGGTACGGGTGGACATATTTTCCCCGCCATCTCTATTGCCAATGCCCTGGAGAGTATTGACAGTAGTGTTATTATTCATTTTGTAGGTGCCCTGGGCAGGCTTGAGATGGTAAAAGTACCTGAGGCCGGTTATGAGATAAGCGGATTGCCCGTGATGGGATTTGAACGTAAGCTTAACCTTAAAAATATTGAAGTAGTAATAAAACTTATTAAAAGCCTGTGCAAGGCACGAAAGATTATCAAATCCTTTAAACCGGATGTAGCAGTCGGTGTTGGTGGCTACGCCAGCGGACCACTTCTGAAGATGGCAGGAAGGAAAGGTATCCCTACGCTAATACAGGAACAAAACAGCTATGCCGGTTTAACAAACAAAATGCTTGCAAAGAAGGCAGGGGTGATATGCGTGTCTTATGAGGGTATGGAGAAATATTTTCCAAGAGAAAAAATATTGCTGACAGGTAATCCGGTAAGAAAAGACCTTAATGAGCTGGGTGATAAAAGAGGAGAGGCTATTGATTATTTTGACCTCGATGAGAATCTCCCAGTTGTACTGGTACTTGGAGGTTCAGGCGGCAGCCGTACCATTAATGAGAGTATTGCTGCAGGACTGGAGAAATTTAAGGACAATAAGGTACAGGTGATATGGCAAACGGGAAAATACTATTATAACAGTATGACGGAAATGCATAAAAAATCAGCAGGCTTACTGGTTCATATACATGATTTTATAGACATGATGGACCTCGCTTTTGCAGCAGCTGACGTAGTAGTATCGCGCGCCGGTGCAGGAACAATATCAGAATTGAGTATAGTTGGTAAGCCTGTTATTCTTATCCCTTCACCCAATGTGGCTGATGATCACCAGACAAAGAACGCCATGGCACTTGTTGGTAAAGAGGCTGCCCTGATGCTGAGAGATAGTGAATCAGTGGAGAAGCTTGCTGACACAATTATTGAACTCATTACAGACAATGAAAGAAGAAGGAGCCTGTCAGAAAATATTTCTTCAATGGCCATAAAAGATTCAGATATAATTATTGCAAAGGAAATATTGAAGCTTGCAGAATGATAGATTTCAGTAAAATATCGCATGTATGGTTTGTTGGTATCGGGGGTATCGGCATGAGTGCTCTTGCAAGATATTTTGCTGTCGGAGGGTTTAGTGTTGGCGGTTATGACAGAACTGAATCATCAATAACAGGCGCACTTGTTTCTGAAGGTATCATGGTTATTTACAGTGATGATCCGCATGAAATACCCGGAAAATTCCTTAAGAGGGAGAATACACTTGTTATATATACACCTGCTATTCCCCCCGGTAATAAAATCTCAGCTTATTTCAGGGCAGAAGGTTTCAGGATACATAAACGATCTGAAATTCTTGGCATTATATCCAGTAAAAGCCGTGCTATAGCAATAGCGGGTACTCATGGCAAGACATCTGTGTCTGCAATTACCGCTCATTTATTAAAACAGTCTGATATTGATTGCTCTGCTTTTCTGGGGGGTATCTCAAAAAATTACCAGACGAATCTGTTAACAGGTGAAAGCAACATTACAGTGATAGAAGCTGATGAATTCGACAGGTCATTTCATTACCTCAATCCTGAAATGGCTCTCATCACATCAATGGATGCCGACCACCTTGATGTGTATGGCAGCTATGACAATATGGTACAGGCCTATGAGGAGTTCGCCGGGAAGATAAAAAAAGACGGAATACTGGTTCTGAATGAGAAAATTGCCGGAAGATTTGAAAAGCCGGGTAATATAAAAACATATACTTATGGATTAAGTCCTTCTTCAGATTTTTACTCATTAAGTATCTCAGCATATAATGAGGCTTATCGCTTCAGTGTACATACTCCATGGGGCATTATTGATGAGCTGAGTCTTCTTATACCGGGAAAGATGAATATTGAAAACTCAGTGGGTGCGATTGCACTGGCAAGGCTGGCAGGAGTGAGTGAAAAGGATATCAGGAAGGCACTTCTTTATTATAAAGGAGTGGTTAGAAGATTCGATGTCAGGATAAGCGGTGATAAGCTGATATATATTGACGACTATGCCCATCACCCCGAAGAGCTTAATTACTGCATTGCATCGGTTAGGGAATTTTATGGTGACAGGAAAGTAACAGGGATATTTCAGCCTCATCTCTATACCAGGACAAGGGATCATGCAGATGCGTTTGCTGCTGCCCTTGATAAACTTGACAGGGCAATATTACTGCCTGTTTACCCTGCACGTGAAGAGCCGATTGAAGGAGTTGATACAGGGATGATATTTAACAGGATGAAGCTGAAGAATAAAATACTTGCAGGGAAAGATGATTTGCCTGGGATATTGCAGGATGAAAAGGCTGATATAGTTCTTACCCTGGGAGCAGGAGATATTGACAGGCTTGTTGAGCCAATTGAAAATATGTTAAGGGAGCAATTAGGATGAGAGTGATCAAAAAAATATGGTGGCTGCCACTGGTTATATATATGACCATTATACCGTCATTTATGTCCGATAAATTCAATAATGAGGTGTGCAGGGGAATAAAAATATCAATTACGGATTCGGCGGAACACAGGTTTATCACCCAGGGGAACCTGCTTTCGATGATACAGAATGAAAACATGAAATTACTTGGTGCCGGACTTAGCACCATCGACCTGGAAAAGATAGAAAATATTCTGGCCGGAGTACGTGAGCTTGAATGCGTGGAGGTATACACTACTGCTGACGGTATTTTACATGTCGATGCAGACCAGCGTAACCCCGTAATGCGTGTGATTACTTCTTTCGGGAATAATTTCTATATCGATAAATATGGCTTTGTTATACCTCACAGCAATACGTTTACACCACGTCTGATTGTGGTGTCGGGGAATATAGAAGTACCTGACAATTGTATCATGGGGAAGAGCATACTGGAACAGGATGAAAATTTAATGGTGATACAAGCATTCAGGATGGCTGAATACATAAATGGTGATGAATTCTGGAGCAGGCTTATCGAACAAATATGGATAAACGAAAAAGGGGAATTTGAACTGGTACCCAGAATAGGTGAACATATCGTGAAATTTGGCACTGCAGGGAATTATGAGTGGAAATTCAGGGTATTGAGAACATTTTACAAAGAAAAAATGGCTGACGCAGGATGGAATAAGTACGATGAAATAGACATGCGTTTTAAAGGACAATTAGTATGCACAAAAAAATAATATTCTACAGTTAAACCATATCATATTGAATAAGTTATGAATAGTAATGAACAGTATGTAGCAGCAATTGACATTGGAACTACCAAGATAGTATCCATTGTTGGAAAGAAGAATCAAAACGGTAAAATTGAGATTCTTGGTCTTAGCAAGGCGCCTTCTAACGGGGTTAAAAGGGGCGTGGTGCTGAATATCGAGGAAACCGTAAGCGCTATTGAACGAACCGTGGCTGATGTCCAGGAGCGATCTGGAATAGTATTCACTGATGTATTTGTTGGTATAGCCGGGCAGCATATTAAGAGCATGAAAAGCCGGGGTTATATTAACCGTGATTCTGTTGATGATGAAATAACCAAAGATGATGTATTTAACCTGACCCAGGATATGCATAAGATACCTATTGAAATCGGGGAGGAGATAATACATGTAATCCCGCAGAATTTCATTGTTGATAATGAGACAGGTGTTAAGAATCCCATTGGTATGTGCGGAAAGAGGCTTGAGGCAAATTTCCATATTGTTATAGGCCAGGTTGCTTCGGCCAAGAACATTGAGAAATGCATCAGGAAATCAGGACTTAATGTCAAAGATCTTATCCTTGAGCCATTGGCATCGTCCGATGCGGTACTCACCGATGATGAGAAAGAGGCAGGAGTGGTACTTGTTGATATAGGTGGTGGTACAACCGACGTGGCAGTTTATTATGATAATATCATAAGGCATACAGCTGTAATACCCTTCGGCGGGAACGTTGTAACCAAGGACATTAAGGAAGGTTGCTCAATCCTGCAGAGGTATGCTGAACAGTTGAAGGTCCAGTACGGGTCGGCGCTGGGAGATATCGCTCCTGAAGATAAAGTAGTGTCTGTACCAGGCATCAGCGGCCGGGAGCCCAAGGAAATATCCTTCAAAAGCCTTGCGTATATAATACAATCAAGGATGGAGGAGATAATAGATGCGGTGAATTTCGAAATGCAATCATCAGGTTATGCAGAGAAAATATCTGCAGGTGTGGTTATCACCGGAGGCGGCGCCATGCTCAAGCATCTTCCTCAGCTTGTTAAGTTCAAAACGGCAATGGATGTCAGGATAGGACTACCAAATGAGCACCTGGCAGGAAATTCCAGGGATGAAATAAACCAGCCAATGTTCTCAACAAGTGTGGGACTGATAATGCGTGGGTTTGATTACCTGGAGACATATAAGAGTAATTTTAATGCCGGTGAGAAATCTGAGATGTCCGAAGAGCAGGAGGAACTGTTTGGCAGGCAAAAAGTGGAAATAGAAGCTGAAATATTTGAAGATAATGATGGAAAGATGAGCTGGGCAGAGAAATTTAAGAAAAGCCTCAGTAAGATGTTTGAAACAGAAGACCAGGATATAAGTTAATAAAAGAATATGCTGACATACTGAATTGAATAACCTTAAATACATATAGCCATGTCTGACGAATTAATGAATTTTGATCTGCCGGTTGAACGATCATCAATAATTAAGGTGCTGGGAATAGGCGGTGGAGGGAATAATGCCGTAAACCATATGTATAACGAAGGTATTACCGATGTAAATTTTGTTGTTTGTAATACCGATGCCCAGGCCCTGGCCGAAAGCCGGATACCGGTAAAAGTCCAGATAGGTGAGGATCTGACTGAAGGAAGGGGTGCAGGTAGTAAACCTGAATTAGGGCGCAGAGCCGCGGAGGAGAATATTGATCAGGTGCTAAGCGCTCTGGGGGGTAATACCCGGATGGTATTTATTACCACAGGAATGGGAGGTGGTACAGGAACAGGAGCTGCCCCTGTAATTGCACGGGCCTGTAAAGAGGCCGGGCTGCTGACAATAGCCGTGGTAACCATACCATTCAAGTCGGAAGGCAAAATAAGGATAAAAAATGCTGTGCAGGGTATCAATGACCTGAAAGATCATGTCGATTCCCTTCTGGTTATTAATAATGAAAAACTCAGGGAGATATTCGGGGATCAGCCCGTATCAACAGCTTTCGCAAAAGCCGACGATGTGCTTACCATGGCAGTGAAAGGGATAGCTGAAATAATTACGGTAGCAGGTTATATAAACGTTGATTTTGCTGATGTCGAAACGGTAATGCGTGATTCAGGCGCTGCGGTGATGGGAACAGGATCATCATCAGGAGAGGAAAGGGCTATAAAGGCGATAGAAGAGGCAATATCATCACCTCTGCTTAATTCCAATGATATACATGGCGCTAAAAGTATACTATTAAATATCACTACAGGCCTGGGTGACCATGAGCTTACCATGGACGAACTGGGTGAGATAACAGACTTTATTTACGATGTGGCTTCAAATGATGCACTGATTATCAGGGGACTTTCAAAGGACGAAAGCCTGGGAGACAGGATATGTGTAACAGTTATTGCTACAGGATTTGAACCCAATAGTGTGCTTGAGCCTTACAGATCGAACCCAAAAACGGAAAAAATAAACCTGGAAACAGGGCAGGTAAGCACAAATGTGCAGGAGAAGAAAAAAGGAGAACCGGATACTATCAGGGTCAAAACAAAAAAACCTGAAATATTCGATGATTATGAAAATGAACTGCAGAGAAAACTTGAATTTGATTTCGCTATTAAAAATGAAAAGGAAAGCAGTGAATTTAATAAGGGTGATGGCACACTGAGGAAAATAAAACATATGCAGAACATTCTTAAGAATGAAGGCCTGTCGAACAAAACCATGAGGGAGAATGTCGATGAGTTTGAAGATGTGCCGGCTTTTATAAGGAAAAAAATCAAGATCGATAGTGATAAAAGAAAAGACAAATCGGAAGTATCCAAATTCACATTATCAGATGACGATGACGAACCTTCACTGAGGGACGATAATGCGTATCTGAACGATAATGTTGACTAGCTGCTCTGGACATAACTGTAGATTTGAAGGCAGGCCGACTCCCACAGCCTGCCTTTTTTCATGAGTTTTTTATTTATCTTTGGGGACCATGAACAGGGCATTGATATACATTACTTTATTAAGTGTTTCATTAAATGCTTTTGCACAGAAAGGCAAAATACCGGAGAAGGCCGATTCTGTTACCCATGTAACAAGGCAGTTTAAACTGGATGAAACCTTTACAGAGATTATTGATGTCGCTTTAGATACACTGGTAAATACATTTCACAGGTATAAGAAAACAGAAGTAATTTCACCCTTTTTTCAAAACCTCGGTAATTACGGCCTGCCTTATATAGAGGTAGATTTCTTTGACCGACCCGTCGATCCCGAATATTTTATTTACAGGCACCTGAGATATTTTATGCACCATGCAGGAAATAAGTTGTATGTCGATACTCATGTACCCTTCACTGAACTTAAGTGGACCTATGGCGGGGAGAGAAGCCTTGCGGAACAAACATTGGGTGTGCGGCATTCTCAGAACGTAACCCCTTTTTTTAATATTGGCCTTGATCTTGATATAATTTACAGCCTGGGACAATATATTTACCAGAAATCGGATAACCGTGTTTTTACCCTCCATTCATCATACCTGGGGAATAAATACAAGGCGCTTGCCTCGTGGAGCATTAATAATCTTAATGCTTATGAGAATGGCGGCGTTGCAGATCCAACAGTCCTTGACCAATATGAAACAAGGGATGTTCCTGTTAACCTGGGTGGACTGAATGAGGCAATAAGCAGGATAAAGAATATGAATTTTCAGGTAGTACAGAAATATACCATTGGTGGTGGAGGGGATACCCCTGCTGACAGTACGGAAAACAAAAAGAAAAGCGGGGTAAGCGGAACGTTCTCACATATCCTTGAATATGAAAAAGGAAGAAGAATATACGAAGATAATGCCCCGGGTATTGGCTTTTATGACACTATTTTTATAAATGAAGCTGTTACATACGATTCCCTTTATGCCAGGGTTTTGAAGAATACCCTCAGGTTTGACTTTAATACAGGCGAAACAGCAAAATTCCAGCTGGGTATAGGTGTGGGGGCCGTAAATGAACAGAATGTTTTTGCACAGATCATGCCGACTCATGAAGAGGAAAACCCGGCAGACTCGGTAAAGTGGAAAGAAAGTTCAAATGCAGTGCTGGGGACACTGTTCAACCGGATTGGGAAAAAATTCGGATGGCGCGCCGATGGGAAATTGTATTTTACGGGTTTAAGAGCAGGCGATTTTGAACTGAAAGGAACAATTAATAAAAGCTTTAATGAAGGAGAAAAAGAGACAGAACTGGTTGCCAGGGGAAGTATGCTGAATACAGGACCGGCATGGTGGATGAAAAGATGGGGGAGTAATCATTTTGAATGGTCAAATGATTTAAGTAGCGAGTTCAGAATTAACCTGGGCGGATCCTTTGATTACCCTGGTATGAACTTTAATGCAGGAATCGATTATGCAATTATCACCAATATGTTCTATTTCAATACGGAAGCAATACCGGAACAGTATGATGGTGTGATTTCAGTAATCAGTGCCAGGCTGAATAAAAACTTCAGCTTCTGGAAATTCAGGTTTGATAATTCCGTTCTGCTTCAGAAAAGCAGTCATAAAGATATCCTTGACCTTCCTCTCGTTTGTGCAAGGTCATCTTTTTACTTCGATCATGAATTCCATTTTAATGCAACGGGAGGCAGGCTACAGACACAACTGGGCTTTGAAGCTGAGTATAATACCGCTTATTATTCATATTCCTATATGCCGGCCACCGGTATATTTTATGTACAGAACGGAATAAAAACAGGAAATTATCCCCAAATAAATGTGTTTGCAAATATCAAGGTGAAGCGTACAAGGATATTTGTTGGATTTGATCATGTCAACTATGGTTTGATGGGCTATGATTACTTTATAAGTCCCTATTATCCAGTGAATATAAGAATGTTCAAATATGGTATTGCGTGGACGTTTTATAATTAATCAGTATATTTGCTTCGTATTTCTTATCGGAAGATGCATCAATACGGAATTAAAATATTTTTTTTGATTAAAAGGATATATTTTTTTGCTTTTATACTCTCACTATTAATATTTTCCTGTGATTCCGGGCCCAAAGCTGTTGATGATAATATACCCGTCAATCCTGACCTTGATGAGATAAGGGAGCGTGGAAAACTCGTTGCCCTGACAGACTTTAATTCCATAAGCTATTTTATTTACAGGGGAGAACCTATGGGATTCCAGTTTGAATTGCTTCAGGAATTTGCTGATTACCTTCAGATTGAACTTGAGATAGTGACTGAAAATGACCTGAGCCTCTCATTTGAAATGCTCAATGACGGAAGAATAGACATAATGGCAATAAACCTTACCATTAGTAATGAAAGGAAAAAGATAGTAAAGTTTACGCATCCTATAACTCAGACAAGGCAGGTACTTGTTCAGAAACGACCCAATAACTGGCGTGAGATGACAACAGATGGGATTGATGATGTACTTGTGAGAAGCCTTCTGGATCTTGCTGATAAAACGGTATATGTGCAGTCAGGATCATCCTTTGCACAGAGGATGATAAACCTTCAGGATGAGATAGGTGATACCATATATATTGTTGAAGTTCCAATAGAAGTAGAAGAGCTTATAACACTTGTGGCCAATGGTGAGATAAATTATACCGTATCGGATGAAAATACAGCAATGGTAAACCGCACATATTATCCTGACCTTGACCTGGAAACACCTGTAAGCTTTGAACAGAACCTGGCGTGGGCAGTGAGAATCAACGGGTCGGATAAACTGCTTGAAGAGATTAATAATTGGATTGACGGGTTTAAAAAGACTGAAAGGTATGCACTGCTGTATGCCAAGTATTTCAAAAACTCAAGGTCAAAACATATAGTACAGTCAAATTATTACAGTCTTGGCAGTGGGAACATATCACGCTGGGATGATTATCTCAAACGATACAGCGATTCAATAGGCTGGGACTGGCGCTTACTGGCTTCACTGGTACTCCAGGAGTCACGTTTTGATCCTGATGTACAATCATGGTCAGGAGCTTACGGACTCATGCAGCTGATGCCTGCAACAGGGAAGCAATTTGGTATTGACATTTATTCAAGCCCGGAAAACAATATCAGGGCCGGCATAAAGTATATACAATGGCTTCAGGAACTATTCGAAGATAAGGTGCCTGATGAACAGGAAAGGATAAAATTTATTCTTGCTTCATATAATGTTGGTCCGGGACATGTGCTTGATGCACGCCAGCTTGCTCATAAAAATGACCGTGATCCCGAGGTATGGGATGATAATGTGGCTTATTACCTGCTGCGAAAGTCAGACCCTGAATATTACCATGACCCAGTGGTTGAACATGGTTTCTGCCGTGGTGAAGAACCATTCAACTATGTGATAGAAGTGCTCGACAGGTATGAACATTATAAAAATTTTATGGGGGGAGGCGATTAGAGGAGAAGGCTAAGGCTGAGGCTAAGGCTTAGCCTATAATTATCCCCTCCCTTTTTATCACTACCAGCAATTCATGCAGCATCATCGCCGTGGCACCCCAGATTACATGACCATTGTAGTAATAGTGCTTGACATCAAGCACTTCATTCCTGATAAGCATTGATTTCTCCTTCACAATATCATCGTTAAAGAAATCGGCTAATCGCGCTTCAATAACAGATACTACCTCTTTCCTGTCAGGTGAAAAGTCAGGCCGCTTATTACAAAAAGCAACAACAGGGTTAACTTCTATATTACTGACCGGTATGAACAGAGGTGTCAGGATTCCGAGTATTGTGAACTCTTCATCGCATATACCAATTTCCTCACATGTTTCTCTAACTGCCGTATCCGTAAGGCTGTGGTCTCCTTTTTCCCTCTTGCCCCCCGGGAATGAAATCTGGCCACTGTGAACACCATCATACTCCGGTCTTTGAATGAAGAGTGTATATATTGTATCATTAACAGGGTACAGCAAAACTAAAACACCCGCAAGTTTTGAATCGCTTCTTTTCTTTCGCGGGAAATTCCTTGTCATCCTGTCTGAAGAAGCCATTTCCCACTGTGCGTCTGTTCCGGGAAGGGGCTTACCCAGGGCAGTTTTCATACTGCTGATAAATCGGTCGTGGTTCATGGTACAAATATAGCAAATGCCCGGGTCACACCCCGGGAATAAAAAACGTAATTATTTTGTAGATTTGGTAATAATTATGGAGCAAAGAGATTATATATTAAGAGAGATTGAAAAAATCTCAGTGGTAATAATGGCCATACTGGGTAAATTCAGGCGGATAAAGTCAAAGAAACAGTTTGAACAGGAAAGAACAATGATTGACAATCAACTGGAAGAAGCCAACGGGTTAACAATCGATAAACTTTTATCTTTTACAGAAGAAGAAATAATTTCATTTATAGATGTAAATGAAGGGTTTGTCCCGGGGAACATGGAACTCCTTGCTGACCTGCTTATTGCATTTGCCGAAAATTTACCTGAAAATGAGAGTCGTAATCTTTTAAATAAAGCCGTAATAATTCTTGAATATGTAGACCGTGAAACCAAAACCTTTTCAATGGAACGGTCGTTGAAAATATCCTGTTTAAGGGAAAGGCTCTAACAATGGTTGCTACGAAAGTACACTAGCTCCCCCTGATCCAAATTTATTTTCTGAATTTCCTGACAAATTCTTCAACCTCTTTAACACCTCCCTGGTAAACGAGGTATCCGTTATAGGGTTCTCTTTCTGTTATTTCGTCATTAACAGGCCTCAGCATTATTTCTTTTACTTTCGCAGGATCATCAGTCTGGCCCAGGGCCCAGCCCAGTTTAACCCATGCAACCTCGGGCAGCATATTACCAAGGGGCACTACACCCTTGGCCATCATATCACGGCCGGTTTCATAAACCATCATATGAACATAGCCCCAGATAGTCTGCAGCGTCATAAAAACTGACACTCCCTTTTCTTTTGCTCTCTGCAGCGCAGGATATAGTTCCCTGTTGACATGGCCCAGCCCTGTTCCAACTATAATAATTCCTTTATAACCCATATCAATCAGGCTGTCAAATATTTCAGGCTGCATATGCGGGTAGTAATAAAGCATGGTAACCTGCTCACTGAAGTATGGCATGATTTTTACCTTCTTGTCCTTACGACGGGGATTATATTCTTTCTTGATATGTTTAATCCCTTCTTTCGTGACTGTTGCCACAGGCGTATCTCCTATTGTCCTGAAGGTCGACCGGTAAGAGCTGTGCATTTTCCTGACCCTGGTTCCCCTGTGCAGGAAGCCATAATCGTCGGAAGTAGGGCCGAACATGCAAACCAGTACTTCTGCAATATCACCATGACCCGCAGCGTATGATGCATGAATAAGGTTAAGGGCGGCGTCGGATGAAGGGCGGTCGGATGATCGCTGTGAACCGACCAGGATCACTGGTATGGGAAGGTTCTGAACCATAAATGACAGTGCTGCTGCTGTATGATGCAGGGTGTCAGTACCATGACCGATTATTATCCCGTCAGCACCATTCTCAATCTCCTTGCCAATGGCCTTGGCCAGGGTAATATATTGTTCAGGACCCATATTCTCGCTGAAAACAGCAAATAGTTTTTCAGTATTTATATTACATATATCGGCCAGTTCAGGTACAGCCCCGTAAAGTTCCCCGGGTGAGAAAGCCGGTATAACGGCTCCCGTACGGTAGTCCAGTCGTGATGCTATGGTACCTCCCGTGCCAAATAGTTTGACAGTGGGTTTATCATCAGAATACGGAAATTCTTTTTCTGGTATCTTGTAATTGGCTTTCTTGTAGCCTGTTTCTTTCATTGATGTTATAGTGCTGATATTGATACCAATATTATAGCCGGTTTCAATTTTCAGCACCAGGTGCATATCATCATCATTTTCTGATCTTGGCAATACAGTACCCCTGAATACTCCCCTGGTGGTTTCAATATAAGCCTGTCCCCATACCCTCACATTGTATTTTTTGAGAGTAT
The DNA here is from genome assembly GCA_964577305.1 of uncultured Rikenellaceae bacterium. GTDB lineage: Bacteria > Bacteroidota > Bacteroidia > Bacteroidales > VadinHA17 > UBA9300. Next base: position 54,041 of record CAZNYS010000004.1, read on the forward strand.
TGAGTGCTTTACCCCTGTATCCCTGGAATATTTGATCAGTCATCTGTCATGATTCTTTGTTCGAGTTTTATTCTCAGTTCACTTAACCTTATATTGCCTGTTGCCTGGCTTCTAACCTGGCCCATAATCCAGTTAACCGCACAACCAGGATCATCCGATTTACGTTCTTCATTAAATTTTTCGTACAGGAAAACAGCAGGAGCAAGAATGTCATTTATTCCTTTCTTTTTGTAATTCAATATTGTGAGTATGGATTCATATCTCATTTTGGGATGTTGGTACAGAACCTTAATCATCGGGCCTGCTATTTCAACCTGCAGACATTGTGAATTTATAAAACCAAAAAGCTTATAAATTATATCATAATTAAAGTTCTTGTGTGGTTTCATGGTCCCTTCAATATTTTTAAACCTATGACCAAGGAAAATCCCTATAGACCTGGCGTCAAAACCAAAATCATTTGAGATTGAGACTATCAGGGGGTACAGGTTTTTACTCAGGATATACTTGTATGTATCTTCCGGTATTCCCCATTTTTTCATCTGCTTAATCCTGCCTGAAACATAATCCGGCAATTTTGCTCTTATTTCTTCAATCTGTTCATCGCGCAGAGGAATAGGGGCAGAGTCGGTATCGGGATACATCCTGTTCTTACCCGGAAGCACTCTCTCAAACATTGTTGTACCATCCGGGAATGATTTTCTGGTTTCGTTTGGTACACCTGTAAAAGCAATCTGTATTCTTTCCTCCACCGTTTCAAGTGCTGTGGGTATATCTTCGGGAGGTCCCCACAGGATTATCAGGGCATCCTCATCTGTAGCTCCAAGGAAATCTGCTATCCTCTTCCATTTATCCCTTGACAGTAAAGGTTCCAGCTCTTCTGAATGGGTCATATTGGGTTTTTCGATGCATGCGATAACCTTCAACCTGTCACTTATCTCATCGGCAAATATTCTCCCTGGCTGAGTGAAGTGTGACAGTATTGCATTGCAGTCTGGAAGCCTGAGAGAAAAGACCTGCATATTATTATTAAAAGCTTTCTTAACAGGTTCTGACAGTAAAGATGTATCACTGCCAGATATTTCCCTGTATACGATTTTCCATCTTGAAGGATCATTCACTCTGTCATTGAGAATATCCCTGATATGAAGAAGTGCATATTGCCGGAATGCTTCATTATGTGACAGTTCAGGTATCCAGTTATTATGTGCCACACCTTTAACCTCAACCCTGCTTCCCCCCTCGCAGCTTACATTTACGTCTTCCCTTCCTGAACCTATACCCGTACGAACCTTTCCGGTACTCCTGTTCAGGTACCTGATATATTCTGCTGCTTCAGCCAGTTCCCATGGTGTGAACATGTCGGGGTAGGTAACCGTTTCAATCAGTGGCATGCCCAGACGGTCTGTTTTGAATATTCGGGTATGACCGATATCTGATATTTCACGGCATGAATCTTCTTCGATACTTAGCTGCATTATCCTGACTTTCTTATTGGTCAGTTCAATTTCACCTTCTACACCCAGTATGGCTGATCTCTGGAAACCCGTTGGTATGCTGCCATCAAGATATTGTTTGCGTATAATGTGAACTTCACCTACAATGTTGAGCTTACATAATAATGATATTTCAAGTGCTATATCAAGTGCTTTCCTGTCAATAGGAAAAGGAGGAGTATCATCAACTTCATAGGTGCAGGCGTTATCATTATGGATACGATAGATTATCTCTTTGCGTGTCTTAAATTCCATAAGAGCAGTTCCGTCGTATTCACCAAGCTCACTAAGGGTAGGACGCATATGGCGTATGACTTCGGCATCATAATCGTTATTATCATGGTAGATCCCTGCCGGGCAGCGACAAAAAAGCTTACTTTCAGTGTCCAGCTGCTGATGAACCTCAAGTCCGGATTTAAATCCTATCCTGAGGTAATCCTTCTCAGATGCATCATGCAGACTAACATAACCGATCAGCTTAAGGGTCGATTCATAGTTCCTTTTTGGACTAAACCTTTTCATTCTTCGATCAATAATATGGCCAATTTATGGAAGAATGCGGAGATATCAAATTCCTGTCTTTTTAAGGAAGAACAGGTGATTTAATAAATTAAATAATATTTCCCGGTATTTGTTAATTTATCTCAAATTGGGCTTTTGCTTATATAAAATCTTAAACAGAAAAGCAGAAATAGAAAATTGACAGAAATTTAATTTTTTTGTCCGGTAATGAATGGCATCCCTCTTTATTCTATCTGAATGAATCAATCGAACTTAATGGCTTTAACCGGACTAATGGCAGCAACAAGCCTTGAAGGTATAAGGAGCATGATCAGGATAATAGATATTGTGCCAAGGTTAAGAAATATAAAATGAAGAATATGAAAATTAATCGGAACAGTAGTCAGGTAGTATGATGATGGATCAAGGCTTATAAGCTCGAATCTTTTCTGTATGGCGGCCAGTCCATAGCCGATAATATTACCCCAGAGAAGTCCTGCTGCTATTATATACGCTGCCTGGTTGAGGAAGATTTTCTGGATAAGCTTATTATCAGAACCAAGTGCTTTAAGTATACCTATCATATTGGTTTTCTCAAGTATCAGTATCAGCAGGCCTGATATCATTGTAAACGCTGCAACAAGGAGCATAAGAACTACAATAACAATTACATTGGTGTCCTGGAAATTTAGCCAGTCAAGGATCTGCGGATATTTTATCTTTAAATTGGTGACCTTTAATTTTTCATGGTCCTCAAGGAATTTGTAACCTATAGCATCCCTGACAATAAAGGTCATCAGGTCAATATGATTAAAATTGTCAATGAAAATCTCGAAGCCACTTACCTGGTCCTCCTTCCAACCATTTAACCTTTGTATATGCCCGATATCTCCGAAAATATATATTTTGTCCATAGCCTCGACGCTTGTTTCGTATATGCCTTCAACAGTGAATTTTCTCATTCGCGGAGGGTCCTGGACAAAGTACATGGCAAAATCATCACCAAGGCCAAGATTTAACAGATCAGATATGGATCTTGAAATTATTACACCATTTGAAATGGTGCTGTCGTTCAGGCTGAGAACAGAACCTTCCACCAGGTTCTTCCTGAAAAAGCTCCAGTCATAGTCGGTGCTTACACCTTTAAGAACGACACCCTGAATGTTTTCTTCTGTTTTTATGATACCTGCTTTCGTGGCAAAAACATGTATGTTTACAAATCCCCTGTATTTATCAAGCTTCGATGTAAATTCCTGCCTGGATGAGATGGGAGCCGTTTCAAAAGAGTAGTTGGAATCGAAGTTCAGTACCTGTATATGACCGCTGAAGCCAGCAATCTTATTCCTTATTTCCTGTTTAAACCCTGTAAGTATGGCAAAGGCAAGTATCATTACCGATATACTGAGAGCTATCCCTGCAATGACTATCCTGTTAATCGGCCTTGAAAAGGTCAACCCCTTCCTTCTTTCACTTATCAGTCGTTTTGATATGAATAAGGCGGTTTTCAATTATCCTGATTTGCTTTCAAAATTAGTAATTAATAAATAAGTTTATCAGAATTCAGATCCATTGATCCTGTGACAAAGAAAATATAACTTTAAGCAAAAATAAGATTATGAAATATTACATGTTGTTACTTGCTTTATTATTCGCGTTACAGGCCCGAAATACATGCTGTGATAATGTTGTTCCGGGTGCATGGCAGTTTAATGAATATAATCATCTTATTGAAGGGAAGAGGATTGGTTTCATAGGAAACCATACAAGCATGGTTGGCAATGTTCACCTTGTCGATACACTGTTGTCGAGGGGTGCGGATATTATAAAAATCTTCGGACCCGAACATGGTTTCTGGGGTATTGGTAATGCGGGTTCAATGATACTGGATGAAAAGCATCCTGTACATAAGATTGAAATTATCAGTCTATACGGACAAAAGAAAAAGCCATTACCCCCAGATATGGAAGGTATTGAAATAATGATATTTGACGTTCAGGATGTAGGAGCACGGTTCTATACGTATATCTCAACATTACAATACGTAATGGAAGCGTGTGCGGAGAGTGACATAGACCTTATCGTACTGGATCGTCCCAACCCAAATGGTTTCTATGTTGATGGGCCTGTTCTTGATACTGCTTATAAATCTTTTGTGGGGCTTACGCCCATACCGCTTGTTCATGGCATGACAATTGGTGAATATGCCCTTATGCTTAATGGAGAAGGCTGGCTGAAAGATGGTATGAAATGTGGGTTGCACGTTGTTAAATGCGGTAATTATACCCACGATAAATATTATGACCTGCCCGTTAAGCCATCGCCTAACCTTCCTGACATGAACTCAATTTATCTCTATCCCAGCACATGCCTGTTTGAAGGCACAGTCCTGAGCTGTGGCCGTGGAACCGATACACCATTCCAGTTGTTTGGCCACCCGGATATGCCGGATACCGGCTTCAGCTTTACACCCCGGCCAAACGAGGGCTCGTCAGATCCTCGTTTCAATGGAGTTGAATGTTATGGTGTCGACCTGAGAAATGCGATGGAAGATGGACTGGTACCTGTTCCATACCTGCAGTTACACTGGCTGATAGATGCTTATAATTATTTTCCTGATAAGGAGAACTTTTTCACCTCCTATATTACATTGCTCACAGGGAGTGAAAACCTGAAAGAACAGATTGTCTCGGGAATGTCAGAAGATGAGATAAGAGAAACATGGAAGGAGGATCTTTCTGAATTCATGAAGATGAGGGAGAAGTACCTGTTATATGATGATTAAGATAAAAGACAAAAGTAAAAAGACAAAAGGAACAGGCCTGGAGGGCCTGAATAACAATAGCCCCGGACTAAGTCCCTGACCGACTGAGAAGAAGCGTCAGGGTTACACCCGGGGATGTAGATAATAATACCGCCCCAAACCCCACCGCAGCCGGGTGGATATAAATATCTAAGGTCTTGAATTTTTTAAGCGTATGTAATTAATGTAAAAAATATTTGGAAATATGTACAGTATACATTACATTTGGTAAAAACTAATTAACAAAGATGAAACTGGGAAATAATTTAAGGCGTTGTCGTTTTGACCGAAATGAAATGTCCCAGGAAGACCTAGCGAAAGAAATAGGTGTAACGAGGCAGACTATACATTCAATTGAAAAGGGGAAATTTGTTCCATCCGCCTTACTTGCATTCAAACTGGCCAGATTCTTCAATAAACCTGTTGAAGAAGTATTTTATATTATAGACGAAGAATAGAAGTTAACCATATGTAAATAACAGCAGTAAGGGTATGAAAGCAAAAATAAAAATAAACACACTGGCCTTAATGCTCTGCAGTATTATATCCTTTGCCAGCCTTATCTATATACTTTACCAGGTTAATACCAACCTGGTTGTTGCTATTAATATTTTTCACACAAAGTTTGAAACAATCCATTACCTTGTAGGCTTTGGTCACCTGTTTGTCCTGTTGTTTCACATATACGCTATTGTATATATCTTCTTGCATATCAGACATTTCGCTTCACTTAAGCTGTTCAAAATAATTTTATTAATCCTGGGTGTGATTTCTCTTTTTTCTATCGGGGTTGAAAAGGTGATGATAGATGAAATAGCAAGGGAATACAGGCACGGACTGGGTATAAATGAATTATATATCCTTAAGCTTGCATACATCATCAATATTGTTTTCAGTCTTCTTTTGTTTGTTTTTCTGTTAAGAACAGTCAAACTGATAGATCTGGAAAATGCAGAGACTGTTCCTGTGGATGAAAATCTATTTATTATCGGGCAGAGCCTTGGGATTATTTCAGGTATTACCGGATTATGGTTTACTCTTCATATGATCAAATTTGTCGGCGCAGAGATTATGATGGATAAGTTATGGGTTTTTATACCATTCTATATATTGTTTCTTATTCCCTATATACTTGCCATACTTTACTGGTTGTCGATAAAAAGGAAACAGTGCATCCATGACTGGTACGATGAAAAACAGGTACAGGATATGTTAAAATCCTCCCTGGTGACATTGGTGTTATCAGTTCCCGGTCTGGCATTTTTATTGATGTTCCGGGTACCCCATGCTATTTTCTCATTAATTTACTACGTATTCCTGGTATTGTTTCTCTTCTCAGCAAGCACCCTTTATTTTTTCAAGTTAAAAGATATTATGAAGTAGAGACGCAAAATTTTGCGTCTCTACTTTAATCGACATTCGTTAATTGATATTCGTTAATTGCTATTTATTAATTGATATTGGATATTCACCGGGTTTTTCCCGGATACACTTTCAGGGCTTCTGCCAGGGTTTCCATTGCATTTTTAAGATCATTGACATTCAGCACGTATGCTATTCTTACTTCATTTCGTCCCAGGCCGGGAGTTGAGTAGAAGCCCGATGCCGGGGCAAGCATAACTGTCTGGTTTTTATATTCAAAATCCTCAAGCAGCCATTGTGAAAACTTATCTGAGTCATCAACAGGGAGTTTCACGGTACTGTAAAATGCCCCTTTGGGTTTTGGACAATATACGCCTTGCATTTTATTAAGAGCTTCCACCATGAAGTCACGCCTTGCTATATATTCATTGTATACATTATCAAAATACTCCTGAGGTGTATCAATAGAAGCTTCCCCAACGATCTGGCCCAGACCGGGAGGGCTTAGTCTTGCCTGTGCAAACTTAAGTGCTGTACCAAGTACATCTTTGTTTTTGGTAATCAGGGCACCAATTCTTACTCCACATTCGCTATATCGTTTTGATACTGAATCCAGCAGTATAACATTGTCTTCAACACCTTCAAGATTCATAGCTGAGAAGTGTTTCTCCCCGTCATAGCAGAATTCCCTGTATACTTCATCAGAAAAAAGGAACAGGTCGTGTTTAAGTACTATTTCACGCAACTGGCGAATCTCATCTGCAGTATAAAGGTAGCCGGTTGGATTATTTGGATTACATATCATTATACCCTTAGTTCTACGGCTTATCTTTTTCTCAATCTCGCTCAACGGAGGGAGGGCGAAATCGTCCTCTATTTTTGATGTTACAGGTACAATTTTTACACCCGCCGTAGTGGCAAAACCGTTATAATTGGCATAAAATGGTTCAGGTGTGATAACTTCATCACCCGGGTCCAGGCAGCTCATGAATGCGAAGAGTACAGCTTCAGAACCACCTGTGGTTACAATAATCTCGGTATGATCAATATTGATACCCAGCTTCTGGTAATAACCTGACAGTTTCCGGCGGTACGATTCGTTCCCTGCCGAATGGCTGTAAACTATAACTTTCTCCTGCATTTTCTTCAGGGCATCCAGAGCAACCTGTGGTGTGTGAATATCAGGTTGCCCAATATTGAGATGATAGACTTTACGCCCTTTTCTTTTTGCTTCTTCGGCATATGGTACAAGTTTTCTGATGGGGGAGGGAGGCATTGATTTGCCTTTTTCTGAAATCTGTGGCATATTTTGTTTTTTTTTTGGTTCAACTATACAAAGTTAATTTTTCAGGACATAAAAAGGAATGATTTATAACATTAAAATGGAATGATGTAATTTGCTCCTTTCTCCCGTCATAGCCTTCGGCAAAGTCGGGCTTCAGTCGCGTAACTGGATCCGCTAACGCGGATCGTAATAAACTCACTGCGTGAGCGTAACTTGCTCGCTGACACTCGCGTAATTAGTCGGGTCAAAGGGCTAATGAGGGTGAAGAAGGAATGACAGATTGAATATTTTATCCAGCGAACTAATTACGCGAACAAAGTGAGCAAATTACGCCCTGCGCTTCGATCACCGAAGCTCGAAGAGCGGAGGCGTTCAGCAGGGCAATTTACGCTCCGCGGAGCGGAGCACATTACATTACCTGTAAGTATAATGTTATCCTTAAAACTGGGATCGAATTCAAAAGGTGAATATATGATTAAGATTATAAAGTATTAATTTATATTTTTGCACTTCATAAACTGATTATTAGACAATATGGATATACCTTCCAAATATAATCCTGAAAGTTCGGAATCGAAGTGGTATAAATACTGGATGGAACATGGTTTTTTCAACAGTATGCCTGATGAACGGGAGCCTTTCGTCATTACTATTCCCCCACCTAATGTCACGGGTGTTTTGCATATGGGTCATATGCTGAATAATACACTGCAGGATGTACTTGTAAGGAGGCAGAGGATGATGGGAAAGAATGTATGCTGGGTACCAGGAACCGATCATGCTTCAATAGCAACAGAGGCCAGGGTTGTGGCAAAACTAAAGGAAGAAGGTATTAGTAAAAGTGATCTGACGCGGGAGGAATTCCTTAAGCATGCATGGAAGTGGACAGAAAAGCATGGAGGAATAATTCTTGAGCAACTTAAACGACTGGGAGCATCATGTGATTGGGACCGTACACTTTTTACCATGGATGATTTGAGATACCGGTCGGTAATAAAGGTTTTTGTTGACCTGTACAATAAAGGGCTGATTTATAGAGGTATACGTATGGTAAACTGGGATCCTGAAGCAAAGACTGCTGTTTCTGATGAAGAAGTGGTGTACACTGAAGAAGATTCAAATCTCTATTACGTAAAGTACAGGATCAGCGGATCAGATGAATTTATCACCATAGCCACAACAAGACCTGAGACAATACTTGGTGATACTGCTGTATGTGTCAATCCCTCTGACGGAAGGTATAAAAACCTAGAGGGCAGGAGAGTTATAGTTCCAATGGTAAACAGGGAGGTGCCGGTTATATATGATGAATATGTTGATATGGAATTCGGGACGGGCTGCCTGAAAATCACTCCCGCACATGACATTAATGATTATGAAATAGGCCAGAAACACGGGCTTGAAGAAATAGATATATTCAATGATGATGGAACATTAAGCAGCGAGGCAGGTTTATTTATTGGAACAGACAGGTTCAAAGCCAGGGAGTTATCGATTAACCTTCTGGAGGAACAGGGATTGCTTTCGAAAGTTGAGAACTACAGGAATAAGATAGGAAGGTCGGAACGTACAAATTCGGTAATTGAGCCAAAGCTTTCGATGCAATGGTTCCTGAAGATGGAAGAAATATCAAAGCCGGCGCTCGAAGCAATTGTTAATTCAAATATTAATATCTACCCGCAGAAGTTCAAGAACGTTTACAGCCACTGGATGGAAAATGTTCGCGACTGGTGCATCAGCCGTCAGCTCTGGTGGGGACATCGTATACCTGCATGGCATTACAGCTCAACTGGTTTTGTTGTTGCTGAGAACGAAGATGAAGCTCTTGCACTTGCCCGGAAGGCTACAGGTAATGTGAAGTTATCTTCTGCTGATATAAGGCAGGATGAAGATGTGCTGGATACATGGTTTTCATCATGGCTTTGGCCCATTACCTGCTTTAACGGTATACTTGAACCTGATAATGTGGATATTAAATATTATTATCCTACCAATGTACTTGTTACGGCACCTGAAATATTATTTTTCTGGGTTGCAAGGATGATAATTGCAGGTTATGAATACCGTACTGAGAAACCATTTGATGATGTTTATCTGCATGGCATTGTCCGTGACGAGGATAGAAGGAAAATGTCAAAATCGCTTGGCAATTCACCTGAGCCTTTAAATCTTATTGAGAAATATGGTGCCGACGGTGTGCGCGTTGGCATGCTTCTTTGTTCGCCTGCAGGCAATGATCTTCTTTACGATGATTCACTGCCGGAGCAGGGCAGGAATTTTGCCAATAAGATATGGAATGCTTTCAGGCTCGTTAAAAGCTGGGAGACAGATAAAAATATTACGGAACAGCCGGCATGGTCGGCTGAGGCAGCAGAGTGGTTCCGGAACCGGTTAAATGAAGCTATACGCGAATACTACAGGGCGTTTGAAAAGTACAGGATATCGGATGCTTTAATGATAGTATACCGTTTATTCTGGGATGATTTTGCCAGCTGGTACCTTGAGGCTGTCAAACCCGACTACAGGCACCCTGTGGATTTAATCACGTTCAGGAACACACTGGATTTTCTTGACCGGCTCGTAAGGCTGATACACCCTTTTATGCCATTTATTACCGAGGAAATATGGCAGATGATAGAAAACAGGAGTGCCGGGAACAGTATTATGGTGTCGGATATGCCGGATGCCGGCAAAGTAAGCAGCCGGTCTCTGAAAGATTTTGACCATGCAAGGATGCTTGTCAGTGCTGTAAGGAATATAAGAAAAGAGAAGAGTCTCCCGACCAGGGAAAGCCTGCAGTTGTTTGTCAGCAAAAAAAGTATTGACGGCGAACAGTCATTTCAAAATCTGGTTAAGCGTCTGGCAAACATATCAGATATTCAACAAACAGATAGTAAGCCTGGTGATTCTTTAAGTTTCATGATAGGCACATCGGAATACTATTTAATTATAGGGGAAAAGATTGATATTGCGGCCGAATTAGCAAGGCTTGAAGCTGATTTAAAATATAACAGAGGCTTCCTTGATTCAGTGATGAAGAAGCTTAATAATGCAAGCTTTGTAAGTAATGCCCCTTATAAAGTAGTTGAGCTTGAAAAGAAAAAGAAGTCTGATACAGAGCGTAAGATCAATGCACTTCTTGAACGGATTAATGACTTAAAAGGTAAAGGTTAGTTGTTTCAGGGCATAAGTTTGCGGACGAAGTAGTTCTCATCTAATTTTACCAGTTCCCAGTTATTGTTAAGTACAATATGCCATCCGTCACCCGTGATATGCTGTTTTTCCTTTTTAACATTTTTAGCCGGTACACGAAGAAATTTAAGGTTGGGTGATACCAGGCATCCACCTTCCTCAACTGCCAGCTTACCCCAATTATCAGAGACCCTTATTGTCTGGTAAATTGTCCCCAGTGTATCAACGGGGTCAGTATCTTCTGCTTCGAATGAAAAGTTCGGGCTCTCCAGTTCAATAAGCACCACAGGCCTTTCAGTAAACTGGGCTGTCCTGCGCCTCAGCCCTTCCCTTAATTGTTCTTCACGTTTTCTTTCTTCTTCTTTAACCAGGTCGATGTCGTAACTGAAAGCAAGACTTCCAGCAATATCGCGGCTGATTTCAGGCAGTGATATATCATATTTATCCATGAGAACTGCTCCAAGGTCAAAATCCCTGCTGTCTATCGAGGAGAAATCAAAACCTGTATCATTTAGAAGATGCGCATACAGGTTACCATGGACGAAGCCATATGAAAATGTATAGGAGCGAAAATCATAAATCCTGTGATAATATTCCAGGAGCTTCTTAAGATATTCTTCCCTGGATTCAGTGCAAAGCATCATATATGTAAACGAGGCGAGGCCTTCATAGTTCTCGAATTTATTCTCTTCCTGTATATATTTCGGATACAATTCCCTGCGAGCTGATCTGAAAACGAGTGCATCCCTGATAGCCTGCTTTCGTGTTTCCCCATTAGTACGGATAGCTCTTTCCAGTGCCTTCCATTCCATTTTAAGCCATAAACGAGCAGTGCGCTCACCCATATGACTTGTGTTGTAGTCAGGGGTATCAATATTTTTTCTTATCTGGAAACAATGGAATAAACCATGGATACACCTTGAAGTAATCCTGTAATAGTCCTCTTCTTCAGGTACAGGAGCCATTGCAAATAAGGTGCCACCAAACTCCTTTGCATAGTTAATCACTTCTTCCCTGGGATAATTGCCTGTAAAGATATCTTCCCTGGGTTTGAGAAGCCCCTCTTTGTCCTGGACATTGGAATACAGTTTTCTTGTTCTGGTATCGATCAGCAGTATAGGTCCGTAAAGATTTTCACCCCAGAGGTCACCATTATCTTTATTGCATAATTTCTCTACTTCTGAAAAATAGTAGCTTGCTTTATCCACAGTGAAATACTCAAGGCTTTCATCTTGCTTACACTGTGTGAAAAATAGGGGGAGAATAATAAATAGGATTGTACACCTTTTCATGCTTGCTTGACTTTAGTTCTCAAAAATAATAAAAATCTTATTCCCGGCTAATTACATTATTGTAATAAATTTAAATATGGTTCAGGATGATATATGATATTTGTTCAAAAAGACTAAATCTTTATATTTGGAACCCCATAAGTACCCAGTTAAATAAACAAAATCATGATCGATAATGAAATTTTAATGAATCCCAACGAACTGGTACAATTCCTTAAAAAGCCTGCCGGTCAGTTCACCAGGGCTGATATAATAAGATTTGTTGAAGCCAAGGGAATAGAGATGATAAACTTCCGTTATGTTGCTGAAGACGGGAAGCTTAAGACACTTAATTTTGTAATGTCGGACCGCCAGCATCTGGAGAACTTATTATCGGAAGGAGAGAGAGTTGATGGTTCCAGCCTGTTTTCATTTGTAGGGGCCGGCTCAAGCGATCTTTATGTCATACCTAGGTACCGGACTGCTTTTGTAAATCCTTTCACAGAGAGGCTTGCCCTGGATATACTGTGTTCATTTTATGATTATGAGGGAAAGCCACTTGAAAGTGCTCCTGAAAATATATTAAAGAAAGCATATGAGCGGTTTATGACAAAATCAGGTTTGGAGATCAAAGCGCTGGGAGAACTGGAATATTATGTTAAATCGATTGAAGATGATCTGTATCCCATGATACACCAGAAAGGATATCACCAGTCTATACCTTTTGCGAAATTTGAGGATCTTCGTATTGAAGCACTTGAGTTGTGTGCAAAGGCAGGGTGCAGGATCAAATATGGGCACTCAGAGGTTGGCAGCTTTACCAGTGAGGGAGAAAATTATGAGCAACATGAGATTGAATTCCTTCCAACTGATGTTGATTTTGCAGTTGAACAGATGGTAATAGCCAAATGGATACTCAGGATGCTGGGTTATGAGCATGGTGTTGAAATCAGCTTTGCTCCGAAGATAACAGTAGGGAATGCTGGTAGTGGACTGCATATTCATATGTTGCTTGAAAAAGATGGGAAGAATATTATGCTGGACAAAGGAGAGATAAGCAATACAGCAAGGAGAATGATCGCAGGTATACTCGATCTCTCAGTGTCACTGACAGCTTTCGGTAATACCATACCTACATCTTACCTGAGGCTGGTTCCCCACCAGGAGGCCCCGACAAATATATGCTGGGGCGACCGCAACCGCTCGGTGCTGGTACGTGTGCCCCTGGGCTGGTCAGATACAGGTAATATGGTTAAACAAGCAAATCCCTGCGAAGAGTCTGAAGCAGACTTCACCGGAAGCAGGCAGACTGTTGAATTCAGGGCCCCCGACGGCTCGGCCGATCTGTACCTGCTGATGGCAGGACTTGTCACTGCGATTAAACACGGACTCGAGATGGAGAATGGTCTGGAGTATGCAAACAGCCTGTATGTTTCAGGAAACCTGTTTACTGAGGAGAATAAAGCCTTCCGTGAAAAGCTGCAATCATTACCCACATCATGTTGGGAATCGGCTGAAAACCTTGACCGACAACGATCATTTTATGAGAAAGACAATGTGTTTCCGCCCGGTCTTATCGACAGTATAGTAAAAAGGTTAAAATCATTTGATGATAAAGATCTGAGTGAGAGGCTTTATGGTAAAAAGAATGAGCTGGCCGAACTGGTTAATAAATATCTGCACTATAGTTAATCCTTACCGGTATCGGAATTGATATTGGCCGTTTTGATACTCGCATTTAACTCGAAACCAATCAGGAGGGTAATTGAATTAAGGTAAAGCCAGAGTAAAATCACCAGGATTGTCCCCATTGACCCATACAGCCTGTTATACTGGTCGAAATTATTTACATATGCTGAAAAGCCAAGAGATGTAAATATAAATAGCAGCGTAGCCAGGGATGACCCTGCAGATATAAACCTGAATTTTGCTTTTCTTGATGGTGCCAGATAATACAGAAAAGATATTGCCAGGAACAAAAGACCTATTATGGCAATCCATTTTGTGGTTTGCAATACATAATATACAATACCACTTTCGATAATATTGTTCTCAACAAGCTTCTCAACAGCTGATCTTCCGAAGATAAGAAGTATGGTAGATACAGTTATCAGTAAGCCTATGATAAAGAAAAGGAAGAATGCTATCTTCCTCTGTGCAATCCAGCTCCTTGTTTCAAATTTATGGTCAGATACCACAAATGCATTTATCAGGGCGTGAATACCGTTGGTTGACGTGATGGCAGATGCCAGGAACATTATAATAAGAAAGACATTGCTCCTGTTGGTAATAGCATCCCTTATGCCCTGTTCAAGAAGGATATAGGCTCTTTCCGGCATTATGCTCTCAAGGAGTAATATTATTTCGTCCTGTATACCGGTTATTGGTATGTAAGGAATGAGTGTGAAAAGAAGAAAAGTGGCGGGAACAAGGCTCAGCAATAAATTAAATGCTATGGATGAGGCTCTGGTCACCAGGGCTCCTTTCCTGAAACCCCTGATGAAAAAAACTATAACATCATACATAGGAACCCTGTCGAAGCCCGGTAGCACCAGGTTTTTGAGCCGTTCAAGGATGTATTTACCTATTTTATCTCTATTGAATAGTCTCATATGGCCTTGAGGCTGATGTCCATACTTTTAATATGGTGTGTAAGGGCACCAACTGAAATATAATCGACGCCACATTGGGCATATAACCTTACCTTTTCCAGGGTGATACCTCCTGATGATTCAACCTCGTATCTTCCGTTTACCAGTTCTACAGCTTTTTCTGTTTCAGAAATGCTGAAATTATCAAGCATTATCCTGTTAATCATACCCTGATCCAGTATCTGTTTAAGCTCATCCATGTTCCTGGCTTCAATGACAATCAGCAAATCCTTTTTTGTCTTCTCAAGGTAATTATTGGCCTTGATAATTGCATTTTTGATACCGCCTGCATAATCAATATGATTATCCTTGAGCATTATCATATCAAACAGTCCCATACGGTGATTAACACCACCGCCTATTCTCACTGCTTCTTTTTCAAATGCCCTGAACCCTGGTGTTGTTTTCCTTGTGTCAAGTATCCTGGCTTTGTAACCCTTTACAGCATCGACATACATTCTTGTGGTGGTTGCTATACCACTCATCCTCTGTATTATGTTAAGGACCAGCCTCTCTGATTTCAATAAGCCTTGTTCGGGTCCTTTAGCAATGAAGCCTATATCACCGGGCTCAACATTACTGCCGTCAGTCAGGCATTCACTTAGTTTTATCCTCTCATCGATCCGGCTGAAAACATAACCGGCCACGTCAATACCGGCTATTACTCCGGCTTCTTTGATAAGAAGCCTGGCTTTACCCATTGCTTTATCAGGTATACATGCAAGTGAGCTGTGATCTCCATCTCCTATATCTTCTGCCTGCGCAAGGTCAATAAGATTACAGATTGCCTCCTGTATCATCCTTCTCAATTCTAAGCTGGTGTATGAGTGATTTTGAATCAATTTTTTTGATCAGGAAGTATACCCTGAAATTACCGTTCCGGGTACGTAAATTACCAATAGCATAAGCTGACTCAGACCTGCCGCCTTTGTGTTTAATAACAAAATCAATCGTAGGATGCTCGCGAAAAAAATCCTTAAGTATCCCTTCGGCAATATTCCTGGTGTAAAAATCTTCTTTTTCAAGCAAGACAAGCTCAACTGTTGAGTTCAAATATCCTGACAGGACATCAACATTACCTGCTTTAAAGGCAAGTGTGATCTCATCAGGGATATCTGCTGACTGCCCTGAAGTATAGGTGATACCTGACAATGCAAAAATAATTATTATAGATGTTATTATTCTCATGAAGCTCATTATTAATATTTGGTACTAACGCAAAAATAATCGAAATTAATTAAATCATGAAATAGAACTGTTTATACAGGCATTATCTTATAATTCAGATTGTTTGTTTAAATTCGTAAGTTTAACCTTAACAACATTATCTGAAAGGGATTAAACAGGCCTTTTATGAAATTATCACTTATACAGGTAGGAAAGACTGATGAGAGATTTCTCAGGGAAGGCTTATCGGTGTATTACTCCAGGATAAGAAAAATGATGCCTCTGGAGGTAATAACTGTAGCTGAGCCAAGGGATTCACACAGCAAGCCGGAATCAGTTCTTAAGAAGGAAGAGGCGGATACCATATCTGCACGGTTTAAACAGGGCGATATTATAATACTTCTTGATGAAAGTGGCGAACAGATGGGTTCCAGGGGGTTTGCTTCTTTTATACAGAAAACTATGAACTCAGGTCCCAGGCGGATAGTATTTGTTATCGGAGGGGCATGGGGTATGGGTGATGAACTTGCAGGCAGGGCAAACAAGATAATATCACTTTCGAGCATGACCTTTTCACACCAATTGGTACGGTTATTGTTCGCTGAACAGCTATACAGGGCATTGACAATAATCAGGGGCATTCCATATCATCATGACTGAAAAATGAGAGCCGGCAAATGAACGTTTTACTGACAAACCGCAGGTTATTCTTTATACTGGCAGCAGTATTTGTCCTGGCATTGGTATCTGATATCATCTCGGAAAGTGAGATCAAATACAACCTTAAAGCAAAAGCATTGGAGCGTAAGCTGCAGAGAGCAGAAAAAGAAGGCATGGAGTACCTGCAAAAGGTGGCAGAAGAGGATTCACTTTTTATTGAACCTGAATATACCGAAAATATTCATTCAAATCGTATTTACAGTCTTTTTAAATATACAGGGGGGAAACTTATTGCCTGGACAAATAATAGTATTCTTCTGCCCTCTGTATACAATAATGAACTGTTTAAAGAAAAACTTGTCAGGCTCAATAATCGCAGGGTAATTGTGAACAGTTTACAGGAAGGTGAGGATATATATCTATGCCTGATAAACCTTTACGTGGATTACAGTATTAGTAACAAATACCTTAAATCGGGCTTTAATCCTGAGTTTGGTTTAAAAACTAACACAGGTTTCAGTACTGACAGGGAGTCGGGTTACCCTGTTTATGATACTGGTGGACAATATCTTTTTTCTCTGGTTTTTGATCAAAAGGGTAATTTTATTTCAGGGATTACGGTTATTCCCGTAATAATATGGTTGTTATTTTCTGTTATTTTTCTTGTGACGGCAGATAGAATTGCCAGGTGGTTGGTACAAAAGGGATTTTCTTATCTTGGATTCATAGCATCATTACAGGCTGTAGTTATTTTCTATCTCATTTTCCTGTTACTCGATAAGCCTGGCATATTCACAGAAATGGAAATATTTTCTTCCTTCAGGTTTAATCTTGGACCTCTTGTTCCCTCACCCGGGCATTTATTATTCCTGAGCGTTCTATTCCTATTTATCTGCTTTGAATTTTATAAATATTTCCCTGACCCCTCATGCAATGGGAACAAATCATGGCGGGATTTCTTAAAGCTAACAGTATTTCTTTCAGTATCTTCATTAATATTCTTCATCTTCAGCAGGTTGCTGAATGTTCTTGTTCTTGATTCTAATATCCATTTCAGGATCTTTGAGATACTTGATATTGACATCTTTTCTTTGATTGCCATAACTGCAGCTGCTTTAATATTGGTTGGATTAGGTATTTACCTGTTGAGAATCGTGAGATTTTGTAATAGAGTGCCATTAAAGACCATGTTGCCGGTATTATTTGTATCATTGATTATTGTATACCTGCTAAATCTGTTATTTAGACAGCCATCTTTAATACACGTGCTTGTTTTTCTTTTACTGGTCCTTCAGGCATGGTTCTTCAGAAGAGAAAAATCAAGATTGATAAACATTTCAGTCACTTTTGCTATAATAGCAGCTGCCTATGCAGCATATATTATCCCTGGCCTTACCTGGCAGAAAGAAACAGAGAAACTAAAAGTAATATCTGTTAATTTCAGTAGCCAGAATGATATATACGGAGAATCGCTGCTGCTTGATCTGTGGCCAGAACTGAAAGGAGACAGCCTGCTACCGGTTATGATGAACAGGGATTTCTTAAGCCCTGATGATGTAAATTCAATATATTCATATCTAGACCGTGAATATTTCAATGGTTACTGGGATAATTATGACAAGATTTACACTATATGTAAGGATGATTCACCACTGTATTTTGAATCCGATACAGACAGGGTAGAAAACTGCTTTGATTTTTTCCAGGGAAGAGTAGAAGAATTGGGGATACCTCTGACAGACAGCAATATTGTTTTTCTGGACAATAATTCAGGCAGGCCTTATTACCTTGGATGTCTTTACTTTGACGTGGATAATGGCAGGGAAAATGGTTTGTTTATTGAGCTTATTAACCTTGTAAGATTTACACAGTCAGGGTATCCCAAGCTCCTCATAGATGAAGAATATGATAAACAAGCCAGCACCGGGGATTATTCAATTGCGAAATATATTAATAACTCACTGGTATTACAAACGGGGGAATATCCATTTGATTCCTATTTTAACTTCAATGTAAACGATTCCACAGCTTATCATACCGTACCATATGATGATAATATTGAATATTTCGTATACACTGATGATGAAATTTCAGTTGTTGTGGCAAGGCCACGTATTGATTTCATAGATATTATTGTAACATTTACACACCTGTTTATTGCCTTCTTTATACTTTTCGTAATAGTACTGTTGATTATCAGACCCCCGGAAACCATTTTCCCCGGGAGAATGAATTTCACACAGAAGTTGCAGGTTGCTTTTATTATTGTATTGCTGGGATCATTGCTTGCAATAGGCACAGTGGTTGTAATTCTTAGTATTAATCAGTACCGAGGTAAACACTACGAAAATCTTGAGGAAAAATTAGGATCAGTATATATTGAACTCGATCATAAATTATCTGATCTTGATACCCTTGATCAAGCCTGGAATGCAGATACTTATCCTAATCTGGATGCATTACTTGTCAAATTCTCCAATGTATTTGCAACTGATATTAATCTTTATGATACTAATGGCGAACTCATAGCAACATCAAGAAGGGAAGTGTTTGATAAGGATCTGAAGAGTATAAGGATGAATTTCTCCGCTTTTTCGCAATTAAGATATCATGGCCGGGCACAGTACATTCATAACGAGAGGATAGGTCAGCTAGAGTATTTGTCAGCTTATACACCTTTTGTGAATAAGCGGAACAAAGTGCTTGCCTATCTTAACCTACCGTATTTCAATATGCAGAGCAGGATAAATGAAGAGACATCAAATCTGATAGTTGCTATGATAAACTTTTCAACAATACTGCTTGTTATTTCCCTCAGTATTGCTGTATTTATTTCAGTAAGGATAACAAATCCCTTGAGAATGCTTCAGCAGGGACTGGCTTCAGTAAGACTGGAAGAAAAGAGTAAGCCTCTTGAATACAGGGGGCATGATGAAATATCAGAGCTTGTTCAACAATACAATAAAATGCTTGATGAATTACAGGCCAGTGCATTGAAACTGGCAAGGTCAGAGAGGGAAGATGCATGGAGGGAAATGGCCAAACAGATAGCCCATGAAATAAAGAATCCTCTTACACCCATGAAGCTGAATGTGCAACAGTTATATAAAAAATGGAAAGATAAGCCTGAAGATTTTGAAGAAAGCCTTAAAAGTTTTAAACAATACCAGATAGAGCAGATCGATAATCTTTCTTCCATAGCTTCAGAATTTTCAAGTTTTGCCAGGATGCCAAAAGCAAGTCCGCGTGAAACCGACCTGATAAGTCATCTTAACTCTGTAGCTGACTTATACAATGATATCAAGAATATCAATCTTAATATTAATTTTAATGGCTTCAGGGAGGTGATAATATTTGCTGATAAAGAACAGATGAATAGCATGCTTTCGAATATATTCAGGAATGCAGTTCAGGCAATACCGGCAAACAAGAGGGGTATTATCGATGTCAGCCTGTCAGTGAAGGAACAGAAAGCAATTATCAGAGTTGAGGATAATGGAGTGGGTATACCCGACGATCTTAAAGATAAACTGTTCACTCCTAATTTTACGACCAAATCATCAGGTATGGGCCTTGGCCTGGCTATCGTAAAAAGGGTGGTTGAAACGGCTGACGGAAGAATATGGTTTGAATCGGAACCAGGCAGGGGATCTGTTTTTTATATTGAATATCCTGTATTGTCGTATAACAGGTGAGACGCGGGTTAGTATAAGCTGAAGAAGAAAAAGAAAGTTAAAGGCCTGTTTTCAATCTGACGCGGTAATGATTAATGTGATAAAATAACTATATTAGCATTGTTGAAGATCTGATAAATGACCCGGTATTTTGTTAGAAATATATTAATTGCCTTTCTTATTCTTGTCGCTCCGTTGACTGATGGTATACTGTTAGGCTCACCCCAGGAGGATATATCGGGAACAATTAACACGTATGCAAGGGTAAATACCATTGAAGCACCTGATGCTGTAATACTGGATGATGTAACCGGTTTCAGTGCTGGTGATACTGTAGTGGTAATACAGATGAAAGGTGTTTCCATATATACAACACAGTCAGGTCTTTTTGGAACGCCGGATGGTTACCTGGGTCAGCCAGGAGATTATGGTGTTGGATTTTATGAATTTATTGTTATTGAGCAGGTTGAAACGGGGCCAAACAGAATTATATTCAGGAATAACCTGGCTGGATATGATGGGTATGATGTTGAAGGCTATATACAGGTTGTGAAAGTTCCTTCATTTGAAAGTGCAGTAGTCAGTGATAAGCTTACATGCCCTGCCTGGGACAGTATTGCAGGTACAGGAGGTGTCCTGGCACTCATTGTAAATAAAAAACTTGAATTAAATGCAGATATTGATGTCACGGGCAAAGGATTTATAGGTGGAACTGTAGCTATAATGGATGGCTCGCCACTAATGGATCTTGATTATTATTACCCTGAATCATCAACTATTCCCGGCAGAAAAGGAGAAAGCCTGGTCAGTCACAGAGGTGGGGCAAGCGAAAAGTTGATTATTGAGGATTATGCCAAAGGTATCGGTAGATTCTATTCGGGAGGAGGTGGAGCAACAGGAGAATATTCAGGTGGTGGTGGTGGCGCCAGCTTTGGCGCCGGTGGTAACGGTTACAGGCAGAGAACTTCAGGATATAGTGCAGCCGGGCTGGGAGGCTACCATGTTGACCTGGTAGATTTTGGGGACAGGGTAAGTATAGGAAGTGGTGGAGGCGGCAGTGGTTATAACACTGGCGGGACCGGTACCGGCGGAGCCTCAGGTGGAGGTATAGTCTTTATACTGACTGATACCCTTATTGGTAATGGAAATTTCATAAAAGCGAACGGTGATTCAATTACAACAGTAGCGACAGGAAACGGGGGTGCAGGAGGAGGTGGTGCTGCAGGATCATTGGTTTTGTCAGCCAAATCATATGCTTCATCCAATCTCAATCTGGAAGCAAAGGGAGGTACAGGTGGTCATACATTCGAATTATTTGGCACAGGAGGAGGTGGTGGCGGTGGCCTTATTTGGATAAATGGCACAGGCACTGAACCTGAACTAAATTTTGATGTTGAAGGAGGTCTGCCTGGCAAAATCAGTTACCCGTCAGGAGCATCTGCAGGTAGTGCCGGAACATTCGGAATAATAAGAACTAACCTGAATATACTGTTGAACGGATTCCTTTTCAATACCATAACCTTATCAACGACAGATACAAAGATCGATTCTATCTGCTATGGACAGGTACCTCCGATGATAATAGGTACAGAGCCTGTTGGTGGAGTGGAACCTTATACATTCAGGTGGGAGAAAAAAAGTGATGAAGATATAAACTGGTCGCTTGTGCCTGGTTCGGGAAGTACCATGAACCTGACACCCATTGATCCTGAAACAGATACCGTACAGTTCAGGAGGTTGGTCACTGACAGCAATGCCACACCGGTATCCGACACCAGTAAAGCAGTTACCATAATAGTGCAACCACCTATTAGTAATAATCTTATTGGTTATGACACTATTATTTGTGCCGGGCAGGACCCCGTATTACTGGTTCCACAAAGCGGCGGACCGGGAGGAGGTAATAATATCTACAGTTACCAGTGGATAGACAGTACAACATCATATAACTGGCAAATTGCACCGGGTTCAGTAAATGATGAAGATTATGATCCCCCTGCGCTGACAGCTACAACGTATTATTCAAGGGTGGTTGTTTCCGGAATGTGTATAGATACAAGCAATATTGCTACAGTTGAAGTCTTACCTGTTATAACAAATAATACCATTGCAGCTGATCAGCTCATTTGCTATGATAATCTTTTCACTGACCTGGCAGGATCAGATCCTTTAAACGGTGATGGCTCATATAACTATGAATGGATAAGCAGTACAGACCAGGCTAACTGGGTGTCTGCTGAAGGAACAAACAATGGTAATGATTATAATCCTGACGAAGGGTCAGGTAACTTCCCGGGTGATCAATATTACAGGAGAATAGTAAGATCAGGATACCTTGACTGTTGTGTCGATACTTCGGCACAGGTCCTTCTCTCAAGTATTCCTGCTATTGACAATAATCTCATATCCGCTGACCAGACTGTTTGCCAGGATTCCGTTCCTGACCCCTTTATTGGTGATACCCCAACCGGAGGTGATGGGAATAATTATACCTATATCTGGGAAGACAGTACCAGGGCGGGTACATGGACTCTGATTTCCGGAGCAGACCAAATAGATTATTATCCCCCGCCACTGGCAGATACAACATGGTACAGAAGAATTATCCTGTCATCGGTATGTGATGATACAAGTAACGTGGTTGTTGTTAACGTACATCCTTCCATTATAAATAATAATATAAGCACATTATCAGGTCCTGCTGATACAACCATCTGTTCGGGTCAGACACCTAATATTTTAATAGGCGATACACCTGCTGGTGGTAGCGGTATTTATACATATGAATGGGAATTCAGTACTGACCAGGTCTCCTGGAATCCGGCTCCCGGAACAAATAATCTTGCCAGTTACAGTCCTCCGTTATTAACTGTGGATACATGGTATCGCCGAAAGATTATTTCAGGCGAGTGTGCCGTTGAAAGCAATACGGTCGTAATTATCGTTTTGCCGCCGATATCCGGTAATTCCATTTCTTCTGATCAAACGACATGTTATAATACCCAACCAGAAATTATTATTGGCACTGAACCCACCGGAGGCAATGGTGTGTATATATACTTTTGGGAGGAAAGCCCTGATAATATTACATGGTCACCGGCCCCGGGAAGCAATACAGGTATTGATTACCAGCCCGGAAGTCTGACGGATATAACTTATTACAGGAGAATGGTATTCTCGGGATTATCTGATTGCTGCCAGAATATTAGCAATGTGATAACTGTCGGCATTTATCCACTTCCTACTGGTACTATTACGGTTGCCCAGGATACCACTTGTGCCGGATCAGAAATTACTGTTTCTCTCAGTCTTACAGGTAATACACCCTGGACAGTAGTACTGAATGATGGTACTGGAGATCTGCCTTCCTTTAATGTTACCGGTGCCAATTATGATTTTAAACATTCCCCGGTATATACAAGCGATTATACCTACTCTTCAATAACTGATGTCAATTCATGTGTTGCAACATCTATGACTGGTTCCCGGAAAGTTGTTGTATATGAGGTACCGGTAGCTGATCCCGGTGCAGATGATGAAACCTGTGGCCTCGATTATACGCTCCAGGCAAATCCCAGTGTGGGCACAGGTACCTGGCTTGATTATGGCGGCGCAATAGTATCGGCAACAGATATAAACAGTTCATCAAAAGCCATAACTGTAGGCAGTTACGGAGCACATACTTTCTGGTGGAAAGAGACTAACTGGAAATGTGTGGATTCAGCTTCAGTTGATATTACATTCTGGCAGGCTCCTTCTCCGGCATATGCAGGGGAGGATTTGCAATTAAGGCCATATCAGTTTGAATACACCCTTGATGCCCAGGAACCAACAGTGGGTACAGGTACCTGGACAGTTGTTCAGAGCCAGGGAAGCCCCATTTTCATGGATGCAAATTATGCCAAAACAACTGTACGTGATCTCTATTATGGAGAAAATATTCTCGGATGGACTATAGTTAACGGTGTATGCCCGGCCGAATCAGACAGGGTAAGCCTTAATGTAAGTACTGTATTAATCCCTGAAGGATTTTCTCCCAATGGTGATGAATACAATCAGACATTCATGATCGAGGGTATAGAATATACAGAAAATGAACTGGTTGTAACAAACCTGGCCGGCGCAGTAATATACCGGTCAAAAAATTATAACAGTGACTGGGAAGGCACCGGTCTTGATGGTAATCCCCTGCCTGAAGGAACATATTATTATTACCTGACAATAAAAACGCCGATAAAAGAGAGACGGAGTGGGTATGTAATTATAAAAAAATAAATGAAGAAAATAATTTTATACATAATATTTTTTCTGCTGGTATCGGTAATAAATACAAGGGCTCAGAACTATCCCGTTTATAGCCAGTACTTGCTCGACGGCCTTGTTATCAACCCGGCTTATACGGGTACAAGAGAGGCATTAACAGCCTCCCTGTCATTCAGAAGGAAAACAATGGATTTCGCAGGGGCTCCAATGATGGGAACTTTTTCCCTGCATTCACCTCTGAAAAATGATCGCATTGCCCTGGGATTAATGTCTCATTTCCAGACCTACGGTGTTACTACCAAAGCAAGTGTCTTTGCCACTTATGCTTTTCATATCAAAACAAGAAACGGGAGATGGTCGTTGGGGATTAAAGCAGGAGCTGATATGGTTAATAATGATTATTCCGGAGTAACAACAGTTGACCCTGACCCGGCATTTACTGAAGCAATATCCTCCTACACCTTACCCAATATAGGTGTAGGTGTATATTATAGTTCTGATTTGTTCTTTGCAGGCCTTGCAGTACCGGAGATGTTTAGCTACCGCGAAAACAGCAGCAGGAGTGGCTTCGAGTTCTATCATGATTATGAGAACTATTATTTTATGGGAACAGCAGGAGGATTGTTAAGTTTCACTAAAGGATTCAGGTTTAAACCATCTGTCCTGGTAAGGTACTCATTGAACAATCCACTGTTAATTGATATAAATGGGAATTTTATTATATCTGATTTCCTTTGGATCGGCGCTTCATGGAGGCTTGGTGAGGAAGTTATTGTTGGAATACTTGAATTCCAGGTAAGCCAGCAGTTCAAGATTGGATATGCTTATGAATATAATCTTGGTAATATAAGTACTTTTGTGGGAGGCACACATGAAGTGGCTATGAGATACGAGTTTGGAAAGACAATAAGTGCTGCAAATCCACGATACTTTTAAGATGAGGCAGTTATACAAAGGTTACATATCGCTACTTTTCTTTATTCTGCCCGTAACAGTGTTACATGGCCAGGTTAGCAATATGATTAAAATTGAAAAACTTCCGTTTAGCTCAAGACAGTTTAATGAAATGACAGCTGTACTCGTTTCCGACGGTATCGTTTTTTGTTCTGACCGTCGTATATCAGGTGTGGTGAATAATAAGACTTTCAATGGTGACCGTGTATATAATATATTTTATGCTGCACGTGAAGATACTATGAAATGGGGCCGTGCAAGAATATATTCGAAAGAACTGCAATCATTATTTACCCAGGGTCCCTTTTGCTTCAGCCCTGACGGTCGCCGGATGTATTATACAAGTGACGTTGAAAGGGGAAGCAGTGCTTTCAAGAGTGATTTTGATAATAGAAGAGGAATATTTATTGCCGACAAAACAGCTAATGGATGGTCACAACCCAGGGCTTTCGAATATAACGACCCTTTATGGAACCTGGGTCACCCCTTTATAAGTGCCGATGACAAATACCTTTTCTTTTCATCAGATATACCAGGGGGATACGGAAGCTCTGATTTGTATATGTGCCGATGGGAAAATGATAAATGGTCTGAACCAGAGAACCTGGGTACTGAAGTGAATGGCCCTTCTTCTGAATTATATCCCTTTTTAAGCCCTGAAGGGGTACTGTATTTCGCTTCTGACCGTGATGGGGGGTACGGGGGCCTTGACCTGTACAGAACGAGAATGAATAATGAAAGCTGGTCGAAACCGGCCCTGATGCCGGAACCTATCAATTCAGACGCAGATGATTTCGGACTTTTTAAAAAGCAGGAGGTAGAAGAGGGATTCTTTTCTTCAAACAGGGACAGGACTGATGATATATATATGTATTCATCAAATTTAATAAGGAAAAGTGAATGTAATGACCTTGTCTATGATAGTTTTTGCTATGAATTTATCGAGGAGAATTCCTTGAAATTTGATTCCATTCCTTTTGAATACGAATGGGATTTTGATGATGGCACTTCATTAAATTCTACATATGCAAGGGCTGAGCATTGTTTTAAAGAACCTGGTACATATCTTGTTAAACTTAATGTGATAGATATGATAACAGGTGAAATACAATATAATGAAACCAATTACCTGCTGGAAATAATACGGACGGAACAAGCATTTATATCAGCACCCGATACATGCTACGTAGGCGAAACTATCAGCCTGGATGCATCAATGACTTACCTCCCCGGCTGGGATATAGCCGAATATTATTGGAATTTTGATGATGGCACAGCAGGCAAAGGTCTAAACATTGAAAAAATTTATTCTGATGAGGGATCAGTTAATGTCCAGCTTATAGTAAGCTCGTACCCTGATGATGAAGGAACCATAAGGGAGACATGTGTGTCAAAGAATATAGTTGTAAGGGGAAGGTGATTTGACTATTTATGCTATTTTTGTACTGATTATGAGGAATATAAAATATATTAATAAATACATACTGGTCATTAGTTTAACGGTGATGGCAGTAATTGGCCAGGCACAGCCGGTACCTGCTGGTGACGAGAATATACCTTACCTGATGACATTTGGAGGAGAGGGAGAAACTTCATGGGGTGATGATGATTTTTCACAGACATTCTTTTTTAAAATACCATTCTCATATTCACAGCCTTTCTATATAAAGGTTTATGACCCGGATACAGGAGGTGAGGTGGATGAAATTAACGGATTATGGGATACACGGATGTCTTATTCTGTTTACGGCGGTAAGGAGTCATGGAGTAATGATGATGCAAAAGGTATTCAGCCCTCAGGCAACTACAGAAGTGGTACATTGCTGGCTTCTAAAGTCTTTGGCATGGATGACAGATATGATGATGAATGGTACACTTTCGGACCATTCAATCCTACTGAAGGAGAAATGGTTGATGAATTTGGCGGTTATATCTTTAAGATAATCTGCGAAGGTATATCGGGTGACGATGGTAACCTTTACAGGTATTTCCTGAGTACTGAACCGGAGGAAAATACAGCCATTGAGGACGGGAATGCTTTTACATATGAGTATTCTTTCAGGATGTGGAATAACTCGGATAATATTTCACATATTTATCCATATATTGATACGGCTACCATATTTGTTAAGCAGGTGAATTTTGACTGGGATGATGATGGATACATAAGGGTTGTGTCGCGGGTGCGCCGGGGGCACCTGGCAACAATATCCAATGAAGATAACTGGGAGGAGAGTAAAATAAAGATAGACCAGGAAGAAATAAATTCATCTCTTGATTTTCAGTTTATTAAAAAGAAATCTCCCCTTATTAGAAATAATAACGTGGTTATATCCGTTGAAAACCAATATGGTGAATACCTGGAGTTTTTTACCATTCCCATTGGTGGTGTGCCGGTATTTAATCCCAATTTAATAGTGAATAAAATAGAAAAATAGCAATTTCATGGTCCGGAATTTCCTGTTAAAAAATTCGATAATATTGGTGTTGTTATCGTTCACTTCTTTCTTATCCCTTTCTCAGACTTACAAATTTGAAAATTATGGAGTGAATGAAGGTCTGCCGGGCCAGCTTATCTATACAATTAACCAGGATAATAATGGTTTTATCTGGCTGGGTACAAATAAGGGCTTGTGTTATTTTGATGGCTTTGAATACCATATGACATATGTGTCTGACGCATTGGAAACTAATTTCCCGTTATCCTCCTATGAGTCGGGCAACGGAACAATATATTTTGGTTTTAATGATGGAACAGTTCATTACACTGAGAACAGGAGTCTCAAGAAGGTTCCGGGAATTGATGGCGTAAGGGTAAATAATATTGTTGAGAACAAAGACTCATTGATATTTATTATAACCCAGAGCAAAGGAATATATGTTTTTGACCCTGACAACCCATCAGCATCATTATCAATTGATAATCCTGTAAATGAATTACTTTACTGTGGCGATTTTACAGGTAATGGTAAAATCGTTCTGGGCACACAGAACGGTTTAGCACTGTGCAGTTTTGATGATGAAGAAATTACATTTATCACCGGGGCAGAAGAACTGAATTATTATAAGGTCCAGGATATACAACAAAGCAATAACCCGGATCTCTTTTTTATTGGTACAGAAGATAATGGTTTGTATGCTGCCGGCTTCAGTAATAACACCATTAACCTCAGGAGAATTGGAGAAGAAGATATTTTTACCAGGTCCAGGGTTCAATCATTAATGATTGATGAGGACGGTGCATTATGGATTTCCACTTTCGGTAACGGACTGATCAAAGCTGAAACTGACAGCGCAACAGCGAATATTCTGTCATACGAGGTGCTCGAAGTAACAACGGGCCTGCCAGGTAATGATATAAAAACATGCTATGAGGATAACTGGGGTAATATTTGGATTGGGCAGTTCGGTACCGGTGTTTCAGTTTTAAGCTCAGAAGCATATAAATTTTTCACGCCTGGAAATCTGAAAAATGAAAATAATATAATATATGTCAGTGAAAATCAAGGATATGTTTTTGCTGGTACAGCTGAAGGATTCTATCTTTTTAATCTTGACACCGAAGAAATTATAAGCTACACTGACCTGAGCCGTTCTGTAAATATGGCAAGGATAACCGGTTATTATATTAATACTGACGGATCGATTTTTATAGGGACAGAAGGGCAGGGAGTTTACAAACGTAGCCCGCAGGGGAAAACGGAAATCTTTTTCAGGTCAGGCAATAACATAGAGAACTATGTCTCAGACATACTTGATGAAGCCGGGTATATATGGCTGGGAACCAGGAGCGGCGTTATAAATATTAGTAAAAGTACAGGCAATCTGATGCGTTTCACCACATCTGAGAAATTGCCTCATAATAATATTAACCATCTGAAACCCGACGGCGAGGGGAACGTAATTGTAGCAACTGAAAGTAACAAATTGTATAAAATAAGCCCCGAGGAAGGTGTTATAGCAGGCAAAGCAATTATTTACGGAGGCATCAGGAATGTATTCCAGTGCTTCGATATTGATAAGCAGGATAAAATTTGGGGTGCAACAAAGGGGTCCGGTGTCTTTTGCTTTGAGGGTGATTCTGTATGGAATATGACAAGCCGTAGTGGTTTATACTCCAATATTTGCTACAGCCTGCTCTGCGACAGCAGAAATAATATATGGATAGGCCATCAGAGAGGATTCTCTATTTATAACCAGGGACTTAAACTGATCAGGACATTTGTGGATATTTTCAGAACAGGAGCCTACTGCAATGAGAATGCTATATATGAAACATCAGATGGTTATATACTTCTCGGAACAAGTGCAGGGTTCATGGTATATAATCCGGATAAA
This sequence comes from uncultured Rikenellaceae bacterium, assembly GCA_964577305.1. Lineage (GTDB taxonomy): Bacteria > Bacteroidota > Bacteroidia > Bacteroidales > VadinHA17 > UBA9300. The sequence continues at coordinate 83,655 of CAZNYS010000004.1, forward strand.
GACGTGTCCGGACATAATCCGCCAAAGACAAATATTCTGTCAGTCTCTATTAATGACAGTATAGTGCCTCTTAAAGATATATATAATCTGCCTTACAGCTCAAGATATAATGTGACAATTGATTATGTCGGACTTAACTATTCCGACCCTGAAAAGGTGTACTACAGCTATAGTATGGAGAATTATGATACAGAATGGTCGGATCCTACTAAATCAAGGAGTGTAACATATAGGTTAAGTGACGGGAATTACCGCTTTAATATCCTTGCTTATGGTTATGACGGTGTTTCTGATAACCAGATACAAAGTTTTAGAATAAATATCCAGAAGCCATTCTGGAGAACATGGTGGTTCACCTCACTTACAGTCTTTTTATTGGTGGTTACAGTATTTGTGATTATCAAAGTAAGGGAGAGGGCGCAGGCAAGGGTTAAGAAATTCCTTGAGGACGAACTGGCAGAGCGTACCAGAGAGGTAATTGTTCAGAAAGAAGAGATCGAATATCAGAACAGGGAAATAACAGATAGTATTAATTATGCACAGAGGATACAGGCCAGCCTGCTGCCTCCGGTGAAAAGGCTGAACGAAAACTTCAAAGGTTCATTCGTGTTTTACCGGCCCAGGGATATTGTCAGTGGTGATTTTTATTGGTTCGATGCTGTAAGTGAAGATAAAATAATGATTGTGTGTGCTGACTCAACAGGTCATGGTGTACCGGGAGCCTTCATGTCAATGATAGGATCAGCATTACTTCAGGAAATAGTTAACAGGAAAGAGATCACCAGGCCGTCGGAAATACTCCGTGCCCTTGACACAGAAATTGCCACAACGCTTAACCAGACGGGCGATGATACGACTAATGACGGGATGGACATGGTAGTTTGTGAGTATAATCCTAAGATTCGCTTGCTCAGGTTTGCTTCTGCCCTCCGCCCTGTCATTATTGTCATGGAAGGAGAGCAATATTATATCAGGGGGAATAAAAATTCTGTAGGAGGCGAATACATTGAGGAGAAATATTTTGATGACCAGGAGTACTACCTTAAGGAGAACGATTCCGTATATATCTTTTCAGATGGTTATCCTGATCAGTTTGGCGGTGCCGATGGTAAAAAGCTTAAGATAGTAAGGCTGAAGAGGCTTATTGACGATATAAAGGATCTCAGCATGGACGAACAACATAAAAAGGTAAGAGACTATTTTGATGAATGGAAAGGAAGCTATGCACAGGTTGATGATGTGCTTCTGATGGGTTTTAAAGTCTAACGAAACAGCTATTCATTTATACATTTTCCGACGAGGCTGAAAGGAATTTCGCAGGTAGAAGCAATATTACTTTCATTACCTGCCCTGTCCTCTATATAGAAATCGTACATTATCGTGTCGGTGAGATCAAAGACCCAATAAAGGAAGGTAATCTCTATTAAACCCTGGAGAATTTTGTTCTGGCCTTCCCTTTCCATATATGGTATCCTGTAGTCAGAAGGGTCGTTTGGGTCTGAATCACCAATTTCAGTAAAAACACCGTTTTCTTTGTTATAAAGAGTGAAGAACAGGTTGGTAGTATCGGTTTGTCCTTCAACAGGTTGCTTTAGTCCGAGGTCCCCGTCACCATCTTCAAAATAAAACTCAAGTATCCCTGCCTTGCCATGATTTCCCAGCAGGGCATCAATGGTATCATACATCGTAAATTGCCTGAATTCAATAGATGGTTCGGGCGGAAGCTGCCTTATCTTCTCGCATCCACTGAAAAACGGGAGAGTGACAACTATCACTAATATTACTGGTAATAAACTTTTCATACAAAGCAGATCTTCAAAAATTAAACCAAAATAGCTATTTTTTTCTGAAAAATATTTTTACCGGAACTCCAGTGAACTCAAACTTTTCTCTCAGCCGGTTTTCAAGGTATCGCCTGTATGGCTCCCTGATATATTGAGGATGATTGCAGAAAAAGGCGAAAGAAGGATAGAATGTCGGGAGCTGGCTGATATATTTAATCTTAATGAATTTACCTTTGTTTGCGGGGGGTGGATTTTTGTCAATAAGAGGCAGAAGATATTTGTTTAAAGCCGGGGTCGGTATTTTTCTTATCCTGTTATCATAAACCAGCAAAGCTTCATTAATTACCCTGTGTATTCTCTGTTTTTGTATGGCAGATATGAAAAGTACAGGATAGTCATTGAATGGTAAGGTTTTATTCTTTATCTGCTGTTCAATCTTTCTGGCCGAATTGGAATCTTTTTCAGCAATATCCCACTTATTGACAAGTAAAACAAGTCCTTTGTTATTACTGAGAATAATATCCATTATTTTCAGGTCCTGGGATTCTATTCCAAGTGTGGCATCGATCATTAAAAGGCAGACATCAGAATTTTCTATGGCCCTTATTGCCCTGAGTGTAGAGTAGAATTCAACATCCTCAATAACCCTGGATTTTCTTCTCAGGCCGGCGGTGTCGATCAGGAAGAAGTCGTGACCGAATTTTCTATAACGTATAAGTACTGAATCTCTTGTTGTTCCGGCAACCGGTGTAACAATATTCCTGTTTTCACCTGTCAGGCTGTTAAGCAATGATGATTTTCCCACATTTGGTCTTCCTACCACTGCTATTCTTGGTAATGACTGCTCTTCTTCCTCTTTCTCTTCCGGCAGACTGCTTACTATTTTATCCAGCAGGTCACCTGTTCCGGCACCATTAGTAGATGATACGGCAAAATAATCACCCAGTCCCATCTTATAGAATTCAGCAGCATCAAGCAACAGGCTGTTGTTATCCACCTTATTAACCACGGGTATAACATTTTTACCTGATCGCCTGAGCATATTGGCAACTGACATATCAAGGTCAGTTAACCCGACGGTAACATCAACCATAAACAGTATTAGCGCAGCTTCTTCTATTGCAATTTCAACCTGCCTGTTTATTTCACTTTCAAAAATATCATCAGAGTTATTTACATACCCCCCGGTATCAATAACTGAAAATACCTGGCCATTCCATTCCACCTTCCCGTAGTGCCTGTCACGTGTGACACCACTAATTTCATCAACAATAGCCTGCCTCGACTCTGTGAACCTGTTAAACAGGGTTGACTTACCCACATTGGGTCTTCCTACTATTGCTACTATCCTGTTCATCATAATTAAATCAATAACCAAACTTCTTAACTGCACCTGGCTTGTCGCGCCAGTCTTTAGTTACTTTTACATACATCTCAAGATATACATGCCTCCCAATGAATTCCTCAATGTCCTTCCTTGCTTCAGTACCTGTTTTTTTTAGCATCTTTCCCTTGTGGCCTATAATAATCCCTTTCTGACTCTCCCTTGTAACATGTATTAGCACCCTTATATTTACTATATTATCTTGTTCTTTATAACTCTCAATTTCAATCTCAACCGAGTAAGGTATCTCTTTCTTATAATTATTTAATATTTTTTCTCGTATTATCTCGGTAACAAAAAATCGCTCATGCCTGTCGGTAAGCTGGTCTTTCGGGAAATATGCCGGACCTTCAGGCAACTTTTCAAGGATAATATTGAGCAGGTTATCTGTATTGAACTTCTCTTTGGCCGAAAGCGGTACTATTACTGCTTGAGGCATAATGGTCTTCCACCTTTCAACCAGTTGCTCAAGTCCTTCCTCGCTACCAAGGTCTATTTTGTTTATGACCAGTATTAAAGATATTTGTGAGTCAATTACCCTATTGAGCGTTTCCCTGTTTTTATCTATTTTTTCCTTAACATCCGTAACATAAACAATCAGATCAGCATCACTGATGGCCGTATAAACCGATTGCATCATTGCTTCCTGGAGCTTGTAGGCGGGTTTTATTATTCCCGGTGTGTCTGAAAATACAATCTGGAAATCATCACCGTTAACTATACCCAGAATCCTGTGCCTTGTTGTTTGTGATTTTGAAGTAATGATAGACAGTTTTTCACCAACGAGGGCATTCATTATTGTTGATTTTCCAACATTGGGATTACCAAGAATATTAACGAAACCCGATTTATGAGCCATATGATTTATTTTATGATCTTTTAAGAATATTTATCTCTTTATCTGTTAGGAACCTCCATTTACCTCTTGGAAGGTTCTTCTTCGTAAGACCTGCAAAATATACCCTGTCGAGCTTTTTTATCTTATAGCCCAGGGCTTCAAACATACTTCTTACCACCCTGTTCTGTCCGGAATGTATTTCAATTCCAGCCTGGGTTTTATCTTCAGGATCAGGATATGCAACAGCATCTGCTGCTACCATCTCACCTATATCAACACCTTCGGTTAGCCTGATCATATCATTACGGGTAAGCGGGCGGTTCAGATAAACATGATATATCTTCTTTTTTCCATGCGAGGGATGGGTTAACTTTTTTGTTAATTCTCCGTCATTGGTAAACAGCAATAATCCTGTTGTATCCTTGTCGAGCCTGCCTACAGGGTATACCCTTTCGGAGCAGGCATTTCTAATCAGATCAGTAACCAGCTTATCCGCGTGGGGGTCATCCATTGTGCTCACATAGCCGGCCGGTTTATTGAGGAGGATATAAACTTTCTTCTCCGGATTAAGTATCCTGCCTTTGTATCTTACTTTTGCTTTGCCTGATACCCTGGTGCCCAGGTCAGTAACGATCTTCCCGTCAACACTTATCTCCCCCTTGGCGATCAGCCTGTCCGCATCCCTGCGGCTGCAAACACCACTGTTTGAGATAAATTTGTTCAGTCTTATCATTTTTTCGTCGCCTGTAATCCTAACCGGTCCTCTTTTTCGCCTGTCATTCATTGTTTTATAATTTCGGACTGCAAAGGTACGGATTATTTATAAATAAAAAGGCTGAGGCTAAGGCTAAGGCTAAGGCTAAGGAGAGATGAATTATGAGAAATAATAATTTTTGGCTATTTTTATAATTAATAACTTTTTTAGGGTTTACGCTGCATTGATTTTACTGTATTAACTTATTATTAGAACAAAGATGGCATATAAAGACTTCACCGAGATGTCTGTCTGGAAGAAAGCATTTAATCTTCTTTTACTGGTATACAGATTAACCAGGAAATTCCCTGTTGAAGAAAAATTCTGTCTGGTTTCAGATATGCAAAGAGCCGCTCATTCTGTTACTAACAATACTGCTGAAGGATTTGGCAGATATGAACCATTTGATAAAACAAGGTTTTACAAAATAGCCAGGGGTAGTTGTTATGAAATTATTAATCAAAGCCTTGCCTCAGAAGCATTTGATTACATAACAAATCATGAAAAGAATGAACTGGTCAATGAATACCGGGATGTTATTTCCGAATTAGACCCTATGGTAAAAAGTATTGAAACCGGTAAGAAAGTTATGCGACGGTATAAATTAAATAATAATATTACTTGACCTCTTCCTCAGCCTCAGCCTTCTTCATTACCATAAATAATAATTACTATCCACTCATGATTACATTCGCCCTTAAAATAATCCCCTTATAATTTTTTTTTTGCAATTTTGTTGAACCATAAAGTGCAGGTTATTTTGTTATAGTTAAACATAAAGGCATGGCATTAATAAAATCAATTTCAGGCATTAGAGGAACAATTGGTGGCAAACCGGGGACAGGACTCAGTCCTCTTGATGTGGTCAAATTCACTGCAGCATACGGGGAATGGATATTACGGACGGAAAACAATAAGGAAACTCTCATAATTACCGGAAGAGATGCCAGGCCCAGCGGTGAGATGCTGAATAAGATTATGACAGGTACTCTTACAGCAATGGGATTAGACGTAATTGATCTTGGCCTGACCACAACCCCGACAGTTGAGATTGCAGTAGTGGCTGAAAAGGCTGCCGGTGGAATAATACTGACGGCCAGTCATAACCCGGTGGAGTGGAATGCCCTCAAATTACTTAATGGGCAGGGGGAATTCGTGACTGCTGATGACGGAGCTCAAATACTTGAAATAGCTGAAAAGATGGATTATAGTTTTGCTACTTACGAGAAGATTGGCATAGTAAACGGGGATAATAGCTATAATACAAAACATATTGAAATGTTGCTTGCCCTGCCTGATATTGATACCGGGGCAATAAGAAAACGTGAATTTACAGTTGTTATTGATTGTGTGAATTCAGTCGGGGGATTAATATTACCTGAACTGCTTAATAAACTGGGGGTGAAGAATATAATAGGTATTTACACTAAGCCGGATGGTCTCTTTCCCCATAATCCTGAACCACTGCCGGAAAATCTCAGGGAACTTAGCCGTACCGTTATGAGTAATAATGCTGATCTTGGCTTTGTCGTTGATCCTGATGTCGACAGGCTGGCAATAGTATCTGAAGACGGAACATTCTTTAACGAGGAATACACACTGGTAGCCTGTGCCGATTACATACTGTCAAAAAGAAAAGGGAATACGGTAAGTAATATGTCATCGAGCAGGGCCTTAAGGGATATAACTGAAAAGTATGGGGGTAAATGGTATTCTTCTGCAGTGGGTGAAGTCAATGTAGTCGCAAAAATGAAGGAAGTGAATGCAATAATAGGAGGTGAAGGGAATGGCGGTGTTATTTACCCGGCTCTCCATTATGGACGTGATGCTCTGGCAGGAATAGCACTGTTTCTTTCATTGCTGGCGAACAGAGGTGGAACCTGCTCACAGTTAAGGTCCACCTACCCGGAATATGTTATTTCCAAAAACAGGATAGACCTGTCATATGGCCTTGATGCGGATGAGATAATAAGTAAAATTTACGACGAATTGCATCAAAATGTTGTAAGCAGTGAAGACGGGCTGCTTCTGGAAAATGACAGGGGATGGGTAAATATCAGGAAATCCAATACGGAGCCAATTTTAAGAATATATTCCGAAGGAAAAACCAAACAGGATGCTGACCAGCTGGCGGAAGAAATCATAAAAATTGTTAAAAAAATAAATTGAATGTCTCTTATTTGGTTTTAATGGAATAAAACCCTAATTCGATTTGTCAACTTATATGACGGAACAAAATACTGTTCCCTTTGTTAATTATTGTTAAATAGGTGTTTAATATAATTTTATACAATATAGGATAATAAATTTTTATAATTTCGCACCGGTAAAATTTGATTATTACAAACTTTTAAAATAATGAAGAAGACTTTAATTATTTCAGGTATAGTAGTTGCGGTTGCAATAATCGCACTCATTGTTTTTAACCGTCTTACCAAAAAGGATGAGATTGCACTTCTTTTTTCTGAAGCCAGAAAAGGCAAATTTGAAATCCTGGTTACAACAACAGGCGAGTTGCAGGCCGAAAATTCAACTGACATAGAAGGGCCTGAAGGACTGGGGGGCAGAAATATGAGATTCAGGGATATAACCATAATGGATCTTGTGCCCGAGGGAACGGTTGTGCAAAAAGGGGATTACGTAGCTTCTCTTGATCGCTCTGATGCGGATAATAGCCTTAAGGATCAGCTTGATGAGCTGGAGCAGATGGAGAATGATTATGAAATGAAAAAGCTGGACACAACAATTACCCTTGGTGATTTAAGAGATGATCTGTTGAATCTGAAATTTAATATGGACGAGGCAGAGATTACTCTTGAGCAATCCAAATATGAGCCTCCTACCACAATCCGCCAGAACAGGATCAACCTTGATAAAGCTTCCAGGGCATATAATCAGGCCATAAAAAATTATGAACTAAAGAAAATGCAGTCCAAAGCTGATATGCGAGAGGCTTATCTTGAACTGCAGCAGCAGAGACAGACAATTGAGCAGATGCAGGAGGTGCTTACACAGTTTACGGTAACGGCACCTGCACCGGGCATGGTTATATATAAGAGAGAATGGAGTGGGGAGAAACGCAAGGTGGGATCCAGTATCAACCCCAGGGATCCTGTTGTTGCTACCCTGCCTGACCTTTCATCAATGATATCCAAAACGTATGTGAATGAAATTGATATAAGCAAGGTTTATGGCGGACAGCCCGTAAGGATTACAGTGGATGCATTCCCTGACAAGAAATATGCGGGAAAGGTAATCAGCGTGGCCAACATAGGTGAGCAGCTGCCAAATACTGACGCCAAAGTTTTTGAGGTAATTATTAAACTTGATAAAGTGGAATCCATACTCCGTCCTTCAATGACAACGGGGAACCAGATAATTACCACCACTTTTGAAGATGTTGTTTCAATCCCTCTTGAATGTGTCCATGCTACAGAAGACAGTGTACCATATGTATACCGTAAAAGTGGAGACAGGCAGGTTGTAGTACTGGGTGAATCTAATGAAAACGAAATTATAGTTGAACAGGGCATTGAGGAAGGCGACCCGTTGTATTTGAGTATACCTGAAGAGCCTGAAGAATTTAAGCTTGTAGGAGAGGAACTGATAGATGTTATTCGTGAGAAGGAAAGACTGAAAAGGGAAGAGGAAGAGAAAAGGGAAAAAGATATAGAAGAACGTAACAATCGCGGTTCACAACAGATGACTCCCGAGATGAGAGAACAGTTTATGAATATGAGCGAAGAAGAAAGGGAACAGATGAGAAGTAGGATGCAGCAACAACGAAGTGGCCAGGGTCAGGGTCAGATCCCGGTTCCGGACAGACAACAGAATAGTGGAGAAGTGCAGGAACAAACTGGCAACCAGCAATAAACCTGCGCTCATTTAATTCTTTTTACTTAATTGATATGATAAAAAGGTATTTTCATGATGTAGTAATTGCTTTTGATGCAATTATGGCAAATAAACTAAAGTCGATTTTAACAGCACTCGGTATTATTTTCGGAGTGGCGGCTGTTATTAGCATGCTCGCCATTGGAAAGGGGGCACAGCAGGAGATACTCGAGCAAATCAAGATGGTTGGTGTAAACAATATCCTGATAAGTCCCATAATTCAAGCCGGAGAATCTTCTGAAGAAGAAGGAGAAAAACAACAGAACAAATTCAGCCCGGGGCTTACACTCCATGATGTAGAAGCTATAAAGGATATTCTGCCATCAGTAAAGAGGATAAGTCCAGAGATCTCTTTTAATTCAACAGTTGTGCTGAATGGGATGAATTATCCGGCAAAACTGGTGGGTGTGAAAAACGACTATTTTGAACTTTATAACCTTCCTGTGGACCATGGCACCATTTTTAATGAGTACCAGGAAGAGCATGGCATACAGGTATGTCTAATAGGTGCAAATATAAGGGCAAAATTCTTCAGTAAGGTCGACCCAATTGGGCAGTATATAAAGTTCGATGGTGTCTGGTTGAAGGTAATTGGCGTACTCGAACGCACCAATGTTAATCTGACAGGCTTCGAAGAAACAGGTGTTAATGTATATAATGACAATATCTATATACCTGTTAAAACAATGTTGCTCAGGTATCAGAACAGGGAACTCCTTACGAAGAAACTTGCCACGGAAGCATCTACATCGGTAATGGCGATGGGATTCGGGCGAATGATGATGCGCACCCTGTCAGGTGGTTCTGATCCAGGACAATCATCTTCAACCAATTATCATCAGCTCGACAGGATAGTGGTACAGGTAGAGGAAACGGCACAACTTAATCCTTCAACCGAAGTGCTAAGCCGTATGATGCTCAGAAGGCATTCAAATGTAAAGGATTTTGAGATTACCGTTCCCGAATTATTGCTTAAACAACAACAGAGAACAAAAGATATTTTCAATATTGTACTGGGGGCAATAGCCAGTATATCCCTTATAGTAGGTGGAATAGGCATTATGAATATAATGTTTGCATCGGTAATGGAACGCATAAAAGAAATAGGAACGCGTATGGCTATAGGCGCAAAGAAAATGGATATAGTAGTACAGTTCCTGTCAGAAGCTATACTTATCAGTGTTACAGGTGGATTTATCGGGGTGTTCCTTGGTATTGTATTCTCAAAAGTGATAAATGAAATAGCAGATATATTAACAATTGTATCTCCATTTTCCGTAGTAGTCGCTTTTGGTGTCTCTGCTGCAGTTGGCGTTATATTTGGATATTCACCGGCCAAGAGAGCATCCGAAAGAGATCCTATTGAATCACTCAGGTACGAATAAAAATCAATTATTGATATGAAGCGAACATATTTTTTCTTCTTGCTTGCGTTATTTATTGGCACAGGTAGTATAAGCTATTCACAGGAGGTTAAAAGACTGTCACTGGATGAAGTTATTAAAATCTCCGAAGATCAGTCATTACAGGGTATCCTGGCAAAACATATGTTCAGGGCCAGTTACTGGCAGTATCGCACATTTAAAGCTGAATACCTGCCTTCATTAACCCTTACAGGTACTTTCCCTGAATATAACAGGATATATGAAAAGGAATATGATTATGATTCAGGCAAGGAATATTATGTTGAGAAGAATACCAACAGTTTGCTTGGCCAGCTTTCATTGTCCCAGAACATAGGATTAACAGGAGGAAGTATTTCTCTTGAATCTGATCTCAGGAAATTTGATGTTTTGGGTGCAGATGGATCAACACAGTATATCTCTACACCTGTGAGTATCAATTATAACCAGCCACTTTTCAGGTTTAATGAACTTAAATGGCAGAAACAAATAGAACCCCTCAGATATGAGGAGGCAAAAAGGACTTATCTTGAAAACGTTGAGGAAGTTCATCTGAACGCTGTTCGCAGGTTCTTTCAACTTGCACTGGCACAGATCAATATGGAAATTGCTAATATGAATTATGCCAATGCCGATACCCTTTACCGGCTGGCACAGGGAAGATATAATCTGGGTACTATTGCCGAGAACGACATGCTTCAGATGGAACTGTCATTCCTGAACGCTGAGACCTCAAGGAATGAGGCTTACAATAACCTGAATGATATGAGGCAACGGCTGTCATCATTCCTGGGTTATACTGAAAATGTTGAAATAGAACTCATTATACCAAATGAAATACCAACATTTGAGGTGAACGGTGAGAAAGTGCTTAACCTTGCACTTGAGAACAATCCTGAAATACTCTCACTGCAGGTTCAGTTGCTTGAATCTAGAAGGGATGTGGCGCAGGCTAAGGCTGAAAAGGGACTGAACGCCAATATGAATATCAGTTACGGACTGCAGGGGCAGGCTGACATAATTCCCGGGGCATACGAGACCCTGGATGACCAGCAACGTGTGAGTATCGGGTTTACAATACCAATAATGGACTGGGGATTGCGCCGTGGGCGTTACCGTATGGCACAGTCGTCTGAAGAAGTAGTCAAGACCCAGGTGCAGCAGTCAATGATCGATTTTGAGCAACAACTTTTCCTTGATGTGGCCCAGTTTAACCTCCAGGACGACCAGGTACGCATAGCAGCTAAATCAGATACCGTTGCAATGAAAATGTTCGAGGTGACAAAACAAAGGTTCCTGATAGGTAATGTTGATGTGCTGGAATTGAATAATGCCGATACCAAAAAGGATGAGAACAGGAGAGGTTATATCCAGGCACTGCAGAATTACTGGACTTATTATTATAACATGCGCAGCCTCACTCTCTTCGATTTTGCAGCTAATAAGCCCATTGAAGCCGAATTTGAATCACTGATAGAATAGCTTTTTAATAAACCTGAGAATTAATTCTTTTAGGAAAAAATTAATATCTTTGCCCGTCCGTTCAAGGGCGCCGAAGCATATATTGATTTTTAGGAAAATGTAAAAATACTTACAAATGCAAAACAAAGGAGCTATTCTGTTTTTAGCCATTGCATTAGCACTGGTTTCCATCTACCAGCTTTCATTCACTGTTGCCTCTTATAATGTCAAACAACATGCCAGGGAATATGCTGGCGGGGATCTTGTAAAAGAAGTTCATTATCTCGATTCCATTTCTTCTCTGCCAGAAGGAGAATGGAGTTTCCTGGGTAATACATTCAAGGAAGTACAATCAAAGGAGATTAATCTAGGTCTCGACCTTAAAGGGGGGATGAACGTAATACTCGAGGTTTCTGTGGAGGAAATCATCAGGGCACTTTCCAATTATAACACTGATGAAACTTTCAACCAGGCCCTGGCTCTGGCCAGGCAGAAACAAAGGGAGAGTCAGAGAAACTTTATTGAACTTTTCGGTGAATCTTTTGAAGAGCTTGATCCAAATGCAAGCCTTGCGGCTATTTTCGGGACGATGGAACTGAGAGATAAAATAAACTTCAATTCAACTAATGGAGAAGTCCTGGATGTTTTGAGGGAAGAAGCAAACAGCGCCATTGATAATGCATTTAATATACTGAGAAGCAGGATCGACAGGTTTGGTGTGACACAGCCGAATATTTCACGTCTTGAAGCTACCGGACGGATACTTGTTGAACTGCCCGGGGTGAAAGACCCCCAGAGAGTCAGGGAACTGCTTCAGGGAACTGCCAAGCTTGAGTTCTGGGAGACATATGAGAATTCAGAGGTTATAGGGTACCTTATGGAAGCAGATAACCTTCTTCTTTCCCTGAAAGAAGATATGCGGGCCCTGGAAAGTGCTGAACAGGCTGATACCACCACAACAGAAGAGGGAGAGATCAGCTCGGTTGAAGACATTATATCTTCAGAGGCACAGCAGGATACAACGGGTGAAGAAACACTCCTCGATATGCTCAGCGATACAACAGAGACAGAAGAAACCGCCAGCCGTGAAGAATGGAATACACAAAATCCTTTGTTTGCAATACTGAATCCTGCTGTAACAAGGGATGGACAGCCTCTGCCCAGATCAGTAATAGGGTATTCACATTTTAGCGATACTGCACAGGTAATGGATTACCTGAATATGGAACGGGTCAGATCACTTTTCCCGAGAGATATACGGTTCTACTGGAGTGCTGATCCTATGAGAGGTGATGATAGTGAGAGCATTTATGAACTGCACGCCATTAAAGTCACAACACGTGACGGCCGCCCTCCCCTGGATGGAGATGTGGTTACTTCCGCAAGGGTTTCATACGGACAGACCGGCTCATCAGCAAAGGTGGATATGTCAATGAATGCAGAGGGATCACGTATATGGGCAAGGCTAACAGGAGCAAATGTCGGGAGGTGTATAGCCGTAGTACTTGATGGTTACGTGCGTTCTGCTCCCGCAGTATCAACAGAAATCAAAGGTGGTTCTTCTGAAATCACAGGTGATTTTACCATTGAAGAAGCTGAAGACCTCGCCAATATCCTTAAATCAGGTAAACTGCCGGCCCCGGCCCAGATCATTAACGATACTGTTGTTGGTCCTTCACTTGGCAGGGAAGCAATCCACTCGGGTCTTAACTCATTCCTGATAGCATTTATTATTGTCCTGGTATATATGCTATTTTACTATACACGCAGGGCAGGACTGGTGGCAGATATAGCATTACTTGTGAACATGTTCTTCATTGCGGGAATACTGGCTTCCCTGGGTGCGGTGCTTACCCTTCCGGGTATTGCAGGTATAATACTTACCATTGGTATGTCTGTAGATGCCAATGTGCTTATTTATGAAAGAATTAAGGAAGAACTCAGAGCTGGAAAGGGTATCAAGCTGGCAGTGGCCGATGGTTATAAAAACGCAACCTCAGCCATTATTGATGCCAACCTTACTACCTTATTGACGGGTATAGTGCTGTACGTTTTTGGTACAGGGCCTATAAAGGGTTTTGCCACAACACTTGTCATTGGTATTGTGTCATCATTCTTTACGGCATACTTTATTACAAGGCTTATTTATGATAGCTTCCTTAAACGTAATGTGCGACTGACATTTGCAAACAAAGTTACCGAGAATGCCTTCAGCAACCTTCATATTAATTTTATTAACAAAAGAAAATTATTCTATGTTGTTTCAGGCCTGATAATATTGGCCGGCATTGTATCACTTACCATAAAAGGACTCAATCCCGGTATTGATTTTACCGGTGGCCGCTCTTATGTAATACGCTTTGAGCAACCGGTTTCAACCGTTGAAGTGGCTGATCATCTCGGGGAGGTCTACGGGCAGAATCCGCTGGTAGTGGTCTATGGCAACGAGAACCAGGTTAAGATAACAACCAAGTACAAGGTTGATGAGCCTGATGCTGAGGAAGAAGTGGAAACTTTATTATACCAGGGCCTGCAGCCATTACTGCCTGAAGGGGTCGATCAGGAAACATTCCTTGAAGATTACCGGCAGAGCAGCCAGACAGTGGGGCCAACCATAGCATTTGATATCATGATAAAAGCATTGTACGCTATAGTTTTCTCCTTACTAATCATCTTCCTGTACATTTTATTGAGGTTCAGGACCTGGCAGTTCGGTCTGGGTGCAGTGGCGGCTTTGATTCATGATGTGCTCATTGTACTCGGATTATTCTCCATCCTGCATGGCATTGTGCCTTTCTCACTTGAGATTGACCAGGCATTCATAGCTGCAATGCTTACAGTGGTGGGATACTCCATTAACGATACTGTGGTGGTTTTCGACCGTATAAGGGAATATCTCGGACTGTACCGCAAGCGTGGACGCGAGGAAGTACTTAACCTTGCATTGAATAGTACCATAAGCCGTACCTTGAATACATCGCTCACTACCTTCGTGGTATTGCTGGCAATATTTATTTTTGGCGGTGAGGTGATAAGAGGATTTATTTTTGCCCTCCTTGTGGGTATAATTGTTGGTACATATTCATCACTTTTTGTGGCTACACCTGTAGTATTTGATACCATAAAGAAAACTGAAACGGAAAAAGTACTGAGAGACAAAAAATCAAACTAATATAATTTTTCTTGCTAAATTTGCATTATTAAGAATGAAGGTCTGAATATGACAATATATTTATTCATCAGCGGGCAGGAAATATTCATCATAATGGTTATTGCCCTTATATTATTCGGGGCAAAAAAGATTCCTGATATAGCAAAAGGCCTGGGTAAAGGTATGCGTGAATTCAGGAAGGCAACCGATGATATAAAGAAAGAGTTCAATGAGAGCACTAAAGATGTGCAGGATGACATTAAAGACATGTCCGATACAGTAAATAAAAATTTAAAAGGCTGATGGATATCCGGCTTATCTAAAAAGATTTTTCCTGATGACATTAGTGGTGCTTCTTGCTGGACTGGCATTGCTGCTTCTGAGCGGTCAATTCCTTGTACGAGGAAGTGTTTGCCTGGCAAATCATTTGAAAATATCAAAGCTGGTAGTAGGACTCACAGTGGTTTCATTTGGCACATCGGCCCCTGAACTTGTGATAAGCCTGGAAGCAGCAGCGTTAGGACATCCTGATATATCTGTCGGAAATGTGATAGGAAGTAATATTTCAAATATAGGCATCGTCCTTGCTCTGGCTGTAATTATTTCACCATATTTTGTAAAAACCAGAGCAATATTAAACGAATGGATCCCCATGATGGGTGCTACAATATTACTGATATTATTACTTCTGGATTTCAGGCTATCAAGAATTGAAGGTATAATGTTAATTGCACTTCTGTTCTTTTTTGTTTACTGGTCAATTAGGAAGTCAAGGAATAATATACGTAATAGTAATGTTAAGTTTCCACCCGCAAGATTCAAATTGCACGTGGCAATAATAATAGTCATATTATCATGTCTGGGACTTGTTGCCGGTGCTGATTTGCTTGTAAGGAGTGCCAGCCAGATTGCAAGAATGCTGGGATTAAGTGAAAGGATAATTTCTGTTTCAGTTATTGCCGTTGGAACCAGCCTGCCTGAACTTGCTACATCAGTGATGGCTGCCGCCCGTAAGGAAAACGACATTTCGATCAGTAATGTCATAGGCTCAAATATTTTCAATATACTGGCAATACTGGGTACAACGGCTGCATTTGTTCCTTTCAGTGTGACCGATCCTGATTTCTTGTTTGATATGTTCTGGATGTTTGGTGTATCATTGCTGTTATTCCTGCTTATCCTGCCATTAAAGGGTTCTAAACTTACACGATGGAAGGGTTTAATAATGGCAGTGGTTTATTTCACCTATATTTACCTCGTATTCTTTGTAAAATGATCCGGATGAATTAATTTGCGCGGGATGATAAAAGCAACAAATATAACTAAATCGTTTGGTGACCTTAAAGTACTGAAAGGTATAAACCTGGATGTAAAGAAAAGCGAAATAGTAACTATTGTAGGCCCCAGCGGTGCAGGCAAAACTACCCTTCTTCAAATACTGGGCACACTGGATAATGCTGATTCGGGTACTATAAAATATGATAACATATTGCTTAATATGCTCAATGGGAAGCAACTGTCAAAGTTCAGAAATGAACAAATAGGATTTGTTTTTCAGTTCCACCAGTTACTTCCCGAATTTACAGCCCTCGAGAATGTATGTATACCAGCTTATATAGGGGGAAAATCGAGACAGGAATCAGAAGGAAGAGGCAGGCAACTGCTGGAATTCCTGGGATTAAAGGAAAGGCTGGAACATAAACCATCTGAATTAAGTGGCGGCGAACAGCAGAGGGTAGCAGTTGCAAGGGCCCTGATCAACGACCCGGCGGTTATACTGGCTGATGAACCTTCGGGAAACCTTGATACAGAAAATAAGCAGGAATTACATAAACTGTTTTTTGACCTCAGGGATAAATTTGGACAAACAATAATTATAGTTACTCATGACAGGGAGTTGTCGGGTATGTCAGACAGGAAGATAGAAATTAAAGACGGCATAATTTTCAATGGGTGATTCCTGGAAAAAAAGGTTCTCATATGATGAGATGAAGGACTTCCTTGAATTGAAATATGAGCAATTTAATAATCCTTCATTTATAGAATGCGATCCCGTTTCGGTACCTTATCAGTATCCTGCTTCCTTCTGGAGCAGGGGGCAGGTACAAGAGGAATATTCAATTCGTTCGCTTGTGTAAGATTTAAGAAAGCAAAACCCAAGAATGACCAGAGGATTTCAGTTTGCCTTCTATTCTTTAAGCTTTATCTGATAAAATGACTCCAGATTTAAGACAATACGTATTCTCTCTTTAACTGTTCCTCTGGCTGACCTGATATTTTCAGAAACAAGTAAGGGAACATAAAATTCGAAAAAGTTCCATATACCTGCTTTCAGGCCTGCTTCATAAAATAAAGGTGAATTATTTTCTGGCCCGATACCATGATCATTTAAAACAATATTAACAAATGGCTTGACGGGAATCTTACCGGTTTTCCCCGGCAGATTGCTTGTGAAAGAAAGAGAAACAAGCCACCTGCTATATCCGAGACTGTCGTTCACAGGTGATACAAGCCCACCCTCAGATAGGTCCATCTGTCTTGACCAGAAAGTTTTAGGGAACACACTGAAACGATCAGGATATGTACCCTCGAAAAGATATTGCTCACGCCCGCTCCTTCCGCCTGCGGAAAGCGCGTAAAAGGGAATATCTAATCTGTTTTTCAGCATTCTTCCGGCAAATAGCCTTATATCCAAACCATTATTTTTCCCGTAATAACTGAACTTATAATTGAATTCCACAGATGCTTTTTTATAAGACTGACCAGATTCAATGGAAGTCAACAGATTGAAAGGATTGATTAAACTTTTCCTTTCCAGAAAATATCCAAATTGCAAAAAAGAATTCATATTTGCTTTTTCAGGAATTTCAATCTGATAAAGATCCGATGCTGCAATATAGCGCCCGTAAAGATTTTGTAAAACAGGGTCATTCATTTTGATTGTCCTGAAATGAAGGTCTATTCCGGCTAATACTTTGTGATAATTTTGATTCCCCAGTGCTCCAAATTGCGTACCTTCCAGAGTGAACGTCGCCATCCTGATGAGATTATCATAGGGAGTAATATTGAATTCAATTCTTCCAAATCCGGCCAGGCCATGATTCTTAATTGCATAGAAAGGCATAACAAGAAACTCAACCGGTTTAGGCAATAAGGTTCCATTGTTCAATGAAATTCCAGTCATGAAGCCGTTTTCTCTCGTCCAGTTGACAACCGGGATATACATCAAAGTTCGTATGTCAGGATCTTCTACTGAATAAAGTAACTGGAACCTGATTGGATCTGCTTTCCTGAAAATGCCTGAAGTACGGATATTATTATTTAATCTGTACAATTCAGGCATTACATGCATGGGATCAATTCTTATTTTGGAATAGTTACCCGGGGGTAGATCGATCCATTTCTTTCCTTTAAAGCCATCTGACCACTTTTCAAAACTGACTGAATCGTCGTTCGTGCCAGAGATAACCAGGGGAGATATCAGCTCACCTTTGTTTTTTATTAGCAGCTGGTCGTTCCTAAGGCGAACCACTTTATAGTCAAGCCGTTTGGTTGTGCCAATGAAATCCTTAAAAAACCAGGTCAGATCTTTACCTGTATGGGATTCAAACAAATTGTGCAGATCATCAGGATGGGGATGTTTGTATTTCCAGATGCGATAATACTCGTGCATTATTGAATCAAAAGCTGAATCCCCAAGATAAGCTCTCAGATAGTTGAAACCCATTGCTGCTTTATCATAAATAATAAGGGTGTAATTCAGCATACTGTAATCAGTTGCAGACATGTTAATTGCTTGTTCTGAATTACTGCGTGCGTGAATAAGCCATTCAAGTTCCTGATTTCGGGTCACCGGCATTTTGTCTATTTGTAAGAACTCTGCCAGTTTCCTGTTTTTAAGATAAAGTTCCCAGAGCTTTTTATCGGGATATCTTTCGTTCAGATACCTGATCTCATAAGCACTTGTAATGCCCTCATCCATAAAAGGGTAACGGCGTTCATCAGATCCAATTGCACTGTAGAACCAGTTATGGCATGCTTCATGTGCTATTACCTGGTCCAGTGAGTAAGCATCATCAGCAAGACCGATAACAGTTATTCCAGGATATTCCATCCCGGTACCGGCAGTCAGGGCACTTTGAACAGCTGTAAAATTATCATAGGGATAATCGCCTATCCAGGCCGATAAATACAGGATAGCACTATTGGCATATTTCAGTGCATCCTTCCAGAGGTCTGCCTGCTGATCAGTGAACATCGCCCACGTAGTTACCTCCCTTCCGGAGTCAGGAAGCCTGATTTTACTTTTCATAACGTGGAAACGCTTATCGGCAAACCAGGCAAAATCATGTATCTGATTTCCTGTATATCTCAGAGTTTTAATCTGTTCTGATGAAGGAGGGAAATAATCTCGCTTCTTAGAAGATGTTCTCATCCAGGCAGTGTCGGCTGAAAGTTTATCAAGTCGTTCAGCTTCAACTACGTTTTGCAGATTTCCTGTAGCACCAACGATATAGTTAGCTGGAAGAGTAATACTTACATCAAAACTCCCGAATTCAGAATAAAACTCACCCTGATCGAGATAAGGCATCTGGTGCCAGCCGTTTTTATCATATACTGCCGGTTTGGGATACCATTGAGAAATCTGATATGATTCTCCGATATGGCCTAACCTGGAAGTAACCCCTTCAGGAATCTTGATATGAAAGGGAGTGGTTATAAATATTGTGTCACCCTGGCATAGTGCCTTATTAAGAATAATCCGGCAGATATCCGGTTGTCCGGGCATCAGATTCCAGTTGACCGGTTGTCCTTCAACCTTAAAGGCCAGTGAATCAATATATCCTTTTAATTCCGGATCATTAAATAATCTTTCCTTCCCCCTCTGAATGAGCATTTGCTTTGCCAGGTCTGTTTGATTATCAGAATAGCCATTGGGCCACAGGTGAAAAAACAAAAACCGGAGTGTGTCGGTGGAATTGTTAATATACTCAACTGTTTCGAAGGCATTTAATTCATGCTGCCTGTCATTAAGAGTAACCTTAATATTATAATTAACCTCCTGCTGGAAATATTCCTGAGATAATACATTCGACACAGGTGCGATAATCATCAGACAGATTATCAGCAAGTTCTTTATAAACCGAAAATTTTTAAACGAATAGCTTAAAGCCTTTCCAACTTTTAAAACCTCTAAAGCCCCGACATTCTTCACGCATTAACGGGATTTTGATATCTGTTGTCTATTAATTGCCTGAAATCAGCAGGGGTTAACCCTGTCACTTTTTTAAATTGATTTGATAGATGTGCTATACTGCTGTAAAGTAACATATATGCAATTTCACTGAGGCTGAATTTTCCTGAAATCAATAAACTTTTTATCCGTTCGATTCTCTGCAGGATAATATATTTTTCAATTGTTATTCCTTCAATTTCAGAGAATATTTTGCTGAGATAATTATAATCAAAGTTGACTTTCTGGCTTATATATTCAGAAGAAACTGGCCGGTCCAGGTCATTTGAGCAATAAACAAGGTGATTGATGGCCAACTTGATTTTTCCGATAAGCAGGCTTTTATTATCAACTATTAACTCGAGGCCCGATTTTTTAAGAGCAGCGTTAAATTGCTGCAATTGTTCGTTTGATGCATTCTCTGTAAACTCTACTTCTCCCAGCTCAACAGATTCATAACGTAGTCCCAGATTGCTTAATTCTTCCTCAACTATTGATTTACAACGGTCACTTACCATATTTCTGATTTGAAGCCTCATAGGTAGCAGTTGAATGTATTTAAGGATGATCTGTAATTAAGATAGAATCATGCAAAGTAAAAATACTTCAAAAGTTTAGAGTGCACGTTATATAATTCTTTGAATTAATTACATAATTCACACATTATCTTAAAATTAAGTAAATTGAATAACCTCTCTTATTTCCGTTCCTTAATGCGGTGGGCCGGTTTCCGGTCTTCTGCCTTTTTCTTTTCGTGTACAGGTATCGTGATCTTAACCTTCTTTATTAAAACCCTTGAAATATGGTAAAGTTCAGGATGCAACAGTTAAAAGGAAGGACGTTTCTTCCATCGAATTAATACTGTATTTTGTCTTTTCATATAATATAAATATTTCACCTTTATTAATGGTAACAGAGCCTTGGCGGATATGTAATAATAATTTTCCTTCCAATACATGGAATGTAATTGAATCATTTGCCTGTAAAGACATGATTTCGGTTCCCTTATGTATTATTGTTAGCATAATCTTCCTGGCCGGGCTGTCAAGGAGAATCATTGTGTTAAGGTCTCCTTTTTTCCAGGATGATTTTTCCTTCATTTTTTCAATCAATGCCGGTAATTCCAATGCAAGGAATGAAGTATTAAATGATTCGCTATCAGGATATATCAATGGAATTGTTGCGGACATCTTTCTTATTAAATTAGTACATGTAATTAATGATTCAAAGGTAGCTGGCAGATCATTTTAACTGTTACACAATTATTTCAATTATTTATATAATTCATACACTTAACTATTGGCTAAACAGTGTGATGTATTAAAAACAAGAGGAGGATTGCTTGTATATGATGAACTCAATCTTAAGGAAATTGCTTTCAAGTTACACTATAGCAGCGTTGCCCATCTGTCAAGCCAGTTTAAGAAAGTTACCGGATTAACTCCCTCCCACTTCAAGCAGCCTAAGCACAAACGACGCATCGCGCTCGAAAATGTGTGAATGATATAACTAATTTTTAATATTATGTAACACATACCAGAATAAAGACTATCACCTTTATTTAGTAATTAATTATTTACAATTTAATTGATTTATCCCGGGCACTTGCGATTTTGTTCAAAGAGCTTCATTGGATCATCAGTCATTAACTTAAAAGTTAAATACAATGAAAAAAACGATGTTATTAATGTTTTCAGGTATTATGGCGGTTGCAGTTATTTTGTCAGGTTGTGCATCGTGGAATAAAACCCAGAAAGGAGCAGTAATTGGCACAGCAGGAGGGGCAGCTACAGGTGCCGTTATCGGCAGGGCATCCGGTAATACAGCCCTGGGTACAATTATTGGTGCCACGGTGGGCGGTGTGGCCGGTGCCGTTATTGGCAATCAAATGGATAAACAGGCAAAAGAAATTAAGGACGAACTCCCCAACGCAAAGGTTGAGCGCGTGGGAGAAGGTATTGTGGTTGAGCTTAGTGATAAGGTTCTTTTCGATTTTAATAAATCGGATCTGACCCAGACCGCACAGAACAGCCTTGATAAGATTATTGTAGTACTGAATAAATATTCTGACACCGATATTGAAATTCAGGGGCATACCGACAGTAAAGGCACCAATGCTTATAATCAAACTTTATCCGTAAATCGTGCCAACTCAGTATCCCGTTATCTTACGGCTAAAAATATAGCATCTTCGAGGCTTTCGGTAAAAGGATTTGGTGAAGAAGCTCCAAAGTACACCAATGATACAGATGAAGGCAGGACACAAAATCGCCGTGTGGAGTTTCTGATCACAGCTAATGAAAAGATGAAAGCTGAAGCTAAAAAAGCAGCAGAAGGCAAATAAAAGTCAGACTTACAAGTAATCAAAAAGATCAATAACTATGAAAAAAAGAATCATTTCGTTGTTCGCCGCAATTGCCTTGATAGCTTTTGTGACAAATGCCCAGGAAGTGACAAAAACTACTTTTGGAGTCCGGGCAGGTATTAATTTTCAGAATATCAACGGTAAAGACTATAACGGTGACAAACTGACAAATAGCCTGATAGTTGGCTTTAATATTGGCGCCAACGTTGAAATACCCATTGCACAGGATTTTTTTCTCCAGCCCGGTCTTCTTTTCACCACGAAAGGAGCAAAGATTAATGATGAATCTCCGGATACAAAAATAAATATCGGATACATTGAATTGCCCATCAATTTCCTTTACAAACCATTATTGGGCAATGGCCATTTTATGCTGGGCTTCGGCCCTTACGTAGCTTATGGCGTAACCGGCGATGCATCTGAATTCAAAGCTCTTGATGCAGGGGCTAATATATTGGCCGGATATGAATTTGCATCTAAACTGTCATTTCAGTTGAATGCCCAGCTTGGCCTGGTCAAGATCAACTCCGTTAGTACCTCCGGAGACATGACCTCAGAAAAAAACACTGGATTCGGATTTTCTCTTGGGTACAGGTTTTAGTATTTATTAGTAATAACATAAAAAAAAAAATGATGAAATATTCAGCACCTTCCGCGCCTTCAAAATTAATATGGATTCTCGGCTTGATATTTGGAATACTTGGCATTTTAGGTCATTTTGCTTCTATAGATTTTCTTACCGTTAATAATTATTGGTTCTTGCTTGTAGGTTTTTTACTTCTGGCATTGGGTACCACGTTCAGAGAAATATAAAATTATATGACTATCGATAATCAAGTATAAAAAATGATAAAACACTTGAAAATCAAGGAAGACCTTTTAACCAGCTGTTGCGGAGTAAAAGTTGCTGGCGGCAACCTGAAAGAACATAAGCCGGCAATTATCAGATATTCGTATTACCTGTTAAATAAGTTTTAATTGAGGTATTATTCAATTTAAAAGGATCACATATTTATTTTCAGGCCTTTTGATTGTATCAATTTCCTCAATATTTTATAGATGCGCATCTGTAAGTTATAATAAAGTATTATCTGATAAACTCAAAACCGATATTGAAATACTAAAGGTAGATCCACCTGTAATTGAAGGGAAGCTAATCTACAATCCTGATATAATCACACAACTATATGAAAAGGGGGGAAATCTTCTTTCTGTAAAATGGGGAAGCAGGGATAAAATTGCACAGATGCTTTTTGCTATTCGCAATGTATTACAGGATGGGCTTCAACCGGATGATTACCATCTTTCAGTAATAGAAAAACTGACAACTAAAATAATTTCATCAGATCTGGCTGAAGTTGAGGATATGGCGCAGCTGGAGCTGCTTCTGACAGATGCATTTTTGCTGTTATCGGCGCATCTGGCCACGGGTAGAACCGACGCAGAAACAATTAACCCTCAATGGAAAGCCTCAAGGAGGACAGTTAGACTGGACTGGAAAAGTTTTATAGATAGTACTTTACAAAGCAACAACATAACTGAAAACCTGGAAAACCTGACTCCCAAACACCGCGAATATATCAATCTGAAAAAATCTCTGTTAAAATACCGCCAGATTGAAGAAAACGGCGGCTAGGAAATTTTCAGTACTGATTTGCCAAAACTTGAGAAAAGCATGAGGCATCCTGATATTGCTTTGTTGAGAAAAAGGCTTGCCATTGCGCAGGGATTCATTGAATTTAACCCCGGGGATGAAAACCTTTTTGACCAGCCTTTGCATGACCAGGTTGTACTCTTTCAGCTAAGGAACGGGCTTAATGCCGACGGAGTGGCAGGAAAGGCTACTATTGAGGCATTGAATATTTCTGTTAAAGACAGGATTGCAACAGTTGAGGCAAATCTTGAGCACTGGAGATGGCTTAGCGATGATCTTGGTAAACGTTATATAAAAGTAAATATAGCTAATTTCGAACTCCAGGTCATAGAAAATGATAAACAGGTATTCTACTCAATGGCGATTGTAGGACGACTTTACAGGGAAACTCCGGTATTCAGTTCAATAATAAAATATCTGGTTCTGGATCCTTACTGGACAATACCTCCGACCATTCTGAACGAGGACATTATTCCTGCTGTCATTAAAAATCCGGCTTACCTGGCTATAAATAATATGAAGGTGCTGCGTAATGACGGGATAGAGGTAGATCCCTTAACAATCGATTGGGACAGTGTGCTTACTACCGGTTTCCCCTACAGCATACGCGAGGAACCAGGTCCTGTCAATCCCCTGGGCCGGATAAAATTTATGTTCCCGAACCAATACAATGTTTACATACATGATTCACCTGCCCGTAATCTTTATTTACAAACCGACCGGTCATTCAGTTCCGGCTGTATCCGCATAAGCAAACCTCTTGAACTGGCTGAATATCTTTTGAAGGATAATCCTGAATGGGTTCCGGAGCAGATAAAAAATGTAATCGACCAGGGTATGGAACGAACCGTCATTCTTGAAAAACCGATACAGGTGCATATTGTGTACCTTACTGCATGGGCAGATGATGATGGAATAGTCTATTTCAGAAAAGATGTATACAACCGCGATCAGCAATTGATCACCGCCCTAAAGCAGGCTCCTCCGGGATCTTTTCAGTAATATTACCAGCAATTATTTGTATTTCGGGACAGGAATTAACTATCCCTGGCGATTCGCTTAGAAAAAGGAGTGTTGGAAAAATGGCTGGCATATTCTTCTCCGCTGTTCCGACCGTGGGCTACAAGATTATTGTGCATCACCTGCATTTTATTTATGTCAACTATCCACATGCGTTCCTGGTTGGATGAGAGAGAAAAATCAATGATGGTAAGGATATTATTTTTAATGTTGTTTCCGGCTTTAAGATTAAAGAAACCTGTAAGCGCTTTTTTGAAAACCTCATAATCAGGTTTGGATACATCACTTCTCAGTACCCTGTAAAGGCTGAAATATAACTGTCCATACTTGAATTTAATGAAAAGACAGGATTATTCACAGTATCGTTATCCGGGATATTCCTGTAACTGATAAGGGGAACAGATAAAATCAGAACTAACAACTTGGCCAATTTCTTTGACATCCAGAGTATTTGATTGTGATCTGCTATAAAAGTATTATTATTTCCGGATATACTGCAATGTCTGCAAAAGTATTGTACGTCAGAACCAATGACTTTATTGTCCAATTCATGAAGTTATGGTAATAAAATAGCCTGAAACAAGGCGTTGGAGCTGATTAGTCCGGAAAGTGTGTGAACATGGTTATAGCAGAGCCTTTAATTACGGGGAGTGTAATATTTCATGGCTTCCGGCATAAATTGTTGTAACTTTCTCAGCCTTGTTTCATCGGAAGGGTGCGTGCTTAGAAATTCCGGCGGATTTGCTCCGCCTGCAGCTGTCATTCTTTGCCAGAAAGGGATTGCTTCCCGCGGATCATAACCAGCCATGGCTGAAAATATCAAACCGTATTGATCAGCTTCGGTTTCCTGTTGCCGCGACCAGGGCAAAATCGCTCCAATTTCACTGCCAATACCATAGGATTGTAAAAACAGATCCTGTGTTTGCTTCGGTTGTTCGGATAAAGCCACCTCTAACGCCATACCTCCCAGTTGCTGGACCAAAGCCTGACTCATTCTTTCGCTGCCATGCTTGGCAACAGCATGTGCAATCTCATGTCCCATAACAATAGCGAGTGCTGTTTCATTTTGGGTCACAGGCAATAAGCCTGTATAAACAACCACCTTTCCGCCAGGCATGCACCAGGCATTCACTTCTTTACTGTCCACTGTGTTAAATTCCCATTGATACCCTTGCAATATCGATCCTTCTCCCTTGCTGTCATAATACTTTGTAATGGCATTTGAAATTCTTGCTCCCACGCGGTCAACCATTGCAGCATCTCTGCTGGTAGCGGAGCTTAATACCTTATTTTCTGCTAAAAATGTCTTGTACTGGCTTGCGCCCATCAACTGTAACTCTGATTCCTGTACTAAACTCAGCTGTTTCCGGCCTGTCAGCAGATTCATAACACATCCTGTCAGGAGACAAGTGATAAGCGAAAAGAATAAATATTTTTTCATATGTATTAAAATTAATCTGTCTGATTATATCAATCTCTTTTTCACTCTAAATAGCTATATAACTATAATTTTAATAAAGGCTGTGATATCAGTTCGTCGTATCATTTATTAAACTATCCGGCAGAACAAAGGAGGAAGCTGTTATCCTGATCAGTGTTACAAGATTACCGAAAGGAGTTATATTATTCACACATTCATCTGATGACTAAAATGGATTTCATGTTTAAAAAACAAGAGGAGGATTGATGATAACAATTCTCCTCTTTTTATAATCCCTCCTATTATAATCCCTCCTAAACTTAAACTAACCCTGATAATAACCTGTGAATTTCATACCATATATTATTCTCAAAAAATATAAAGGCAACGATTATTTAAGATAAATAACCTGATTCTTATTATCAAACTAAAAGTATTATAAGGAGGATAATAAGAATAAGTGTGCCGGTACCTATAACAATAGTTCCACCACCTCTCCTTACATTTTCCTTTATCCCCTTAAGTTCTTTTTTCAACTCACGTTTTTCTTTAACTGTAAGGTTCGTTTTATCCATGTCGTGTATTTCCTCAACACGCCTGTTCAATCGGCTTATCTCTTCATCAGACATCTTATTTTCCGTACTGTCAGGAATAGCGGCATTCTCTGATTTAGACTTTGTATCAGGTAAAGTTGCAAATGCACTCAGCGAAAAAATTACCAGAAATGCGAAAAGAACAATTTTTTTCATTTTCTTTTTTATTAAATTAGTTTATGTAATTAATGATTCAAAGGTAGCTGGCAGATCATTTTAACTGTTACACAATTTCTAAAATAAGTTATATGATTCACAGATCGAGCAGCAATTTGAAGCAGACTTTTAAATTGAAAAACAAGAAGATACAAAAAAAACAACTATCCCTGTATGATAAACAGTTAATAGATCAGGCAATTAACTAAAAAAAAGTATCTTAGCATTTAAATCAAATATTGATTTTTGAAGATCTACATTAAAAATATGGTGTGTATCCGCTGCAAGATGGTTGTTAAATCCGAGCTGGAAAAACTTGGGATTCAATACACACTCGTTGAGCTGGGTGAAGCTCAGATTAATGGACCCATTTCTCCTGAACAGCATAATAATTTAAATGTTGCATTAAAAAAATCAGGTCTTGAGCTTATGGACGATAAAAAGAGCATTCTGATTGAAAAAATAAAAAACATTATTGTTGAACTTGTCCATTATTCAGATGGGCCGCTAAAAATGAATCTATCTGAGCATTTAACCGAAAAATTAAACTACGACTATACATATCTCGCAAATCTATTTTCAGAAGTCCAGGGTACGACAATTGAAAAATTCTTTATCAACCACAAGATTGAAAGGGTAAAAGAATTGCTGGTATACGATGAACTAAATCTTAAAGAGATTGCCTTTAAGTTACACTACAGCAGCGTATCCCACCTTTCGAGTCAGTTTAAGAAGATTACCGGGCTAACCCCTTCCCACTTTAAGCAGCTCAAACATAAGCGACGCATTGCCCTGGAAAACATTTAGGATGTTTTATGGGTCCTGCACGACTTGCATGACCTGTATGACTTGCATGATTTGCACGATTTGCACGACCTGCATAACACAATACGACAAAATGTGTGAATGATGAAACTATTTGTAAAAGTTTTGTAATACTATTCATTATATAGATACTCAACTTTGTAGTGTAATAATTCATATCTTTTCAAATGAAAAAGGCAGGTATTGTAATTATAATTATAGGGTTATTATTCACTATTATAACCAGTGTCAAATTCTTTACAAGAGAAAAGGTTATGGATATAGGTCCTCTTAAAATCACCGCTTCTAAACCTCATCATATATACTGGTCACCATTTCTTGGAGTGGGAATAATGGTTGTTGGAGGAGTTGTTTATCTTTTCGGGAAAAAGAATTAGGATAGCCTTTTCTTATAGCAGAAATGTAGCCTGTATACTAGTGTGGTAAAGTAATTAATTTTCAGTCTAAAACTAGAAAAAATGAAGATCAGCGATGTCGAATCATCAAAAGCATTCATTATTGTCGAAATAATTGAATACGTGCCAAATTCTGTTGTCAGTAAAACAATAATTAGAAAGTCGACAGGGAATGTCAGTGCAGAGGCATTTGACACTGGAGAGGCTTTAACTGAAAAAATCTCTCCATTTGACACATTTGCCCAGATAATTGACGGCAAGGCTGAAATTGTTATTGACGGGAAATCCAATTTCCTTGATACGGGCCAGTCAATCATAATTCCGGCTCATACACCAAATATTATTAAAGCAAATGAGAGGTTTAAGATGATTTCGACTATAATTAAAAGCGGATATGAATAAACGTAAACCGGGAAATCATATTGAAAAGTGATTTCAATTTTTAAGAAACACAGACAAATGATGCTCTACATTAAAAATATGGTATGCATCCGCTGTAAAATGGTGGTAAAGTCAGAACTGGAAAAACTCGGGATATATAAGGCAATAATAGACCTGGGTGAGGTTAGAATAAGAGGAGGTATAACCTCAGAACAAAGGGAAAAACTGAATATCTCTTTAAAAAAAGACGGTTTTGAACTGGTAGATGAAAAAAAAGGCATGCTCTACGAAAAAATAAAAAAGATTGTTGTTGAAATGGTTCATTATTCGGATGAACAACTGAAAATCAATTTCCAGGATTATTTATGTAAGAAACTCAATCGCGATTATAGCTGGCTTGACAACCTTTTTTTTGAGATTAAAAACATTACCATAGAAAAGTTTTTTATAAATCACAAAATTGAAAAGGTAAAAGAATTACTTGTGTACTATAAGATTGATCTTCATGAAATTGCATTGCAGCTCAATTACAGTGGCGTGGAACAACTTTCAAGCCAGTTTAAGGATGTTACAGGCTTTCTTCCCTCGCATTTTCGGGAAATGAGAAATATAAGAGAACAAACACGGATGGATGCGTGAATGATGTAACTTATTTTCAAGGTTTCGATAAGCTTTTCAGCATAAAGACGATCTCACTTATATCATGGGT
Source organism: uncultured Rikenellaceae bacterium (assembly GCA_964577305.1). Lineage (GTDB taxonomy): Bacteria > Bacteroidota > Bacteroidia > Bacteroidales > VadinHA17 > UBA9300. Next base: position 113,075 of record CAZNYS010000004.1, read on the forward strand.
ATTTAATAGCAAATTAATTGATCTGTCAGAGTACTTATTATCGTAATATATTAATAATATTAAACTTAGAACAATGGGTAACTTACTTTATGCCATAGCAGTAATATTAATTATAGTATGGCTGATCGGATTAGTAGCATTTCATGCAGGAGGTATTATTCATGTTCTACTTGTAATAGCAATTATTGCTGTCATAGTAAGGGTTATTCAGGGGAGAAGGCGCTAAAATCACCAGATGGTAAGCATTTTACATCTGGTAATATTAATAAAAAATAAACCTATTGGCTCAGAGTCAATGAGAAGTGAAGAGTATTGATTAGACAGGGAATGAAATACTGCCGGTTATGTGCCACAAAATTATATTTATTGTAATCTTGGTTATATGCTGAAACTCCCCCGATAAACCGGACGGCAAGTTAAGCTACAAAAAAGCATAATCTCCATTTTGAAACAACAACCGGCAGGGAATATAATTCCGGGACTTCACGGCTGGTAAATGTGTGAATAATGTAAGTTATTGTGAAAGTTGTGTAACACTTCCTTTTATAAAACAGGCCATCTTTGTTTTGTAATATTTATAAACAATTCAATACATTATTATCATGCCACTTTTAACCATTCTTATCGTCCTGATTGTTGCCGGAGTTATTCTCTGGTTAGTGAATTCGTATATTCCTATGCAACAAAACATTAAAAGAATTCTTAATGTGGTTGTTGTGATAATTGCCGTTATATGGCTTCTTAATGTATTTGGTGTCATCGGGAGTTTGACGCACATACGCATTTGATTTCTATTTTTCCCCTTGGGGACTTATATTATGGATTGTATAATGCTTAATATTCTATAATTGTGATACTTACAATAATTATAATAGCAATAGCTGCAATTATTTTACGACTCGTCAGGGGGAAATCACTATTAATAAACACGAAAAAATGAAAACAATAGAAGCAAAAGGAACATGGAATGAAC
>CAZNYS010000005.1:0-105648 GCA_964577305.1 uncultured Rikenellaceae bacterium
GATAAGATTTAATAATTTAATTTACAGCAAATATTATTTCAATATAATGTGTCCTGTCAATAATATCAAGGTCAAACAGGAGTTTTGTATCAGAGATCTTAACAGGCTGAAGCTTTCTGTTATCCATCCTTACTTCAATCGTACCAGCAGGTAATGTTATAATTTCCAGATGAGTATTATGTTTATCACCTGACCTGTTTTCAACTTTAAATCCTATTGTATTCAGAGAGTTGTCAATTGTGATCTGATCGCCATTAAGAAAACCGTCACGTTCGAATTCAATACTTATCCTTATTTTTTCAGTAATAATTGAAAACCTGCTTCTTATTCCGTCTCTTGGAATAACATAAAAACTCTTTCTGTCTTGCTCAAGCTTACCTCCGTAACAGAACCATCCAAACAAGGGATCATCTGTTAATATTGTTTCAGCCATCCTGATAGCAGCACAATTGCCCAGATCAGCTTCACCATCATATGGCTGTACCCCGTGGGGGACATTTCTGTATTTCCCATGCATGAACCTTTTTTCTCCTTTTCCTGAATTAAATGTCCAGCCAATAGCACCGTCATTCTCTTTGCCCGGATACCAGTATCCATAGTTTGATTCGGCATTGCCTGTATTCATCAATGCAAACGAGCCAAGGTAAGAAGCGTATCCCCACTGAAGCCAGTCCCAAGGTTTACCGGAAAACAGAAAACCGTAATCAAGAATACCTCGCCCTCCCATCCTGGCCGTATAATACATTCTTGAAGTTGATCCGAGGTTGTAGTAAGTTGGAATAAGACATCCTCTGTGAGCGAGATTCGCCTTTAACTGACGATCCATGAACAAGCGACTGTCCTCCTGCCTTACATCCGGATGTGAATGCCATTTCTTAAGATTAACATCATACCACAAATTTGTGTCGGACTTCATACGATTAAGTGTTCCGTACTTTGCAAGATCATAGCTTGAAGAGAAGGCTGTTCCGCCAGTACAGTACTCTGAATGATACGGGTATTTATCATCATAAACGAAGTACTTTACTTTCTTTTCCCATTCATTTCTCAACCAGTCAGCATCTTCTTTTCTGCCACGATCCTCAAGGTCATCAATTAAAGATAGGATGACCACTTCGTTCATTATACCCCATTTATACGTATCCGCCCAGGGATAAATTTTATAAGGATAGGTAAAATAAGCTTTTGCTGTTTGAAAAGCTCTTTCAAGATAAGTTTCTGCATCAAGGTAATGAACTTTTCCCGGATAATAGTCCGCTATCTGGAACATGTGGTAATATAACATTATTATATGCGGATAATCGTAAGGCCGACAGATATTCATTTTGTCCAGATTATTATTCCTGATTCCTGCAAACCTGAATTTATCACGTGCTACATGCCAGTTAGGCACGCTGTATATACCATAAGGATTGGGCATCTCTTTATCTGTTCTTTGAAGACCACCCCATACAAAATTTTTAATATAATATTCTACCGAGCTTATCTCATTATCATCAGGCAGGTAAACATTTTTGGCTGCAATAAAAGGAGCCTTGCACAGGGCGGGATCATCACCGGACAGGACAAATCCATAAAAATAGTCATAACCATCAGTATTGTCAGGTCCCCGGAGAACGCTTTGCTCCATATCCCATACCGAAAACAGGCCATTATACCATTTTGCAGTGTCACGGTGCTGCTGTTTCACGGTAATGAATGCGCTCCTTTTTTTGATAAGAGTCTCTAACGGCTCGGTGGAGAAAAATTCTAGTACTGACTTTTCTCTTCCATTATAATACACACTAAGTATGTTTTCACCAAAGCGTTTAAATTCAACTTCAAAAATATGATGATCAGGTGCCGGGGTTTCCAGAAACCTTATCGAAGTCTGTTCCGGGTATTCGGCAATAATAGAATCTATGTCATTCTTTGTGCGAAGTGAAACTTTTGCCTTGAGACCCTGTGGTAATGTCATCCCAGGGATAACCCTTATATCAAATAGTCCGTTACGATAAAGAACCTCTCGCATTTCATTGTAACTGTTAACCCAAACATACCTGAAACCATATTCAACTACACTACCTCTTTCTCCGGCAGGTGACAGAGTTAGTGTAGTGCCCTCCATCCTTTTTCCCTTTTTATCCTCCCCATCTTCAATACCTGAATGGATGAATACACCCGAGCCATTGAAATTTTCCAGTTTAGTTCCAGTTTTAGTCATAATCAGCAGGTAAGGAGGCTCTCCTGACCGGCGGGTAAAGTAAAGATAAGAAGCATCCCCTGCTATATATTGGTGTTTGATAAATGTATGTTCATATATATGATTATGATCATAACGTCTGAAGGTAGGGTCATAACCTTCTCCCGGAGGGCTTGCAATTGGAAAAGGTATCTCAAAATTTCCGATAGTAACCGGGAATTCCATCATTGTTTGAAACCTGTATGTTACGTCCATTCCATGACCTTTCTTTTCAATTACCCGTTCCATCTTTACAGGCATCCCTTCTTCATAATCTGTATAGACAATCTTATTGGCAGAAACCAGTTTGGCCCTGGTATCACCATCATAAACCGGGATCCAGTCACCATGGTCAATCTTATATAATACCCTTGCATTACCCCATACCTTTCCCGGGGCGATAATATTTGATTGGTACCTATCCGAAGCAGATGAAAAACGGGTAATACCTGAATTATTGTAATTGTAATTATACTTATCAGCGTAAAATGACACACGTCTTGCATCAGTACAACTAAAGTCTGCCTGAATATCATCATCATTTATTGTTGTAAGATGCTTCTGCGTCTGGGAAACAACATTATGACAGATTATAATAGAGGCAAATAAAGCTACGAATCTTAGTTTAGGCAATGAATTATTCATATTTTAAGCTAATTATGATTTTCTCTCCTTTATAATTGATAAGCTTTGCCTCCCCTGATGGTAACAGTTTTAGTCTGAATTTACGTTCACGGTTTACTTCATTTAAAGATGAATCATCATGGGGTTTTATAGTCAAAACTGCTTTTTTATCATCCCAGTGAAATTTTGTTTTGTTAATATTCTTGTTTTCAAGATAATCTAAACTTACTCCATCATCTTCATACAGCATGAATGAACCATCAGCACCGGTGTATATTCTTATCTCGAGAGGTTCATCTACAGGTTGTGAGGTATACTGCCGTACAGGGTCAAAAGGTATTATTGCTCCTGCGCTAACAAATAGAGGCATTATGCTCAGATTAACACTACGCCTGATAAATTTCCCTCCTTCATATTCTGTATTATCCCACCAGTCATACCATTCCCCGTCAGGCAGATAGACTTCGCGGCTTGAAGCTCCCTTTTCATAAACAGGAGCAACTATCATATCCCGGCCCCACAGGTACTGATCTCCGATACCTCTTGCGATTATATCATCGGGATAGTGTATCCACATAGCTCTCATCATAGGCAGGCCCTTTATCCTGGCCTCCCAGACAAGAGTATAATTATATGATAATAACCGGTATCTTAATTGGTCATATTCCCGGCATACAGGTTCAATTTTGGGATTATTTAATTCAGATTCTAGAGGATTATTCCTGTTTTCCTTCGGTCCCATCTCACTGAGTCCCCATCCCCAGGGCAACCGTGTCCACCATGTACGTCCGTGAGAGCGAAAGGAAGGACAGAATGCACCAAACTGGAACCATCGTGCATATAATTCACCATCAAGTTCTTCGCCCGGGTAAAATCCGCCAATGTCAGACCCCCAGAATGGTGAGAGGCTGAGAGAATGATTTATCCCGACAGCTATCTGGCCTTCGAGTGTTTTCCATGCTGATTCAGTATCACCCGACCAAACCCATCCGCCCCATCTGGCTATTCCAAGATGACCATTACGGTGAAGGCTCCATGGACGCACACCAGGTTTGGTATACAATGGTCCCTGGTAATACAGCTGGTGTCTTTTGATACGTTCATAAAGATCAAACCAGTCACCTTCATCAGGCCACCATGCATCGACACCACTTTCAACCAGGCCAATATGTTGCTTCCAGTAATTGAATATATGTGATCCATCAAGCTCTTCACCGGCACCAGGTGGTATTGTTCCATGCAGCGTTGGCAACTTATCCCTGTCCCATGGTACCATGTGAACAATTACCTTCACATTTAAATCATGAAGGTCATCGATCACTTCAGAAGGCTCCCTTTTAAATACTTCAGGGTTAAAATCGAATGAGGGCTGTTCAGTATTCCATCCCCGCGGGCAGAATCCCGTACCCAGGTATATCACGGCATCAACAGGTATTTGTTTTTCCCTGAATGTTTCCACAATCTCTATCATCTGGTTTTCATCCTCAAGAGTCCTGTGCGACTGCATATACCCTAGAGCCCACTTTGGGGGAATAACCGCACGGCCGGTAATTTCAGCAAGATCATTCATAAATATTTCCGGTTCCCCGGTGTCAAATACAAAAATGTCATATTGCCCCGGAATGTAGCTATCGGCCGGAGGAATCCCTTTACCGGAATTCTGCTGCTGGTTTACCCTGTTTTGTACTTCTGTTTCACTTCCCATCTCTCTGCGGGGAATAAATACACCCTTCTTATCGTCTGTGAGGTCTACCTGCACCCAGGGTGATGCAACGAACAATCCCCAGCCGCCTGTACCTGCCAGCATTGCCACCGGGTTACGTGACCCGTATGCATTAGCCTGCCATCGTGGTTCCATTTTGTGCAGCCTCCCACGACGATCAAATTCAATCTTCTCATTTTGCCATCCCCGGCCCATCCTGGGACCTCCTTCGCCCATCCCGAGAACGGGATTATCATCAAGAATAAAAGATACACTGCCATCCTCCCGGAAGCTAAGCTCCTGTATTAATCTTCCAGTATTATTATAGACTGCTACTCTCAAAGGTTCAGCAAGTACGGTAACATCAAACTTTCCAGCCTTAGCTTTCAGCATGCCATCGATCTCACATACAGATATTGCTGGTTCAGGATAATCCTTATCTGCCAGAACCGGTGTATAAGTCAGCTCACCTTTCATGCCATCAGGCTTAAGTGTTATACGGATACTGCCTCTCCCGGACTCCCTTATTTCCAATGTCACAGGCAGGCTATCGTATTTCAGTATCTGTGCCTGTGTTGATCCGCCCGCAAACAGCATTATTACAACTAATGCAATTCTTAGAAAATAGCTTCCGGAATTCATAATATTCTATATTTTTTTAGCCTGTTATCAATTGTTAGCTATAGCTTAGCCTGACAGTATGTTTTGATGCCGATATATTAATATCTATGCGGTATGTATGATCAGCTTCTTTGACCGGTATAACTTCCCTGCCATCAATATTTATATTAAGTTTCCTGCCATCAGGGACGAATATTGTCAAACCTGTATTATGACTGTCACCTGTCCGGTTTTCAACTTCAAAAGTCATACTTTTTAATGATCTCCCTACAACTATCTCCCCATCCCTGGCAAAGCCATCACGATCAAGCTCAATACTCAACCTGTTTTTTTCAGTTATAACAGAGAATCTGCATCTGAGTCCATCCCTTGGAATAACTGAATAGCTATTCCTGTTTTCCCGGAGGATTCCCCCGTAAGCCATCAATCCGAAAAGGGGATCATCAGTAAGGATTGTCTCTGCAATCCTGATGGCTGACCCGTTGCCAAGGTCTGCCTCACCGTCGTACATCCATGCACCCCTGTCATACTCTTTCCTTATCCATGCCCTGCCATGCTTTGAACTCATAAAAGCCCAGCCCATTGCACCATCGTTTATTTTACCTGGCGCCCAGAACCCATAATTTGATTCTTCGGTACCGGTATTCATCAACGACCATGAACTGAGGTAGGATGCATAGCCTAATCTCAGCCACTTATAGGGATTGCTGGCAAAATATTTACCATAATCAAGTATTGACCAGCCTCCCATCTTGGCCATATAGCTCATACCACCATCAGCACCAAGCTGGAAATACTTGGTTTCAAGCCATCCCCTCACAGTCAAACCGGCGTATAATTGCTTTTCCATAAACACAAGTGCATCAGCTGTACTGACATCAGGATGTGAATACCATAACTCTCTTATCTTATCATACCAGAGGTTTGTATCGGATTGCATTTTATTCAAAGCCCCGTATTTTGCAAAGGCATACGATGATTCAAAAGCTGTCCGGTCAAACGAATACTCCGAGCTATAAGGATATTTATTGTCATAAATAAAGAATTTCACCTTCTTTTCATATTCACCACGTAACCAGTCAGCATCTTCCTGCCTGCCATTTTCTTCAAGAGCAGCGATTATATCCTCTATTACCAGTTCATTATAGCAACCAATCTCATATGCTTTATAGTACTCACCCCAGATCTCATATGGATAAAGGAAGAATCCTCTTGCTGTCATGAAAGCCCTATCAAGGTACCCGTCAGCATCAAGGTATTTAACTTTCTCCGGGTACATTTTTGCTATCTGGTACATATGATAGTAAAGCATAAACATATGGGGATAATCATATGAACGCCATACCTGCATCCTGTCGAGCTGCCTGCTTCTTACCCCTGCCCTGGCATCAATATCCCGTGCTGCCTTCCAGTTAGGAACTCCATAAATCCCGTAGGGATATGGGTCGTCAGTGTCAGTTCTCTGCAATTTATCCCAGACGAAGTTTTCAATATAATATTCAACTGCCTTAATCTCGCTGTCTACAGGGAAGTATACATTTTTAGCTACCACATAAGGAGCCTTGCATAATGCGGGATCATCACAGGTGAGTACATAACCCCACCAGTAATCAAAACCGTCGGTATCATCAGGGCTTCTCAATACTGAATTACCCATATCATATACTGAAAAAAGGCCGTTATACCATTTGCTGGTATCGCGGTGCTGTTGCCTGTTAACTATGAAGGAGGCTCTTTTCTTAATCAGTGTTTCAATTGGTTCGGTAGAAAAAAATTCAAGGTAAGTCTGCTGACCATTCCCATAATGAACTGTCAGCATATTTTCCCCCAGTCTGTTAAATTCCACCTCGAAGACAAAATGATCCGGTTGGTTCTCTCCCACAAAATTTACATTGGTTTGGTCTGGGAATTCTGCAGTTATCGATTCAATTTTATTCTTCGTATGTAATGAAAACATAGCTTTCAGATCTGTCGGCACTGACATTCCCGGAACAACCTGGATATCAAACAAACCCTCTTCATAGAGAATATCTCTCATCCCTTCCCAGCTGTCTGCCCACCTGAATTTGAAGCCGCAATGCATCTTACTGTTATCACTTCCGGCTGATCCGACTACATATTTGGTATGATCCTGTCTCCATGTACCGCTTTCGACATTGTTACCGGTAAGGTATGAATGAATATAATAATCTGATCCTTCTGAATATTCCAGTTTTGTATTTCCCTTTGGCAATACCATCAGAAAAGGAGGCTGACCTGAAGGCCTGGCAAAGAAAATAAATGATCCGTTACCTGAAATATAACTATGCGTTGTATAGCACTCCTCGAAAATATGTTCAGGGCTTCCACCTCCGGGTCTGCTCACAGGTAATGATATTAAAAGGTCACCTATAGTAAATGACCATTTCATCATTGATTCGATTATAATATCCATATCAATGCCTTTCTCATTCAGGCTGTACCTTGTTTCCATTTTTTGAGGCATCCCGGGCTGATAATCAATAATGCTGATTGAGGAATCCTCATTAAGAACAAGCTGCCTTGCCCCCCCCAAAATACTTAACCAGTCACCTTCAAGGATTTTATACACAAGTTCGGGTCTGTTCCATGCACCACTTACCACGTTGGCTTTATATGGATCATTTGGACTTACTAAAGATGTGATGCCCCTTGTAGTGATTGTTGCCTTAATAACATCATTTTCCACTACATACTTGTCCTGGCCTCTTTGCCCGTACAGATCAGGCAAAAAGAGGAAACAGACCATTGAAAAACATATAATGATCCATGTTTTCATAATTATCCTGTAATTATTGATTAATAAATAATAATAGCGGCATGGAAATATTCAAGCAGTTATACCTCACTGTTAAGATGCTGGATAAGATTGACTACATCGTTATAATTATCGAAGTCAATACCTTCCTGCTTTATATACTGGTCCAGTTCCTTTCTTTTATCTTTGAAAATACGCAAAAAGGCTCCTTTATTAATAAACCTTTCTCTTTTGCCTTCCCTTTCAACATAATAAGTTATTTTCCTGGAAACCTCTAAATTCTCAGGAAGGTCCATATTATAAAGTACGCCGCTGTTTGTTAAGGCAGACAATGATGTTACCCTGCTTGTCTTTGAGGTTATGCCATAACCCACATCTTCTCCTTCAACCCGCACTGTTCCCGAGAACTGAACCAGTAGTTTAACCCTTCCGATTACTGCCAGTTCATAAAATGCATTCCCGGCGGGAAGAAAAATCATATTATTAAGATAGACAGTATCGATGGATTGAAGATTGCCAAGGGCCATAAAACGATCATTATCAATAAAGATCATCTCTTCGGTCACGATATTGTAATTAAGGAGAGAAACCACCGTATCTCCGCTCTTTTTTACTACAATACCATCAGCAAAACGGTTAAACAGGTATTGCGGAATTTTTTCAGACACAGTTATCTGTGCATTAACTACATCCTGCCCCGAAGCTAATGTAATTAACACAAATAGTGTCAGCATTAGTGTTTTTGTCCTGTTACCGGATAATTTTATCAAAATATTTTTCATGACTTCTTTATTTTTTGCTCATTATGTGTAAACCCACGGTATACTTTTTCTTATCTAATGTTACCGTTAATCAAAGATACACATTTATCAATCGAGCAATCATCAATAAACAGAATACCTTTAATAAGAGAAAGACTGCACTATGGCAGTCTTTCTCCAAATTAACCCAAAAACTAATCTATCTTCTCCATTCATTCACTCCGTCCCTGACCCTGTTTCTCCAAACAAGTTCAGTATTTACTATAGTGTAGTAATCCTGTCCATCATAATCAATCCGGTATTCCATATTGAAGGTATCTGTTCCCCTGTCAAATGTGCAGGTTCCTTCAGGTGTAACAGATGATATAATTGCCTGCTCGGGAGTTACTGCAGCCATTACACCCCATACTTTCCATTCAAGGATTCCACATGACTCAACGTCATCCCTGAAGTTGATCCTTATCTTGTCAGTAATAATCTGGTCGAAGGTTTCGATATTATACTGATCGGCAGCAACTCCAAAGCCGCTGGAATTCGGGACCGGTTCCCATGTTTCTGTATTAATGTCCCAGTATTCAGTATAACCTTCCTCCGGTATCTGTATACCGCCACCGTCGGTCCACCAGTAGACATCAGACTGGGTGATGTAGTAGAGGTTATCCCACTCATATTGGACCCATCCCCATTCTCCACCACTAAACCAGTTACCAAAGGCTCCGCCTGTTTTATCAGTTGAGCTTGTGGGGTCGTAATTATCGCGTATTGCTTCAATATTCTCCCACGAACTGACATAATCGGTTGTAAGTCCGCTTGCAGCACCTGCAAGGTTTATCGGCTGTGGTGCTTCAACCGGCAATTTCTCCATATATACTGAATTGTCGTTATGTACGACATATTTCACCTCGTATTCAGCACCAATATAGATCATGCCATTGGCAACTATCGAATCCAGGGCAAGGGTGTTAGCCTTAATAACATTGCTGATTGATCCCTCGTTTATTACTGCACTCGAAGCATCAAATGTCTGGTAGGACCCTGTCTGGTTATAATAGCCTTCATAGCTGTTAATATATTTAATAACCAGAATCTTGGTGCTCTGGGCGGTATACAGGGAATCAGCATTGGTATCGGTAAGCCTGATAGGAATTGCGTAATTATAACCAACAGACAGTTGATCTGAAACAAAGTTTGCAGAATCGAGTGTAATGTGAATTTTGCCTACAAATTCACCTGCTTGAATTGTTATCCTGCTATTATTACTAAGCGTATAATAGTTTTCAGGCATAATCACGTATGGTGTACCATTAAGCATCGATGGATCGACAATAAAATCAGCCCACCAATCTTTATCATTTTCAAGTAACCCGGCGATATAGACTCCGAAGTCTAGCTCCAGACCTTCCCCCATTACCACACTTCTTCCCAGTTCACCCTGGGTATTCAATCCTCCCGTGGCGGTTGAGAAAGCAACGGTAGTGTACGGGTAATCATTTCTGAATTCCTCGTAGCAACCGGTGGTGATCAAGCCGAGTAATAGTAAGATAATAACTATATTTTTCATATTTCGGTATTTAATAATTATCATTTCATGTAGCCTCTCTACCATCCACTGTTTTGTTTCAGGTTATTCATTATCAATGTCTGTGAATATGGAAGTGGTACATATCTCATGTAATCCTGGTATGTATGATTTTCCACATCCCCATATTCATAGTCAAAAGAAGCAGCCTCAGCCGGAATACCCCAGACCAGCCATTCCCTTATACCGCATGATTCATTGTCTCTGAAGTGCAACCTTATTCTGTTTGTGTTGAACGCCGGGGTAAGTATTATGGGACAATAATCCTCAGTGATTCCGTCATAATCATTCCAGACTTCAACCCATTCGTTCAGGTCCATATCCCACACTTCAAGAAATGCACTGTCAGGGTACTGAACTCCACATGTGGGACATTCTTCCCACCATTGGACAACTGTACTGTCAATAATGTAAACGTTACCTGTTCCCGGAACCTTGAAATAGCTGGGGAAATCATATTGTACGTATCTCCATTGTCCCGCACTCCACCAGTTATGGAATGCCGGCGTTGAGATACTTCCATTATTTATATATGAAAGTCTTGAGTAAGGTGATACATAGTCAGCTGACGCCTCAGATTCCAATGCAATGTTTGAAATATCAGGTACTACAGGAACGGCAGCTTCGACAATTTCAACACCCATGACAGTATTATTCAGTGGTTTATTCAACCTACGGATATCCCAGAAGCGAAATCCCTCAAAGCAGAGTTCTACCCTTCTTTCATTATGGACCAGTTCCCTGAAGGCATCCTCACCTGCAAGTGCCTGGTCATCCAGGTACTGATCCTGGTATCCGCCTGTGGAATTGTCAGAATCAATACCGGCACGCTCCCGTATTTTAGCCAGGGCTTCTGCTGCAGAAAATCCGTATGTTACATCAGTTGGACCAAATGCTTCGTTAGCTGCTTCAGCAAAGTTAAGGTATAGTTCAGTCCTCGTTAAATAGGCATAGAATTTATTATCACTTGTAACATCACCCGGGGTGAGCCGTACGTTTTTACTAAGGAGTTTTTTCATATAGTAGCCGGTCCTTGTTCCCTCCTGGCTGAGGCCTCCAGGAGCATCGGCTCCGCCCTCATAGGTACGAATATATGTCCCGTTATAATTATCCCCGTTATGAAAAACAAACCTTTCAAGCCTCGGGTCACGATTGGAATAAGGAAAATTCTCATTAAAAGCAGAGCTCTCATCTACAGGATAACCGTCGGCAGCGGGGAATGCATCCACCAGGTTCTGGGAAGGATTACATGATCCCTCACCGTAAAGTGAAGGAGGATAGTAGCTATATTCCCAGTTATTGTAACTATAGGGTGGTTGTATCCATATATTATCAAAACTGGAGAAATCATTGAAATTCTCATAAGAATCGAGGTCTGTCAGACCACCTGAAGCATCAATTGCCTCCCCTGCTGCAGCGGCAGCTCTCTCCCACAAACTCTGTGTTGAGGGACCGTAAGCCGGGCTTGCAGCATAGAGATATACACGTGCTTTCAGGGTCATTGCAGCCATAACAGAAGCTCTTCCCCTGTTTGTAATATTATCTGTAACCGATGAACCGCTATATGTCAACGGTAGTACAGCAATAGCAGAATCCAGATCTTCCACTATTTGTGCTACAACATCTTCATAACTGCTTCTCGGTAGATCCAGGTTATCCTCTGCGGTAAGAATTTCAGTAACAATGGGTATTCCCAGTGCTTCTGACTCACCAGCCGCGTATCCCCCATAAGTTTTCAGAAGCTGCCAGTGATACCAGGCCCTGAGGAAAAATGCCTCGGCCCTGCGGTTTTTCTGAAGAGCTTCGTTGAGTGTAGGGTCAGACACACTGTAAAGCAGGTCCTTCCCAAGCTCAAGATAATGATTGCAGTATTCGATAGAGGTATACCATAGATCCCAGTCACCTATAGGATTTGTCTCCAGGGTCCATCCTCCAAGCGCCAGGATATTTGATCCGGCTGTTGAGGGTACTGCATTGTCAGTATAGAATTCCGAATTTATGTCGTATGACGGATACAGGTTCCTGTAAGCTGCACTGAGTAATCCTTCCCCATAATCAGCCACACTTAGCAATTCATCTGTACTGAGATCCTGAATGGGTCTTGGTTCAAGATACTCACAGGCTGTTGTAACCATCACCGTTGCTAAAAATATTATTATTATTCGCTTCATAATTCCAGTTTTTATAATTAGAAACTAAATGACACGCCTGCAGTAAAGGTCCTGAAAACAGGGTATCCTGTTATTCCTGCATCTATATTTTCAGGGTCAACGCTGTATTTATTAAGTCCTGAAATTGCAAGCAGGTTGGTTCCACGTACGAAGATCCGTGAATCTGTCATAAAGAGCTTTCTTGAAGCGGTAGCGGGTAACCTGTAGCTCAGTTCAACGTTCCTGATCTTGAAATAGGCTGCATTCCTTATCCAGAAAGTTGAGTTCTGGACATTATTGGGTGACGTAGTAGTAAGTCTAGGATAATCATTGGTTTCAGGCCAGCGGTCAAGCATCAGCTCGGAGTAAGCCTGGTTTGTGCTATTAACTCTGAAGTATCTGTCGGAAGATAACATAATATCTCCGTCAGCCTGTCCGTAACCTGATATGAATAAACCCAGACTTTTATAAGAAAGACTTACATTTACTCCGTAGAAAATACGCGGTGAATGAGCTCCGGGAGCATACACATCCCTTTCATCCACCAATCCATCATCGTTCTTATCTTCATACCTTATATCTCCTGGCTGAACATCTCCCCACGCCTGGGTAACATTTCTGCTGGTAATCTCCTGTTCAGTCTGGTATAGTCCTTCATCATTATATAGCCAGAAAAGGTCTATATCCTTACCTGCACGCTGGCGGTAATCATCAGGATAGGGTAATTCATCTACTACGAGGTACTTGCCTCTCATATATAAAGCATTAATACCTGCTGAATATTTAAAATGACCACTTGATCCTGATAATTTGACCATACCGTCAATTCCCCAGCGTACATCCTCCCCATAATTAGCTGCAGGCAGGAATCCTGTCCCGATAATTGAAGGGGTTGAATAAGCCCTGTTCGATATCTTATCGTAATTGAATTCATTAAAGTAGTTCAGCTCAAATATAAGCGCCTTACCCAGCATCTGTCCCTCTACTCCTATATTAAAATATCTTTTCTTCGGCAGTTTGAAATCAGTTGATTCATTCTGCAGGATAGTGTAGATATTAGCAGAGTAACCATAGCTGCCGGGAACACCAGGCCTCCAGGTACCCTCAGAACCCCATAATGTTTCATATAAATAATACGGGTTATAACCTTCCAGACTATAATTACCCACTCCCATTATACCGAATGAGGAATGAAATTTCAGATAGTCAAACAGGTTGCTCTCGCTTAAAAAGCCTTCATTGCTGGCAATCCAGGCAGCGCCCACTGTCGGGAATAGTGAGAATCGCTCACCCTCAGGCATCCTCATACTCCCTGTATAAGAAAGATCAGCCTGCAGTATGTACCTGTCGGCAAAGTTATAATTTGCCCTGAGCGATAAATCCTCTAATTTGTCGGGCTGGTAGCCGGGATATGTAACCCTTGTTTCATCAAGTGCCATATAGAAAACGGCATTCAATAAAAGTGAATGCTGTCCGGAGATTTTCTGATAATTCAGTGAGGTCATCGCTTCAGTACGCCTTGTAACATAATTACTTCCCACGCTCATTGAAACAACATTCTCTTCCGGAACAATAAGCACTGCAGTATCAGCTCCCGTACCGCTGGTTTCAAGCCTGTAAAGAGCTGCTGTGCCTCCTTTGTTCTCAATAATGCTGTTTATTATATCAAAGGAAGCTCTGGCATCAAAGCTCAATCCCTCAATAATGCCTCCCAGGTCAATCGACAGATTTGCAGTATTCTGCGCATTAAGTACCTGTCCCTGGGCAAATCCTGCGTAAAGCAGTTCGTTGGTAACATTTGTGGGATAGTCATCACTTATGATAAGCTTATCTCCGTAGTATATCGTATGTGCATTGGCCGGATATCTTGAAAATACATCAAACATATTGAATACTCCGGATCCGCTTCCTGAATTGGGGTATCGTTGTGTATTATATGAACCTGAAATATTCACACCAAGCCTCATAAAATCATTAAGCCGGATATCAACATT
This sequence comes from uncultured Rikenellaceae bacterium, assembly GCA_964577305.1. GTDB lineage: Bacteria > Bacteroidota > Bacteroidia > Bacteroidales > VadinHA17 > UBA9300. The sequence goes on from CAZNYS010000005.1 coordinate 14,429, forward strand.
CCCACGCACCTTGTAGCGGTTATTCTTAATAACTTCTCCCTGCGACTCCAGCCCTTCATTTCTGAGGTATGTAAATGTGGAGAAGTAATTCACCCTGTCATCGCCCCCCTGGAAATCTATATTCCCTTTTGTTAAAGGCGCTGTATTCCTGACATATTCGTCATAATAATCTATGTCGGGGTACCGGTAGGGATTGCTTTGATTCTGATATGCATTCAGTGCCTGTTGTGAGTATATCGGATCCAGGCCGTCATTTTCAAGTGCCTCATTATAAAGAGTAGCGTAGTTATAGGCATCAAGATAATCAGGCAGAGTTACGGGATTGCGAAATCCGGTTTCAAAAGAAACGGAAACCTTGCGGTTAAAACTCTCACCTTTCTTTGTAGTAATCCAGATAACCGGCCCTGCTCCTGATAAGCCCAGGAGGGCACGTCCTGACATGTCCTTCAAAACTTCAATCCTTTCAACCTCTGACGCACTTAAACCGGTTATATCCCTTGGAACGCCATCTATATATATTGCAGCACCGACACCTCTTACAGAAGCAACAACTGATTCCTGCCCGGGCATATAATCATAGTGGTTTATTACCAGTCCCGGGACTCTGCCTGCCAGGGCTTCTAAGATGTTGTCAGAAGGATATGACTCAAGTTCTTCGCCTGTAATAATACTTACAGCACCAACAGTGCTAAGACTACTTAATGAGCCGTAAGGAAGTGAGATTTTATCTTCCGGGTCAATCAGTCTGGTTTTAACCAGTAAAACTTCTCCTGTGGTCGACTGCCCCGGTTCTATTGCCAGGATGTTAAGGTTGTACCCGGGTTCCGATATAACGACATGGTCTTCCTGAGTGGCTGTAACATCAATGGAAAATTCACCATTACTATTTGTCAGTACACTGTTTTTAAGATTGAATGATTTAACAGTAACTCCCGCAAGAGGATTGCCTGACTCATCAACCACCTGACCTGTGACTGTTGTCGTTTGCACATCCTGAGCATTAAGTGTCATAATACCCTGTATTGTCAGGAGTGCAATAAATATTAACAGATGTTTTAATATTTTATTCATAATTCTAGATTTTTCAGATGTTAGCATAATATTCATGCTTACTTATCAAATCAGGCTTACCAGCCAGGATTCTGTTTAAATGCTTCAAACATAAGTGCATCTCCAGTCGGGATAGGCCACCTGTAATGTTTCTGCTCAAAAGTGTACGTAAACACGGGGTCGACTGTTCGACTGATAGTGTAACCTGTTGGTTTGGTAGCATCTTCTGTTAATGTGATTCCGTAAACGGCCTTATGTTCCATTTTGTGTGCATCGCCCCAGCGGGAAAGATCGAATAACCTCTTACCCTCAAGATATAGCTCAATGGCGCGTTCGTTCTTTATTCTCTCCCTGAAGGTCTCTTTACTAGCGAGGTAATCAGTATGTACACCGGGCATATTCACCCTTGCTCTTACCATATTTGCAGCTTCCACAGCTGACATAGTGGCACCTGTTATAGTATGATTGGGGCCACCGGCTTCATTTGCAGCCTCTGCATATATAAGATACATTTCGCCAAGTCTGAAATAGATGCTGTGAGTGAAGGGAGCAGCTGCTCCAGACCATGAATCAACGTTCTTACCCCAGAATTTGCGTGCCAGGTATCCTGTTTTACTGTAGTAAAGTTTAGTTTGTATCCTGTCACGGCCACCTTCCCACAGTTCAAGATAAAGATCGGTCTTGCTCGTCCACCTCTCCTGGTTAAAAAGAATGGAATGATAGAATCTTGGATCCCTGTCAACCCACGGATTCTGAGGGTCGTAGGCAGGGTCATCCTCAATGGCCAGGCCATTGGTGGTCTCATACATTTCAATAATATTCTGAGACGGGCTGAACCCCTGAATAATACTTGGTGATGAAAGACTGGCAACAGTAAAGGGATTATGTGTTCCGCCGTTATTAACCCTTTCATAAAACTCCCAGATTATTTCTTTATTATATGGGGTGTACATAAATATACTATCATACCCGCTGGGATAATTTATTATTTCTACTCCCCCCGGAGTCATGTATGATATCTGATCTGTTCCTTGCGATTCAATCAGTTCGTAAATGCCGGTGGTATTGGCCAGTTCAATAACATCCCATGCAGCTTCTCCTGCGGCAGTCCACCTTGCAGCATCGTTGCCGGTATTATTTGTCGGGCTGGCATCAAAAAGAAGTGTTGATGCTTTGAGTGCCATTGCAGCACCCCGTGTGGGACGCCCTATATTGGCCATATCCCATTCCTGTGGTAATAATGATGCTGCAGTGTCACAATCAGCAACAATTTTCAATGCTGTTTCGTGATATGAAAGCCTTGGCAGGGCAAAATTATCTGATCCCTGTAATGCCCTGGTAATATATGGCATACCTCCATGGCGCATAAGGAATTCATAATAGTACCATGCTCTCATAAAATGAGCCTGTCCCTTAAGCTGGTTTATCTGTTGCTGTGTGGCATTACCCTGAAGCATAGGAATATTCTCAAGAGAGAGATTGGCAATCCTGATACTCTCCCATGCATCCCAGATTGCATAAAACTGGAGGGCCTGACCGGTATTATATGCGCGCAGCCAGTCACCTGTCTGGGCAATCGGCAGGGTCTCCCATTCACAAGTATTATAGCCTTCTTCACATAGTGCAGCAATCTGTGTATAATCAAACTGATTAATAGGATCAACCATATCCTTGTACATCCTGTCTTCAAACTTTCTGAAATTCAGGTAGTCGGTAAAGATATCCTCTGCGGTCATGCCTTCTGAATCCTCTACCTTGTCAAGATATTTTTCACATCCCTGAAACAGAAAGGTTATTGCTATAAAAAGGTATATTATCTTTTTCATTGTTATCTTTTTTTGGATTAGAAGGTTACTCTTATCTCAAAGTTAAAACGCTTCATCATCGGGTAGGCACCAAAGTCTACTCCCAGATTGAAACCTTCGGGATCTCCACCAAGCCAGAAGGGAGTCCATGTAAACAGGTTTGTTCCCGTTACCGTGAATGTTGCAGCCTCTGCTCCTATTGCACTTAATATCCTGCTATTACTCAGCCGGTAATTAAGTGATATATTTCTGAGCCTTGTATATCTTGCTTCAAGAACATTGAAACTGTTGATCTGGTAGTTATACTGGTTTGTTGCAAATGAATGAACTGCCGGATAAAGTGGATCGGTGTTATCCGGGGTCCAGTGATCATCATGAATTACGTAAGCGTTATCCTTATTCTGAGTGAATGGATATAGGTAGAACATTCCACCCTGGCGCATCGGGAACTGTGCCGAACTTATACCATAAAAGTCAGCCCGGAGGGAAAGGTTCTTGTATCCAACTTCAAGGCTGGTACTCCATGTTACCTCAGGAACATAAGGATGTGTTGATACGACCCTGTCCTGGCTGTTTACTGTTCCGTCACCATTATAATCGAGATACCTGAAATCTCCGACAATAGGTGCAGGTCCGCTGGCAAGAGGATACATAAACAACTCATCAAAATTCTGGTAGAATCCTATGCACTGTATACCCATTGTAGGCGTATAATAATTCATCCTCTGTGCCAGTCCAACCGGTTTACCCTCAGCCTTCAGGTTTTCAGGTACGGTCGGTGATTCGTCATAGAATACAACTCTGCTCTCGTTTGCGTTAAGTATTCCATGGAGCCTGAAAAACATCCCGTTCATAAAGGTCTTGTTTATACCAAGGTCAACCTCAATCCCGTGGGCTTTTGTTTCTCCAAGATTACCCTGGATTGAACTGACTCCGACCCACGAGGGGACTGAGCGCCTTGACTGTAGTATTCCAACGCGGGATTCGTTATAAAGGTCCACAGTAAGAGTTAACTGGTTCTTAAAGAATCCGGTTTCAATACCAATATTTCTTTTAATAGCTTCTTCCCAGGTAGCATCGGTAACCGGTATAGAACCCTCACTTATATATGGGTAATAATTCATAGGGTACCCGAAACCTGAGGTTCCGCTTACATTGGTAAACTCTGATATATAAAGCCATCTGGCAATACCGGCATCACTACCTACCTTGCCCCATGATCCCCTGATCTTGAAAAAATCAAACCATGGCAGGGCCTGCCTGAAGAAATCTTCCTCGCTTAGTACCCATCCCACTGAAAATGCCGGGAAGGTACCGAATCGCAGACCCGGGGCAAATTTTTCTGAACCGGTATGTGCTACACTTGCTTCAAAGAGATATTTCGCATTATAGTTGTATGTTGCTCTTCCAACCCAGTTTTCCTCATAGGACGGGAAAACCGCCCTAGACTGGCTCTGCCTTCTGCTGAAAACTCCAACTGCAGTAATATTATGATTGCCAAATGAACGCTCGTAATTAAGCTGGGCATTGTAGTAATGGCTCCTGAAAGCACCTTGCAGGGTTTCATCTGCCGACACATCCAGTTTTGGCTGGGGCTTATCATAATTTACATTACCGTTAAAATCATAACGGGTCCAAGTGCTATCAGCCGGATTAAGATAATACCCCATATAATCACTCAGAAAAAATATCTGCCTGTACTGAACATTGCCCGTATATGAATATCCTACCGAGGCTGACAATCCTTCAGTAATAAAGTCAAGCTGCTGAGTCAGGTCGATATCGGTTGTCACTTCATTACTTTTCTGCCTGTGAAAACCTCTTCCTCCCGTCCACATAAGCCTTATTTGTCCCTGATCAGTCTTGATAAACGGTCTTGTACCCGTCTGATTATAGGGAATAAGGTCATCCGGAAATTGTTGAATAGCCTCTTCAGGATAAAATGGCATGGCGGTAACTGACTCAAACCATGTTTCCTGTGTATAGTAGTCTTCAGGCTTATTCCATACCTTCAGGTAACCACCCAGGTTGATCGCCAGATCAGTTGTCCTGGTAAGATTAAAATCAAGGTTATTTCTGAATGTATACCTGTTATGCCAGTAGTGAGCATTCTTCTTATCGTATTGATAAGGGAATACATTTCCCACATCATATACATCTCCCTCATTAAGGTACCCAACGGATACAAAATACTGGACAAAATCATTACCTCCACGTGCATTCAGGTTATAGTTCTGATCAACCGCGGTGGTAAAATAGAAATCCATCCAGTCAAAATCAGGGTAGAGATAGGGTGAATCATGCGTCCTGTAATGTTCAAGCTCCTCATCTGTGATAAGCAAATCCCATTGCCCGTCATTCTTATAGGCCTCGTTCCTGAGAAGAAGAGTCTCATAAGCATTCATGTATTCAGGCAACCGTGTTGGGCTTTTAACCGATGTCATTGCTGAAAAATCTAGCTGGACAGCACCTTTCCGTCCTCTCTTAGTATTAACAATAATTACACCGTTTGCACCCTTTACACCGTATACCGCAGTTGCTGAGGCATCTTTCAGAATAGATATGGAAGCTATCTCATTCGGGTCAAGGTTTGAGAAGGAACGTTCCACACCATCAACGAGTATCAGAGGAGTGTTGTTTCCCATGGAGGCACCACCCCTGATCTGCATGGTAATGGAATTAGCCTCCTCTCCAGGCGTTGGGTCCTGCATCACCACAACCAGACCCGGCAGATTGCCCTGCAGGGTATTCTCAAGACTTCCTCCCATTTTAATATCCATTAGCCTGTCGCCACTGATCTGTGACACTGCGCCAGCCATTGTTTCCTTCTTCTGTATTCCATACCCTACAACGACTACTTCTTCCAGTGCAGCAACGGAAGGGCTAAGTATTACATCTATTACGGTCTGATCCCCAACAGTTATTGTTTGTGATTCCATACCTACAAAGGAGAATTGTAGCTGATCAACAGGAGATGCCTCAATGGAGTATCTTCCCTCCATATCGGTTGACACTCCCTGGGTAGTCCCAACAATAACTACCGACACCCCGGGAAGTGTCTCTCCCGCCTCATTGGTAACAGTACCGCTGATTGTCCTTACCTGGGCCGATAAGGATACCGGTATAAGCAAAATCAACAATACCAGTAATTTTAGTTTACCATGTAATCCAGGTTTCATACTTAATAGGTTTAAATTAGTTATTTGTTTATAAATAATCTTAGTAAATTCCCTGTCTTCAAAATCTGTATATCTGGCCTTTGATTTGAGCACCAGATAATTAAAAAGCTATAAATAAAGAATAATCTCTATATCTTCTTGGTTAATTTATGACGGTTCCAAAGGTTAATTTTCAATTAATTATTATTGTAATTTATACACTTATTATGAGAACCAAATACACAGAATAGAGCTAATAAATTTTAACTTAGGTTTTAATTGTACGATTTACACTTATATACTCTAGCGAAATTAAGAAATATTTTGTTTCTACAAGATGATTTTTTTGAAAATTTAAGTCCGTTCAGCTTATTTAGAAATTATCTAAATTAAATCCACAGATTCTGTATTGCTTATGTTTCTGATAGTGTTACTGTTCAATAAACAGTAACAAAATTAATGCGGTAAGTCAATAAAATAAATGAAGATTACCTATTCAGGATTATGTATTATCACTTATTTATTATTATTCATTAAGCCAGTTAAGAATTTCAGGATCGGTAGGTTTGATTCTTGGCTTAATTACTTTTACAAGCTTCCCATTTTCGTCGAGCAGGTATTTCTGGAAGTTCCACTGAACATCTGAGTCTTCAAAGCCATTCAATTCTTTGGAAGTCAGCCATTTATAAACAGGATGCATATCCTTGCCCTTTACTGATATCTTGGACATCATAGGGAAAGTAACTCCATAATTCCTGGTACAGAATTCCTTGATTTCATCATTTGTTCCCGGTTCCTGTTTCATGAAGTTATTGGCAGGAAAACCGATAATAATAAAATCATCACCTCCGTACTGTTCCCACAATATCTGGAGTTCTTCATACTGGGGCGTAAAGCCGCATTTCGAAGCTGTATTGACTATCATAACTTTCTTCCCTTTCAGTTCAGAAAAACTGAAGTTTTCCCCTTCAAGGGTTTTTACAGTAAAATCATATATTGAGGTGTTCTGTGCATGTACATAAAATATCGATGTCATAAGTATAAGTGTAAGTATTATCCTTTTCATAATGTCATTTTTTTCATCAAAGGAATAACAACAAATAACAGTGTTTGTTCATAAATATTTAAGCTCTTACCGTGTTTTGGTTTTATTTATAATACCTGGTCCGTCCTGAGATAACACCGGTAAATTCCGGATCCTGTCTACCTGTAAATCCGGGTTGTTTTCCTCCAACACTGATTGTAAACCACCCAGGTTCTGTAACCCTCTTATTATTTTTATCGATCATCGACAGGTCCTGAGGCTGAAGAAAAAATTTCAGGGTTTTTGATTCTCCCGGCTCGAGGCTAATCCTTTTGAATTTCTTTAATTCTCTCACAGGCCGTGGTGTAGATCCTTTTTCATCAGTAAGGTATAGTTGAATCACTTCTTCTCCCTTACGTTTGCCTGTATTTTTCACTGATACGCTTATCTCAGCAGTCTTTCCTGCCTGCACTTTTTCAGGGATTTCAAGACCGCTGTATTCAAATGTTGTATAGCTCAAACCGAACCCGAAGGGATAAAGTGGTTCACCTTTAAAGTACCTGTATGTACGTCCTTCCATAGCATAATCCTTGAAAGGTGGTAACTGATCAACTGATTTGTACCATGTTACTGGAAGGCGGCCTGCCGGGTTATAATCGCCAAACAGGACATCAGCCACTGCATTACCTCCCTCCTGCCCGGGGTAACCGGCAAGCAGTATGGCATTTGCCCTGTTGTCAATATCATTTACAGTAAGGGCACTGCCGTTCATAAGTATTACAATTACAGGTTTCCCGGTTTGTTTTATCCTGTCAAATAATTCCCTCTGCGCTGCAGGCAGTTGAAGATGCGTACGGTCGCCTCCCTTGAAGCCGTCAATATCAATAGGCATCTCTTCGCCTTCAAGCCTTTGCGACAGGCCCAGGACAAGCAATACTATATCAGATGATTGTGCCACACCTGCAGCTTTTTCCAGCATATCCTCCTGCGGTGGCGCCCATAAGAATTTAATATCGGCATCACCAGAATAATTCCGGTATATTATCTCCACCTTATATTTCTGATCCTTTTCAAGCTCTATCTCCTTCTCACGGTGAAAGGCATGATGACTGCCGGTATAGCTTATGAATTTTTCATTATTAATAAATATCTCGTAGTTTGATGACCCCCAGCTGCCAAGAAAATATTTGCCTGTCTCCGGTGGTTGAAGCCAGCCGGTCCATTTAACTGACCAGTTATCATAAGGTATATCGGGATGAGGGCTGTACGTTTCCCAGTAAAAGTTTATATTATCATCAATCCGTGTAAATACTGGTTCACCCTCACAATTTATATTATCATAATACTCCGCATACAGGCCCTGCCCACCGCTACTTGTATAAAAATACTCTGAGGGAACCGGAACCAGATTATGTAATCCTTCAGCCAGGGGGCTTCCTTCTGAATAAACCACCTTGCTTGTTTTACCGGTTTTATTCCTGATACCATCAAGTATTGTGACGGGGTTTTTGGGTATACCGTTATAATTACCAATCAGCGCTTCAAAATTATCTGCATTGGGGCCAATCACGGCAATCCTTTTTATATGTCTGTCCAGTGGCAGGATACCATCGTTCTTCAGTAATACAATTGATTTTCTTGCGGCCTCCCTGGCCATAGTATTATGGTAATCACAACAATTAACACTCAGTGGCATGCCTGTATATGGTACGATTGAATCAGGGTCAAATAATCCCAGTCTGAACCTGGCTAGCATAATCCTGCTAACTGCAATATCCAGGTCCTCTTCAGTAATCAGTCCTTGTTCAACTGCTTCTGCAAGGTGATTGAAGGTAACACCGCAATTCAGGTCAGTTCCCCGTTTAACAGCTATTGCTGCTGATTCGGCAGGAGTCCGGGTATATCCCTGAAAAGTATGAAAATCAGATACAGCCCAGCAGTCTGAAACTATATATCCCTCAAATCCCCATTCATTACGCAGTATACCATATAATTCCTCGCTGGCGCAACAGGGATGGCCCCTGAACATATTATATGCTCCCATAACAGACTGCACATTACCATCAACCACCAGTGTCCTGAAAGCAGGCAGGTATGTCTCACGCAGGTCAACCTCACTGACCTGTGCATTAAACTCATGACGTATTGGCTCTGGGCCTGAATGCACTGCAAAATGTTTGGCGGTTGCCACGGTTTTCAGGTAAAGTGGATCATCCCCCTGCATCCCCAGTACAAATTGAAGACCCATTCTTCCGGTAAGGTAAGGATCCTCACCATATGTCTCGTGCCCCCTTCCCCACCTCGGGTCCCTGAAAATATTTATATTTGGTGACCAGAATGTCAGCCCCTGGTATATTCCTCTCATTCCCCTTCGCTGGTAATCATGAAACTTTGCCCTTGCTTCGTCAGATATAATACTTGCTATTTCAAACATCAGATCTTCATCCCATGAAGCCGCAAGTGTAATGGACTGGGGGAAGACTGTTGCCCATCCCGACCTTGCAACACCGTGCAAGGCCTCATTCCACCAGTTGTATTCCGGTATACCCAGCCGTGGTATAGCCGGAGCTGTATAAATCAATTGATCAGCCTTCTCCTTCATTGTCATTCTTGAGACAAGGTCATCAACCCGTTCCTCAAAGGAAAGGGAAGGGTTCATGAAGGGGAATTCAGATGTTTCCTGTGCAGTAAGAGGCAGGGAAAATAAAACAGATAATAATACAGACAGGGTTAATTTCATTTTAGTGGTATAAATTAAAATTTTGAATATTGAATATCGAACACCGAATAACGAATGATGAATTATTCCTCACACCAATTCGAAATTCGTTATTCGTTATTCGGTATTCGACATTCCACAGGGTTATTTAACAGAGAACTTATAAACTGTCTTTGAGGTAAAAGGCTTACCCGGTTCAAGCACTGTTGAAGGGAAATCCGGTTGATTGGGACTATCAGGGAAATGCTGGGTCTCAAGGCATAATCCGCTTCTGTATTCGTAAAACTTTCCACCGTGTCCCTTTTCCAGGCCATTAAGGAAATTCCCACAATAGAATTGTACTCCGGGCTGATCTGTTGTCATTTCTATCATCCTGCCCGATTCAGGTTCATAAACAACAGCATCAGGTTCAGTTTTATTATCGAGTACAAAATTATGGTCATAACCCAATCCCAGCCTTAACTGTTCATAATCTTCCTCGATGCGATCACCAATTACATGTGATGTGGTAAAATCAAAAGGTGTCCCTTCAACGGGTCTGAGTTCACCCGTAGGTATAAGGTTTTCATCAACAGGTGTGAATTTACCTGCTGCTATCATCAGTTCATGATCAAGTATATCACCATTACCTGCCCCATGCAGGTTAAAATATGCATGGTTTGTAATATTTAACACGGTCTTTTTATCCGTGCTGCACTTATATTCAATCACCAGTTCATTATCGTCAGTCCAGGTATATATTGCTTCAGCCTTTACCTCACCGGGATAGCCTTCTTCCATATCAGGGCTGATGTAAGTGAATTTTACTGACGGTTCCTCACCCTGCTTTTCTACTATCTCGGTATCCCACACAACGCTGTGCCATCCTCCTGGTCCGCCATGAAGAGTGTTTGGCTGATTATTGATGTTCAAATTATATTCCACTCCGTCAAGAGTAAATTTTCCCCCGGCAATACGATTTGCATATCTCCCAACTACTGATCCGAAATAGGGATCACCATTCAGGTAGCCTTCCAGCGTTTCATAACCAAAAGTCATATTGTCTTTATTCCCATCTTTATCTGGCACTTCAAGCCAAACGAGGGTGGCACCATAATTGGTGAGTTTAATACTGTTTCCCGCGTTATTGGTCAGGGTGATTAAATCCACCTGTTTACCGTTCAGTTCACCAAAAATTTCTCTTTTCATAGTATATTCTTCTTTTACTTCCTGTTTACAACCTGCGAACAGCAATATTGCTGCCAGGATCGAGATTTGTTTAAGATTCAGTTGTTTCATGTTTTATATGTTAAAATTTATTTTCATCAAATTTATTAAAATTATTTTTGCCGGGCTCAATAAATCTTGTTGGTACAGATCTGACTCATTCTCAACTCATTCTCAACCTCATTCAACCTTTTTCAACACTATTTAACATTGCCTATCTCCTCAATATCCAGAACAAACACTGACCTGCCATGTGTCCCTGCCACCAGGTCCAGTTCCCTCTCCTGAATTACCATGTAATAAACCGGTGTTGTCGGAAGGTTGTTGCACAGTGATTCCCATGTCTCCCCCATATCAGTAGTTACATATACTCCAAGGTCAGTTCCTATATACAGGATATTTTCATCACGGGGGTCTTCAACAATAACGTTTACGGGTTCCGGAGGAAGGTTAGCATCAATAGACTCCCAACTCATACCATAATTATCTGACATATAAATATATGTATTGAAATCATCTTCCCTGTATCCGGTCATACTTACATACACCCTTGATAATTTATGCCGCGAGGCTGCCACATGGGTAACCCATTTTTCAGGTAACCCATTATCAATTTTTGTCCATGACTTTCCATCATTTTGTGTAATCTGGATATTTCCGTCATCAGTACCTGTATATATCAGACCTTTTTTCAGTTTTGATTCTCCAAGGGTGGTAATTGTGCCAAATGGGATATTCCCCTGTTTCTCGGGCCCCGGATTTGTTGAAAGGTCAGGACTTATTACTTCCCAGCTATCTCCCCTGTCTTCAGACTTATAAAGGCGATTAGCACCATAATACATTGTTGGCGGATTATAGTCAGAAAGAAAGAAGGGTGTCATCCAGTTACATTTCACTTCAGTTTCACCTTCATCAGCTTTCGGACTAATTGATTTAGTCTCGCCCGTTTTCATGTTCTTTCTTCTAAGTTCACCAAACTGGTGTTCATAATATATGAGGTCCCGGTTAATCCTGTCAGGATAGGTAAAATAACTATCCCCTCCTCCCCACCTGTCAAGGTATACGTGTTCCCATGGATCTTCAACTCCAAATTCAGTTAATCGTTTGTTTATATCATGATTACCCGGCCCGTAAAGTGCTGCATTATCCTGGGTTCCTCCATAAATTATATAAGGATCCTGGTTATCGACCGACACAGCATAAAATTCGCCTGCCGGTATATTATTGTAATGCATCCACGTTTTGCCCCTGTCATAAGATATATACAAACCTCCATCATTACCCAGTAATAATCTGTCTGGATTATTGGGGTCTATCCTCAGTTCGTGCATATCAAGGTGTAATGCTTTTATGTCATGATCAAGGATGTGCACAACTGTCTCGCCAACAAAATCAAATGTTTTTCCTCCATCCACAGAATGAAGTAATTTCTGTCCACATACGAAGATCTCGTCAGGGTTATCTGGTGAAACCCGCACAAGGCAGAAATCATATCCAATACCTGTTGGAAGCCGCCCTTTATGAGTTTTTTCCCAGGACTCACCCTTATCTCCCGACCGGTATATTTCTCCTCTGTTTCTGTTTCCCTCCTCATCTGGTTTATGGTTATCGAGTACAGCATATACAATTTCGGGATTAGATGGAGCGAAGGCTATACCGGCACGGCCCACGTACCCGCCTATTGGGAAACCCTTTGTCAATCTCCGCCATGATTTACCCCCATCTGTGGTTTTATATATACCACTTCCTTCACCGGTATTGGTATTCATCCATGCCTTTCTTTCCCTTTCCCATGTTACTGCAAGAAGTGTTTCACTATCCGAGGGATCCATAGTAATCTCAATTGCACCTGCCCTGTCCGAGACGTATAATATTTTTTCCCATGTTTTGCCTCCGTCAATGGTCTTATACACTCCCCTTTCCTGGTTAAATGTAAAATTATGACCGATTGCCGCTACATAAACAATATCGGGGTTTAAAGGATCGATTAATATTCTGGCAACATGATATGTTTCTTCAAGTCCCATATTATCCCATGTCTGACCCCCGTTGGTCGATTTGTATACACCAAGACCCGCATATGAACTCCTGGCCATCAGTACTTCACCCGTACCAACCCATATTATATCCGGATTGGAAGGAGCTATTGCGACACAGCCAATCGCAAATGTGGCTTCATCCTCAAAAATTGGTTTCCAGGTCGTACCATTATTTATACTTTTCCACAGGTTTCCTGAGCCAAAACCGGTATATATGGTATTTGGTTCATTCGGATGAAATGCTATTGTTTCAACACGTCCACCCTGTTGCTCCGGTCCGGCAGCTCTCCATAGCAAATTACTGAAAGGAGAATCACTCTCCATTTGCAGGTGTTTTTTCCACGATTTTAACCTGAAAGCTTCTCCATAGCCTCCGTCCTGACCCCTTACAGTACTGTTTGTGCAGCACGAAAAGATAAGCAACAGAGCAAGGGAAGTGATTTTAAAGTGTCTCATGATAATATAAAAATCTAAATATCTTATTAACAAATCTGAAAATGAGTATAAAAGTATTCTTCTGAAATATATCTGGCAATACAACCACAGATATTAATCATATTTGGTTACATGTTCAATAACCGGGAGTTCTTATTTAATACCTTACCCCCTTTTCATTTACCATTGGTACGAACCTTACAGGCAGTACGCTTACCTGTCTTATCCTTCCGTTCTTTTTCGTGTTAAGTATAAGATACTGGATTCCCTGTCCACCCACCGGGATTATCATTTTGCCTCCTTCTGCAAGCTGTTCCTTCAGAGGATCAGGGATCCTGTTCGGTGCACAGGTTACAATAATGGCATCATATGGGGCATGCTCAATCCAGCCCTCATATCCGTCACCTATTTTAACAAAGATGTTATCATACCCAAGGTCAGCGAGCAATTTTTTTGACCGCTTGCCCAGTGTTTCAACTATTTCAATGGTATAAACTTCACCTACTATCTCAGCAAGCACTGCAGCCTGGTAACCGGAGCCTGTACCAACCTCAAGTACTTTCATGTCGGATTTCAATGAAAGGCATTCAGTCATAAAGGCCACTATATACGGTTGAGAGATGGTCTGCCCCTCGCCTATTGACAGTGGACTGTCGCTATAAGCAGATTGTTTTGCTCTTTCAGGTACAAATAGGTGCCTTTCTACTTTTTTCATTGCTTTTATCACCCTGATGTCTGATATCCCTCGCGCCACAATCTGGTTTTCTACCATCCGTTCTCTTAACCTGGTATAGTCAGGCTGGGAAGCGCCTGTACAACCGGTAAGCAGGAATATTATAACAATCCATATATATCTTATTTTTCTCATACCTATAAATTACTGGTTTATACCCAATAATGCAAAAAAAAATGATTTCGGGTCCTCATTGCCATATCTTTGCCTTTATCCAGCTCAATAATATGAATCTAAAACTATTTAAATCCATTATAACCTAAATACTCGTTGCAGATACCAGCATTTTCATAAATTTATGGAAACAATAATCCTCAACCAAAAAGCTAAATTATGATATGTTTTAAGAAATACAGAGACCATGCCAGGCATGCGGTGATGCTGATCATGTTTATGGCTGCATTTATTTTAACTGCAGCACAGGAAATAACTCCTGATTTGTATAAATCATTACAGTACAGATATATAGGCCCTCCTGGAAACAGAACTTCTGCAGTAATCGGAGTTCCGGGTGACCCGCTGATCTATTATATTGGATCCTCTTCAGGTGGTATTGATAAGTCAGAAGACGGAGGAATGCACTGGTTCCAGGTATTTGACGACCAGGAAGCGCAATCAATAGGCGCACTTGCAATTGCTCCCTCAGCCCATAATGTGGTATGGGCAGGCACCGGGGAAGCTTTTATCCGGAGTAATGTTTCAATAGGCAATGGCGTTTACAAATCTGTTAATGCCGGTAAAACATGGAAACATATGGGACTGGATGCAACTGGCAGGATCGGCAGGATAGTAATCCATCCGACCAACCCTGATATAGTTTATGTTGGAGCTCTGGGTCATTGCTATGGGCCTCAGCAGGAAAGAGGTGTATTTAAAACTTCCGATGGTGGAAAGACATGGAAACAGGTACTTTTTGCTGATGAAAATACAGGTTGCTTTGAAATAGCCATGGATCCTTCCAATCCAGATCTTCTGTTCGCAGGGATGTGGCCTGTGACCATAGAAACCTATATACGTGAAAGCGGGGGACCGAAAGGAGGTATTTACAGGTCAACTGATGGTGGTGAATCCTGGGAACATCTCGAGGGAAGAGGACTGCCCAAACCACCTATTGGCAAGGTTGGGATAGCCATTGCACAGAGTAATCCACGTATAGTTTATGCATTGATCGAAACAGGGTCACCTAACCGGGGTGTGCTTTGGAAATCAGACAATTCCGCTGACACCTGGCAGTGTGTCAGCTACGACCGTATACTCAATGAAAGACCTCATTATGCATCCAGGGTAATGGTCAATCCTGCCGATGAGAACCTTGTGTATTTTGCTGCCAATAGTCACAGTATAAGTTACGATGGCGGTATAACAACCGAGGTAAGTCAGTGGAGTGGTGACACTCATGATATGTGGGCAGATCCACTTATTCCCGACAGGATGATGATAAGTGACGATGGAGGTGCTATCATTACCATGAACAGGGGTAAATCATGGGAGCGTATAGTACTTCCCAATGCACAGATGTATCATGTTGCTGTTGATAACCAGATACCATACTATGTTTATGGTGGGAAACAGGACGGAAACGGACTGAAGGGCCCTGCTTACCACAGGCCTGGCCAGCATGGCTGGGGAGTTCCTTCAAATCCATGGGAAGCAACTGCCGGAGGTGAATGTGGATTCATAATCCCAGATCCTGTAGATCCAAATATCGTATGGGGAGGTTCCTATAATGGAAGTTTCACGTTGGTTGATTACAGTACAGGTCATGAAAGAACTGTGAAAATTTGGCCCGAATCAGCTTACGGATCAGCTGCAGGCGAACTGAAATACAGGTTTAACTGGACTTTCCCAATTGCTATATCACCTCACGATCATAATAAAATATATGCAGGAAGCCAGTTTGTACATATGACGCAGGATGGTGGTGCCAGCTGGCAGGTAATAAGCCCTGATCTGAGTACAAATGACATATCACGTATGCAGCCTTCAGGAGGCCTGACAAAAGACAATATCGGAGTTGAATATGCATGTATTGTATTTGCAATTGCTGAATCACCAGTTGAAAAGGGATTGATCTGGGCAGGAACGAATGATGGCCTGGTTCACCTAACAAGGGATGGTGGTAAAACATGGACCAATGTGACAAAGAATATACCTGACCTGCCGGCCTGGGGAACTGTAAGTAACCTTGAACCATCAAGGTATGATGCAGGGACATGCTACCTTACTGTTGACTTCCATCAGATGAATAACCGCGATCCATATGTTTATAAAACAACAAATTACGGAAAAACATGGAAATCTATCAGTGCGGATATCCCTAAAAGTGTATTCAGTTATTGCCATTGGATCCACGAGGATCCGGTAAGGGAGGGTTTACTCTATCTCGGCACTGAAAATTCTATTTTTATATCATTCAATGATGGGGGAAACTGGTATCCAATCCAGAATAACCTGCCTCACGCACCTGTACATCATATGGTTGTACAGGAACACTTTAATGATCTTGTTTTAGCGACCTACGGCAGGGGTTTCTGGATAATGGATGATATTACCCCGCTGCAACAACTGACTGATGATGTTCTGCAATCAGACATCCATTTATTTAAACCAAGAATAGCATACCGTATGAATGAGATTAAAGGTGGACCACCTGTAAATGCGAACGCTTCAATTAATTATTACCTCAAAGAAGCAAAAGACGGGATGGTAAAGGTTGCAATTATTGACAATAAAGGGAATGTAATCAGGGAGCTGAGAGGTCCTGGTGAAAAGGGTATCAACAGGGTATTGTGGAATCTCCGCTATGAAAGCATTGAGCAGGGGAAACTCAGGACGAAGCCCCCCGGAAATCCGCGGGTGGTTGAAGAAAAACGGTTCCGCACAACCTGGGAGAGAGAAGGATGGTATCCGATATTAAGCTGGGGCACCAGTGCAGGTTTCACAGGTATAAAAGCTGTGCCCGGAGAATATATAGTCAGGCTTGAAGCAGATGGAAAGGTAATGGAACAAACACTTCAGCTGGAAAAGGATCCTCATTCAAAAGGAAGCCTGGAGAACATCAAAGAACAATTTGAATTGCATAGTAAGGTACAGGAAGACCTTGAGATCACAACAGGTATGATAAATGAAATAGAGTGGATGAAAAATCAGGTGATTAACCTCAAAGAGATGAAGCATACAGATGATATTATAAATCAATCCGATCACTTCCTGGAAAAACTTCAGGCTATTGAGGATAAACTTCTCCAGCCAACCATTACAGAAGGTGATTCCAAATCATTCAGGTTTGCTCAGAAACTATATTTCAAATATGCATTGCTGGGTGCTGATATAGCAGAATCGGTTGATTTTGCCCCATCCCGGCAACAGTATGATGTATACGAAACACTGCATGAACTATTAACAGAATGTACCAGCCAATATGAGAATTTTATTGAAAACGAACTAAAATTATTTAATGATTACCTGGACAGGCTCGGGATAAAAACAGGAATACTGGTTGTAAAAGACTAGTTGAACCTGGTTATCTTGGATTAAGGATTAACTAGTCTTTTAATCCTTGCTTTATTTATTTCCTGAGGGTTTGTTTTTCGCTGCCTTTAACTGGATAAGACTTTCAGGATCTGGAAGTACTCCATCGTTGAATTCTGTGGCATTTTTGATAAATTCTTCATCAATATCCATTATCCTGAACTGGAGTATATGCTCCAGGCTTGCATCCTTATAGCCTGCATTTCTTATCATATCAATATATGACCTATCAAGATCAAATACCTTGAGTTTTATCAGATCTCCCGAATCAAGATCCTTAAATCCCATTTTTTTGCATTCATTTATAAAATCAATATCCACACCCTGTGACTTTAATCCCGGAAGATTATCTGCATTTATCTCACCAATGCCTGCCTTTCGCAGGTCTTGAATATACCCGGGAGTAATACCCAGAGCTTTAAATGATAAAAGATCCCGGGGTTCAAGATCAAGACCCGTGTTTTTCATCTCTTGTACATATTCTGCGTCAATGCCCATGGCAGTGAATGATATGATATCTCCAATACTCATATTTTCACCAAACAATGACTTCATATCTTCTATCTTATTTACATCAACACCAAGGGCTTTAAATGATATTATCTGCTGGATCCTTATATTATTATATCCTGCATTATGGATATCACTGATATATTCCGGGCTTATGTTGAGTGCAACAATTGCAATTACCTTATCAGATGGAATATCTTTATATCCCAGTGAGGCAATATCACTGAGTGCTTTGATCCTGAAATCCTTCAGAACAAAGAGCAAATAATCTCTCTCGTCAAAGTCATCATAGCCAATTCCTTCCATACCTGATATATACGACTTATCTATTGTACATTCGTAGGTACCTTCACCAGATTGCTCTGTAATATCGCCCGTAAATTCTATTTCGCCAGCTTCGCTTCGAAGGGAAAAGACAACATTATTACCTGTTTTATATCCGTTGAACCTTTCAAGCTTAACTGAGCTGCCATAGTTCCAACCACTGCGATCTTTTTCACTGTTAAGATAAAGATGTGGCTCCCCGTGTTTTATTTCAATCCACCAGAAGCCTTTTAATGCCCCTTTCTGTCCAAAAACCGGTGACAGGAAGATAATCGAAATCAGTATCAGTATTATTCTTTTCATAGTTTATAGTTATATTATTCTTCAATAATAACCTGTTCAGAATTGAAAGGTTACATCTTTCTTATGCTTAAGTATAATATTCCCTGAATAACTGCTTATTATAATCTCAGTGCCACCACCATTTAATGTAGCCGTGGTCCAGTTTTCGAGTGTATACCTCTTTATATCCTGGTCAGATTGCAGCCTTGCCTTACGCTCATAAGTTTTAAGGTTGACCTGAGATAGTATTTCTCCTCCCGGGCTGCTTATTTTCAGGCTGGCTTTCTCATTTTCCGGAAATACAACTTCAATATCGCCATCAAAAGAGGTGAACATACAGGGTTTTCCGGAAACCAATTCTTTAAAAACCACCCTGATATTACCATAGGTAGTATTTATCACAGATGATCCTGAAATATTTCCGGCAAAAATGTTACCGTATTCATTCTCAATCTCGATTTCACCATTAATACTGTATACCGACACTTCACCATTATCAAGGCATTTAATCTTAACTGACATACTATTAGGAACCTGGATATCAAAATCGATTGTATTCCCGTACGACTCACATATAAGTAATACATTATTATCCTTTACTTCAGCTGAAAGTGAAAACCTGGGCTGAGAGATTTTCCGGTAGGAAACCTGCTGGTCTTGCCCTTTTTCTCTAAATCTTGGGGTCCCTGTTACTATTATCATATTACCCTCATATCCATTTATATTAACAGATCCTTTAGGATTGTCAAATTGTAAGTAACCATAATGTTTTACCTTATCGAGTTCAATAATCAGATCCTCTGATTGGGTAAAAGCACAGCAACTCATTAGAAAAAGAATACTTATGAATGCTAATCTTATTGATCTGTTTTCAAACGGGGTTTTCATAATAATACCTCTATTGTTTCATTTATTCTTTCCCTGACACTATAATCCAGTGTTAAATCAGTCAGTACTTTTTGAAATTCAGGAACCGAACTTGTCTCCTGTAATGCCTGCATTATTTCTGCCAGCCGGTATTGAATCAAAGGCGATTCCTGCATGCTTATTGATTTTACCAGTCCTTCCCTGACTTCGGGATAATCAACATATAATGTTAACGTTTCAAGTGCTACCAGTCTGACATTATTATTCGGATCATTATTCAAAGTACTCAACATGCTTTTTATTATTTTACTGTCTGCCTCATTCATCTCACTGACCATATTTACAGCCTGTATTCTTTCTGAGGGCGAATCCTGCGATAACATAGTCAGAACCAATGATTGCCTGAGCCCCGATACTTCACGGGTAAGCTCCGCGATTTGTTTATCATCAGTCTGGTTTGATCCTGTTATCCCTGCTCCAAACCAACCTGTAATAAATAAAGCTATTCCTGCAGCTATCCGCGTCATTACTCTGAATGATTCAGATTTAAATAAACCGGATAATCTGGCACTATAATTTCTTTCACCTTTCCTGATTGAGTCTTTCAGCAAAGAATAGAATCTATTGTCCAGACTATCCGGTGGTTCTGGTATGTCTTCATTCAACAGTATATCATACATCTTCTTAAGGTGCTTTACCTCATCGTCTGATATACCTTTCTGATCATTAAGCAGATCCTGGATTTTTCGTTCAGAGATGTTCTTTTTTTTCATATGGTGTTTTTTCAAATTCCAGATAAATATCCTTTAACCTCTTAAGTGCCCTGCAAATCCTTGTTTTTACCGCACTCTCACTGCAATTGTTTATCACAGCAATTTCACTGTATTTCAATTCCCTGATCTTGGCCATAAGCAAAATTTCCCTGTCCTGGGATTTTAGTTTCTCAAGTGCATAGTTTAAGATTGCTGCACTCTCCTTCTTTTCGAGCTGGTCTGGCCCATAAGGATTCTCGTCTTTAAGATCATGATTCAACTCACCGGGACGATTCCGGGCATGCTTCCTCAAATAATCAATACCCAGATTATGAGCTATACTGAAAAGCCATTTTGCAAAAGTGCCTGTGCCTTTAAAGCTATGTTTGTACTTCAGGGCTTTAAGAAATACACTATGCGAAAGATCCTCACTGGCCTGACTATCTCCTGATGTAATCTTGTAGAAATATCCGTAAACAGGTACTTTATATCGTTCATACAATATCCCGAACCTGTCGATATTACCACCGACAACATCCCTCATTATAGCATTCTCATCCAAGCTCAGATTAGTATTTTTTTAATAATAACCCGGGAAGCCAGTGAAGGTTACATTATTAAAGGTTATTCCTTTTCAAAATGTGTCTCGTACCAATCGATCATCCGCCGCCAGTGGTCATGAAAGTCGGCTCCATTACTGGCCATGCCAGCCCCGTGGCCCCCATTAACATAATTTACCCATACCACTTCTTTCCCAAGGCGCCTCATGGCATAGTACAGCTCCCTGGTATTCAGTGCTGGCACATTCCAGTCTCCCTCACCGGTAAGCAAAAGGTGAGGGGTTTCTATCCTGTCGGCAAAAAGTATTGCTGAAGTGGCAAAATACTTCATTGGTGCATCCCATAAAGTTTCTCCGATCCTGTCCTGCCCCACCTCAGCTGCTGCATAATTTCGTGTTCCTATGCGGGGACTGTCGCCCAAAAAACTTATTATGTTTGTTTTACCTGAGATATTTATAGCTGCTGCAAAACGATCGGTTTGTGTTATTAATAATGATGTAGCATAACCGCCATAGCTTGTACCGTGCACACCAAGTTTATCTTTATCTGCCAGGCCCTTTTCAATCAGTTTATTGATACCTGAGCTAATCCCTTTTATCCATGCTTCGCCTGGATAACCTTCAATAAGGTTGACTGAAGGTTTAAAACCAAAATAACCAGCATTGGCAATCAGGTTCATTGAGTAACTGTACCCGTTATTAAAGAAATCTTCATAGATCTCACAGACCAGGGGATATTTTTTTTCGGGATCATAATCCACAGGATAATAGAGTATCCCATATAATTCCTTTCCATCTGCATCAAGGTATTTAACAAGCTCGCTCCTTGTAATCTTCTTATTTTCAATCCATGGATTAAGATCTGTAAGTTGTTTTATATTTTCAAATGCAGGATCCGAAACATAGAAATCCTCAGGCTTGTCTCCATCTGAAAGACTATAGAATAACTTGCTTCCGTCTTCCGACATCTGCCATGATGAATACAGGTTTGAGTCTTTGACGAGGTCCCTGAATTGCCTGGTTTCAAGATCATATTCCACAAGGCCTCTTTCCCATTTATCCCTTGCTGAATAGCTCATGTACCATGAGCTCCCATCAGGCTTCCAGTCAACGATCCTGAGCCTGGGACTCTCTTCCTCATCTTCAGGCAGTTCATACACAAGCTCCATATCTTTGGTATCAATATCGATCATCCAGTATCCTTTTTTTGTTGAAGCCAGCACATATTGACCATCGGGGTTCCACCTCATAACTGAAAATTTTGCTTCCGAGGTATCTTTCTTAACTACTTCGGTTGTATCAGAGGATATCTTTACTGCTTCCTTATCAAACACTGATCTGATGAATACATGATCTGAATCACTATATGCATACTTTGTCTTCGTGTCATCCCAGCTGATACTGATCCTCTTTTCAGATTTTTCCTTAAGTGTATCCACCATTGATGGCGTATCCAGGTCAATCATATACAAACCATAATCAGTACCACCACGCCTGTCATAGCTGGTTTTTTTCGGAACAAATTCAACAAATACCATTTTATTACCTTCTTCTGTCAGGGAAACATTTGAATACCTGCCCTCAGGAAGTAATCGTTCAACACTTCCTGAACTGATATCCACTTTTACAGGGATTGAAAGTGAAGAATGGTTTTGAATCTCATCCCATTTGAGGAAGGGCCTTTTTGAGTCATATACTGTAATAGGTCCTACAGTTGCTTCCCTGAATAATGAATCACCTTTGTTCTTCCAGTTTTCTGACCTGAGAGAAATAATAAGATATTCACTATCAGGTGTCCACTCAAGCAAAGAGTTGGAAGCTATATCAAGGTCTGTCTTCAACTTTATGCTTTTTGTCCTGCCATTTGCTGTATTATGTATATACAACCTGAACTCACCTTCTTCATATGCCAGGCATGCAAGATCGCTCCCTCCGGGGCTCCATTTTAAACCTCCCATTATCTTCCCCGTATCAAATATCATATCAGTTGCATCTTCTTTTGTGTCAATAATCACAATCTCACTTGTATAGGGAGCTACATAATTTGGATCACCGTATCTTCCATGATCAATATTAAGGCGGTCTTTCCGTGCCCTTATGACGCCCGCAACCAACTGTCCATCATCGGTGATATCCATTGCACTGAAAGATTTTACATTCAGGACATCCTGGGAAGTAAATGAAGTTTTTTGAGAATAAATCCAGGATGGAAATAGAATAATTAATATAAGTAGGGTAATTTTTTTCATAGAGGTCGTTTATTTAGTTAGACTTTGGATCAATATTTGTATACTTAATGTATACTTAAATGTAAATTTAACAATTATAGATCAGGATTAAGAACCCTGGAAACTTAATAATTGTTAATTAAGGCATAAAGAATGCTTTTTATGAGTATATTTGATAACTTTGAATAAATCAATAAATTATACAAATATGAACTGGAAAATATTATTTATTCTACCTTTCTTAATATTCATTTTTCAGAGCAGCACCTCACAGGAAAAAGAAGAAATGATAAAAATTAAAGGTTATGTTAAAACTGCCGATGACAAACCAGTGGCCAATGCTTTTATATTTATTGACGGTAAAATACTTGATACTAAAACACGTACAAATGGCAGGTTTAAAGTAAGTATACCTGAGAGTTCAGAAAAACTCTCTGTATATACAATTGATAACCGGTTTGCTGAACTTGACATAAATGGCAGGAAAAATTTCAGTGTAACCATTTCTGAACCCCTTAATACAAACAAAATAATATCAGATGGTCATACTGAAAAACTTATCGATCTTGGCTACTATAAGATCCAGGCTGATAAGCTTACATCCAGCGTAGGTATAGTTGAATCAAAAGAAGGTGAGGATAACTACTACAATGATATATATGAGATGATCAAAGGTGAGCTGCCGGGGGTATCAGTAATTGGTAACAGTATTACCATTAGGGGACCAGGATCACTGAGATCAAGCAACGAACCTCTGTTCGTAGTTAACGGAATGCCTGTTAACTCAGTGACTCACATTTCACCTGCAGCTGTTGAATCAATATCAGTGCTGAGAGGAGCCTCTGCAAATATGTACGGATCCCGGGGTTCAAATGGTGTAATCGTGATACAATTGAAAAGCGGTAACAAAAAAGAATAACTCTGTATTAGCTGTTATTTTTAATAGACTGTTTTAAATATATTATCATTGAATTTTCATATATGAAGAACAGAGCGACAATTATTATTCTTGCAGCCTTTCTGGTTGCATTTCAACCATCCACACAAAAGGAACAGGAAACCAGGAAAACAGTAAGCGGGCATGTGAAAACGCAATCAGGCGACCCTGTAAAGAGGGCCTTGCTTTTTGTTGACGGTATGAGCATTAACACAAATACCAACAGGAAAGGAAATTATAAGATTAGAATAAGAAAGGGCACCAGGACTATTGCTGTATATTCCGATTCCCGTGGTAGCGAGGAAGCACAGTACACAGGTCAGGACACCATTAATTTTGTCCTTTCGGGTTCATTTAATGCCAGAGTATCCATTCCACAGGAAGAAGAGGAATATGTTGATATAGGATACGGAAAGGTTAAGAGAGATAACTTAACCACAAGCGTTGGCAGCGTAAGTAAAGAAAAGATCAATCAGCCACATTATACTGATATTTACACCATGATCCAGGGTGAAGTACCAGGAGTTACTGTCTCAGGTAACACGATAATCATAAGAGGTATCCATACCATTAATGCCAGCAACGAGCCACTCTTTGTTGTAGATGGTGTTATAGCTAGTTCTATCTCACATATCAATCCAATGGACGTCGAATCGATTGATATATTAAAAGGTGCCTCCGCAACAATCTACGGTGTCAATGGAGCCAATGGTGTAATTCTCATCAATACCAAAAAAGCCAGAAGGAAATAATAAGCAAAAAAGGATACATTGAAAAGACGCGCATTTATAACAACGGGAAGCCTCGGTGCACTCGGACTTAGCTTAAGTGATATTTCTGTTGCTGAAAGTGCAGACAACAAACCTGCTGACAGCCGAAAGAAAATACTGATTTCAGGTGGTGGATTAAATAAATCCTTTATCACTTATCTTAATAAGCTTATAGGTAAAAAGAAGCCCCGTTTGTGTTTTCTGCCCACGGCAGCTGCTGATGACCCGCGGGTAGCAGTTTACTGGTACCAACTATGTGCAGATCTTGATGTGGTACCATATGTACAGAATATGTTCATCACAAGTTATTACATGAAAGAATCTTTTGAAGATGTTTTGCTGTCAATGGACGGAATAGTTGTGGGCGGTGGAAATACTCTTAATATGCTTGCCATATGGAAAGCACAGGGTATAGATAAGGTTCTTTACAAAGCCTGGGAAAAAGGAATAATCCTCTCCGGGGGTAGTGCCGGTTCATTATGCTGGTTCGAGGAAGGTACAACGGATTCAAGGCCAAAGGTGCTTACGAAAATAGAATGCCTGGGATTTCTTGAAGGGTCTCACTCTCCACATTATGATGGCGAAGAAGAACGAAGACCCAGGTATCATAATCTTATAAAATCAGGTGAACTGAAACCTGGCTATGCGGTGGATAATAATGCTGCAATCTTATTTATTGACAACAAAGTAAGCGAGGTAATTGCAAGCGATAATCATAGTAATGCATATTATGTCGAATTAGTAGATGGAGAGATAAAGGAAACGGTTCTCAAACCGGATAAAATCCTGTAACTAATTGAAATTTGAAATTAACTAACTGACCTACAGCCAAATATGAATCACAATACTGATAAAAAAATCAGGATTTTTGCCCCGGCAACAGTTTCCAATGTAGGGAGTGGTTTTGATATCATGGGATTTGCTATTGAAGGAATCGGTGATACCATCGAAATGGATTTACGAAACGACTCTTTGTTCATGATAGAAAACGACACGGGTGAAACCCTGCCTGCTGATCCGGATGAAAATGTTATTTATCCCGTTATTAAAGCACTCCAGGAAGAGCTTGGAATTGATGTAGGTGTTAATATAAAATTTATTACAAAAATCAAACCCTGCAGTGGTATAGGATCAAGCGCTGCCAGCGCAGTGGCTGCTGCATATGGCTTTAACAAGCTCCTGGGAAACCCCCTGATCAAAAAAGAGCTGATAAGATATGCAATGGAAGGTGAAAGAATGGTAAGTGGTGCCGGCCATGCTGACAATATTGCACCATGCATGCTCGGTGGTTTTATCATTATCAGGTCATACCGCCCGCTTGATATAATAGAAATACCATACCCCGAGACTATTTATTGTACTGTTGCATTACCCGATATTGCGATAAAAACTTCTGTTGGAAGATCTGTCCTTCAAAAATCACACTCATTAAAGAAGACAATAACACAAACAGGTAATGCAGCCGGACTGGTAGCAGGAATAATCACGGGGGATTTTGAACTGATCGGAAGATCAATGGTGGATGTAATAGCCGAACCAAGGCGCAAAGATATGATCCCGGGATTTGATGACGTGCGTAAGGCTGCTACCGGGGCCGGCGCATTGGGATGCAATATTTCAGGGTCCGGACCGGCGGTCTTTGCCCTGTCAACAGAACCCGGAAAAGCCAGGGAAGCAGGTGAAGCCATGGTTGAAACATTCAAAAAGAATAAGCTCAGTTGCCAACTGTTCGTTTCACCTATCAGCAGGAAAGGTGTCTGTGAAATCTAATATCTTCATCCATGAAATTCGTAAGTAGCAGGTACAAGTCCCGCCTGTTCAGCCTGAAAGATACTGTTTATGCCGGCCTTGCACCTGACGGAGGTCTTTTTATGCCGGAAAAGTACCCTCCTCTATCCCTGAGAAATTACAAAAACCAGGAGCACGAAATTTTTTCTCACATGGCTTTCAATCTCGCAAAACCATACCTTGAAGAAGATATGGATGACCATACCATAAGAAAAATAGTTACCGAGGCCTTTGATTTTGAAATTCCCCTCAAAAAGATAAAGGAAGATATCTATACCCTCGAATTATTTCATGGCCCTACGCTGGCCTTTAAGGATATTGGAGCGAGATTTATGGCAAAGCTGATGGCTGAATTAAACTGGGATAATGAAGATATAACTATCCTTGTAGCCACCTCAGGCGATACAGGTGGAGCTGTAGCATCCGGGTTTCACAGAATAGAGAATATTAAAGTGGTAGTGCTTTATCCCGCAGGCAAAGTGAGTAAATTCCAGGAAAAACAGTTTACTACACTGGGTGATAATATTGACTGCCTGGCTGTTGATGGTAGTTTTGATGATTGCCAGAGGCTGGTGAAGGAAGCTTTTATAGATAATGAACTCAGAAAAAAACGCAAACTGACATCGGCCAACTCAATAAATATTGGCAGATGGCTGCCCCAGTCATTCTACTATAGCTGGGGTTTGCTAAAGTGGGTAAAAGAAAATCCCAGCATATTACCGGTTGTATCTGTACCAAGTGGTAATTACGGAAACCTCACAGCAGGTATGCTGGCGTATGAATCGGGTATGCCATTTACGGGGTTTATTGCCGCTTCAAACATTAATAATACTATTCCCCTGTACCTGCGGTCAGGCATCTTTGAACCCAAGGAATCTGTGCAGACTATAACCAATGCAATGGATGTAGGTAATCCTTCAAACTTCGAAAGGATGAAATATATTGGCGGGACATGGAAAAATATCAATGAACTTGTATCTGCTTATGAATTCCGAGACCAGGAAATACTTAAGTGTATAGAGAGAGTATATGATGAAACCGGTTATATCCTTGAACCACATAGTGCCACAGGATATATGGCGCTTGAAAAATCAAAACGTAAAGGCTTCTTTATAGCTACCGCTCACCCTGTGAAATTTCTTGATGTAATCCCCGAAAAGATCAGGGAACAGGTTGAGCTACCTTCTCATTTCAGCAAATTTGAGACTGAAGGGTCATCACTGGGCATGTCAGGTAATTACTTTGATTTCAGGGAATATCTTATAAAAGGCTAAGGTCCCGAAAAAGCATATGCTTTTTCGAGGATTCTCGAATCGAAGATTCGGAACTGAGGCTAAGGCTAAGAAAAATTGCTTGTTGTTCAAATCGAGAATTGCTGTAACGTCATGTGTCAGCATGACAAATTACGCTCTGCTTACGCAGAGCAAATTACACGAGCAAAGCGAGCCAATTACGCGAACACAGTGAGCAAATTACATTATTTTTTAAAAAAATTTGGATTATTCAAAAACATGTATTAAGTTTGTATTGCAAACTATATTATATTACAATTTAAATAACATCGCCATGAAAAATAATTTAACCGGAAAAACACTTGAGAGAAATACCTACAGAATGATTTACCGTGATGGTATTTTTGATCTCGCATTTGGATCAATGTTTATTATATACAGCATAAATATGTACCTGGATATTAATAATATTGACACATCATTATTTATGAGAATCCTGATAGTCCCGGTTGTTCTTATTCTTGCCGCAATAAAGCTCCTCATTACCCAGAAAAGGATAGGATACGTGAAATTCAAACGAAGCAGGAACAGGAAAAAACTGATCAGTTTTATTATCGCTACAGCAGCTCTTGTTTTTACAACAATCATTTACATACTGGCTGCAGGAGGTAAAATAAACTCATCGGACGGAAATGAATGGATTTCCCTGCTTATTGAATTCGTATTCCTTGTGTCTGTTTTTTTCCTGTTGGCGTATTATACCGATTATTATAAATTCTATATTATCGGGCTTGCCATGGGTTTTGGTTCTCCTGTATCCATCTATCTTGAACCTTATCTTGGTACAAGGTATTACGGACTGGCATTGTTGTTTATCGTTGGGACAGTACTCATAGTATCAGGTATAATACTGTTAATCAATCTTTTAAACCAATTCCCAAAAAATCCCGATTATGAAGACTAATCCAGACTTTTCAATCATAGCCGGTATCAACAAGCTTATACATGAACCGGCACGCATGGCAATTATCAGCCTGTTATCAGTAGTTGAAGAAGCCGATTTTATCTTTCTTATGAACAGTACCGGCCTTACACAGGGAAACCTTTCTTCACACCTTGCCAGACTGGAAGAAGCAGGATATGTTGAAATCGAAAAGACATTCAAAGGCAAACGGCCTCATACTGTTGCCAGGATTACAGATTCAGGTCAAAGAGAACTGGATCTTTACCTGAAAACCATAAAGGCATTCTTAAACTACTTCTGATATTGCATCGTAGGATTGAAAATTTAAGATTAACGATTTTAGAATTTCTTGAATCTTAAATCGTTAATCTTATATCTTATATCATCATCTTCCTGAAGTATTAACAGTGAATTCAAACTCTTCGGGCGGTTCTGCCCCCATCAGGTGTTTGACAAAATAATCCCAGCGTCTGCGCATCATATACGGTTCATTACTGAAACCATGGCCCCTGTTTGGAAATAATATCAGGTCAAAGTCCTTATTAGCTGCAATTAACTCATTTACAACCAGCAGCGTGTTATAGAATGGTACATTGGTATCCATTGTCCCGTGAGCAAGCAATAATTTCCCTTTAAGGTTGCCTGCCAGCAGCTGGTTTGCCTGGTTGTCATAATTGGTAGCTCCATCAGGATATTCTTCAAGTAATCCCTGCCATTTCTCACCCCAGTCATCTTCATAGTTCCTGTTATCATGGTTACCAGCACAACTGACAGCCACCTTAAAGAAATCAGGATATCTCAGAATGGCATCGGTAGAAGCAAAACCTCCGCCTGAACTTCCATATATTCCAACTTTATCTATATCAATCCATTTATGTCTTTCGGCCAGTTGTTTCATCCCTGTTATCTGGTCGGGCAGGCCATTATCCCCCATATTGCCGTAATATGTTTCGTGGAAGGATTTAGACCTCATCGGTGTACCCATTGCATTTATAGCCACAACGATAAATCCCAGTTCTGCAATTGCCTGGTTGTCGCCTCTTGAAGCATAAAAATTCATTGATCGAACGCTGCTTGACTGTGGTCCCGGGTAGATATAATTTATTATCGGGTACTTTTTTGACTCGTCGAAATCAGACGGTTTAAACATAAGTCCGTACAGGTCTGTTTCGCCGTCTCGTGCTTTCACACTGAAAGGAACAGGTGGCACCCATCCCCCGGCAATTAATTCAGAGATATCTGCCTTTTCCAGGTCGAGAACGGCATCGTTTTCAATATCCCTGAGAATTGTTACAGGTGGCTCCACAGGTGTTGAATAGCTGTCAACAAAATACGAACCATCAGGGCTGAGGGAAATACTGTGAAATGCACTGTCTGGTGTATGAAGCATGAATTCTGATCCATCAGTTCTGACGCTGTAGAGGTACTGGAAGTATGGATTACCGGGTTCGCGACCGGCACCGGTAAAGTATATGGTTTTCTTATCCTTATCTATATAAAGTACATCCAATACTCTCCACTCTCCTTCGGTTATCTGGTTTTTCAATTCACCTGATGCAAGATCATGCAAATAAAGATGCCCCCAGTCGCTTTTTTGTGAATACCAGATAAACTCATTTGTTTCAGGCAATATATGCCAGTTTATCATATTATGGCCCGATTCAAAAAAAGTTTCTTCAGTCTCTTCGAAAATATCCCCCACTCCACCTGTATACGGATCAGCAACTCTCATGATTTCATTCTTATGATCCCTTGATGTTGAAACGAAAGCCAGTAACGACCCGTCGGGGCTCCATTCAACATCAGCGAATTCTCCACCTCCTGTTACTATGTGATCAGCTATTGTTGACCTGTGCTGGTCAGGTTCCATCTTCAATCTTACAACTTTCTGATTATCTAAATGAATAACCACCCTGTGTATCCTGAATATTACGCTGTCTTCCGGCAAAGGATATTTCCATATTTCCGGTACCGGATGTCCGACATTTGTTGTTGCAAGGTACATTTCACCCACCCCTCTGCCATCATGCTGAAATGTGGCTATCATACGCGAATCGGGCGACCATAAAAGCACCGGAGTTTCCCTTCGGGCCCAGCCTGCATTATTGGTGGCATATCCGAAATCCTCAATCCCGTCATAAGTAAGCTGGGTTTCCCTCCCCGAGTTAAGGTCTCTTACCCAGAGGTTATAATCCCTGATAAAAGCTGCTTTTGACTTATCGGGTGATAATACAGCATTCCTGGTATCATAGTTATTATCATCCTCTTTACTTAATACATTCTCATTTATGTTGTAACTAAATCCCTGCCCTTCAATACTGAAAGAAACAGATTCCAGGTCTTCAGAAAAAGTAACAGATCTGAATGGAAGTTCATAAGCTTTGAAATCTTTCCCCAGTTCACCAGAAAGCTGGTCTGCCAGCTTCTCATGATCAAAAGCTGTTATGCGTTCCATAGCTTCGGCATTGACAAGTATAAATTCATTACCATCCGGTATATGGTTGAGGTACCAGAAATGATTGTCATCTATCCACTGTGGCCTGACATCAGCATTGTAGACCAATTGCGAGGTATGGGCTGTAAGCATGTTCTCAGCCCTCCTGTAATCACTTTCCTTTATTGCTTTAACACTGTGGTCGTTAACACAGCTAACTGCCAGAAGAATTATTATTCCGGCGCTGATAAGAAAAGGTTTAAAAATTGTTTTCATAACATTTGCAAATTAAATTTCAGGATTTACTTTGAAAGTTAAGAATAAAATGAATACTTCAATATGTTAAATAAAATAGGTCAAAAAATGTATCTTAGGCATGTTAAAATAAAAAGATAATATAATGAACAGATTACTTATTCTTATTATGTCAGGAATACTGGTCCTGTCATACTCATGCGGAACCAGGGATCAGTCAGGCAAGAAACTGGAGGTTGAAAATTACTTTTCAGTTGACAGTTCTGAGATAGCTGTAATGGCATATTACATGGCCAGGAATAATTATGCACCGGAAGAAATACCGGTTGGAAATCTAACCCACATAATTTTTTCATTCACTGAAGTGATAGACAATAAGATGGCTTTTAAGCATCCTGAATCAGGGGAAAATCTCAGGCAACTGGTAATACAAAGACAAAGGAACCCTGGCCTGAAAGTAATGGTCGCGTGCGGCGGATGGGGCGGATCGGGTGGATTCTCAGATATGGCTGCTACCGTGGAAAGTCGTATAATATTTGTTGAAAGCGTAATTGATTTTATCAATGAATATGATCTTGACGGATTGGATATAGATTGGGAATATCCGGGTTTACCGGGTATAGGTAATCCTTACCGGCCTGAAGACAAAGAGAATTTTACAGCTCTTATGAAAGAATTAAGGGAAGCAATGGACGCAACAGGGAAAAAGCTTACTCTTACATTTGCGGCAGCAGGATGGGATAAATATTTCGATAATATTGAAACTGTTGAAGTAATGAAATACGCTGATTATATAAATCTAATGACATATGACTTTGTTGGCGGAAATCAACCTTATACTGCCCACCATACAAACCTTGGCCTTATAAGCCTTGACGACCTGAAAGGGACTGCTTACATGCAACATATCAATAACAGCATAATAAATAAGGATGAACCGGACTGGCAGCCCAGATCGATAGAAGGAATAGTGAATTTCTGTCTTGGACTTGGTGTCGATAAAGAACAGGTAGTAATAGGAGCTGCTTTTTATGGCAAGTCATGGAAGGTGAAAACGACAGAAAACAACGGTCTTTACCAGGCTGCCGAAGGTACCCAGAAGGGATGGGCATCATATGCTGCCATACGGGATAGTATGGAGAATAAGAATGGTTATACAAGGTTCTGGGACGAAAAAGCAAAAGCACCGTATATTTTCAATATGTCTGACAGCTTATTCATCACATATGATGATACCGTATCGGTAAGGCTTAAAGCCAGGTATGCAATTGACAATAATCTGGGCGGCATTATGTTCTGGGAGCAGTCGCAGGACACGAAAAAGGAACACAGTCTGCTGGATATAATCTTTGACGAGGCGGGAAATGGTGAGAAGTGAACCACTCGATGGGGCTGTCTCATAAGTCCTCTAACTACCCCCTCCTCGACCTTACGGTCGGGATACCCCTCCTTTCAAAAGGAGGGGAAATGGCTGATATACAATACTATAACTTTCTCCTCCTCTTTAGAGGAGGAGTACCCTGACCGACAGGTCAGGGGGAGGTGGTAGACTTATGAGACAGCCCCAATCAAGATGAGACTAGAACAACTCCTTGGGGAATAGCACATCCTCTCCTTTTATGGCACCGTGCAAACGGTAATATACTTCTCCGGTGTTTGATTCAAGAAAAAAGTTCCACTGGTTAATCCCCGGGGTTTCTGAATGCGTCCTCCTCAGATAAAGTCTTTCATTAATATTTAATTCCAGCTCACCATTCACATAAATACCTATTTTACCATAATTGGATTCCATTGTGGTTTTCAGCCAGACGACATCAGGATCAAGCAATCCTTCACCTTCAACACGACGGTAATCAAGTAAATTACCCACATACTTGCGTGTAACCATAAGCTGTTCCTCCTGAAAGCCAGGCTCACTGACCGAGCAGG
This sequence comes from uncultured Rikenellaceae bacterium, assembly GCA_964577305.1. Classification (GTDB taxonomy): domain Bacteria; phylum Bacteroidota; class Bacteroidia; order Bacteroidales; family VadinHA17; genus UBA9300. The sequence goes on from CAZNYS010000005.1 coordinate 47,960, forward strand.
CATTAATTATCACTAAAATCATTATAAGTCCAGCGATCTTCATATTTTTAAAATCATAACAATTAATATCAAATTTAAGAACTTCTGGTAAATATTTAAAATTCTTATTTATTTGAATGAAACAAGAGGATTAAACCTGAAATAATCCAGGAGTGCTCTGACCGAGATAATGCTTTTAGACACTCCATTAAATCCAGTGTAATTCTGCATTAATTTATGTGTAAATAAAATTCCAATTATCAATGTAAAATCATATATTTGTTTAATAAGTTCATATATGATTACTTTATGTAAACAATGTTGAATATATTATTTGTGAGTTACACAACATTAAATCCTAAAGCCATGAAATTCTTTTTAAGATCCTCCTTTCGAATTTACATCATTTTCCCTTTGCTACTAATGATGCTTGGCTCCTGTGGCCAGAAACTAATCATCCTGGATCAGTATGCAAGACTTGATATAAGGGAAGCCGGAGAGAATAGTGTCAGGATCACTCTTGTACCAACTGGTTTTGAGAGGGAATTTCCCTATACACCAGCTATTGCTGACCGCGAATATCCCGACGCTTCGATTAGTTTACACAGGCTGGGGAGAGCACTAAATAAAAAGGTGGGCAATCTATTAGTTGAGGTTGCCAATAATCCGCTCAAGGTAAAAGTAACCGATGAAGATGGTAGTGTTATTCAGGAATTAACCTTTCTGGAGAATGGAAGTATATCTTTCATGCTTGATGAATATCCGGTACTAGGCATGGGAGAAGGAGGGCCCAGGATGGGCGAAGACTGGAAAAATGAACCAATAGAATTTGACCGAAGAGGAAGATTGCATAAAATGGAACCGCGCTGGCAGTCAAATGCATATGGATCACGTAATCCTGTTGCCATGCTTGTCGGCACAGGAGGGTGGGGAATATTTGTAGCCACGCCATGGGTTCAGGTTGATCTTAGTAATGAAAAGCAGGGACAGTTTATCCCGAGAAGTTCCTTGAACCCTGAGAACGAAAAGCAAACTCAGAAAAACCAGCAACAGAATACCGGGAAAGGAGTACCTCCTCCTGAATATGAAATTCCAGGAGTATACGATCTTTATATTTTTGATGCCAATAACCCTGCAAATCTAATGAAAGACCTGTCAGGAATTGCTGGCCAGGCTGTTATGCCTCCCAAATGGTCCCTCGGCTATATGCAATCTCACAGGACTCTTGAAGATGAGGACCAGATGATAGAAATAGTGGAAACCTTCAGGGAAAAACAAATACCTGTTGATGCTGTAATCTATCTCGGAACAGGATTCTGCCCAAGAGGATGGAATACTAAACAGCCTTCTTTCGACTTTAATCCTGAAGTTTTTAAGCGGGATCCTTCTGAAGTAATTAATGATCTTCACGATCTGAATGTGAAAGTTTCCGTACACATTGTACCATGGGATCGCGATAAACTTCCAACACTGCATGGATCAATACCACCAAAGCATGGTGAAGAGCTTGATGAGTCTCATATACTTAACTACTGGAAACAACATATTGAACTGGTGAACAGCGGCATTGATGCATGGTGGCCAGATGAGGGTGACTGGTTTAATCTTCATGAGCGTATGAATAGACATCAAATGTACTATCAGGGCCCAATATACACTACCCCAGATGTCCGTCCATGGAGTCTGCATCGCAATGGTCACCTGGGTATAGCGCGATGGGGTGGTTGGGTATGGTCAGGTGATACTCAATCATCATGGAAAACTCTGGAAGGGCAGATCGCAGTGGGTATAAATCATTCCCTGAGTCTGTCACCCTACTGGGGTTCTGATATTGGAGGTTTTTATCCGGGAGAGAATTACACAGGGGAGATGTACGCTCGCTGGTTTCAATTCGGTGCATTCTGCCCATCATTCCGTTCACATGGAAGGACATGGTGGACATCCCTCCCGTGGGGATTCGGCCTGAGTGAAATGGGGCCGCTGGAAAACAGGGGAAAAGAACCGAGTATTACTGAGCTTAACAATCCAACTATTGAACCTGTTTGCAGACAATATGATGAACTTAGATATCAGCTGCTTACTTATAACTATACTCTTGCCTGGGAAGCTCGTCAGACAGGTATGCCTTTTATGAGGGCAATGTGGCTTCATTATCCGGATGATAAAATTGCCATAGGAAACGGAAGGCAGTATCTTTGGGGAAGAGACATGCTTATAGCTCCTGTATTTGAACCAAATGCAACCCAATGGGAAGTATATCTTCCAGAAGGGAAATGGTACGATTGGTTTACAAACAGCATCCATGACGGTGGTCAGACAATTTCACGGAAGGTCGATCTTACGATCATGCCTATATATGTCAGGGCCGGAGCTATTATTCCATTTGATCCTATAAGACAATATGTTGATGAGGAAGTTCCAGATCCTGTTACAATAAGAATCTATACAGGCAATGATGGAAACTACACTCTTTATGAAGATGACGGAATTAGTAATGAATATCTTGAAGGAGAATACAGTCTTACTAATTTCACATGGCAGGATAGTAACAGAAAGTTGATTATTGAGCCAGAAGTGTCGACCAATCAATCGGAGTTTGGTGAAAAACTTTACAGGATTCTTATTTTGCCGGAAGGAATAACGAAAGATATAATATATAATGGAATACGTGAAGAATTTAATTTCTGATTTATTTAAAAATTTCTCTTTGGTATCCGTAATAACCCAAACTGTAAAATATTCAATATGAAAAGAAATTCGATATTTAGTATTGTTTATCTATTCCTTGGTATACTTATCGTAAGTGTTGGATGTAATAGTGCCAGAATGGATGATTATGATTACCCTATAAGGCCGGTCCCTTTTACTGATGTTGAAATAAAAGATGATTTCTGGGCACAAAGGATGAAAACCAATCATGAAGTTACTATTCCCCTTGCGCTAAATAAAATAATAAACGATGGAAGGCTGGGAGACGACGAACGGTTTGCTGATCGTTTTATGGATGTATTTAAAGTTGTTGAAGGAGTATGTTATTCCCTGCATACATTCCCTGATCCCAGGTTGGAAAACTATGTTGATTCAATCATCTGGCTTATTGGATTGGCTCAGGAAGATGATGGATATTTGTACTGTCATCCCCGTATCGGTCACAAAAGATGGGTACGAACCCATGTATCAACTCATGAGCTCTATAATATGGGACTTCTGCATGAAGCAGCAGTTGCCCATTATCAACTTACAGGAAAAAGAAACCTCTTGGACATTGCTATTAAGAATGCTGACCTGATAATAGATGAATTGGGTCCAGGAAAATTTGAAACTTACCCGGGTCATCAGGGAATATGTATGGGTCTTACAAAATTATACCGTGTGACAGGTGATAAAAGGTATCTGGAACAGGCCAGGTATTTTCTTGATACAAGGGGTGTCGACAGTGTCGGGAAACCTCCCATCCGGTATAGCTCTGAAAAGACTACCTACAATCAGTCACATAAACCAGTTATTGATCAGACTGAGGCTGTTGGGCATGCGGTGAGGGCATTATATATGTATGCAGGAATTGCTGATGTTGCAGCCCTGTCTGGTGATAGTGCCTATATGAATGCTATTGATCGGATATGGGAAGATTTCACCGGCAAAAAGTTATATATTACAGGTGGTGCAGGCTCCAAAGGTGGTAATGAGGGCTTCGGACCTCCATACGAACTCCCCAATTCAACCGCTTATTGTGAAACCTGTGCTGGAGTTGCCAATGTGTTCTGGAATCACAGACTTTTTCTTTTACATGGTGAAGCTAAGTATATAGATGTTATGGAACGTTCGCTATATAATAATGTATTATCAGGTATATCTCTGACGGGGGACAGTTTCTTTTACACAAACCGCCTGGAATCGAATGGCAGGGATGCCCGGAGAGAATGGTTCACATGGTCGTGCTGCCCGACAAATATAGTGCGGTTAATGCCTTGCCTGCCAGGTTATATATATGCTTACGATGAGGATGATATTTATGTTAATCTTTTTGTGAGCAGTGAGACTTCAATTAATCTTGGTGGTAACGCAGTTGGTTTAAACCAGGTCAGTGGTTTCCCATGGAGTGGTAATGTAAAACTGGAACTCAGTCCTGAAAAGCCATGTGAATTCAGTTTACGTGTTAGGATACCCGGATGGTCATTAGACCAACCTGTTCCAGGTGATCTATATACATTTGTTGATGAAGCCAGAGATATGCCAGTTCTGAAAGTGAACGGTGAACAATATCCTGTTACTATGGATAAGGGTTATACAGTTGTAACCAGGAAATGGAGAGAGGGAGATATTGTTGAACTGGATTTACCAATGGAAATAAGAAAAATCAAATCACACCCTAAGATAGAAGCAAATAAAAGCAGTCTGGCACTTCAGCGTGGGCCTCTTGTTTATTGTGCAGAGTGGCCGGATTATGATGATAAATGTGTTTTTGATATAATCATTGATGAAAAGACAACATTAAATGCTGAACACAGGCCAGATTTACTTGGAGGACTAACTGTAATTACGGGTGAGGCCAAGGGCAGTAAGCGTTTACTTAATGGTAGTCCGGTTATTTATGATAAAGATTTTACAGCGATTCCTTATTATGCATGGGCCCATCGTGGTGAAGGTCAAATGATAGTTTGGTTTGATGAAGGTCCCGCAGGAAATTAAAGGATTCTGTTCCATTTAATAAATCCTATACATTTCAGGTTAGAATGTTTGTATTAAAAAGAAAGCAAAAGAAAGGGCTCTGCAATAGAGCCCTTTCTTACCCAATCTAAACCCCATGATCAACCCGAATCATGAACCTAAATTCATATATCCAATATTACTCTTTAAAATTAACTGCTAATCTTTCACCTTTATATTCTACATTCTTTTCAATAGTACTATCTGAAATCACTTCAATTAATAAGCTTTTACTTATCCCGTGCTCGGTTTCATTGTTTGCATAAGGTTCTATGATTAAGATTTTATCATTATCATACCATTGAAATACAGTCCGGAAAAACTCGCTATTTTTATAATCGTTGCTTATTCCATCATCCTCATACATTTTAAATACTCCATCAGCACCTGTATATATTTTAATGGTTACAGGTTTATCACTGGGTTCGTCAACATATTGTCTGACAGGATCCAATGGTATTATACTTCCTGCCTTTACGAAAAGAGGAATAGTTGATAAATCTGCATATACATTAACATAAGTTTTACCGTAATACCTGCGTTTTGACCAGAATCCGTACCATAAGCCTTCAGGTAGATAAACATCTCTGTTAACTGCGCCTTCCCTGGTTATCGGTGCAACTAATATATTCTCTCCCCATAGATATTCATCCTCACATTTAACTGCATATGGATCATCAGGATAATGTAACCATAAAGCCCTCATGATTGGTAAGCCGGTATCATAATTCTCCCTGGCCGCTGAGTATACATAAGGAATCAAACGATATCGCAATTCAAGATATTTCTTACATATTGGTTCAATTTTTTCATTCAATAATTTACTTGAGTCAGGAGCAGTAGATCCCGTGTGGGTAGGCACTACCTCATTGGGGCCCATATCCCCAGTGCTCCATCCCCATGGCCTGTGAAGGTACCATAACCTTCCATGGGATCTGAATAACGGAGTGAAAGCTGCAAACTGGAACCAGCGAGCATATAATTCTCCGGAATACTCTGACGTTGGTGTAAACCCGCCTATGTCAGTCCCCCAGTAGGGTGAAGCGCTGAGAGAAGCATTAATACCTACAGCTACGTGTGCCTTTAATGTAGCCCATAATGAAAAAACATCTCCCGACCATATCCAACCACCGAATTTCTGCATGCCTGCATAACCCGTTCTGTGTAAACTGAATGGGCGTATATCAGGTTGTTCAAGTAATGATCCCTCATAATAGATCATATGTCTTGTAAGCCTGCCATCAACTGGAAGACCATCACCATCATCAGGCCACCATCCTTCTATACCTGTACTCAATACTTCCTTGTGCATCTGCCAGTAATTATATGCATAATCCATCCCTTTATCAGTTTCTGGAGGTTTCATTTCTCCATGTAATGAATTAGGAGCTCTGTTAACATGCAGGACAATCTTAAAATTATCCTCATGCAAACGATCAATCATCTCCTGTGGTTTGTCAAATGCTTCAGGATTAAACTCTACTGTTCCATGTCCCTTATTCCAACCAATAGGGCAATATCCTGTCCCCAGATAAATAAGTGCATCACATGGTAATTTTTTCGAGCGGAAAATTCTTGCTGTCTCCATTACTTCTTCAGGACCCCTTGCTAAAGTGCGATGACTCTGCATATATCCAAAAGCCCATTTAGGGGGCAGAGGAGCTCTTCCTGTAATAAGATTGTATTCAGATATCGCTCTTCCAGGATAATCTAGCCTAGTTATAAACAAATCAATTGGTAAGGTGCTTTCCTTATCCATCTTTGAATTTTCACGGGGTATATATAATCCTTCTTCATTTCTTAGGTCAAAACTTCCACTATAAGGACGATGGAAAAAGATAGAAGATCCTTCTGTATCTATAAGGAAAGGTACCGGTATTTTTGAACCCCAGATTTGATATTCATGTGCCCGGTGTCCCTTATCCATAGATTCATAACTGCCATTTTTGTTAAGTTTCTGGCCACCACTTCCAAGCCCGTATATTGGTTTATTGCTTTTTAGGAATTTTACAACACCTTCTTCTGTTATGGTAATTCTCTGGAATTCCTTACCTGAACTATCATATAATGATACTAAGACAGGATTATTACTTATTCTACCAGTAAAAACCCCAATTCTGAAGGTTTTTGCTTCATCGTTGAGGGTTTTTGCTTTGAATTCAGGACCAGCCCATTTCTGTTTTCCCAATACAAGATCCTGCTTCAATGGTATTACATTACCAGATATATCCATCGGCAAGAATGTCATACGAATACTATAATCACTTATAGCTGTAATGGACAATTCAAGATTTTCGTCCATAATCTTAATAGGATTCTGAGCTGATATATTTTGTACTAGCAATATTAATAATGCAATAAATGAATGCAATCTCTTTATTGTTATCATTGCTTTCTATTTTAAGAAATAGCGAAAACCTGGCCCAATTGAAATACTGGACCAGGTTCATTATTAACATTTAGTAACCCGGATTTTGTGTTAAATTAGGATTTTTATTCAATTCATCTTCAGGAATCGGGAAAAGACTCCTGTGATCACCATTAGGACGGTGTGATAACCATGATTTTGTTGTAAAAACCTCGAATCTTATCATATCCTGCCTGCGACGGGCTTCCTGTGCAAACTCCCATCCTAATTCATCCAGAAACCTTCCGAATAATACATCTTCCCCTCCTTCAATCTCAACTAAGACTCCTTCTTCTACATAACCATAATTATAAGAGCTTCCCTGCATTAAATCTTCACCGGTAACAACAGCCTTTGAAGGGTTGTCTTTAAATGCTCTTTCCCTTACCTGGGTAACCAAAGCAGCTGCATCATCAGCAAGTCCTGTCCTCAATAAGCATTCTGCTTTCATCATAAGAATATCTCCGTATCTGAATACAGGAACATCATTGCTTAAATGAGCATCAGCTCCCATTTTAAACTCAAATTTTCCCAAACGGTAACCTTCCATTTCACCTGCCTCGAATATCCCCCTGAGTTCATTCTTAAACTGAAGAGGAGTAACATTATCGAGCATTGAACGGATTGTATCACCACTTGTTGAAATCATATAACCTGATATCCAGCTATCTTCAAGTCTGGTGTCATCAGGATCATACGTATCAATAAACTGAGGAATACCACAACTGCCTCCATATCCCCATGGTGGTGCTTTGAAATTCCACACTGACTGAGTGGAGCTTGGTAGTGTTTTTAAATGGGTTCGAAAGTTCATTCCATAAATTTCATCAAAAGGAACAGTAAAAATCAATTCGCATGAATTTTGGTTCTCGGTAATAAAACAATCACTAAAATTATTTTCAAGCTGATAGGCATCTGAGGCGATTATATCATTACACTCTGAAATACATTCAGCCCACTTAGCATTACCGGTATATACTTCAGCATTGAGATACATTTTTGCCAGCAATGCCTTGGCAGCCCATTTATTCCAACGCGCATAAGTCACAGGACTAACCTCCTCGGAAAGATAAATCAGACTTTCATTAATCTGGCTTACAATAAAATCAAAAACCTCAGTTCTGGTATTTTGTTCAGGTAAATATCCTTCTTCTATATCGTACATTGTGGTAACCGGAATGTTCCCAAACGCGTCACATAAAATATACAAATAAAATGCTCTTGCTACTTTCAATTCGGATAGGGCTGAATTACTTAATTCCTCATTAAGGGGAATAATACCTTCTTCAATCTGATAAATAGCCCTGTTGCAGTTTGTTATTCCCATGTAACATCTGTCCCATAGGCCGTTTGTATGGCTCTGTAGTGATGTCCAGGTATGCTCATGCATTCTTTGGTAAACACCACCATCATACCATCCTCTGGGTCGTGAACAGGTTGCAACTTCATCAGAACATTCTTCCATTGTATCGAAATAGCCATGCCATCCATGGTATACATCTCTCAGAGTAGAGTATGCAGGTCCCATTAGAGATGGTAAGTCTTTAGCCTCAGGAGTAAACTGCTCTGCTGTCAAATCAGAAAACACTTCCTCACTCAAATCAGTACATGAACTCATAGTTATTATGAGTACAGCTACTGTAAGAATAATATATTTAATAGATTTCATTTTTATAATAGTTTTATTAGCGATTAAAAAGTAATATTAAATCCAAGAGTATAAGTTCTTGTTGTAGGATATTTATCGAGTGGGTCATTCCCTGGAGAAAGGCCATTTCTATTTACTTCCGGGTCAATTCCTGAATAACCTGTAAAGGTCATTAGGTTGAGAACCGATACGTATATATTTGCGTTTTTAATGAAACTTATTGATTTAACATTAAAATCATAGCCAAGTGTTACGTTATCTATTTTCCAGTAATCGCCATCTTCAATATAATAGCTAGTATAATCCTGAATATCTGCCAGCCTGACTTTGCCAAAAACCAGATCTAAACCTGATTTAAGATTATTATAATTTGAAAGTGCAGCTGGATTTTCAAAAAACATCCTTTGGAAATTAAGGATTTGGAATCCAAAGGCACCCCTCATGTTAATTTCAAGCTCAAAGTTCTTATATTTAAATTTATTATTCCAACTGGCATAATGTTTCGGCAAACCATTACCTAAAACCTGCATGTCATCAGGTGTTTTATCGGCACTGGCAACAAGCTCACCGTCAGAATTTTCGATTATCCAATAACCATCTTCATCAATATCAACAACCTTCCACCCCCAAAAATTTCCAATTGGTTCTCCTACCTTAACCCTATGGGTGCTTGCTTGAATTGGTGGCGTTGTATATCCGGTATCGAAGAAATCATTTGTTGTCTCATAGAGATCATTACTTAAAGAAATAAGCTTATTCTTATTAGTTGAGTAGGTAATTAAGGATACCCATTCAAAATTCATTGTCTTTACGGGAATTATTTTCAACATAGACTCAATACCCCTGTTTTCAATTTGTCCTACGTTAGCAATAATTGAGCTATAAAGATATGGAGGTGTAGGCACCTGGTAATTCCATAGCATGTCCTTGGTTAATCTATAGTAATAATCAAGAGTAAAATTGATCTTGCTATTCAAAAATACCATATCCACCCCAATATTCGTTTCTACTTTTTTCTCCCACCTTAGGTCTGGATTAGGATTACTCGCAGGTGTAATCTCTTTTATCCATTCACCGTTAACCAAAACATTGCTTCCATAGGAGAGCCGTGTTAAAGATAAGTAGGGATCTGTTGGAATAGTCCCTGTAACTCCGTATCCGGCTCTTAGTTTCAGGTCATCAAACAGATTTACATTTTCCATAAAGGACTCTTCCGTTAAGCGCCATCCAAATGATATTGCAGGAAACATTCCCCATTTATGATTCTCGCCAAATTTTGAAGATCCTTCATACCTTAAGCTAGCGAGTAATAAATATTTATCTTTATAATTATAATTCAACCTGCCAAAAAACCCCACAAGCTTTGATAAGCTGCGATAACTATCCATATCAGCTTTCCCGACCAGTAATGCCCCGCCTAATTCAAGGTTATCAAATGTGAATTCATCAGCAGGGAAATCATAATTTGAAGCCTCAAATTGCTCATACAAATATTCTTGGTAACTATATCCTCCCAACAAAGATATTCTGTGATTGTCAATTATCTTGTTATATTCAGTAGTAAATTCAAGTAGGTTTTCATTATGATTCCTGTAATCACGTGAGGCATAACCAGTCTGGCCAAGATTCAGGGATTCTGGATTTTCGGAAGTTCTGTAGAATGCTCTTTCCTGGTCCCTTTGATATCTGGAGAGCAGTAATTTTGATTCTAAACCAGTAAAAGGTCTAAGCGATATACTGCCATAAAATCTCATAACCCTTGCCTTGCTGTAACCAGTAGCCTCTTCCAACAAGGATACAGGATTGTCATACATATATATTCCACGATTGATCCAGTTGCCGTCATCATCCTTTACTCTGTCAGTTGGATTCCTCCTTATCGCCTGGTTATAAGCATAACTATTAAAGCTTCCTCCTCCTGTTGTACCTGGATGTTCTTCAAATTTACCATTGAACCCGGCATTTATCCTTAAAACATTATCGAACATAGAATGATTAATGTCCAGTCTGCCGTTTAATTGATTAACTCCGGATTTAATGAATATCCCCTGGTCGCTTCTGGTATTAACAGATGCTATATAGTTCGATGTATTACTACCTCCTTTAAGAGAGAAGTTATTCATATAACTTACAGGATGGTCTCTCATTATTGCATCAATCCAATCTGTACTATATCCATGATCTATCAAAGACATGCCCTCCTCGGAATTTAATCTTCTATAGTCTTCAGCATCAAGTAATTCTGGTTTGCGTGCAATCGTTTGAAAGTTTACATAACCATTGTATTCAATTGTCGTTGGTGTTACACCCCTGACCTTCTTTGTCGTGATCAGGATCACTCCATTTGTTCCACGGGTTCCGTAAATTGCGGCTGCAGAACCATCTTTTAATACATCAATAGATTCAATATCCTGGGGAGCAACAGTATTGAGTTCACCCGGGATACCATCAATGAGTACCAGTGGTGATGTACTTGAAAAGATAGATGTAATTCCCCTAAGCATGATCTGTGAATCATCTGTCGGATCTCCACTTGGACTGGTGATCGATAAACCGGCAACTTTGCCCTGAATTAGTTGTCCGGCATCTTTTACAGTTCCTACATTAAAGTCCTCCGCTTTAACACTTGATATTGCCGTAGTAACTTCTTCTTTCTTCAAAGTTCCATAACCAATTACTACTATTTCATCAATCCCCAGAACATCCTCTTCCATGGTTAGATTAATTACTGACTGATTTCCAATTTCTACACGAATTGTTTTCATTCCTACAAAAGAAAAAACCAGGTATTGTGAAGTATTATCTACCTCGATAGAGTATGTACCATCCGAGTTGGTGTTAACCCCCGTTAAAGTACCTTCAACAGTAATTGTTACTCCCGGTATGGGAGTACCATCCACTCCTGTTACTGTTCCTGTTATCATGCGACTTTGGGCTGAAACAATGCTAATTGAACACATGATAATTAATGTGAATAGCACTATGCGTTTACAGGCTTTTTGAAGCCATTCTTTATAGTAGCTATTACTGCGATAAAATCTAAAATTTGTCATAAATTATTTAATTAGGTTTAGTAATAAGATTGATTATAAAAAGTCATTGAATCACATATTTTTATTATACTTATTAATTTGACATAGCTTAAATAAACCTTGTTGAATTATATGAATCCCCTTTCCTTATTGGGTACAATTTAAAATAATATATTGATAATTCAAAATATTATTACATGAAATAATTAATGTTTTTGGTATATCAGGTTATGTGAAGTTATGCAGTCAGAAATTCAAGAGATTAAATATCAATTTATTATAATTTGTATTATATTTAATATAAAATTAGTCCTGGAAAATGGTGCTGAATTCATGAGAAAAACTTTCTTGAAATATAATAAACATTAGTTCATCAAAGAAGGCAATGCAGTGGTAATAAAGGGCACATAGGTTATCATCAGTTGGACAACAACCATAATCAGCAAGAATCGTAAGACATAAGGCACCATTGAGGAGATACTTGTCCTGCCAACAGCACTGGCTACAAAAAGTGTAGTTCCCACGGGTGGAGTAACCAATCCTATTATCATGTTTGCAACAACCATCACTCCGAAATGAACAGCGGCTAGACCCGTATCCATTCCTATTGCTGCGCTGATAGGAAGAAGAACCGGCACAACTATTAATAAACCAGGTGCAACATCTATGAACATTCCAAAAATCAATAAGAATATATTGAGAAAGATTAGCACCAGTATTTTCCTGAGAAGGAAGAATGTATCTTGGGAAATGTCCGTGGTAAATGTATGAATTATTGCATCGCATGTACCCAGCAGGCCGTTTGTAATAATCTCCGGGGCTTTACCGATACCCAGTGTCCATGCGAATAGACTTGCAACTGCCAGGAGGAAACTTAAAGCAGCAGTAGTTTTTGCTGCAGAAACAAATAACCTTGGTAAATCTTTAATTTTTAATTGCTTATAAAGGAAAAGACTTATTATGAGCGCATATACAACTGCAACAGCAGAAGCTTCTGTTGCAGTAAAAATGCCACCCATTATCCCACCAAAAATAATTACTGCCAGGAAAAGTGCCGGTAATGATTTACGGGTACTTTTCAACTTTTCACCTAAAGTGGATTTCTTTTCAATACTTACTGAAAATTTTCTCCCTATGAATTTGCTTACACCCATTAAACCCAATCCAATAAGAATTCCAGGACCTACACCTGCAATAAATAGTTTCTCAATTGACACATTAGCAGTTGTTCCGTAAATAAGAAGCGGGATACTTGGCGGTATTAATGCTCCTGTAGTACCTGCACAGGCAGCCAGTGCTGTTGAATATGGCCGGGAGTATCCGTTCTTTTCCAGGGCAGGGATCATCATACCCCCAATAGCAGCACATGTTGCTGCAGAAGCTCCTGATACTGCTCCGAACATCTGGGATGATACAACTGTTACAACCGGTAAGCCTGAACGTTTGTGTCCCAGGTAAGATTTTACAAAATCTATGAGTTTCTGGGATAATCCACCCTGGCTCATGATCTCACCTGCCAGGATAAAAAATGGTACCGCAAGAAAGGCATAGAAATTTGATAATGACCTCGATGTTTCCAGTGCGATCATTAATGGGTCTATACCGATATATAAAAGGGCAGCCAGTGATGACAATAACATGCAATATGCTATAGGGACATTCAGAAAAAGAAGTATAATGAATACTATTACAAGTATTAATATCATATTATATTGATTTAACTGTTTGCAGGAAATCCCTTGCTCCATAAATAAGCATAAAAATGCAGCCTGCCGGACAAGCTCCATATACCAGTGCACGACTAACCTCCATAGCCGGCATAATCCAACTTCGTATTCCAATCGTAACTTCAGTACTGAAAAAGAGAAGAAGCACTATAGCTGACAGGCCTATTGCCTTACTTATAAGCATAAACGTTATCAAGGCTTTCCCTTTCAGCTTTCTGGAGAGATAATCAAAAACATAATGTGCATTTTCCCTCACAGCAACAGCTGCACCAAGGAAAGTCAGCCATACCATCAATACCTGTACTAATTCATCTGCCCAGTAAATGGAAAACTTAAGAATAAATCTGCAGAATACGTTTGTCGCCATTGTAAGTGACATCACAGCAAGTATAATGAACAAAAGATAATCTAGTGTTTTATCGATAATTTTCATGTTTCTTATATCCTGTATGGTATTTCACTTTTTATCATAATTAAGATAATCACCTGCCTGTGATTTAATTTCTTCAAGCAACTCTAATGGAAGTTCCGGATTTTCTGACAAATACTCATCAACAAACCTATCTGCTCTTTCAATAAAGGGCTTTTTATCTTCAATAGCATTTACAACAACATTATTTTGTATCATCTCTTCAAGGGAATGTTTGGTTGTCTCCGTCCAGATATTGTCAAATAATGGTATGATTATCTGAGATACCTCATTTATCCTGTCCCTATATTTCTTATCCAGTGAATTGAACCACTTCTCATTTACAACTAGGATATGCTGGTTCGCAAAATGTTCTGTAAGCGTGAAGCAATTACATCCTGTTTCATAATATTTATAAGAGATAAATATCCTGGCACTGTTCTCAGCTCCGTCAACTACTCCGGTTTTAAGTCCCTGGAAAAGCTCAGAATGCGGTATTGGTGTTGCCGTGGCTCCAAGTGCATTGATTGAATTTATCATAACCGGGCTTTCCATAACACGGATTTTCATTCCCTTCAGGTCATCAGGTGTTTGAATACAACCCTTCCCTTCCTTTTGTTTATAGAACATATTTCGGAATCCTGTACTGTAAAACCCTAGGCCTAAAAGTTTCTTGGCCCTTAATCTATCAAGAAATTTTCTTCCCGTATCACCATAAAGAACTCTCTGATGATGTTCTTCGGTGATAAAAAGGTATGGAAGGTCAAGCAGACTAAATGCCGGGTCAATAGTGGTAATAACGGATGAGTTTATCTGTACCATTTCCACTATACCGAAATAACAGTTCTCCAGCAACTGCCTCTCGGTACCAATCATTCCCTGATCATAAAATACAACCTCAATTTCCCCTTCCTCGATGCCATGCTCTTTTGATTCTTTTTCAATCTCTTGCTTAAAAAGATTTGATACCTCCCATATCTTGCTGTCAAAATTAAGTTCAGTGGCCAGTCTGAATCTTAATTTTGGACCTGTCACTTTGGAATCATCAGTGCCTGTATTAATGTCTTTGCAACCAGCTAAAATCAGTATAACAAAAGATAAAAAAATAGTTCTTCCCATATTTACCTACTCGCTTTCGATTACGGCTTTCATAGACCTTGCCATTGATTCCAGTATAATATAGCATGATGCAGCACCTGCATCAATAAAACCCAGAGACCTTTCTCCCAGTCTGGCTGACCGGCCCTTTTTTGCTATCATTTCTTTTGTTGAATTCATACCTTCTCTTGCTCCACTTGCCATATCACTGAGAACAACATCAAAGCTGTTTCCACTTTTTATGCTTTCTTCCAATGATACTGCAGCAGGCACTAGTGCATCAATAAGCGTTTTATCACCAGGGCTTGCACCACATATCTCTAAAGTTGATTCTATTGCTGCTTTTAGCATTTCATTGAAGGTTGAGGCAGTAATCCTGTCTTTATTCCTGGATTGCTCATAAAACGTTTCGAAAAAAGTTCCATAGATCGGACCCATCGCACCCCCTATCTCCATCAATAACACTTCTCCTATTATCCTGAAACCATCTGAAAGAGAAGTATCCTCATTTAGTTTCTGTTCTGCGAGTGCAAATCCCTTACTCATATTGACCCCATGATCTCCATCCCCAATCTGACCATCTAGTTCACTAAGGTATTGTCTATTTTTCCTGATAGAATTTATAATATCCTTAATTACCTGGTATCCCTTTTTATTGTTAATCCATTCTGTTTTTCCCATCTAAAACTGTTTAAAATGAACGGCATCAGCTGGATAGTCTACAAGTGTCTTCAGTTCATCGTCTAACTTCATGATAGTCAATGTAACACCCATCATATCAAGGGAGGTGAAGAAATCACCGACATAAGACTTGTATGTACCAATACCTTGATTAGAGAGAATTGCCTTCACTTTACTGTGGAAAACATATAATTCCATTAAAGGTGTAGCTCCTAATCCGGATACCAGTACTACTACTTCATCTCCCTTAATAAAGGGAAGATCAGGTAGAACAATATCTGTGCAGACTTTTGCCATTTCATCTGCAGTTTTTAAATCAGAAACCGCAATACCTGGTTCTCCATGGTGCCCAATTCCCACTTCCATTTTCCCGGGTTCAATAGTGAAGTTAGGTTTACCAACTGAAGGTATTGTACAGGGTGTAAGGCCAATACCTATACTGCGGGTATAGTCAATTGCTTTTTGGGCAGCCGCTATCACTTCATCAAGTGAAGCACCTGTAGCTGCCTTTGCACCTCCAACTTTCCACATTAAAACCTCACCTGCCACTCCTCTCCTTTTTTCACGCTCGGTGATTGGTGCTGAGGGTACATCATCATTGGCTATAACAGTTTTCACGGTAATTCCTTCCTTTTCTGCCTGTTTCCTGGCTATCTTCACGTTCATATTATCCCCGGAATAATTTCCATACAGGCAGGCCACACCCTGACCACTGTCTGCTGCCTTAAACGCATCGTAGAATGACTTTGCAGTCGGCGAGGTAAAAATTTCACCTACAGCTACAGCATCAACCATATTTTTACCAAGGTAACCTATAAAAGCAGGTTTATGCCCTGAGCCTCCTCCTGTAACTATTCCTACCTTTCCTTTTACTGGAGCTTCTAGGTATTTTAGTACTCTTAAATTTTTTGTTCCTGCTACCATTTTCTCGTTAGCTGCTTTAAAACCTGCAACCATTTCGTCGACCAGATAATCCGGATCATTAATAATTCTCTGCATGGTGTTTATTTCTAAGTTTTCTGATCAGGGAATTCCACGTCTTCATAATACAGGTAATCATCAAGGGTAGCAGGAGGGATAAAAACACATATTATCTTCATATCCTTGTATCCATCATTGCGTACCATATGAATTGATCCTGGCTTAAAGAGTACTGCAGTACCTGCCCTGATCTCACTGACATTACCATTTATATATACTTTACCGGCACCACTGGCAATATAGATCAACTCTTCCATTTCGGGATGGGCATGTGCCGGCTTTACGGTATTACCGGGCTTAATTATCACAGTATTAAGGGAAAAGTTCGTGCTGAGGTCCATATCAGGGGTTATTAACCATTTCAGCGACCTACCCTGAAGTTCCTTAGCCTCGATCCTGTCTTCATAGATAATATTTTTCATACTTGCATATTTAGTGATAAAGGGCAACTTCCCCTTTAACTTGGTTTGAGCTTAAAATATAATCTATTGATTTGTAAGTGAAAATTTTCGTCTGAGTTGGCCCCACTCCTTTTTCTACAACCTGTTTTTTGATTTTACCGCTCGGTGTTCCTTCATAGACAAATAAATTAAGAGCTCTGTCTCCCCTTCGATTTCCAACAACCACAGAAGGTTTCCCACTAAAGGTTCCAGCGCTCAGTCCATGACCGAACTCCAAAACCGACTGGTAAATCCTTTTCCATCCTTCACGTTCTTTAATATATACATTTAAAGTATCTCCATGAAAAGGCTCGATGGTGATTAATTCCTTTATTTCGTCATCATTAATATCGAAAAATACAAATTCACTCACCTCATTTTCAAACAATACGGTCATTGCCCAGTCTGAATTAAATCCGGGTGCTATTTCAAAAATACCTTCTTTACCTGATATATATATTGCCTCTGTACCCGTAAGGTTTGCTTTAATCATGCCATGATTGCGGGTCACATTATTAATAAACTTTTTGGGTTCATCATGCAGATTACCTTGCTGATCTAGAGGGATAATATACAATTCGCCAGGCAAACTCCAATCTTCAGGATATTTTTTGAAAACACTCACGGAGGCTGCAAACAACCAGTTGACATTGTCTACGGTAAGGATTTCGCAACGGTGAGCAAAAGGAAGATCGATTAATTTTTTTGTATGCCAATCCCCTTTCCTTTCCTCATGCAGGTATATAGCTGCTTCTGCCCCTTTAAAAGGAGGAAAGAGGCCCATTACTGATACAAGCCTTTTATTATCACCCGGAACAATAACCATGCACATGGTCCCTCCGGGTCCATTAGATATTTTTACCATTTCGCTTTCTTCCAACCCAATAAGGTAAAACGGGTATTCTCCCTCTGAACCAACACCATAATAAATCTGCCCGTTGAAATCGAGTACATCAACTGTATATACCTGGGGCAAATTAGTTATTATAGTCTTTTTCATTCTTTATCTTTTTGCTGTTTTGCTCCTGTATATTCCCTTTCGATTTCATAAATTCTATCAATCTTAGTCTGAGACCTTCCTCCCGGAACATAACGAACTGATATCCATACTTTAACTAACCTTTTAGCTATTTCATCACTGACAACTTTAGCTCCCATAGTCAGGATATTTGCATTATTACTGAGTATCGATCTTTCAACAGAATATTCATCCGTACACGTTACGGCATAAGCACCAGGTACCTTGTTGGCAGCTAGGCACATACCAAGTCCTGTACCGCATAACAGTACAGCCCTGTCATGTTTCCCTTCTGTAACAGCCCTGGCAACTATGTATGCGGTATTGGCATATATGATATCATCACTACCGTAATCCTCAACCTCGAATCCCAATGAAGAAATATATTCTATTAATACCTTTTTAAGAGCTGAAGCATTTGGATCACAACCTATTGCTATTGGTTTGTTCATAATTCAGACAATATCTCCCTTACCCTGTTAAGGCCTGTCCTTCCACTATTATATACAGGCACCTTAATGTCCTTTAAAAAAGGTTCAAGAGCACTCATTGATACCTGTGCCATGGTTATTACATCCACCTTATCTGAAAGTTTCTCAATCTCTGATAAGAGGATTTCATTATGCATATCCACATTACCCGTTTTGATTTTTTCAAATGCCTCACTGGAAAGTACTGTGGTTATTTCTATTTTTTTTCCTGCTTCCTCTGCTGCAATGTTTAATAATCGTTCTGAAGGAATTACGGTTGATGGTACCGTTGCCAGTAATCCTATTCTGGACCCTTCAGAAACAGCTATATCCATCATAGGACGGTCTATCTGAACCATTGGTATATCAATCAGGGGACGGGCGACTTCCACTGCCCTGCTGAAAGTTGAACATGCAAGCAAAATAAGATCTACACCAGCCTCCTGGAGAAAGTGAGCATACGTAGTAAATTTAAAAAAATTGACCTTTGGTATAACACCTGGTTTCTGCATGAAATTCAGGTTCTGAACGGTGTCATCTATATGATGAACAACTGTTACTTCAGGGATAATCTCTTGAATGAAAGGTTCCACACTCTTTGATGAAATTAAAGCGGCATGTATTATACCCAATGTTTTGTTGCTAAGATCTTTCATAAAAATATTTCTAAACAAATATGTTAATATATTTTACTGTATCACTAACTGGAATAATCTGATGAGTCTCAAGTGCATTGAAATACAGAGCATCTCCTTTATTCATATGATAATCAATATCTCCTACCTGAAACTTCATGGATCCTTCAATTACATAAATGAATTCTTCACCAACATGCGATAAATGATGCTCTTTTACCTCCCCCTTCCTGACGACAAAAAGGAATGGTTGCATTCTTTTACCATGATATTCTGAAGCAAAAGGAAATATATTATATCCACGCTCCGTAAGCACAGTTTCATTCTCAGAAGTACCGGAAGAAACAAGGATTGATCCGTAATTACCATTTTTCTCCAATAGAGCAGAAACTCTGGTACCAAGTGCATCCGCAAGTTTTATAAGAGTAGCAACAGATGGAAATACCTTATTAGTTTCAATTTTTGATATCATACTCTTCGATAAATTACATTTATCAGATATCTCCTGGATAGTACGATTCTGGCTGATTCTTAATTTTCTAATAAGAGTGCCTAATTTTATTTCGTTCATTGAATTTAATAAAAGTTGTTAATTATATGTCAACATAGTTTCTTTAACAAATATAATATTTTATAACAATCTACAAAAATAAAATAAATGTTAATATTCCTCAAAGATTAGATTTAATAATCACTCAAACTATTATGAATCATGAAGATTTAAATAAAGGATATGAGGTTTGCAGACTATTTAATCTATAAATAATATAGTCTGAGGATTATGATTTTTCTTTTATATCTGGATATCTTCAGGTTTAATATCTTCCTTATTACCTGCATCTGGAGGGGTTGAGCTTAACACTCCGTTTTCATCAACATAAGCGATCATATCATCAAGACCGCTCTTTTTTTCGTTATCTTTTTTGGCTAATCTCTTCTTTTCTTTCTCTTTTCTTTTCTTAGCCTTTTTATTTCTTACATCTTTCTTTTTAAATGTTTCCTGTGATCTTCCCATAATAATTCTTTAGCACATTTAAATAATAATTATCTGCCTACAAACACTTTATTGCTCAATCACCGAAGAAATCAATATTATCTTTCAACATATGTTTTAGCTTGGAAAGACCATTACTTCTTATTTGCCTGACCCTTTCGGATGACATTCCGTATTTAGAAGCTATATCCTGTAGCGACCATGTTGTATTACTGTCGAGGCCGAAAGACAGGTTTAATATGGCAGCTTCCCGCTGATTAAGCTTTGCCAGTGCTCTCCTTATATTTATATTAAGTGATTCATTCATCAGGCTGGTATCAGGGGGTGATATATTATCGTTCTGTACGGTATCGTACAGGCTGAAATTACTGTCATTATCGCCTCCTACAGGCATATCAAAAGAAACCTGCCTGTTTTTGATCCTGTTGGCTGTTTCTATGTTCTCATTCTTCACGTCGAGGAAAATGGCAATCTCATCATCTGTTGGCTCCCTCTCAAATACCTGTTCAAGATATGGAATTGCCTTTTTGATTTTATTGATTGCAGCAATCCTGTTAAGGGGTAAACGAACAATCCTTGTCTGGTCTGATACGGCCTGCACAATCGACTGGCGTATCCACCATACAGCATAAGATATAAATTTGAAACCCCTGGAGGCATCAAATAAACGGGCAGCTTTAACCAGGCCTATATTGCCTTCATTTATAAGATCAGGCAATGACAGGCCCTGATTCTGATACTGTTTGGCAACTGATATTACAAACCTCAGATTGGCTAGTACCAGCTTTTCAAGCGCTTCATTATCACCCTTCCTGATACTTGCCGCTAATTCAACTTCTTCTTCAGCACTTACCATAGGATAATTGCTTATTTCATTGAAATACCTGTTTATTGATTCCTCATTCCGTGGAGTTAATTGCTTTGTAATTACCAGTTGCCGCATTAATATATTTTAAGTGTCATTTTCAGCTTTCCGATAACCCCTTTTCAGGTCATCAAATATTTTTCTGACAGTTGTAATCTTTTTTATTTTCCCTGCATTGGTACCGGTAAAAGCAAAACCATCATCCATTTTACCGTTAAACGCAGACAGTAAAGCATCTGCAATACAATAACGGGTGGTTTTAGGATTACATGATTTAATGCAATTAAAACTGCAGCTTGCCGGTCTTCTTTTTCCCTCTCCGGCTTCAAGCAGGAACTTGTTATAAATTGCTCTTCCCGGCATACCAACCGGACTATTAATGATCTGAATATCTGCTGTCTTTGCCCTTATAAATGCTTCCTTAAATTCAGGAGAAGCATCGCATTCCTCAGTCGCAATAAATCGTGTTCCCATTTGCACGGCAGAAGCACCACGTTTCATTATGCGAAACATATCTTTGCCGGTGTAAATTCCTCCGGCAGCAATAACCGGTATTTCCCTGTTAAATTTAACTTTCATCTCCCGTACCACTTCGAGTACATCTGAAACAAGCTTTTCAAGTCTGTTTTCTTTATTCTGGATCTGATCAGCCTTGAATCCCAGGTGACCACCTGCTTTAGGTCCTTCTACAACAAATGCATCGGGTAAATAATCGTAATTCTGTTTCCACTTTTGCGATATTATAGAAGCTGCCCGCGCGGAGGATACGATGGGAACAAGTTTCGTTTTTATTCCCTTCTCTAGATATTTTGGTAAATCCAGTGGTAATCCTGCACCTGCGAATATTATATCTATACCCTCCTCTATAGAGGTTTTTACCATATCTGAAAAATTAGTAATCACAGACATAATATTTACGCCCAGCACACCATCTGTAAGTTTACGTGCTTTTCTTATTTCATTGCGAATAGCATCGATATGATTTTGGCGACGGCTTTTCTGTTTGTCTTTACTTAAAAACCCTATACCTACCGTGGAAATAACTCCAACACCTCCCATATTAGCCACTGAAGATGCAAGACCTGAAAGGGAAATGCCAATACCCATTCCGCCCTGTATGACCGGAACGGGTATTTTTAGGTCCCCTATTTTAAATGAATTCAAATTATACCTCTTAATTATCTAAGCCGTTTTCACATCATAAGCCACCAGACCCTTATCTCCCTGCTTTACTTCAAAAACGACCTCCTGGTCTGTTTCCAGCACCTCATAAGAATCCAATAAACCTGTCCGGTGTACAAATATGTCTTCCCCGCTTTCAGATTTGATGAAGCCAAATCCTTTGGTCTCATCATACCACTTCACTTTTCCTTTAAACATTATTCTGTAATTGAATATTAATATCTTGTTTTCCTCGGCTTTGCCTCATTAACAACTATTTCCCTGTTTTCTAATTCAGATCCGTTTAGATCTTTTATCGCTTTATTGGCTTCTTTGTCATTTTCCATTTCTACAAAGCCATAGCCCTTGCTTCTGCCACTGAACTTGTCTACAATAATTTTTGCAGAACTAACAGTTCCATATTCTTCGAATACTTTTTGAAGATCATCTTCATTAACCTTAAAATCAAGGTTACCTACATAAATGTTCATTTTGTTTTTTTGTTTAATTAATTACATCCATAATACCGGGTCAGATTTAATGCCCTGGCAGGATCCTTTTCTGAGACTGTTTAATTACTGGTCAAAGTAACGGCTCCTGCCCAAAACACAGATTCATAAGAACCTGGCATTATGATTACTTATAAAATTTAGGATTTAGAAAAAAGTGCCGGGATTAATAATAAGTATAAGATAAATTTGTTTAAAAGCGCTGTTCTCAAATCAGAAATTTTGGCAAAGATACGATTAATAATCCAGAATACATCTATTTATGTCATTATTATCCTCTTTATTATGCTGTCATCCTGGTGGACCTGTCCCAACCGAAGTACCTGGAAACAGGTATCTATTACTTTTTTTTAATAGCTTCCTGACAAAATATTTATTAACTTTATACGTATTATAATATGTATTTAAAACATTAAAATACTACCCAAAATGAAAAGGTTCGTTGTATTTTTAACGGTTATTCTGGTTTTCTTAACCTGGGGATGCTCAAAGGTCGAAACTGAAACACTGAATCTGAAAGATTCCCTGGAGAGGAATGTTGCAGATTTAAACAATGCTGTAAATTATATATCAACAACAAAAGGTTACCAGATGTTAAGTGCGAGTTCTTCTGCTTTGAAATCTGAAGAAAGTTTTAATGACAGCATATCACTTGATCTTATTGCCGGCATTTATGACTTCAAGCCCGACCTGTGTCATTATCATATGTTTTTTATCCCTTACAGGCTCTTCGAGAAGACTGGTGAAAGTGAGCAGATGGTTGTTAACATGCCACACAAGCTTGTCTTTCATCCAATGTACCTTTATAATATCAATCCGTTCGATTCACTGCTTGAAAATAATTTCACCATCAGCGCTTCTGATTACCATTGCTATTATTCCTGGTTCAATCAGTATGATTATAAACTTACAGCAGGTTTTACTCTTGACTCAGAAGATATAGGCAGCCTCGATGTTACATCAGTTGGGAATAATGAATCAGGTCTTTCATATTCTTCGGAATATATATTTAATGAGGGTTATAAAATAAGCGTTGGTTTCCTGTCGGGCGATTCTACGGTTTCATCTTTTGCCCTTACTCATAATGATGAGATACTGATAGAGGAGACTATGATCAGGGTCAGGCAGGATTTTCAAAATGATAGAGAAAAAAAATATATTCTCACAATTGGGAATATTGATATTGTTAAAGGAACAGGAATAGATTCCATTCAGGTATACCTCGACGGTGTGCTTCAGCAAAATGCAGCTGCCGTAATAGACGATACCACGTATATGGGTGCTTCCATATGCCATACAAGGAATATACTGCTTACCTTTGATGATGGCAGTACTGCAAAGCTCAGTGAGTTAATAAAACCGGCGAAACAAGCCCTGGCAACACTTGTAGATTCGCTTCACAGCATGAATTTTGCCACTTATGTAGTCAACTATATTGCTATTAGTATTTACTATCATTTTTACTATTGAGAAAGCTGGCCTGCAGCAACTGCAGTTGGATGGCTTGCTATTGCGCGAATGTGGGGAAGCCACTAATTTATAGTACCTCTGCTTCAGTAAAAGTATCTACTTAAAATAGAATATCAATTGTCTGTTATGCAAGGTATAAAGGTGACACTTTATTAAATTCATTGACCAACGGACAAATAAATTGATAATCGCACCATAGTCTTTGACAAAGGGTTATGAACTGTTATCAGTAAATCATAAATTTGGTAGATGTAATAAGAGCTGACATGTTATTTTGTCTTGGAGCCATTATTGGTATTGAAATTAAAGATGAACCAAATTAATAGTTTAATAATTGAGCAAACTTCTAAAACTCCACAAATTGATCTGAATCATTTAAGTGGTGAACTAATGCTATCCGGCAAATCAATCCCTGAGAATGCCGCAAAAATTTACGAACCCGTTTTAAACTGGGTGAAAGAGTACAGTCTTCACGCCAGGCCAATCACCAATTTAAGGCTTAACCTGGACTATTTCAATACATCAACGTCAATATGGATTTCAAAAATAATCAAAGCCCTTAACTGTACCAATAATCCTGATTATCTTTTAATGGTGCATCTGTATATACCCCTGGAAGAATATGAAGATATGACCGAATTTGATGATCTAAGTGATGCGTTCAACCCGATAACAAGTATTTTGCATAATACAACTTCATGTGTTGGGTTAAAACTTCATGCCATTAACGATAATTCTGAAATAGTCGAAGATGCGCTGGTACTATTGCAAACTGATAAATTAGCGGATTAAATGATAACAAGCCGGGAAGAAGATATTGTTACCTGTTCATGTTTATTATAGGCGGATTGCATTATAAAATTTAAGCTCCTTCCCTATTCCAAAAGTTATATGCCAATGATGAAAATCTGACAATTGTCAAAAATCCATTATTCACTTCCAAGACGAAAGGGAATGAAAAAGAGTTTGAAAGAGTATTATTATATTATTGTTGACTGATAAGTGATAATATCTCAAAAAAAAAATTATATTTGAATATAGAAATAAACAAATCGTAGAATAAACTCTTAAATACAACCAAGATACTTGCATAGGAATTTCATAAATAAATTCATTATAGATCAAATTAAAATCAACTTTTAAAATAAAGACCTATGAAAAAATTCCTGTTTAAAAGTTTAAGTGTACTTATGGCATTTGTATTACTTGTTGCACAAAGTCATGTACTGTCAGCCAAACCAATTAATGCCGGCATACCAAGCATGGAAGAATCGGTTTTTACTCTTGATCAGAATGCTCTTGATGTAGCTTTAAGCGATTTGAATGAACTTGACAACTACCTTTCCCTGAATGAAGGTGTAACCTATGCAGATCTTGAAGCTGCAGGCAGTGATCTTATAACAAATATCAGTGATATTGCTGCTCCGATGGGTATGGCACAGGATGGAGATGAACTGCTTGGAATTCCTGCTTTCTGGTGGGGGTGTGTTCTTGGATGGGTTGGTTGGCTATTGGTATATGTCCTTACTGATAAAGACAAAGTACAAACCAAACAAGCATTTCATGGCTGCCTGATTAGTTCAGCGATTAGCGTTGCTTTTTCAGTTGTTTATTGGGTAGTGCTTGCAGGTGAGCTTTATTAATACATACTGGAGGACAAAAACCTGTATTAATCTAAAGTTAATATAGACAATCAAGAATATTTATTACAAGTAAAAGATGCCTGCAATTTATGCGGCATCTTTTGTTTATCTAATTAATACTGTTTTAATTTGGTGTGAAATCATTTCAGATGTTAAAACGTTTTTCCATTTCACTGCTGGCATTCCTGGTTTTATACGGAGCCGGCTTCAGCCAGGATTATTTCAGGATTCAGGCAGATATTACTGTTAAAATAAGTAGTAGCGACGGTACGAAAAGCCTGACCAGAGGAACTGTTTACTATGATAAAAACATTAAAGAATTGATTTATGATATCTCTTTCCCTCGAAACGAAAAATGGTTAAGCAAGGATACCAGCCTTTATAAGTACAATAAAGACAGTCTGATACAGAGAATTACAATTCCCTCTATCAACGAATTCACTGTTTTCCACCTGGCACTTAATTCAGGATTGAATGATTATGGACTGAAAAAATCGAACTATAATATCAGTAAGGTTGAAAAACAAGGTGACCTGGTATTGTCATACTGGAAAATTCCGGATCAATTAAATCTTACTATGGACCATGTGGTAATTGCCAAAAAAAATAACAGGCTTGAAAGCGTAGTTATTGTTGGGGAAAACCAGGAAATTTTAAGTAAACAGTTCTTCAGAAACTATATTACAATCGATGCATTTGAATTTCCAGGTCAAATTGTGCAGATTCTGTACGACAGCTCCGGCGGGGAAAATTACCAGGTGACGGATTTCGGTAATATTAAAATCAATGATATGACAAACGCCGAGTTATATCATTTCAAACTTTGAAGAATATTATGAATAAGAGAATTTCTGTTATTAGTTTTCTTATCATCCTTAATCTGATTTTTGTTTTTGAGCTTAATGGTCAACCGATAGCCGATCAGGAGCTTAAAACATTATTTACTTCAGCTGATACTGAACACCAGGATTACGCAAAACCACTCAGAAAATCAGAAAATGAAATTGATATTACTATCTCCACTGTTTTCTTATTTTACAAAACCTTTATTTCCTCACAGGATATGCCTAAATGCATTTTTACCCCCTCTTGTTCGGAATATGCCGTTGAGGCATTTCAAAAAAAAGGCTTGTTCATTGGCTGGCTGAGCACTTTTGACCGGTTATCACGTTGCCATGGCCTGGTTAAACCAGATCATTATCCTTTTGATTTCGAAAAAAAGCGTTTCTATGATCCTGTTAAATAAGAAAATTTCCTTTACCGTTTTTTTTGCCTGCGCATTAATCTTCCCGGCAAGCTCACAGGAAAACCTTCTGGATTATGATAATTCCCTGAAATTTGCCAGGTACCTGAAGTCGACCATGCAATATAATTTTGCTATGGAAGAGTATGAAAGGCTGAATTTTTTATGGCCCGGAGATACTACAATAAACCTCGAACTGGTGCAGACTTACAGGTTGAATAATCAATGCAACAGGCTGGAGCCTTCATTCGGGTTGCTGAAGAAGAACATTTTTCAGTATCATTCATTAAAGTCTGCGAAAGAATATCTGGCGTTTTCATTAACATGTAAAGCAGCACCAGAGAGGTTCTCTGATATTTCATCCCTCCTTAAGCCACCTGAGAGAAGTTTTTATGAATTAAGTTATTTCTGGGTAACTCAGAGATACGATTCGGCCTTTCTTTATTGCCGGGAAAATAAAGATTTAATCATGGCTAATAATCCGGATTTATACCGGTTAACTTATGATTTTGAACACGAAAAATACAAAAGCCCTGCTCTCGCCGTAATAATGTCGGCAGTGATCCCCGGCAGCGGTAAGGCATATTCAAAAAGATGGGGTGATGCTCTTGTTTCTTTCCTTTTTATAGGCACAAATGCTTATACATCGTACCGTGCTTTTAATAAGAAAGGAATAAAAAGCGTCAATGGCTGGATCTTTGGCAGTATAGCATTTAGTTTCTACTCCGCTAACCTCTGGGGATCAGCCAGGGCTGCAAAAACCTATAATTCCCAAATGCAAAAAAGGTACCAGGACAATGCTGAAAATATTATATATAATTCTTTTTAGCCTGTGCCTGATTCCCACTGCAGGGGCTCAGGACATTCATCAACTGAATGAATTTGCCGATGAACAGTTCGATAAGGGAAATTATCAGCTTGCTCTTAAAGAATACCAGCGTATCCTCTTTTTTGACAACCAGCATGAATATAATGAGCTATATTCCAAAATTGCCTCTATTCATTACCTGATGAGCGATTTCGATAATGCCCTGAAATATTATGATCTTGCAATTCGGATTGAAAATAACGACAGCATTAAATTTGAGTTAATATTAAACAAGGCATTATGTAATTTTAAACTTAACAGGTACCTGATAGCACTGAATGAACTATTTGACCTGCCTGATCATTCCTCCGAATATCTCCACAATAAGAAAAATATTTACCTTGGTATATGCTATTTCGGTCTCTCTGATTATGATAATTCCCGTGAATATTTCTCAGAATTACTCGATTCAGCCGGCACAAAAAAAGTTAATAACCTGTTTGCTGATTTTGAGCGTTTCAGTAAGAAATTCAGGCCTGGAAAAGTTGAACTGATGAGCATGCTTTTACCGGGACTGGGCCAGATATACACCGGTGAAATATTCAGTGGTTTTAATTCATTTTTTTTAATTTCCGGTGTTACGGTTTATGCTGCAATTACAGCAGTGAATTATACTCTTTTCGATGGCCTCCTGGTTTTGTCATCATGGTTTTACAGGTATTACTCGGGAGGCTTCACCAATGCCCGAAATTTTGCTGTTCAAAAAATAGAAAACGAAAAAACCAGCGTTTATTCCGAAATATTTACTGTAATTGAAAAATACCAAAATAAAGCAATAGAATGATCTGTAATAAACCTTCAGGGCGCATTTTAACCAGCCTGATAATTTTGCTGTTCTATATAACTAATGAATTATCAGGTTTAAATAATACAGAAAAAAGCTTTGACGAAATATTTAATCTCATTTATAACCAGCAGTTTAATGAAGCACACCTTGAACTGATACGGTCAAAAAATAAATTGGATAAATGGGAGTACCACATACTTAATTTAGACCTGTTATGGTGGGAAGCAATTTCAGGTAATTCCAAAGAGGACTTTGCACGCTTTGAATCAGCTTTAGATAATTACTCTTCAGATTTAAAACAAAACCATAGCCCTGATAGCCTGGAAGAATTAATAAACCTGAGTTATTCGTTCAGATTGGCAACATTAAAGGGCAATCTCTTTCTCATGATGTTGGATTTCCTGAGAATTAACCACATTATTCAGCGATTTGAAATCGATAGATTAACAATGGAACAACAGGAGATTTTTAAGATTTACCTGGCCCTGTTCAGCATTGGTAAGAGCAAATTGTTATTCAATAGCTCCAGGTTAAGGGAAGAAGGCATTGAAATCCTGGAAAGCAGTATTACTTCCTCGAACCATGTTTATCAAACCATTTCATGCTATTTCCTGTCAAAAATATACCTTGAACTGGACCAATCACCTGGAAAAGCAAGGATTTATTGTGAACAGTTATGCAAGTCCTATCCCGCCAATAAGATCTTCATTTACAACCTTGAATTATGCAGAGGCATGGATTCCAGTATGTAGTGTAGCATAACCCGTTAGCAAATCTTGAGAATCATAAGTATTATTCCCCCCTGAAAACCATTGAATCAAAATTGCCGTATCCTTCCAGGCTATAGTCCTACTCATTTTAACGATCTACAACCACTTTTCAGTGGTTTTTGTGATATCTCATGCGGGGCGAATCATTCATAAAGGGCGCGGAAAAATTCATCACCCTTCGATTGTCTTTATATGTTATATAACTTCCTTTTCACCCCTGCCGGGGTGTAATGGCTTTAAGGACACCGATTTATCCACAGGTGTGACTGTGGCTATTGCTTTTTACCACCTCCGGTGGTATTGATAACAAAATAAGCCCCGCGAGGGGCTTAAAAACAATAGCCCAAGTTTCACACCGTGGTTAAAAATCAAAAAATACTACCAGTTGTACTTTAATATTGCTATTGACCTCATAATTAGCAATTAACGATCAATATCGTTATCAATCAACCTGTAATCCCATTTTGTTGTGTTCATCGGGGGAGGATCATTCATCATTATTTTCTCAACAAAATAATTACATATTCTTCTCTCTCCGTACTCACCGCCCCACTCATGTCCTTTACCGGGTAACACCAGGAAATCAAAATCCTTATTTGCCTTAATAAGTGCATCAACAACCTGGTAAGTTGAGGAGGGATCGACATTCTGATCCAACTCACCTACAATAAGGAAGAGGTCACCCTCTAATCTGTAAGCGTTGTCAACGTTAGAGCTTTCGGAGTATTCTTTGCCTACCGGCCAGCCCATCCATTGCTCATTCCACCATATTTTATCCATACGATTATCATGGCACCCGCATATGGAAACGGCAACCTTGTAGAATTCAGGATGGAACAGCACTGCTCCCGTAGAGTTCTGTCCTCCGGCTGATTTTCCGTATATACCTACTTTATTTATATCCATATAAGGATGTGATGAAGCTGCATCCTTAATCCATAATATCCTGTCGGGAAAACCGGCATCCCCGATATTTTTCCAGCACACATCATGAAACGCCTTGGATCGGTTTGATGTACCCATGCCGTCTATCATCACAATAATAAAACCCAGTTCTGTAAGCGATTGCCGGCACCGGTTATAATATTCAGAAAAGCCCTTTGGCACATGACTTCCATGAGGTCCTGCATAAATATATTCTATCACCGGATACTTCCTGGAGGGATCAAAATTTGAAGGTTTAAGAATCATACCCCATATATCTGTTTTATTATCCCGTCCTGTTGATTTAAACACTTCCGGCAATGTCCAACCTGTAGCCAGCAAACGGCTTATATCAGCTTTCTCCAATTCCATTAACTGTTCCCCCGTTTGCGCATCACGTAATACTGCTTTCGGGGGCATATCAACTCTTGACCATGAATCCACAAAGTACTTCTTATCAGGTGAAAAGCTGACTCTGTGGTTACCATCGCCTTCAGTCAGATGCTGAAGTCCTGTCCCGTCAAAATCAATGCTGTATAGATGAAGTAAATAAGGATCGCCGGGCTCTTTACCGCTTGCCTCGAATAATACTGTCCTGTTTTCTTCATCAACATCAATAACCCTGCGCACCACCCATTCTCCTTTTGTAATCTGATTCTTTACCTTACCGGTGATCCCGTCAATAAGATAAAGATGATTCCATCCGTCTCTCTCTGATGCCCAGATTATCTCTTTACCATCATTGACATCATGCCTGTATCTCTTACCGCTGTAATCAATGAAAGTATCAGCTGTTTCATCAATAAGAACTTTAGTTTCATTGTTAACCGCATTCATCTCTATAACCTGATACCTCTGATGCCCTCTCTTGTTATATTCAAATGTCAGGGCCCTGCTGTCTTTCCTCCAGCTAAACTCTTCAACTGAATACTGATTAGGTATTAATTCATCACAGCTTGCGATCATTTCTTCCTTATCCACATCAAAAATTCGCGGGTAATACTGCCTGAGGGCATCTCCTGGTTTATAATAGTGAATGCTTGTATGCCTGGGCTGTGACTGGTCTTCAGGAGAAGATTCAATATAATGTACCAGGTGCTCTTCGGTTGGTTGTACCAGGCATGACATAATCTTTTTTGAATCAGGTGACCAGATAATGTATGACGAATAGTAAAGGCCAAGGCCTCCATCAAAACTTATCTGCCTTGCTTCTCCGCCTGACTTGTCCCTGACAAACAGGTTAAAGTCCTTAATAAACGCTTCATACTTACCATCAGGTGATTCTACCGGCCTGTTAGCAAGTTCATTCCTTCTCTGCATTGACCATGGTTGTGTTCTTCGAGCGCTATAAGGTTCCCCCTTTTCTATTTTATAGTTTGACAGGTTGCAGGTCCAGTTATACCCTTCACTTACAAAACTTATTTCTTTTAAATCATCAGAAAAGTTCAGGTCAGCAATACTTTCAGCCTCAGGCGTGATTTTCTTGCCCATTATCTCTGAGAGTCGGCCCGTAAGTTTATCAATGTCAAATGCTTCTTTCTTAATCCTTTTACCGGCATCTACCAGGTAAAACCTGTCACCATCTTCAGTCAGAACATTATACCAGAAAACAGCTTTGTTGCCAATCCAATTCGGTCTGAAATCGCCATGTAGGACCTTGTCAGTCGTAAGTGATTTAAAATCCTCATATCTCTTATAGGAATCATGTAATTCCTGGGCTGATATATTTGCCGGGATTAAAGCAGGGAACAAAGTCAACAATAATATTGTTACAACAATCTTAAGATCAGGGTTTTTAAATTGCATTATTGAGTTTTTTAATTCTTTAATATTCACTAATTATAATACACTCAGGATATTATTTTTAAAATCCTAGAGACACCGCTGTATTATCACCTGATACCGTGATATCAGCTATCCAGTTACCATCAATGACTTTATGCATGGTAATTTTCTTTCTGTCAATTTTCAACTCCGGGATCAGTCCCTGGTAATTCTCCACGTAAATTCTTGTTTTATGAGGTTTTCCGTACCTGTTTTCAATAATAAAGCTAATAGAGTTAAGTTCCTTATTCACCGAGATAATGTCATCTTTCTTAAACCCATCCCTGTTAAGTTCTACCTGTGCCCTGATATCATCGGTAACCAGTGCAAACCTGTTCCTGACACCGTCTTTGGGTATTATCCTGAATCCTTCACTGTCATGCTCAAGTATTCCTCCGTATGATATCCATCCGAATAGCGGATCATTAGTAAGAACAGTGCGGACAGTACGTGTTGTTGCCCCCAGCCCCAGATCTATCTCACCATCATAAAACCAGGCCCCCCTGTCAACTTCCTTCCTTATCCATGCCCTGCCATGCTTGGATTCCATAAAAGCCCATCCAACGGCTCCGTCATTTTCTTCCCCGGGGGCCCAGTAACCATAATCAGACTCCGGTGTTCCCGTATTCATAAGCGACCACGAGCTAAGGTAAGATGCATATCCGAGCTGGAGCCAGTCATTCGGATCATCAGCGAAATGTATACCATAGTCAAGTATTGACCTCCCACCCATCATCGACATATAACTGAGGCAATGCATGTCTGAGCTGCTGGTAAAGTCACTCCCCAAAAGGAAATATTTTGTTTCAAGCCATCCTCTTACCGCCAGACCGGCATAGTGCTGTCGATCCATGAAATCGCGTGCATCAGATCTCCTGACCACAGGATGTGACCGCCAGATCTTTTTATTTCTGTCATACCATGAAGTGGTGTCTGGCTCCATCTCATGCAGCGACCCGTACCTGGCAAAGGCATATGATGACTCAAAAGCCGTTCTGTCAATTGCGTACTCCGACCTGAAAGGATACTTGTCATCATATACCGCATATTTAACCTTCTTCTCATACTCTGCTCTTAACCATTCAGCATCTTCTTCCCGACCTTCTTCCATGAGGTCATTTATCAGTTTTTCAATTACCAGCTCGTTATAACATCCCCACTTGTATGTATCATAATAAGGTAATATGTCGTAAGGATACCTGAAATATGCTTTTGCTGTCTGATATGCCCTTTCGAGATAACCGTCGGCATTAAGATAATTAACCTTTTCGGGATACATCTTCGCTATCTGATACATATGATAATATAACATAACAATATGGGGGTAATCATATGACCTCCACACATGCAGTATTTCCTTTCCTGTGGTATCGGGTTCCCTGGGTTTCCACTCCCTTGCCTCTTTCCAGTTAGGCACACCATAAATGCCGTAAGGATAGGGATCATCCTTGTCTGTTCTCTGTAATCCATTCCAGACGAAATTCTCAAGGTAATATTCTACAGCCTGTATTTCTTTATCATCAGGATAGTAGACATTCTTTGCTGCCAGGAATGGCGCTTTACAAAGAGCCGGATCATCACAGGCAAGGACATATCCCCACCAACCATCATAACCGTCTGTGTTGTCAGGACCCCTCAACACACTGTTCTTCATATCATAAACTGAGAACAGTCCGTTATACCATTTTGAGGTATCTCTGTGTTGCTGGCTGTTAATAAGGAATGAAGCCCTTTTCTTGAGCATTGTTTCAACAGGTTCGGTAGAAAAGAATTCAAGATATGTTTTTGCCCCGCTACCGTAATTAATAGTAAGCATGTTCTCTCCCAGCTTATTAAATTTCACCTCATAAATGAAATGATCCGGCTGTTTCTCACCGATAAATCTGATCTCCGTCTTATCCGGAAACTCAGCCGTTATGGATTCAATATCATTTTTCGTATGAAGCGAAAACTGTGCTTTGAGATCTGAAGGGATGGTCATTCCAGGGACAACGCGTATATCAAACAAACCTTCCTCGTAAAGGATATCACGCATGTCATCCCAGCTGTCAGCCCACCTGAATCTGAAACCGTATGAAACAGATCCATTCCCGGGAAGCAATTCAATACTGGTATGTTCCTGCCTCCATGTCCCGCTCCCGACTGCATTACCGGATACTGCTGAACAGATATAAGCATTGTACTGACGGTTACTGTTGTCAAAATATTCAAGTTTGGTTCCTTCTTTTGGTAATACCATTATAAAAGGCCCCTCCCCTGATGGCCTGGTAAAATACAGAAATGAACCATATCCTGAAATGTAGTGATGTTTTGTGAAACACCGTTCAAAAATATATTCAGGTTCTTCCCCTGATGGTCTTCTCCAGGGCAGACCTAATGCAAGATCACCTATTGTTACAGGCTGGTCCAATCCCGTTGAAATTATTATATCAAGGTCTATTGCGTCCTTGTGGAGCTTGTAGACCTGTTTCATCCTGAGACTGTTTTTATTTGATGCAAGGACGGTAACTTCAGTTTTGTCTCCTGTAATTAACCGTGTACTGTCATGATGGAAATCAATCCAGCCGCTGTCACCTGTCTTGTAGATAAGCCTTGATACTCCCCATGGCCTGTTCCTTATTACATCGGCAAGATATGGATCGGCCGGATCGGTGAGGGAAATAATCCCGTAACTTGAAATCTCGCCTTTAACTTCATTATTCTCAAGTATAAAGCTTTTTTCCTGCCCGGATACCGGAACTAAGAGAGATAATACCAGATTCACCAAAAAAAGTGTCTGGATAAACCGGAAAAGGTGTTTGATTTTTTTCATGGTTATTTAAAATAATTTTGTTTGTCAATTTTAGGATATTTCTTATCAAAGCGGAGGTGGCATATGAGTGAAAAGAATTCATTCCAAATAATTAATCACGTACAATGCCACAGCCTGTCGATCTAACACATCCTCAAAAGTTAGAATGCCATTAGTAATTTTTAAAGGTCCTTCATAACCCGTTTTCTGCAGCATACTTTTTCCCAGCAGTATTTCTTTCTGCTTATGATCCGGATCCTGCGGTGAGCCCATCTCTTTCCAGGCCGTATAGGAATTACTATGGGATTCATCGATCAAATAACGCTCCACCTTGCATTTTCCGTTTATAAAATCCAAACCGGACAGATTCAGGTTTACCCGGGCAGAGAGACCCGTTGTATCATCATCGTGATAATGCCAGGCCATGATGTATATACTGTTCCCGCTTTTGCTGGCAAACGCCGACACATCAGGTTTCTCCCTCACGCTCTCTTCTAATATTATTTCAAGAGGAACCTGATAATCGCTTATAACCTTAACCCGTTCACCCTCCATCATGCTGAACATCCTGAACACGTTGAAAACAGGTTTGTTTACTCCGTTGGTTGCCAGAGACCTGAATCCTGCGAAATATGGCTGATCTTCGAATTCAAAAGCCCATGTCAGTGCTCCTTCCAGTTTGACACTGTGTAATAATGCAAGGTCCATCTTTCTCACGAAACTTGCAGCTGTATAGCTGGAGTACATGGTACCGTTCCGATATCCAAGAGATTCACCCTGGCAGGCAGCACAACCCTCCGGATCAGACTCGCCTATTATTATTGGTATTCCATCCAGTTCGGGGTACGATGAAACCATTTCAAACCCCCTTTTTATGGTTGATAGCTGCCGACCCATGTTCATCCTTACATGGCCGTTAACATAAACCGGGCTACCTTTTGCATGAAAGGCTACAAAATTAAGCTGTGTACCTGTTTCGCCTGTTACGTAATTCACTCCCCTGAGGCTGTGTTCAATGAAATCCCTTATAAAGCTACCCCCGTGTCCAGCCACATCGGGGCCACCTACTTTAGCCTGGGGGAGAGCCCTGAGAACTGATTCAATTGCATAATCGTGAAGCTTGAAGAATTCTTCCCGGGTACCCTGCCAGTAATCTATATTTGGTTCGTTCCATGTTTCCCAGTACCATTGCTTAACCTCGTCCTCCCCATAACGATCAATACAGTGAAGCACCCAGTTATAGACCAGATCCCCCCATTTTTTGAAATCATCCGGTGGGTAAGCCCATCCGGTATAAACTTTGGAATATGGTAATGATGGATCCCAGAAATGTCTGTACGGTTCTGGGTTCACCGACAGAGCCTGAGGCATGAATCCGATCTCAATATATGGTCTTACCCCGTTATTTATATAGGCATCAAAAATACTGTCAAGTATGTCCCAGTAATAAACAGGACTCCCTGTCTCATCCTCTGTATATGCATTCGTTGATCCCCATTTAAGGTCTGCCGAACCATCACCGGAGGTAAGCAGGTTATGTGTCCTGAAGAAAACCTCGCCGGGCCTGAGTGAACCCAGGTTTCCAAGTAGCTTTCTCCCGTTCTTCATATACGCATAGTTGGGCTCATCAGCACCAAAATATCTCCATATATGATTCACAGGTCCAAGACCGAAAGAAACATCAACCTGAATATTAACATCGAATGAATCCTGACCTGTAACCGGGCTTGAAAATGAAATTACTATTAACGTAATTAAACCTGATAATCTGATGATTGACCTGTTCATCTCCAATTGTTTTATGTTTGGTGCGTAAGAACATTTTTTATAGAAATCGTTTTTTAATGCTCTAACAACATAATAGCACTTTAGAAATACTAATAATTGTATTTATTACACTAATTATACTAAATTACGAAATACCTGAAACCTGAGTTCATCAGGCCGGTATTTTTTTTGTTTTGATTATATATTAACATACTTTAACTTTATTGTTTGCTTATGTGAAAATCAGTAACAAAATAAAACTAACACCTTTCAGACATGAAACAAATAGTATTTCTTTTCACATTATTTTCTTTAATTATAGGGGCTTGTGCACCTGAGGAGAATCAAAGTGTTGTTTCCAATGACTACTGGAAACTTGAATATGACGAAAGGGGTATCACGAAGATTGTTAGTGCAGATGATCCGTATCAGGCCAGTGTCATTGACGGCAGGCTTGATACAGAGGTACGATTCAGGATGAACCGGGGAGAGTGGCAGTCAGTATTCAGGAGGAGGCAGGTAGATGCAGATGACAGTGTGATACGTGTCACGGATTATGAACCGGGAATGCCTTTTTCTCTTGAACAAACATTCAGCCTGGTAGATGACGCCCTCGAATGGGATATTGTAATAGAGAATCGTATGTATTATCACGTGGATATCGGGGACATATACATTGATTTTCCCATGAGTTACTCATCAGGAAGGGAACAGGTGGACCTTTTCGAAGGTGGCTACCTGAGGCATATTTTTGTGGCAGGAGATGGCTCTTTCCTTTTCTTCACAAAACGTAGTGGTAATCCGCCATATTTTATATTAACAGTAAAACCCGGGACAGGCCTGGAGTATTATGACAATAATTCCTACTTCATCCATTCCGGGCTTTCAGGTAACCGGCAGAGAGGAACATGGAGGCAGGAGCATACCTATACCGAACTCGAGCCAAAAGGACAGGGAAAAGACAGGATTACCTATGGTTTCAGGATGCAGTGGGCTGACAGTTACGATGAACTGAGGAATATAATATACGAGAACGGCCTGATGGATATTCGTGTAGTCCCAGGCATGACCCTGCCCCAGGACCTGGAGGCAAAATTCTCATTACACACAAAAGCGGATATAGACTCTGTCATTGCCGAGTTTCCCGATCAGACTGAGCTTAGTTATGCCAATGATGCTGAACCAGACCACCATATTTATAATGTTAAATTCAATCGCCTCGGTGAGAACATGCTTACAGTATATTTTAACGGTGGCCGCAAGACCTACCTTGAGTTTTTTTCTACAGAACCGGTTGAGACACTCCTGAAGAAGAGATGCTCTTTCATAGTGAATAATCAGCAGCATCGCAATCCGGAGCTATGGTATGATGGTCTCTTCTCCATATGGGATATGAAAAGCAGTGTCCTCAGGGGTCCTGATAATACTGATGGTGTGTTTGAAGGATGGTATGGGTACAGGGTAGCTTCTGATGATCCCATTCTTGGCATCCCTGCCTTCCTGGCTTCCGTCAATGCTCTTTATCCTGACGATAAACAAATAGAAGCACTGGAGCACCATATTGAACATTTTGTATGGGGAGGACTGCAACGAACCGACCGGGAGACATACCCGTATGGAATTCATGGTGTACCCAACTGGAAAGTTGCCCGTGACACAATGCTACGGGCAAAGATTGAAAACAGGAGGCTTAATATAATAAAGATATGGCGCACATTTGACTATCCCCATATGATTATGCTGTACTATCATATGTTCCAGATCGCTGACCGTTACCCTGATAAAGTGGAATACCTGGATGCGGATGGCTACCTGGAAAGAGCATGGCAGACAGCACGTTCATTTTTCGAGTACCCTTATGAAATATATCCCATATACGAAATTTACAAGTGGGGTAATTATAATGAGATGCTTATTCCAAAATTGATACGGGTGCTTGAAGAAAGAGGCAGAAATGATGAAGCCGGCTGGCTTCGTGACGAATGGGAAAAGAAGGCCAAATATTTCATCTATGACGATCCCTATCCCTATGCTTCTGAATTTGCAACTGACCGGACTGCCTTCGAGTCAACATATGCCTTCGCCAAATATGGTGCGACCAATGATATGAAACCCGATGAAAACCTGTGGTATGACAAGAATGAGGAAATATGGTACTCGCACCCTGAAGTAAGCCGCCAGGATGCACTTGAATTCATGGAAAGGCAGCTTTATGCCTCCCTGTCCACACGCGGGTGGCTGGAAACACAGTATTACAGGCTGGGAAGTGATGTACGGGATGATGCAAGACTCAGTTACATGTCCAGGATGGGAGGCTGGGCTGTACTGGATTATGGTATACGGTTTGCAGATAATCCTTATGATTGGCTACAGCATGGTTATGCAAGTTATTTAAGCTCATTCTGCCTGATGAATACAGGCCGGCCTGAAACAAATTATGGTTTCTGGGCACCAGGGGCACAGAACGACGGTGCCCTGAGCCAGGCATTCCAGCCTACCAAGCATGACAGGACATGGATGGGGTATGAAGAGGACCGCGGTCCGTGGAGGTATGACAGTGAACAAAACCTCGGAATGGGTGCGGTAACGCGCATGGCATCAGCTATGCTGGCCGATGACCCCTTATTCGGGTGGTTTGCCTATGGTGCCAGACTGACAGAAGATGATGATAAATTTAATGTATGGCCAGGGGATGGTGTGAGAATACGATTCTGGCTCATAGATGACGAAAGGCGTGTTGGTGTTGAACTGGAAAGGGACGGATTCAGCAGGGATAATCCCATAGTAATAGATAAGAATAAAGACAGGATCGAATTCATAATTGAGAACAGAACGGGGGACAGGCACAATACCCGGATGGTTCTTAATGCAGATGAGCCCGGAAAATGGATATTAAGCCTTGATGGCGAAAATATTGAGGGTGAAATGAAGGATGGAAAAGCTGTTTTCAACCTGGCTGTTGAAAAAACGGAGCAGAAACTGGTCCTTGAGAAATCATCATAGGAACTTTCACCGTAACCTATTTAAAATCCCCGGAGGGGATAAATAAGTATAGCTCCGGGAATTCGGGGGCGAAGTCGGAGGTGCTGAATAACAATAATCCAAACATTACTCCGGTTGGATATTTTCAGCACCCCTTTTAAGTGGTTTTTGTGGAATCTCATGCGGGGCGAATCATTCATAAAGGGCGCGGAAAAATTCATCACCCTTCGATGCGCCCTTCGGGCTTACTCAGGGACCTTTGGCCGGTGGAACGAAACTGCTTTGAGTACCAGAATAGTAATTGTCAAGGATTATCAATAAGTGGGACTGCCATTGAGATGAACGATGCAACTTAGTGCTGGCAGGAAACACCAATTAGTGTACTAACCCAAGGTCCCTGAGCGCCCTGACTGAGCGACTTGTGCTGAGATTGTCGAAGCAAGCGATAGTCAGGGCAGGTAGGTAAATTAATCCATGATGCAACGGACAGAAAAACCAGACTCCTCATTGGAGTAGTACCTGAGCACACTGCTGCTACCAAAAGACATGATCCGGTACCAGGCGTAAATGGGATTGAGCTCTGTAGAACTCCACCAGGTGTCGTAGCGGCCAATGTAGCTGAAAGTCCCATAGTAGTAGCTGCCACCCGGAAGGGCTGTAAAGCCGGTTTCGTTGGTCGCACCAGCATTGGGAGGATTCCAGTGCGAGGTGCCGTTTTCTTTAAGTTTGCCTCCGGCTATTTCCTCTCCACCGAGATAATCAGTAAGCTGTGTCCACTCTGAATCGCTAGGTAAATGCCAACCTGAAGGACAAACTGTTTTTGCGGTTTCCCAATTATATAACCGTCCGTAAATCGCTTCGTTTGAACTATTATTGTCATAGGCCCAACTTCCGTTACCCGGGTTATAACTTAAATTCTCTGCCATCCATATCTGTTTGCCTATTTGAACAGTTTTATAGGTTTTGCCATCTCTAAAATCTGTGAAAGTACCTGGATTAGTTGAGTCATTAACTTGTGAATAAGACAAGTTCAATGTTATGATGAAAGCTGAGAAAACAAATGCTATGCCTTTCATAATATTTAAGGATAAGAGGTTAAAGAATTATTGATCGAATTTACACAATCAGATAGCTATAGCCAAAAATTTTATGTAGTACAATTACTTAAAACCATATATATTATTATAATTGTAGAGCCTCCTGTGATTTCTTAATCTCGTTAATATTTTAAAAGCCACCCATCATTATTAGACAGGTGGCATTCAATGCCCTTTTTCAGTGGTTTTTGTGATATCTCATGCGGGGCGAATCATTCATAAAGGGCGCGGAAAAATTCAACACCCTTCGATGCGTCCTTCGGGCTTCCTCGAGATGAAGATATGTACGATGCCATTGAATAATGGACATTACTTATCAAAAAACCATTTCAGCTGCTTCTTTACTTGAGGTTCACTCATAACTTCTTTATAAGCATTTTTTCTCCTATCAGCTTCCTCCATTTTTTTTCTTACGATAGCCTGAAATCTTTCTTCCTGGCGAATACCATCAAGGAGAGGATCATTATCAACATACCACAATGTGAACCATCCGTAATTTGCAGCACTGTCCAGTAGCATATAAGCTTCCTCCTTATTGCCTAAAAAGGCGTTGACAATTCCTAAATCATAATAGTAATTCCTGGTATTCCAAACTCCATATCCTCTTAAACCCTTCTGTGTTTCCTGATCTCGTTTCATCTGCTCATGAAAAAGTGACATTGCTTCTTCTTTTTCACCTTTTAACCATTTAACATATGCTAGGCGGTGTCTGAATGGAACATACTGAGAAGTATCACTATATTCATGTTCTATTTCATTGTATTTGGACCAATATTCTTCTGCCTTGTCAAGATTTCCTGATAGTAAATAAGTCCATCCAAGCCTATCAATTATCTCTCCATCCATAGGGTTAGTAGTTAAAACATCCTCGTAAATTTCAATTGCTTCCGGATACTTTGCTAATCCATGAGAATATAAATCTCCTAATGCATAAGATGAATAAGAACCGGGTTTAAGTTTTATTGCTTGTAGATATAACATTTCAGCCTTTTCATACTCATCAATATTTTCATACATCTTTCCCCAATTGAAGTAATAATTGGGATCTTTTTTAGTGTATTCCAACTCGATCCCTTTCACAATCATCGAAGCTCCAAGTTTATAATTTTCTTCATTTAAATAAATAGTTCCAAGGGAGTGTAAAACATCAGGATTACTAGGAGCAAGTTTATAGGCTCTTTGTAAGTCGTTTTTAGATTCTTCCTGTCTTCCAAGATGGTCGCGATAAATGGCACTACGCAAAATATATCCTTCTGGTAACGAAGGATTTAATTTGATGGCCTTCCCCGATAAAGCGAGAGCAGAGTCGATCCATATTTCAGGAGGGATTCCAAAATTTCTCATCCCATAATGCAAGGTTCTACCAATACCATAATAACCTAAGGCAAAATCAGGATCAAGGTCAATGGATTGTTCATATAATTGAAGGATGTTTTCAAGTACTTGTTTCTCTCCATTCCAATCATACCAAATCTGACGTGCTTTGAGATAATAATCGTAGGCAGTTATATCCATTGATGCTTCTAGGCTAATATTTCCCCTTTCCGATTCAGTTAACTTAACCTGAAGTGTATTAGCAATTTCAATGGCAATTTCACTCTGTATGCTGAATATGTCTGTAATTTCCCTGTCAAATGTCTCTGACCAAATATGTATATCCTTTTTTACAT
The DNA here is from genome assembly GCA_964577305.1 of uncultured Rikenellaceae bacterium. GTDB lineage: Bacteria > Bacteroidota > Bacteroidia > Bacteroidales > VadinHA17 > UBA9300. The sequence continues at coordinate 90,557 of CAZNYS010000005.1, forward strand.
CAATAAGCTGAGCTACGATCCGCACTTTATTGCCTGCTTTTCGTACACTACCTTCGAGTATAATATCAACACTTAATTCATCGCCTATCTCCGGGATGGTTTTTGTACTTCCCTTGTACTGAAGGGTAGATGTTCTGGACTTAACATTCAAATCTGCAATCTTTGAGAGATGATTCAATATGTCTTCAGTCATTCCATCGCTAAAGTACTCTTGTTCGGGATCATTACTCAGGTTATTAAAGGGCAACACCGCAATTGACTTTTCAAGCTGCTCTGAGGATCTAACCAGTTTTGGAATAATGAAAAATCCAAGGGCAATTAATAGCACCAGAATAATAGATCCAATTATGACTTTCAAATTCCGATCTTTCTTTTGTACAGGCTTTACAATAATTGATTCTCCTGTAACTTCTTCATCCTGATGATCATGTTTCTTTAAGGCACTTATAATCTCTTTAACCGCATTAGCAACCTTGTTGATCTGATCCCGATAGTATGTTTTGTTGAGATTGTCCTGCGGGTGATCCTCATTGGCCCGTAAAGGTCTGTTTACACCAGCTGACTTATAGATAAACTCTATGCAGCGAAGAACTCCTCCTAACTCAGTTTCTAAGAGTGTCTTATCTTCCGGTTCAAGATCATGAATTTTAACTGGCAGTATTCTGCTTGCTACATTACCATTGGGTAGTTTTACCTTCAATCCAAACTGATCCTTTGAAGCCTGTTCAACAAATGCTTTAAACTCATGCTCCCATGCAAATGACTTGGGATCGCAATATGTTCGGGAGATAATTGGAATAAAGACCAAACACTTTAGTTTCTCTTTCAAAGATTCATCAACATCGTGTGTTTCCAAGAGTCCATCATGGGGATTGATGTCGAAATAAACGCTGATTTCTTCCTTGAAGGTGGATTCAAGTTCCCCCTTCAGGTTATTAACAAACCTGGTTACCCAGCCATCATGTTTGTTGTCTTTCTGGCGGTAGCTTACAAAGATGTCGTATTCGTAACCGGGGATTAGGCTGGCCATGTTAACATTTCATTTTAATAAAATTACGAAAAAAAATAACAAGTCACACATCATTAGTAGACAGGTGGCATTCAGCACCCCTTTTCAGTGGTTTTTGTGATATTATAGTCGAGATAAACCATCTCAAAAGGGCCTGGAAAATACAGCACCCTTCGACTCTTCGGACCTTCACTCTGTGTAGGTCCTCAGGCTCAGGGACCCCTGGTCTGTGTAAATATTTTTGTTCCGTGCCAGTTTAAAGTTGCATCGCTGCCAAATAACCTCGTCCCTCTTTTAGATTAACGATTTTAGGTATATTCTTCCACTCATGCAGGTTAGGTCCACCAGCCAAAGGTCCCTGAGCTAAACGGGTAATAAAGTCAACCCATTGCATAAAGCCATAAAACTACAAGTAGCCAGTCAGAGCGGTAACTAATAGTCGAAGGGTGAGGCTATTTGAGATAAATAATAATGATTTTTACAATCACTATTAATCCCACAGTTTATTAATGGAGCCATTCGCGTTAATTCGTCCTAATCAGCGCTAATTCGTGTAACCTGGAATTACCTCGGCCTCCGGCCTTCGAAAAACTCAGTTACCCAATCGTCATGTTTGTTGTCTTTCTGGCGGTAGCTGATGAAGATGTCGTAATTGTATCCTTCGATTATACTTGCCATTTTTTATTCGCTTTTCTGATCGGCAACAGCCTTTTTTGCTGCTTCGAGATGAAGGAATGCTTCATGGTTATAAATCGCATTTCCCATTCTTAAGTCCCAGCTCTTTTGCAGAATATCATGAGCTTCCTGGTATTTACCCTGCTTATAAAGTCCCCAGCCTTTTGTATCCAGGTAGAGATAATTGTCAGGGCTTAATTCCAGAGCCTTTTCAATGAGTTCCAGGCCTTCCTTTATATTCAGGTCATTATCTATCAGTAAATATGCAAAATCATTTATTATCAATGGATTTTCAGGCTCCAGCGAGAGGGCCTGGTGGTAATATTCTTCCGCTTCATCAAATAGTCCGGCATCCCAATATACGCTCCCCAGGTCTGAAGCTATATCTGCATCAGATGCCGAATTTTCTTTAAGGGCAGAAATATATTTCTCAATATATTCATCTGCTGCCCTGGTTTTTCCTGTGCTCAATGCCAGGATAGTCTGCCTGTTAAGAAGAAGAGGATCACCGGGGAAATCCTTTTCTGCTCTTTTGTATAGTTTCTTTTCTCTTCTGTACTCTCCGGTTTCATGATATGCTATTCCAAGCTCGGTATAGCTATAAATCCATGGAGGTTTAACGCCTACTTTATCATAAAGTTCAATAGTTTTTTCAAATTCAGGGATTGCTTTATCATATTGATCTAATTTATTGTAGCAATAACCCAGGATATATTGGTACATCGGTGATTGTTCATCAATCTTAAGTGCCTGTTTAATGTGCTTGATCTCTTCTTCGGTCGTTTCAAAATAATTGGCATATAACCAATCTGTCATAATCTTCAGACGAATCGGCATCAAATCTCTTTTCCTGTAAATCCGCAGGCACCACTTTTTTGCCTCTTCATATAATCCCTGGTTTCCATATGAGATTGCAATCCACCCTTCAGCAGCGGTAAAATTTGAGTCTGCTTCCAATGCTTGCTGGTACCAGTTCCTCGCTGTCGGATAATTCCTTTCGTGGAAAGCTTGATTACCATAAATAAAATACCTGTATGCTCCAGGATTATTTGAAACGGAATAATTCCTGAATTCAACAGGCAACTCGCTTACTAATTTATTTATTATAAGAAAATCCCTAACCTCTCTTTTAAGGGAATCAATTACCTGAAAGATCATCTCTTCCCTGGCTTGTCCGTTAATTTCAAAAGATTTAAAAATCTCCTCTGTCTTTGAATCAACTAATTGAGCATTTACACGAATTGTTCCACCTGCCTGTTTAATAGTGCCGTAAATAAAAATATTTGCTTCAAGTTTCTGTGAGATATTACTGGCTATAGAAGGTGTGATTGAAGCATAATTAACAAGATCTTTGCCCTGTAGAAGATTGTTTATTGTTTCTGTTTGCCTGACTTTCAATTCTTCAGAGTTTGTTAAAGATGTTATTAATTCATTTTGAATACCCTCCTGCCAGACATTCCAGGTTGTATCATTAGTCATATTCTGAAATGGCATTACAGCAATCGAAATTTTACCTTTCGACCTGAGTTGCTCCAAATTATCACGCTTGAATATTTTTGGATAGACAAGAATAATTACTGCAATTAGCAAAACAGCTATAATGATGTCACTTACCTTCAGTTTCCTTTGAGCTGGTTTTGAAACTGCTTCTTTCTCCCTGTTAACCTTCGCCGGCTTTGTTTTCTGGATACCCTTTGGTGTGACATCAAATATCCAGCTGAAGATTACTGCAAACGGAAATCCAATTATCAGCAACACAATAATCATAGTTGGAGTCCAGTCGGGCAGATTCAACGGCTCAACAATGTTGTTACTGAGCTCAATGATCACATAGGCAGCTGCCGCGTACATTGCTATTACACGGAAGACTTTTCGCCTTTTCAGTTCCTGCCAGAAGTTATGAGGTTTTTCAGGCATTTTATGTTGGATTGGATATGTAAATATAAATCAAGCAATTATCAAAGTCAAATAAAAAGCCACCCATCAATTAAGACAGGTGGCATTCAGCCCCCCTTTTCAGTGGTTTTTGTGATATTATATCATAAGAGGAACCCTTACATGGAACTAAGTATAATGTCCACCTGTCCAATACCTATAGTAAACGGACGGACGGACAACTGAGACTTGTATATCCTCTATCCATGATAGCAGGATTTTAGTAAATAAAAATCACCTGTCAGGTTACAGGTGACTCTTGTATTTAAAATATGTTAGTTGTTGCATTTAATGTTCGCTTTTGGGGTTAGCAACAGCCTTTTTTGCTTCTTCTAGGTGGAGATCTAATTCGTAGAAATATATAGGTTTTAAAGAATCAGCTTTCACAAGGAATTTAAGTGCTTCTATATATTTGCCCTGCTTGAATAATCCCCAGCCTTTGGTGTCAAGATAAATGTAATTATCAGGTTGGCTTTCAAGAGCCCTATTTATAAGCTCCATTCCTTCATCGATATTCCTTTCATTATCGATCAGGAAATAAGCCAGTCTACTATACCTGCCTGGCTTTTCAGGTTCTAATGTGAGAGCTTTACGATAATATTCCTCTGCTTTATCAAGATTACCTGCCTCAGAATAAATTCTTGCAAGGTTTGACGCAATGTTGGCCTCAGGTATAGAATTTTCTATTTGGATAGATTTATATTTTTCAATATATTCATTTTTACCTCCTGTTTTACACAATCAAAAATACTTAAAAGTGTCTAAGAGGGTCTGACGTGTCTACAAAGTAGATGAATTTAAGCAGATTTAAATATATAATTATTTATTTTTAAATTATAAGCAGGGAAAAAGCTAATCAGTTCATCTCCTGCTCAACCTGAGGTTCATAATTCCTTTCCCCCCTGTCAGAGCCTGAAGAGTTGTTCAGCATTTTTCCCAAGGATTCCTTCTTTCTGTTTATCCGGGATATCTAACTGATTAATACTTGATATCATCTTACTAATGCTGCCGATCTGGTGCGGATAATCGCTACCTGCAAGAAGATGATCAGCGCCTGCAAAATCAAGAGCCAGTTTAAGAGCATTCAGATCAAAATTAACGGTATCGTAATAGAAATCCTTAAGGTATTCGCTGGGGGGTCTGTTAATATTTTTTCTGTTTTGGGGGAATGCTTCGTACCCTCTGTCAAACCGTTCAGCCAGGTATGGAACTGCTCCTCCCAGGTGGCCTAATACCCATTTTATTCTGGGGAATCTTTCCGTCACCCCGCTGAAAACCAGATGGGCTGCAGCAAGTGTGGTATCGGCAAGGAATCCAACCAGTGGCATTAACATGAATTCTTCCATCACCTCCACGCCAATTGGAAAAGTCGGATGAATAAAGAACACAACTTCAAGTTCATTTGCCTTTTCATACATTGTCCAGAACCTTCTGTCACTCAGGGAAACTCCATTTGCATTGCTGTATAATGCCACTCCTTTCAGTTTCAATTCAGAAATCACACGTTTGAGTTCAGTCACACATGAACCGGGGTCATTTAATGGGAGTGTGCCCATACAGGGAAAGTAATCGCCATGATCATCCTGGATGCTGGCAAGATTATCATTCACCAACCTGCTCAATTCAGCGGATCGTTTCGATGATTCAATAAGGGTGCCGGGGCATGTGAAGGATATTAATTGTTTGTTGACTTTCATTTTATCAAGAACCGTTTTCCTGACATCGATTGATCTGTGGCCCGGTACGAGAATATTATAATCCCCTGGTGAATGTAACACCGGATTATTATCAGCATCGTAAGTTACCCTGTATGCACTGGGACCGGCTTTAATCGCTTCGACATACTCCATCGGGTAGAAGTGATTATGAATATCAATAATTGGCATTATCTCGGTTTTTTAAAGTTTGTATTTTTAACCATATATAATAGACCGGTATACCTGCGAGCACCAGCAGAAGGCCTGAAATGCTATCTTTAGGTTCTAAAAGTATCTGGTTTATGACAATTATAAAAGAAAACAATGAGAATAGTAACGGAATCACTTTATTCCCTTTTACCTTAAATCCAGGGTTTATCCCTGGCCTCTTTCTTATTATGATCAGTCCGATTGCCATGAACCCGAAAAATAACCATTCAGTATAAACCACCCTTGTAAAAAGCTCCCTGTAAGTGCCGGTAAGAATAAGTATTGAGGCCCATAAGGCCTGAAGGATAATTGCCCTGAAAGGGGTCTTAAAGCGGTGATGAATTGATCCCATCCATTTGAATAACAGGCCGTCCCTTGTCATGGCATAATAGACTCTCGGGCCGGCAAGAATTACACCATTTACTGCACTGAAGGTTGAAAGGATAACCAGGCCCGCCATCAATCCCCCTCCGCTAAATCCGAATATTACCTCAGCTGCATCAGCTGCAATCCTTGTTGAGGAGGCAACTTTTTCCACTGGCAACAAATACATGTATAAAGTATTCATGGCAATATAGCAGGCTGTAACTATTAAGGTTCCTATAATCAACGCCCTTGGGATTGTTTTTTGGGGTTCCCTGGTTTCACCTGAACTATAGGTTACCATATGCCATCCACCGAATGCAAATAAACCTGCTATCATAGCACCGAGGAAATTCTTTAAACTAATTCTTTCGGTCAGGATATCAGGTCCAGCGAAATGTTCCGGCACTTGCGAGCCGAATGCAAATCCGATGATGATCAATAACAAAATTGAGGATATCTTTAATATTGTAGAAAAATACTGAAGGGCACTTCCCTGCCTGACACCTAAGAAATTAACTGCCGATAGCATCCATATACATACTATTGCCACAAATTTGATTTCCATATCATTTATAGGAAAGAAATAAGCAACATAGCGGGCGAATATTACTGCAATAGCAGCTATTATTCCGGTATGCATTATCCAGAACATTGCCCATCCCCACAGAAAGCCAAGCAAAGGAGAGAAAGCCTCCTTCAGATATACATAAACTCCACCAGACTCCTTAAATAGGGTGGCAAATTCAGCACATATCAGCGCCCCGAAAAGTGTTAATATCCCGGCAGCAGACCAGACGATTATTACCCCAGGAACTGAAGGAACCAAGCCTGTAACAGAAGATGGTTGTACAAAGATGGAAGAACCGATAATTATACCAACTACCAGTGCAATTGCCTGAGGAAGGCCGATCGCCCTGCGTAATTCAATGGAATTGTTCTTGCTCATAAACGCCAACAGGATCATTTGATTAATTGAATCCGAAAATAATAATTCTCAGGTCAATTTAAAGTTTATATAGCTAATTAATGAAATATTGATTTGATCCCTGTTATCTGGAAAGACAAATTATTTATGACACATCTTGAATTAGAAGTATGTATTAAAACTTCCATACTGTATCTAAACCTTTTACCAATCCAAGTCAGAATAGTCTGAAGACTTACACTCAATATGTTTCGGGGAAATTTGGGGAAAAAATTCAATATATTTCCTGTGGCAGTTTTGTTTTTTTAAATATATTCTTACTTTTGCTCTGTCAAACAACAAGGATATTATGATATCAATGAATATGAACTGGTGGCTTTCCTGTTTTACGAACAAGTCGTGAAGTAGGGAAGTATACCTTTTTATATAACATGAGGCCTCTCGTTTTCACGGGGGGCCTCATGTTTTTACAGGCATTTATAATAAAATAATTGTGATATGTACACTATCAGAACAAATTATGCAGGCCAGATGGCCGATACCCTGACCCCGGTAAGTATCTACCTTAAACTGAGGGATATCTACCCGGGATCAGTCCTGCTGGAGAGCACCGATTTTCATCACCTGGAGAACTGTTTCTCATACATTGGCCTTGATCCCGTTGCAGGTATTTCGGTAAATGGATTTGATGTAAAAATGAAATGGGGAAGGAAAAGGGAAAATATTACGGCCAGGGCAAAAAATGAAATTCCTGGATTTATAGATAAATTCTTCAGAGGTTTCATGTTTGAAGGTGACACCAGCTCCTTTAACAGTTTCTTCGGTTACCTGGGATACGGAGCACTCACATATTTTGAGACCCTGGACCTTAAGAAGAGGATCGAAAATGAATATCCTGACCTGAGGTTTGATCTTCACAGGTTTGTCATTGCATTTAACCATATGAATGACGAGATAACCATCATTGAAAACCAGCCAGGGGGTGAGGAGAGCGGACTGGAAAAACTGATGGTGAATTTAAGGGATAAGCGATTGGGTCAGTACCGGTTCTCATCATACGGGGAGGTGGAATCTAATATGTCCGACCAGCAATACATGGACCTGGTAAGCAAGGCGAAAGACCATTGTAGGAGGGGGGATGTGTTCCAGCTGGTTCTCTCGAGGAGTTTCAGAAGGAGGTTCTGGGGTGATGAGTTCAATGTATACAGGTGCCTCAGGTCACTTAATCCCTCCCCGTATCTGTTCTATTTTGACTATGGCAGCTTCAGGATATTTGGCTCATCACCAGAGTCACAGATAATTATTAAAGATGGTATTGCCAGTATTAATCCTATTGCAGGAACATTCGGCAGAACCGGTGATGATGAAAAGGATAAGGAGCTATCAGTACGTCTTTCCGAGGATCCGAAAGAAAATGCTGAGCATGTAATGCTTGTCGACCTGGCAAGGAATGACCTGAGCCGGAGCTCGAGTGAGGTAAAGGTCGAATCCTTCAGGGAAATACATTTCTATTCACATGTGATACATATAGTGTCAAAGGTTACAGGCAAGATTGATCCCGGTGTAAGCGACCTCAAGGTAATAGGTGATACTTTCCCGGCAGGGACTCTCTCCGGAGCGCCAAAATTCAGGGCGATGGAGCTGATTGACAATTATGAGCCGACAGCCAGGGGTTTCTACGGGGGTTGCATAGGTATGATAGGAGTTGCCGGGGGAGCTAACCTCGCTATAACGATCCGGTCATTCATGAGCAGGAACAATGTTCTTTATTACCAGGCAGGTGCCGGGATCGTGGAACGATCCGAAGAAAAAAAAGAGCTTGAGGAAGTATATAATAAGCTTGCTGCACTGGAAAAGGCTGTTGATAAAGCAACCGATATATAGGCAGAAAAATGAAGATAATAGTAATTGATAACTACGATTCATTCACCTTCAACCTTGTTCAAATGGCACAAAAGATCTCTGGGAGCAAGGTGGATGTGGTGAGAAATGACAGAGTCACGCAGGGTATGATCGACAGGTACGATAGCATTATACTCTCTCCCGGCCCGGGAATACCCTCCGAAGCAGGAGATCTACTAAAAATAATAGAGGATTATGCAGGAAAGAAAGAAATTTTTGGGGTATGCCTTGGCATGCAGGCTATCGGTGAAGTGTTCGGAGCCACTCTTGAAAACCTGGAATCGGTTTTTCATGGTGTGGCAACCGATATTCTCGTCTCGGAACCTGTCGATTATATATTCAGGGATATCCCTCCAAGGTTTAAAGGTGGCAGGTATCACTCCTGGGTGGTCTCAGGAAATGATATCCCCGGATGCCTGTCGATAACTTCATCGGATGAAGAAGGAAGGATAATGTCATTGTCTCATAAGGAAATGAATGTCAGGGGTGTACAGTTTCATCCCGAATCTGTTCTGACGCCTTTTGGTACGAAAATCCTGTCAAACTGGATCTCAGCAACCTCCAGTGATAGGAGTGGCTGGAGTTGAATCAACACTTATAATGATATTAAACTATTAAAAATATGAAGGAGATTTTAAACAGCCTGTTCAGGCACCAGACACTTACACGGGATGATTCCAGAGAACTCCTGGTGAGCCTGGCGGAAGGAAAATACAATAATTCGCAGGTTACTGCTTTCCTGACGGTTTTCCAGTTAAGGAACATAACCATTGAAGAACTGTCAGGATTTCGTGATGCCCTGCTGGAACTTTGCATCAGGATCGACCTGGGTGGCATGGAAACAACAGACCTTTGCGGAACAGGAGGAGACGGTAAGGATACATTCAACATCTCAACCCTGGCCTCTTTTGTTGTTGCAGGCACCGGGGAAAAGGTAGTGAAACATGGCAACTACGGTGTTTCAAGTACCTGTGGATCATCGAATATCCTGGAGCACTTTGGGTACAGGTTTACCACCGACAGGGATACACTCTGCAGGCAGCTTGAGAAAGCAGGTATCTGTTTTCTGCATGCTCCTCTCTTCAACCCTGCGATGAAAAGCATCGCCCCGATAAGGAGGGAACTATCGGTTAAGACTTTCTTTAATATGCTTGGGCCGATGGTGAATCCTGCCAGTCCTCCGAACCAGCTAATAGGGGTCTATAACCTGGAGCTGGCAAGAATATACAATTACATTTACCAGGGATCAGGTAAAAAGTATGCAATTGTTCACAGCCTCGACGGGTATGACGAACTGTCACTGACCGGTGATATGAAGATTATGACAGGTGAAGAGGAGTATATAGCAGATCCTGAGGATCTTGGCTTTAGCACCGTGAGCCCCGAAGCTCTCGCAGGAGGAAAGAGTGTTGAGGAATCTGCCGGAATATTCCTGGGGATCCTCGAAGGGAAAGGGACAGCTGCCCAGGTGAACACAGTTATTGCGAATGCAGGATTGGCATACAGGGTCATACATCCTGACAGGAGCCTGAATGAATGTTTTGATACCGTAAGAACATCGCTTGAAAGCGGGAAGGCTCTTGAATGCTTCAGGAGCCTGGTTTCATTTTAAAGATCTATGAATATACTGGATAAGATTATTGAGAATAAAAGGAAAGAGGTGACCGAAAGGAAATCACTTTATCCTTTAAAACTGCTTGAGAAGAGCATATATTTCGAAACAAAACCGGTTTCTTTATCGAAATACCTGCTCCGTAAAGACAAACCGGGCATAATAGCGGAATATAAGACAATGTCGCCTTCGGCAGGAATGATAAATTCAGAAGCCGATGCAGGAACAGTTACCCTGGGTTATATGCAGGCAGGTGCATCGGCACTTTCCGTGCTTACAGATACGAAGTTTTTTAACGGCAGTTTTGCAGACTTAAGACGTGCCAGGAGCCTCAATTATTGTCCCATCCTGCAGAAGGATTTTATTATTGACGAATACCAGGTGGTCGAAGCAAAATCGAATGGGGCCGATGCAATCCTGCTTATTGCAGCCTTACTTGAAAAGGATGAAGTGAATAAGCTCTCCGCTCTTGCAGCAAGTCTGGAACTGGAGGTTATTCTTGAGGTTCACTCAGGGGAAGAGATCGGATGTACCACAGAGAATATCCCCATAATAGGTGTTAACAACAGGGATCTTAAAACTTTCATTACCAACATCTCGGTTTCGCTTGATCTGGTTAACAGGATCCCAACAGGAAAAATCAGGATATCTGAGAGCGGAATTACAGGTTCCGGGGACCTTCATCTGCTCAGGAATGCTGGCTTCGACGGATTCCTCCTGGGAGAGATATTTATGCGCAGCACAGATCCTGCTGCAAGGTGCCGTGAGATCATCAGGGAGTTCAGGAAACTGACCGGACCGGAGGGGAAAGTATGAAAAAGCTGGTAAAAATCTGTGGCATAAAGTACCCTTTGAACGCAAGGGAGGTTTCATTCATAGATCCTGATATGATGGGATTTATCTTTTACCCACGTTCACCCAGGGCTGTAACACTGCAAAATGCTGCCGGAATAATACCTGTGCTCAAGCCCTCTGCCGCACGTGTGGGTGTCTTTGTAAATGAGAGGGAAGAGAACATTGTCAGGATTGCATCGGAACTGTCGCTTGACTATGTACAGCTTCATGGTGAAGAAACGCCTGAGTTCTGCAGTAAGGTACTTTCGAAGGGTTTCAGGGTCATAAAGGCCTTTGGGATCGGTAATGAATTTGATTTTGCCACCCTGGCATCCTATGAGGGCGTATGCAGCTTCCTGCTGTTTGATAATAAAGGAAAGGACAGGGGTGGTACCGGTAAAAGATTCAGATGGGAAATTCTTGATGAATATGAGCTTGATATACCCTTTATCCTGAGTGGCGGCATTGGACCCGGCGATGCAGCCAGACTGGCAGAGATCAGCCATCCGGAATTTGCAGGGATTGACGTGAACAGCCGGTTTGAAAATTCCCCCGGGGAAAAGAATGTCGTGTTGCTGGAAAATTTCATCAGTGAGTTCAGAAGATTATAATTATTTGATCATGGCAATAGAAGTTGATAAAAAAGGTTACTACGGTGAATTTGGAGGAGCCTATATCCCCGAGATGCTGTATCGGAACATCAGGGAACTGGCGGACAGGTACCTGGAAATACTCGGAGACAGATCCTTTCGGGAGGAATTCGAAAGACTTACTTCCAATTATTCAGGGAGGCCTACTCCACTCTATCATGCAGAGAGGTTATCGGAAAAATACGGGGCCAGGATATACCTTAAACGTGAAGATCTGAACCATACAGGTTCACACAAGATAAATAACACGATAGGTCAGATCCTGGTGGCGGAAAGACTCGGAAAGAAAAGGATCATTGCTGAGACAGGTGCAGGCCAGCACGGGGTGGCAACGGCAACTGTCTGTGCCTTGAGGGGGAAGGAGTGCGTTATATACATGGGTCAGACCGATATGGAAAGACAATCCAGGAACGTCGCCGCTATGAAGATGCTGGGCGCAAGGGTTGTCTCAGTTAAATCCGGTAATATGACCCTTAAGGATGCGACAAATGAAGCTTTGCGTGACTGGATCAGCAACCCCCGGACGACTCACTATATTATCGGATCTGTGGTGGGACCACACCCGTACCCCGACATGGTGGCAAGATTCCAGTCGATTATCTCGGAGGAGATAAAGACCCAGCTGGTTTCCTGTGAAGGAAGGAAGAATCCGGATTATATCTTTGCCTGCATCGGGGGAGGCAGCAATGCAGCTGGAGCATTTTACCATTACATTGATACTCCCGGTGTAAAACTTATTGCTGCCGAGGGTGGAGGAAAAGGAATTGGTACAGGCATGAATGCGGCATCCATAACATGTGGGTCCCCCGGTGTTCTGCATGCAAGCAGGTCACTGCTTCTTCAGACTGATGACGGTCAGGTAATTGAACCCTATTCAATTTCGGCCGGACTCGATTATCCGGGTGTCGGACCTCTTCATGCTCACCTGCATATAACTGGAAGGGCGGAATATATGGTTATCAATGACGATGAAGCTGTCAGGGCTGCAAAAACCCTTATCAGGAAAGAGGGTATAATACCTGCCCTGGAATCTGCACATGCCCTTGCACTTCTCGAAAAGATATCTTTCAGAAGTGATGAGATTGTGGTAGTAAACCTTTCCGGACGAGGTGAAAAGGATATGGATATATACACCAGCTTATGAAATGAAAATGAAAATAGAAAACAAACTTGATAAACTGTTCGAAGAAAGGAGAGGAAACCTCCTGTCTCTTTTTTTTACTGCAGGGTATCCGGAAATTGAAGATACCCTGAAAGTATTGGAATCGTCCGAGAAATATGGCGCCGACCTGGTGGAGATAGGGATTCCTTTCTCGGATCCTGTTGCTGATGGGAAGGTCATTCAGGAGAGCAGCCAGGTAGCGCTGAAAAACGGGATGACGCTGAGACGCCTGTTCATGCAGCTTGAAGAAGCTGAAAAACGGGTGAGCATCCCCAGGGTACTGATGGGATATTTTAATCCCGTTCAGCGGTTTGGTGTGAAAGAGTTTTGTTCTGCCTGCAGAAAGACCGGGGTCGACGGTGTGATCATACCTGATCTGCCACTTGAAGAATACAGGGATCATTACAGGAGCTGTTTTGTTGAAAATAACCTTCATTATATTCTTCTTATTACTCCACAGACATCAATGGAGAGGATCAGGGAAATTTCAGAAAATAGTACAGGTTTCATATATATGGTATCCTCTGAGTCAACAACTGGTGGATCGGCTGATCTGGAAACTAAAGCCGGCTACTTTAAAAGCGTCCGGGAGGTAACGGGAAAGCCATTGCTTATAGGATTCGGGATAAGCGACTCAAAGTCATTTGGCACTGCATGCATGCACGCCGACGGTGCAATTTTAGGATCATCATTCATCAGGGCTCTTTCCGGTAAAGGAGAGATTGAAGAAAAGGTCAGGGATTTTATTAAAAAAATCAGGAGGTGATTATGATAATTCAGTTTACGGATAATGCAACAATAAAGGAAAAGGAAGAGGTTAAAAGTGTCCTTGCATCATATAGCTTCAGGACAAGAGGGGTTATAACCGGAGGGGCATCCTACCTGGTGACAGTTGGTTCTGAAGAACTGGATATCAGGAAGATAGGGAACATGAAAGGTGTATCGGATGTTCACAGGGTTGAGGATGACCAGAAACTGGTGTCACGCAAATGGAAGGTTGATCCTACAATTGTGAATATCAACGGTACAGCTATAGGTGGAGAAGAGATAACAATAATCGCCGGTCCTTGCTCGATTGAAAATTCTGAACAGGTCGCCACTGTTGCTTCGTTCCTGAAGCAGAACGGGATAAATATTATGAGGGGTGGGGTATTTAAACCCAGGAGTTCACCCTATTCATTCAGGGGAGTCGGATTGGAGGGTTTGCGATCGTTTCATGAGATTTGTTCTTCAATGGGCATAAAGGTCATAACAGAAGTGATGGACAACGAGCAAATAGATGATATGTATGACTATGTCGATATCTTTCAGGTAGGTGCCCGGAACTCACAGAATTTTACACTTCTCGATGCCATGGGCCGGCTCGATAAGCCGGTGCTGCTGAAAAGAGGACTGTCAGGAACCATAGACGAGCTACTCTATTCTGCCGAATATATTTTCAGCGGGGGAAACGAAAGGATCATACTGTGTGAAAGGGGAATAAGAACATTCGAAAAATCCTACCGGAATACGTTCGATATTAATGCCGTACCTGTACTGAAAAGAAAATCGCACCTGCCTGTTATTGTGGATCCTTCGCATGGGACCGGCATCAGGAGCATTGTCAGGGAAATTGCCCTTGCCGGGATAATCGCAGGGGCTGACGGAATAATGGTCGAAATTCATGAAACACCAGCAAAAGCGGTATCTGATGCAGCACAGACACTCGATTTTGTTGAGGCTGAAAGACTCTTTTATAATGCCAGGGCTACATGGAAATTCAGGGAACAGTTATCTCTGCCAGTGTGATATAAATTCTCCGTGTAACCGGGCTGATACTGTATTAGCCCCTTAAATAATTGGACATATTAAATTAAAACAGATTAGTAGATTGTTCAATAATTGAAACGGAACGAGCATTAATATTCACCACTGAAATATTCAAATTTCTTAATAGATAATTTGATATCAAGAAACTGTCAATGAATCCATCAACAGCTAAAAATATAAACCCCGCAAGTCACTGACAATGCCAGATCTACGCTTAAAGGCCGTGGTACCACCTGGAATTACGTGCATTCGCTTCGCAAATGCACGTGATTCCTTCGTGTTCTTTTGAAAAAACCACACTCCGGA